>NZ_DAMDBA010000026.1:0-21153 GCF_032093395.1 Novosphingobium sp.
CCACGAGGGAAACAGCACGAGGCGGGCCGGGCGAGGCTCCACCGACAGGCGCGGCGCGAGATCGCCCAGACCTGCCGGTGCGCCGCCCAGGTCCAGCCATCCCTCGCCGGGCGAAAGTCCCTCGGGAACAGCCAGATAGAGCGCGGAACTGATCCAGCCCTGCGGATGGTGATGCGCGGCGTGGAAGCCCGCGCCGGCCAGTCGCACCGACCAGCTTCCCGCGAACCTCGGCCGTTCGGCACGGCGAAGGCCCAGCATCGGATGCGTCGGATCCTGCTGTGTTGGATCCGGCTGGGGCAACCCGGCTGCGAAGCCGGCCACTTCGCGGCGCAGTACCTCGCGAACCGCCGCGATCTCCGGTTCGCAACGGCCCAGCAGAGCGCCATCGGTCTGCGTTCCGCCCCGCACAGACTGGTCCAGAAACCGCCCCGACTGTGCATGGAGATCGCGCAACAATGGGACAAGCTCGGTCAATCCGATCTCCGCCGGATCGAGGTCGATCACCTGCACCAGACCGTCCTGGCCATCGAGCCATTCTGCTCGCGGATCGCCTCCGAGCCGCCAGGCCAGGGCGGCATAAGGCCAGATCGCTTCCGCACCGGCCGCCGCCAGCCAGGGCTCGATCTCGGCGATCGCCCTGGCCACCTCGCCGATGCGCAGGAGATGGCGAACGCGCCATATTGCGTGCGCCTGGTCTTTGGCGGCGCCGAGCCGATCGAAAGCGACAGCGGCTTCCTCCAGCCGCCCCAGTTCATCCAGCGCGGCGGCGCGGGAAAGCAGGAAGGAATGCTGCGGCCCGTGCGCGGCGATGGCGCGATCGACCACCATCAACGCTTCCGCGTAGCGTTCGCCTGACAGCAACAGTTCGATCGCGAGCATCCGCAAGGCCTCGCTCTGCGGAAAGCGCTGCAAGGCCGCCTCTATGCTGGCAAGGGCGCGTTGCGGCTGGCCGGTCATCACGGCAAGCTGGGCGAACTGACGATGGCCCTCCATCCAGCCGGGGTTGGCGCCGAGCATTGCCTCCACTTCCCCCAGCCCCCGCGCACCTTCGCCCTCGGCAAGGCGTGCAGAGGCGAGGCCGAGGCGGATTTCGCCCTTCGCCGGGGCGAGCCGGATGGCCTGTTCGAACAGCCGGGCCGATGGCCTGCCGGCTTCCAGCGAGACATGCGCGAGGGCGTGGACCACCCCGGCATCGTCCGGTGCCAGGCGCATGGCGGCCTCCAGCGCGGCAATGGCGCCCTCGCGCCGGTCGAGCGCGCGGCGCAGCATCGCCGTCCAGTGCAGCAGGACGACGTTGGCCGGACCGTGCGCCGTCTGGCGCGCCAGCCAGGCCGTCAGCCGCGCTTCGGCCTGTTCTTCCTCGCCCCGAGACAATGCCTGCTCGGCCATTTCCGCCAAAGCTTGCCGTTCATCGCTCACCATCACCCCTCTCACAGGCCGCCTGCGCCCTGCCCTGCACCGTGCCCCGCAGCGGCGATGGTCGCGGCAACGGCCGCGCGTTCGCTTGCGGTCAGACCGGGATGCCAGACATCGAAAATGAACACGACGCGCAGCAGGTCCGTGGGGTTCATCGCTTCATGCTCGATGGTATCGTCAAAAGCGAAAGCCTCGCCCTCTCGCCATTCGCGCGTCTCCGCGCCGACGCGGAACCAGCATCCCGGCGGCACTGCAAGAGGCAGATGGCAGACCAGCCGCGTGTTATCGACACCGACATGCGGGGGAATCGCAGTATGCGGTGCCAGAAGCGAGAACATCGCATTGGGCGAAGCGCCCGGCACGCGCGGCTGCGGCAGGCGCGAGAGGATCTCCATCGTGCGCGGCGCCTGCGCGGCATTGGCGGCGACTTCGATCCCCTGCTTCAGCAGGTGTAGGGCGCTCCAGTCGCGGCTCCTGTTGAGCGGCCGCCATTGCGCGAGGTTTTCGCGATCCGCGTACTGGATATAGGGCTCCAGTTCCGCGCGTTCCGACTGGACGAGCGCCAGCATCTCTGCACGGATGTCCTCGAAGCCGGCTTCCACTTCGGCCAGCCAGGGCGTTGCATGGCGCGGATGGAATTCGCGCTCGACCAGGCCCGGATAATGGAAATGCGTGGGTTCGCTGTGGTAGACCCGTGTCTTGCGCAGGATATTGTCGCGGAAGCGGGCCAATCGCCAAGCATGGTCGGCATCACGCTCGACCGGGCTGTCCGGAAGCCGTTCTACCGCGCCTGCCGCCTCGTTATCGCCGGCACGGACCGCCGCTTGCGCGACCTGTTCCAGCCGCTGTTCCTGCCGACCCAGCCAAGCGGCATGGAACGCCCGCCCCGCCGAAACCGCCGCTTCCAACGGCGGCGGCAGAGGGCCTTGAGGGGTCTGCGCCAAAGCCTCTCCCCAGGCCGCTCCAGCCCCGGCATCACCGCTTCTTTCCAGCAGACCCGCGCGCATGACCAGCGCCATGAAGTCCAGCGGCGCCAGTTCCAGGGCGCGGTGCACCGCCGCCAACGCCTGCTGCGGTTGCCGCAAGGCACGGCGCAGGCCCGCGAGCTTGAGCCATTGGGCCACGCCGGCGGCGCCATCCAGGCCAGGCCCAACCTCCGGTCCTGTCGCTCCCAGCAGCGCCTCCAGCGCCTGCGCCGCGCCGGCCAGATTTCCGGCCGCCGTCAGCCGGTCCACTTCAACGAACGTTGAAATCCCTGAATTCATGGCCCCCCCGAGCGCTATCAGACCGGATCGACCACGACGCCCGGCGCGCCATCCCATGCCGGAACCCTGTCGTCGTCGAGAGAATAGCCGAACCGGTCTACCCAGGGCCGCAGGATATCCAACACCGGTTCAAGATGCTTCTCGTAGCGGCGCCAGCGCCCCGCAGACCGGGTATAGACCGCCTCGGTAACCTGGGCGTAGCTGGCCGTCCGCACCACGCCCCGCGCCCGGGCTGCCTCGCGATGGTCGAACGCGCCGCCGTTCCACGGCAGGCCGAGCCAGTCGAACAGAGGCGCCAGTTCCCGCGACTGGTCCGCCACCAGACGTTCGTAAACAACGGTGCGAACGGGAAGATCGAACACTTCCTTCGCCTGCTCCCAGTAGGAGAACGTCAAGTCGTAGAACCGGGCCGCCGTTTCCAGGTCCAGGAAGTTGCTCATGGCGTTGTTGGGGCGAAAATTGGTGATGAAGCAGCTCAGGACGACATCGCAGGGATGCCGCAACGCCAGCACGAACTTGGCCTCGGGAAACAGCCGGCGGATGACCGGAACCTTGTTGAGATGCAACGGATGCTTGTCGATTACCGTTGTCCCCGAACCGAGCCCGCCATGCTTCGAAACTTTCTCGAAGTACCGCGCGCGTGCTGCGGCCAAAGCCTTCGCGTCCAGGTCTGATAGAGCCTTGACCCCGCCCAGTTCCGCCTCGATCTCCCCAAGGAAGGGTTCTTCCTCAAGTACCAGCGTGTTGGGGGCGGTCATCAGCATCGTATCCAGGAGCGTCGTCCCCGAGCGCGGAAAACCGAGCAGAATGACCGGAGCAGCCCGATCTTCCGGCGGGCTGTCGGTCCAGCCGGCCAGCCATTGCGGTGTAACAAGCGCCTTGTCCCTGGCGAGATCGGCACGAAAACGCTCCGCCCGCTCGCCGGGACGCGACGGCTCATTCAGATGGCTGGCGTTCATTTCCGCGAACTCACCGAAAGCCTCGTCGTAACGGGCCATGCGATCGAGCATGATGCCGCGCAGCTGATGACGGCGGTTAACGAGGACGACCTCACCGGCGCGCTCCAGCGCGGCGAAAGCCTCCTCAAACGCATTGGCGCGCTTGAAACGCAAGGCATCGACATAAGCGATCGATGCCGCGTCGGTGCCGTTGGCCACGGCACGCTCACGCAGGGGTTCAAGCTCCGCCTCGCGATTGCTGCGCTCGTAGACCGCAGCAAGCCCGACGAAGGAAGGGCCAAGCGCAGGCTCGATCGCCAATGCTGCCTCGAACCGGCTTTCGGCAATGTCATAGTCGTTCCGGCGCGCGGCCTCCTGGCCGTAATCCGACTGCAATCCCCCATTTTCAGGCGCACGGCGCGCAGCCTCCGCGATCGCCTCGTACTGGCGATCGTCCATGCCGTTTTCGCCGTAGAACGTCGCCAGCGTCCGCATGGGAACATGGTCGTCAGGGTAATCGCGAGCAGCCTCGCGCAGGATACGCTCGCCTTCCTCAACACGCGCCGCTTTCAGCAACGCGGTGCCGAGATTGACGCGGATCGGCGGCGAATCCGGCATAAGCTTCATCGCCCGCTGCAAAAGTTCCACGCCCTCGGCGCGCTTTCCCGCCTCGCTCAGGAGATTGCCCAGGTTATTGAGAACCGACCAGTCGTCCGGCTGCTGCGCCAACACATGCCGGTAGAGACTGGAAGCCAGTTCGACATCGCCAACCTCTTGGGCAAGGTGGGCTCCCAGACGCGCCAGTCTCAGGCTCGGCTCCGCAAAAGCCGAAGCCTCGTCGCAAAGCGCCAGCGCCTGCTCGGCACGCCCGGTATGAAAGTAGGATTCGGCCAGATTGGTGCGCACCACCAGATCCTGCGGCCGCAAGGCGTGGGCGCGCTCCAGATAAACCGCGGCTTCCGCGAACCTTCCGCGATGAACCTCCACCGCCCCCCCCAATGCGGCAAGAACGGGATCCTCGGGATCGGCTGCAACGGCTTCGGCGACCGCCGACGACGCTTCATCGAGCCGCCCCCTCCGCGCGAGACCGGCTATGCGGCGAAGCTCGTCCGAAGGCGTAGCAGTGCTGGTCATGCGAGATAGGTTCCGGAACTCATGGCGAACTTACCTTGCAGGGCAAGAGCGCCGAATGCAAAGGCGGCGGCCTTCCCGGGAAGGCCGCCGCCGAAGACTAACCGTTCGTGAAAGCGATTAGAAGTTCATCGTGATGCCGGTGAACACATAGCGACCCAGCGCGTCGTACGTGCCCGGATAGACGTTGCCGTTACAGAACACCGAGGCGCAAGCGGCCTGGGTGACCAGCGGCGGATCCTTGTCCAGCAGATTGGTCGCGCCGAGGCGCCACGTCAGGTTCTTGCCAAGGTCGGCGGTGAGCGTCAGGTCGAAATAGTCCTGGCTGCCGATCTTGTCGTCCAGCGTGTTCGTCCGACCGGCGAGCGAGCTCGACGGGTTGAGGAACTCGACGGTGGCCGACGAGAGGTGACGCCACTGCACCGAAAGGCCGACACCGTTGGTCATCGTGTAGGTCACGCGGGCCTTATGACGCCACTTGGGACGGGGCACGCCGCAGGTGGGGCCATAGTATCCGGCGCAGTTGTACTGCTCGGTCAGGCCGTTATCGACGACGTAGTTGTTCAGCCAGGTTCCAACGAAGTTAAGCGACACGCGGCCAGCATTGCCCACCTCGGTCGAATAGTTGCCGTTGAACTCGAAGCCACGCGTCTTCACGCCGCCGACGTTCTGGTTGGTATCGATGACATAGCCATCGGGGCTCAGCCACAGCGAACCGGCGGGGTTGCGATTGACGAGATCGCAGGCGTCGGAGACACCGTCGCCGCAAGCGGCGAGGATGGCGTCAGCACCGAACTGGCGGATGGCGTTCTTCACCTTGATGTCGAACCAGTCGACGCTGGCGGTCAGGCCCGGAATCCAGCGCGGCTGAAGAACGACGCCGACGGTCTTGGTGGTCGACTTCTCCGGGGTAAGGTTCGGATTACCGCCGATCAGGCCATTGTACTGCGAAGCGGGGTTGAGCGGCGTGCCGGCAACCAGGCCCTGTGCAGCGCAAGCGGGCGAAATCGTGTCCTCGCCGGCGCAAGGATCGGTCGTGCCATCGAGCGCGACGATCTGCGGAGCGAACAGTTCCTGGATGTTCGGCACGCGAACGGCGCGGTTATAGCCGCCACGAATGCGGATGTCCGAGATCGGCGCGAGATCAAGACCCAGCTTGAAGGTGTCGGTGTTGAAGGTGCGGCCGTTCGAAACCTTGTAGTGCGAATAGCGATAGCCGCCATTGAACGACAGGTTCTGGACGAAACCGTCCTGGATCAGCGGAATGTCGATTTCGCCGAACAGTTCGGTGACCTTGTAGTTGCCCGAGGTCGAAACCGTCGGAGCGCCCTGGCCGGTGAGGTCGCCGGTGGTGAAGGCGTAGTCGGTCTTCAGATCCAGCGCATCACGGCGATATTCGGCGCCAAGTGCGATGTTGATGCCGTCTTCCGCAAGCGGCGACTTGATACCGTATTCGCCGAGCAGGCCGGTGAAGCTGGCGCTCGCCACCTGCTGCGAGGTGTTGCCCTTCATGAAGCCGGTCGAGGTGAGGTAATCCAGCGCACCCTGCGAAATCGGCGCCCCGCTGAACACGTCATAAGGCACGCAGCGCGTGTCCTGACCCGTCACGGCGACGCGGCAAGCCGGACCGTTGGCGGTTGAAACCACGTCCAGCGCATTGGCAAGGCGCGAAGCCGAGAACTCGTTGGTGTAGACCTGCGAGTAGTTGGTGCGGCCGTACTGATAGTAGGCGTCATAGGACCAGGCGTTGCCCAGTTCGCCGCGCGAACCGATGATGGTGCGGAACGCGGTGTGCTGGAGATCGCTCTGACGCGCACCGCCTTCCACGTTGCGGCGAAGCAGCTGGAAGAACGCCTTATTGTAGTTTGCGCCCGTGGTCGGGTCGATGAAGTTGATCGGCGCCGCGCCCTGATTCGGGTTGAAGGCTGCGCCTGCGGCCAGCGGGAAATTGCCGAGGAAGCCGTTAATCAGGTTCGACGCGTTACAGATTTCGCCGCGCTGCTGAGCCGACAGAAGCGGATTGTCGCAATTGATCGTCAGCGTGTTGCCGAAGTTACCCGAGGGCGCGATCTGCGCGACCGTGCGGTCATCCATGAACATGAATTCCATGTACGGATGGATGGCCTTGTTGATCTCGTAGTCTGCGAAGACGCCGGCCGTGTAGCGCTCGTCGGGGCGCTGGTAGTAGTTCACGGGCGCGAAGTTGTAGATGTTGCGTCCGCCAGGGGTGATCGTGCCTGCGCCCAGTGCACCCGTCGTAGAAGCGTCGGCACCTGCCGGGAAGTAATAGCCATTGCCTGGAGCAGCCGTACCCGAACCGCCGCAGTTGAAGGTGCTGCCGGAAGCTGCAATGGCGCACGACGAATAGTCGCGACGGCCCTGGAGCAGCGGATCGGCGCGGCGATAGCCGACATAGGCGGTGGCGTGGCCGCGGCCGTCATCGAAGCTGGTGCCGAATGCCGCGGTCAAGTCGTACTGACCGCCGCCGACCGAGTTGCCGCGCGGATAATCGTAATCCGGGTTGCCGGCGTTCTTGTCGAGCGCCGAGCGGATGAACTCGTTGTTGTTGTTGTGCATGTAGACGCCGTAGTTGGCGTCGATCTTGAAGCCTTCGAATTCGGTGTCCATCACGAAGTTGACGACACCGGCCACGGCGTCGGCGCCGTAGGTGGCCGAAGCGCCGCCCGTCAGCACGTCCACCCGCTTCACCAGCGCAGCCGGGATGAAGTTAAGGTCGGCAGCCGAAGTCGTGGTGTTCGGATCGCCGGTCATCAGGCGGCGGCCGTTGATCAGCACCAGCGTGCGCGACGGACCGAGGCCGCGAAGGTCGACGTTGGCCGTACCCGTTGCGCCGTTGGCGAGGTTGGAGCTTTGCGAAGCAAGAACCTGCGGCAGCGAGTTCAGCAGGTCTTCCGTGCGGGTGGTACCCTGAAGCTGGATGTCCTGCGACGAAACGGTGGTGATCGGCGCGATCGACGTCTGGTTCGGCGCGACGATGCGGCTGCCGGTTACGACGATGGCTTCGCCGGTCGAGCTGTCGTCAGCCGTAGCGTCCTGCGCATAAGCGCCGCTGCTGAACATTGCGAAGCCCAGCACCAAAGGTGCCGCACCTGCCTTCAACGCGGTGAGAGTTTGTTTGTTCACTGGTATGTCCCTTTTTCTAAGGCGCAGTGTAAACCCTGCGCCTTGGATACTCCGGCCCGCGACCCTCCCCTGTAAGGATATTTCGCGAGATGGAAGATACGCTTTCATCTCGCAAAGACGGACTTGCTCAAAGGGCTTTGATTAGTGCCACGCAACATTCGCGAAACCTTGTGACAAATCCGCAACAAATAAGGAATATCGAAGATGGCCCGATAACGGGCGACACTGACTCGCTTCGGAAATTGCCATTCCGTATCGTAACATTTACGCAACATCATGTCGGAAATTTATCGATTTGAGCAAGAAAGTCGTCAAAGTGTTAGCGGGTTGCGAAGTAGAGCTTGAACCAAGCCTCTTGCTCCGACCTCTATCGGCTCGCTACCAATTCGAAACTGTCACCAACGGAACTGAGAGGGAAAAGGCATTGAAAAAGGCCAATCTGTCTGTAGCGACAATGCTTTTGCTAATGTCCCAAACGGCCCTCGCCTCTGACGCAAAAAGCACAAGCGAGGATCAGCCCATTGCCTTTCAGCAGCTCGTAGCATGTCTGGGCATTCAGGAGCCGGCGGCCCGCCTTGCGTGCTACGATGAGCAGGTCGCTGCCTTCAAGCAAGCTACCAGCAAAAGAGAAATCGTCATTGCCGACAAGAAAGCGGTGGAAGCCGCACAGCGCGGCCTCTTCGGATTTGCAACGCCGGTGGCAAGGTTGCTGGGGTTCGGCGGAAATGACGAAGCCGCTCAGGAGCTCGACAAGATCACCACGACGGTCACCGGTGTAAATCGGAACGCGTCAGGCTGGCTGCTTGAGTTCGAGAACGGAAGCACCTGGGAGCAAAACGACACCCGCGACTTCGTATTGTCACCCAAGCTCGGGAACGAAGCCGAGATTACTCGTGGACTGCTGGGAACCTTCACCGTTTCGGTTCGGGGACAACGCCCGATTAAGATGCGCCGGATCAAATGACGTGACTGCCGCGCCCGCCCTTCCCCAACCCTCAGCAAGGCGGAACAATTTCCCCGGTAACAAAAATGCCGAGACCAAGGGCGTACACGACATATTTGGAAATATGAGCGACCACGCCGCTATCACATTGTGATAATATGGCTACAATTGCTTACAATGCAGCATCGGGAAGTGGCCAGAAATGCAGGATTTTTCTGTGGCATATTAGACACATCCCGAATTTCAATTAATCCCTTAGGGGTCTTTACGATTGAAAGCTGGCGCCTTGGGCGCAAGAAATCCCCTTATGGCTTTCGCGTGCCTTTGCGCACAAAGATTGCCGCCTCCGTGCGCTCGGCGGGTCTGGTCACGCTTCCAGCCGTGCGCACGAAGCAACAAGGGACACAAAACTTGAAGAATCACCTTATGAAGTCCGCCCTTCAGGGCGCGACGAGCCTCACGGCGTTTGCGCTGCTGTGCGGCCCTGCTTACGCACAGGAAGCTCCCGAAGACGCCGAAGCCGGCCAGGCTATCGTCGTTACGGGTTCGCGCATTGCTCGCCCCGATGTCGATTCGCCGGTTCCGGTCGCCTATTTCGGCTCGCAGGACCTTCAGCGCGATGCCGCCGCGAACGTCATGGATTCGCTGTCGGAACTGCCGCAGGTCGGCATCGGCAACAGCCGCACCAACTCGAACTTCCTGACCTCCGGCACGGGCATTTCGACCATCAACCTGCGCAACCTGGGGAACAGCCGCACGCTGACCCTGGTCAACGGTCGTCGTTTCGTCAGCGGCTTTGCGGGTGATTCCGCGGTAGACGTCAACAACATCCCGACGGACTTCATCGAGCGCGTCGACGTCGTCACCGGTGGCCAGTCGGCCGTTTACGGTTCGGATGCGATCGCCGGCGTCGTGAACTTCGTCCTTAAGGACAACTTCGAAGGCATCCGCGCCCGCGCGCAGTACAACCTGACCGGCCGTGGCGACAATCCGCGCTTCTTCGCCAGCGTCACCGCCGGCACCAAGTTCGGCGCCGACGATCGCGGCTCGATCATGCTCAACTATTCGTACGACAAGGACAAGGGTCTGAACTCGCGCGACCGCGCGATCTCTGCCCAGGATTGTAATGGCCTGATCTGCGGTCCGGCTGCGTACAGCGTGTTCTCGCCCCAGGGCCAGTTCTACCTGACCAACGGCGACACCCTCGGCAGCGTCTACTCGTTCGACACCGACAACAACCTGATCACCGGCCAGGGCCCGGGCTTCAACCGCAACGGCGTGCGCCGCATCGCCACCCCGGTTGAGCGTCACCTCGTCAGCGCGATCGCCAAGTACGACATCACCGACAGCATTCAGCTCTACGGTGAAGGTACTTATGCCAAGGTCCGTTCGAACGCCTCGCTGGAAGCGAGCGCCATCGGCCTGTCCAACTCCAGCAGCGCGCTGGCCAATCCCGACGCACCGGGCATCGGCATCGACAACCCGTTCATTCCCACGGCGCTGGCCTCCATCATCGCTGCGCGCAACAGCGATGCCGATCCGACGAACGACGTTACCTCGATCAGCGCACGTCGCCGCTTCAACGAAGTGTTCGACCGTTCGAACCGCGCTTCGCGTGACACCTGGCGTGCTGTCGTCGGCGTTCGCGGCGACATCACCGACAAGTGGAACTTCGACGTCAGCTACGTCTACGGCCACGTGACGGACAGCAACTCGAGCGAAGACGTCGACGTTCGCCGCCTGGCTAACGCTCTCGACGCAACGACCATCAACGGCGAGATCGTCTGCCGCAGCGCTGCCGCGCGTCTTGACGGTTGCGTGCCGATCAACCTGTTCGGCTACAACACCGCCAGCCCCGAAGCCTCGTCCTATGTTCAGGCCGTGGTCCCCAAGTCGGAAGTCATCAAGAACACCCAGCATGTTCTGACCGGCTCGGTTTCCGGTTCGTTCGCGGCTCTGCCCGCCGGCGACATCGGCGTGGCCTTCGGTGGCGAATACCGCAAGGAAAGCGTCACCGACGACCTCGATATCCTGACCAACACCGGCGGCAACTCGGGCAACCTGATCCCCGACTTCAGCGGCAAGTTCGACGTTTGGGAAGTGTTCGGCGAAGTCAACGTTCCGCTGCTCGCCAACATGAACTTCGTGAACTACCTGGGCCTCATGGGCCAGGCACGTTACTCGAAGTATTCCACTGTCGGCAGCGTCTTCAGCTGGAACGCCGGCGCCGAATACTCGCCGGTCGAAGGCGTCCGCTTCCGCGGTGTCTACGCAAGGGCGAACCGCGCTCCGAACAACTCGGAACTGTTCTCGCCTGCCAGCGAAACCTTCGCTTCGGTCACCGACCCCTGCGACGGCGCAACTGCAACGAACGACCTGAACGGCTTCGGCAACGCCTGCCGTGCCATCCCGGCCGTGGCGGCTGCCATCGCCAACTCCGGTACGTTCGAGTACACCCTGGCCGATCTCCAGGGCATCAACGGCTTCGTGGGCGGCAACACCAACCTGCAGGAAGAAACGGCTGAGACCATCACCCTGGGTGCCGTGTTCACCCCGCGTGCAGTCCCCGGCCTCAGCGTGACGGTCGACTACTTCAACATCAAGCTGAAGGACGCGATTGCCACCACCGGCCGCAACACCTCGATCGAGCAGTGCCTGCTGACCGACCTCGACGTGTTCTGCGACAACGTGATCCGCAATCCGAACAACGGCTTCGTGACCACCGTCAATGACCAGCTGATCAACGTCGCCGAGCGCAAGACCTCGGGCATCGACCTTGGCGTTCGCTACAGCACCGGTCTCGGCCTGCTCGAGAACGACACGCTCGCCGTTCAGGCGAACTATACGTACCTCATCAACTTCGACATCCAGTCGAACCCTGCGGCCGAAGTTGAGCACTACGACGGCACTGTCGGCTTCTCGAAGCACCGCGCTTCGGGTCGCTTCATCTACGGCTTCAACGATATCTCGCTGAGCTGGCAGGTGAACTACATGAGCGGCGCGAAGGCGGACGAAAACTTCACCAACGCGAACCCCGCCATCGTGGCTCTGAACGACGTCAAGTCGTACATGTATCACGACGTGCAGGCCCGCTTCGACGTCATGGACAAGAAGGCTGCCTTCTACGTCGGCGTCGACAACCTGTTCGACAAGAAGCCGCCCTACCTTCCGGGTGCGCAGTTCGCCGTGTCGCCGACCGGCGCGGAAACCGCAGCGGACGTCTACGATCCGTTCGGCCGTCGCTTCTACGTGGGCTTCCAGTTCAACTTCTGATCTGGACGAGACTGCAAAAAAGGCGGGCGGGACCATCGGTCCCGCCCGTTTTTATTTGGCTGATGCAATCATTTTGAAGTTTCAGGCATCTTGAAGTTTCAGGCTTACGCCCGCATTCACTCCACCGTAATCGCCAGCGCCCCGTCGCCATCGTCGATCCGGAGATGCGAACCATCAGGCACTTCGCCCGCCAGCAGCTTTTCGGCGAGCGGATCCTGTAGATACCGCTGCACCGCGCGCTTCAGCGGACGCGCGCCGTAGACCGGATCGTAACCCACCCTGCCCAGCCAGCGCTTGGCGGCCTCGGTGAGGTCCAGCACGATCTTGCGGTCCTTGAGCAGCTTCTGCACGCGCGCCACCTGGATATCGACGATCGGGCCCATGTGCTCCTGCCCCAGGCGATGGAACAGCACGATCTCGTCGAGGCGGTTGAGGAACTCGGGCCGGAAATGCCCGCGCACCACCTCCATCACCTGCGGCTCCACGGAATCCACGTCCTGCCCTTCGTCAAGCTGGGTCAGGTACTGGCTGCCGAGGTTGCTGGTGAGGATGATGAGGGTATTGGTGAAGTCCACCACCCGGCCCTGCCCATCGGTCAGGCGGCCATCGTCGAGCACCTGCAGCAGCACGTTGAACACGTCCGGATGCGCCTTCTCGACCTCGTCGAACAGCACGACCTGATAGGGGCGGCGCCGCACGGCTTCGGTGAGCACGCCGCCCTCGTCGTAACCGACATAGCCTGGAGGCGCGCCGATCAGGCGGGATACCGCATGCTTCTCCATGAACTCGCTCATGTCGATGCGCACCATCGCGCTGTCGTCGTCGAACAGGAAACCGGCCAGCGCCTTGGTCAGTTCGGTCTTGCCGACGCCCGTGGGGCCGAGGAACAGGAACGAGCCGAGCGGCCGGTTCGGGTCCTGAAGCCCGGCGCGGGCACGGCGCACCGCCTTGGACACCGCCGAAACCGCATCCTTCTGCCCGATCACCCGCGCGCCGATCATCTCCTCCATCTTGAGGAGCTTCTCGCGCTCGCCTTCCAGCATCTTGTCCACCGGCACCCCGGTCCAGCGGCTGACGACACCGGCGATGTCATCCTCGGTCACTTCCTCGCGCAGGAGCGCATTGCCGGCCTGGGCCTGCGCTTCGGTCAGCTTGCGCTCCAGCGAGGGGATCGTGCCGTAGGACAGTTCGCCCGCCTTGGCGAGATCGCCGAGCCGCTGGGCCTGATCGAGTTCGCTGCGCGCGGCATCGAGTTGCTCCTTGATCCTGCCCTCGGCGGCGATCTTGTCGCGCTCGTTCTGCCAGCGGGTGGTCAGTTCACTCGACTGCTGCTCCAGATTGGCCAGTTCCTCACGCAAGCTGACGAGACGGTCCCTGGAAGCCTCGTCGGTTTCCTTGGCAAGGGCCATTTCCTCGATCTTGAGCTGGATGATCCGGCGATCGAGCTTCTCGATCTCCTCGGGCTTGCTTTCCACTTCCATGCGGATGCGGCTGGCGGCCTCGTCCATGAGGTCGATCGCCTTGTCCGGCAGGAAGCGGTTGGTGATGTAGCGGTTGGAGAGCGTCGCCGCCGCCACCAGCGCCGCATCAGTGATGCGCACGCCGTGGTGCAGCTCATACTTTTCCTTGAGCCCGCGCAGGATCGAGATCGTGTCCTCCACGGTCGGCTCGCCCACGAAGACGGGCTGGAAACGGCGTTGCAGGGCCGCGTCCTTCTCGACGTATTTCTGGTATTCGTCCAGCGTGGTCGCGCCGATGCAGTGCAGTTCGCCGCGCGCAAGAGCGGGCTTGAGCAGGTTGCCTGCGTCCATCGAGCCCTCGGACGCGCCCGCGCCGATCAGCGTGTGCATCTCGTCGATGAACAGAATGATCTGTCCGTCCGCGCCCTTCACTTCGTCGAGCACGGCTTTCAGTCGCTCCTCGAACTCGCCGCGATACTTGGCGCCCGCGATCAGCGCGCCCATGTCGAGCGCCATGAGGCTGCGGTCCTTGAGACTGTCGGGCACGTCGCCGTTGGCGATGCGCAAGGCCAGCCCTTCGGCAATGGCGGTCTTGCCGACGCCGGGATCGCCGATGAGGACGGGGTTGTTCTTGGTCCGGCGGGCGAGGATCTGCACGGTGCGGCGAATCTCCTCGTCGCGGCCTATGACGGGATCGAGCTTGCCATCACGCGCGGCCTGGGTGAGGTCGCGCGCATATTTCTTCATCGCGTCGTAGGCGTTCTCGGCCGAGGCGCTGTCGGCATTGCGGCCACCGCGCAACTCGGAAATCGCCGCTTCCAACCCTTGCGGCGTGAGATTCGCGGCCCTGAGCGCCTGCCCGGCCGAGGTCGTGGTGGCGAGCGCCAGCGCAAGCAACATGCGCTCCACGGTGACGAAGCTGTCGCCGGATTTCGCGGCAAGCTGCTCGGCCTGGTCGAGCACGCGCACGGAATCGTTGTCCAGCCCCGGCGCCCCCTGTGCGCCGCTGCCCGAAACGGTGGGGATCTTGCCCAGGGTCTTGTCGACTTCCTGCACGGCGAAAGCGGGATTGCCGCCCGCGCGCTGGATCAGGCCGGCCGCCATGCCTTCGCCGTCTTCAAGCAGGGCCTTGAGGATATGATCGGGGCTGATCCGCTGGTGATTCATGCGGATCGCAACGGTCTGCGCCGCCTGAAGGAACCCCTTGGCCCGGTCGGTGAACTTTTCGAGATTCATGGTATGAATTGCCTCCTGATCTCGACCATATAGTGTTGCATAATTGCAACACAAGATAAGCTGCAACATTTTTTGCTGGCGGCCTGACGCCGGCACGCAAATGGCAAGAAACCGTGGATTCTCAAGAGCCGCAAGCCAGTGGCACCAAGATGGGTTTCGCCTCGCCGAATTCCAGCCCTCGATCGAAGCAAGAGACTCCGTGATTTCCCGGAGAAGACCCTCCGCCAAAACGCCGGGGCGGTGAAAGCAGGCTTGCGGCGGCATTCGCTTGGCGGGCGAGGCAGGCTTGCCTAGCCTTCGACCACGAACCCGGAAAGCAATGGCCGAGAAGCAATAGAAAGAGGCATCACGTGGCGAAATTCACTCCCCAGCAGGCAGCAGACGTGCTCGCGATCAAGCAGGTCGTCTACGAATGGGGCGACGAACTGGACATTCACAACGGCTTGCAGATGCGGCAAACGGATGTCCTGGCGGATGACGTCTCCTACAACGTGGGCGGCGAATGGCGCGAAGGGCTGGCCGCGGTGGAGGCCTTCTACAACGGCCGCGCCGAAGCCATGCGCGCAGGCGCCGGGCTGATGACCATGCGACACATCATCACGTCCCTGCGGGTGTCGTTCGACGATGCCGATCATGCGAAAGTCGGCTACTTGCTGGTGTTCTTCGCCGCCCTTGGGGACGGCCCCTTCGACAAGTATTGCGATCCGCTGGCCGTGGCCGACGTGAAGATGGAATGCCGCCGCGACGCCGATGGCGAATGGCGCATCTCCCGCTTCGATTCCGGGCAGATCTTCAAGCGGGGGTAGAGTGTGGCGGGGGTAGCGAAGTCGTCGTCCCGGACTTGATCCGGGACCGCTGGCCGTGCCGAGCCAACTCTCGGCAGGGCGCCCTGACAAAAGCTCGCGCCTGAAGATTTGCCAGCGGTCCCGGATCAAGTCCGGGACGACGTAATGCTGCCAACCTTTGCCGCTGGCCCTTGCCGAACAACGTGCTAGACCTTCGGCCATGCGACTTGCTTCTCGTTCCAGCGCCCTTGCGCTCGCCACCGCTCTGCTCCTCTCCGCCTGCGCCGGCGCTCCGACGGCGAACCTCGCCTCGGCACCGAACGCGCCTGCCCCGCAGGAGGCTCCGAGCCCGGCCTCACCCGCCGAACTCGTAGCCAAGGTGGACATTCCTTATGAAAAGTTCGTGCTGGCCAATGGCCTCACCACGATCGTCCACACCGATCGCAAGGCCCCGATCGTCGGCGTGACCGCCTACTACAAGGTCGGCTCGAAGAACGAGCCGCGCGGCAAGACCGGTTTCGCGCACCTTTACGAGCACCTGTTCTTCGGCGGCTCGGCCAATGTGCCGGACTTCGACATCCCCCTGGAGGCTGCCGGGTCCACCCCCACCAACGGCTCCACCTGGTACGACCGCACCAACTACGTAGAAACCGTGCCCACCGGCGCGCTCGACGTGGCGCTGTTCATGGAGAGCGACCGCATGGGCCACCTGCTGCCCGCGGTGACGCAGGACAAGCTCGACAAGCAGCGGGGCGTCGTCCAGAACGAGAAGCGTCAGGGCGACAACCAGCCCTACGGCCTCTTCGAATACGCGCAGAGCGAAGGCCTGCTGCCCGTCGGCCACCCCTATCGCCATTCCACGATCGGCTCCATGGCCGATCTCGACGCCGCCACCCTCACCGATGTGCGCCAATGGTTCACCGACCATTACGGCCCGAACAATGTCGTGCTCGTGCTCTCCGGCGATATCGACGCCGCCACGGCGCGCAGCAAAGTGGAGAAGTGGTTCGGCCAGATTCCGCGCGGACCGGACATCAAGCCCGTCGCCGCCGAGCCGGTCACCCTCGCAGCCCCCGTCACGCGCGAAATCGCGGACCAGGTGCCCGTCCTGCGCCTTACCCGCAACTGGACCGCGCCCGGCCTCAATGATGCCGATACCCCCGCGCTCCAGATCGGCATGCACATCCTGGGCGGCCTTGCCAGCTCCCGGCTGGACAACGAACTGGTGCGCGGCCAGCAGCTCGCCGTCGCGGTGACGGCATCCGCGCAAGTGTTCCAGCAGCTCGGCATGTTGAACATGGCCATGGACGTGAAACCCGGCGTGGATCGCACGCAGGCCAATGCCGCGTTCGACAAGGTGCTGGCGGACTACTTGCGAGACGGCCCCACCGAGGACGAAGTGCGCCGCGCCGTGGTCAGCACGCTTTCCGGCGAGATCGGCGGGCTCGAACGCGTCGGCGGCTTCAGCGGCAAGGGCGCGACCCTGGCCGAAGGGCAGGTCTATTCGGACGATCCGGCCAAGTACAAGGAAAACCTGGCCAGGATGGCCGCACTCACCCCGGCCGAGATCAAGGCGGCGTTGAACAAGTGGCTCTCCCGCCCCGTCTATGCGCTGGACGTCGTTCCCGGCGCGCGCAAGGAGAGCGGAGACGCCATGGGCGGCTGGGGCGACGAGGCCCAGCATCCGGCGCCCCGTCCGGATCCCAAGACCAGGGCCCCTGCCCTCGCCGCCGGTCCCAAACGCGAAATGCCCCCGCTCGGCCAGATCGGCGCGCTGACCTTCCCGGCGATCGAGCGCGCCACTCTGTCAAACGGCATTCCGGTAGCACTCGCCCGCCGCAGCGCGGTGCCGAAACTCGTGCTCTCGCTGGATTTCGATGCCGGCTATGCTGCCGACGCGCTCGACACGCCGGGCACGCAGGGCCTGATGCTGGCGATGCTCGACCAGGGCACCTCGAAGCTTGACGCCACGCAAATCGCGGAGGCGCAGGAGCGGCTCGGCGCCAGCATCTCCATCGATGGCTCGCTAGACACCAGCAGCGTGACGCTTTCGGCGCTCTCGGCAAACCTCGCCCCCTCGCTGGACCTCATGGCCCAGATCGTCCGGGATCCGGCCTTCGCGCCTTCGGAAGTGGCGCGCGTAAAGGCGCAGACGGAGGCCGAACTGGCGCAGGCACTCTCGACGCCCAGCGCACTGGCCGCCCGTTCATTGGGCGCCGAACTGTTCGGCTCGCACCCTTACGCGCAGCCGGGCGACGGCCTTGGCAACGCCGCCTCGCTGGGCGCGCTCACACCGGACCAGCTCCGCGCCGCGCATGACAAGTGGCTCCGCCCCGACCTCGCGCGGATCACCGTGGTGGGCGACGTAACCATGGCCGAACTCAAGCCCATGCTGGAACGCGCCTTCGGCCAGTGGCAGGCGCCCGCCTCGCCCCGGCCGGCAAAGCCGATCGACGCGCCGGTCGCCGCCGCCCAGGGCAGCCGCATCGTCCTGATCGATCGCCCCAACTCGCCGCAGTCCGTCATCGTGGCCGGGCGCGTTCTGCCGATGACCGGCAGGACGCCGGATACCGAGGCGGTGCAACTCGCCAACGATGTGATCGGCGGCGGCTTCCTCTCGCGCCTCAACAAGGACCTGCGTGAGGAAAAGGGCTGGAGCTACGGCGTGCACAGCGGCGTGGCACAGCCGGTCGGCCCGCGCTCGGTGCAGGTTGCGGCTCCGGTCCAGTCCGACAAGACGGGCGAGGCGATCAAGGCCATCATCGCCGACATGGGCGCTTTCCCCGCCCGCAAGCCGGTGACGACGGAAGAACTCCAGCGCGTGACCGAAGGTGCGATCAGGCAGCTTCCCAACCAGTTCGAAACCGGCGCCGCCGTGCAGGCCGCAATCCGCAAGAACGACCGCCTCGGCCGTCCAGAAGATTACTACGTCACGCTTGCCGCCAAGTACCGCGCGATCGACGCCAAGGCGATCGGCGCTGCCGCCACGCAATATCTCCAGCCCCAGGGGCTGACTTTCGTGGTGGTGGGAGACCGCAAGGTGGTGGAGCCGCAACTCAAGAGCCTGGGCCTGCCCGTCGAAGTGCGAAGCGCACCGGCGGCGTCCCAGGGTCAGGAATAAGGCCAGGGCCAGGAATAAGGAGAGAAGAATGTCGCTGCTCGGCGGAACCTACGAATGTTCGACCAAGACCCCGCTGGGTCACCAGAAGGGCACGCTGACGATCGTGCCCGAAGGTGACACTTTCACCGGCCAGATCACCGGCGATCTCGGCACGATGGAACTTCGCGACGGCCGCATCAGCGGCAACCAGTTGAGCTGGAAGATGAAGATGACCTCGCCGATGGCCATCGACCTCGACTGCAAGGCAGCCGTCGAAGGCACGGAGCTTACCGGCACGATCAAGGCAGGGTTTTTCGGCACGATGACGCTGACCGGAACCAAGACTTCGTAAGCGCGCGCAGCTTACGAAAAAGCCCCGGAAAGCACTGCGCTTTCCGGGGCTTTTTTCTGGAGGAGTGTGGCGGGATCAGCCCAGCTTGGCCTTCAGAATCTCGTTCACCACCTGCGGGTTGCCCTTGCCAGCCATGGCCTTCATCGTCTGGCCGACGAAGAAGCCGAACAGGGCGACCTTGCCCTCGCGGTACTGGGCGACCTTGTCGGCGTTGGCGGCGAGGATCTCGTCCACCTTGGCCTCGATGGCACCGGTGTCCGATTCCTGCTTCAGCCCTTCGCGCTCGACGATGACGCCGGCATTGTCGCCGGTCTCGAACATCGTTTCCAGCACCTGCTTGGCGATCGAGCCGGAGATCGTGCCCTTGCCCACCAGCGCCAGCAGTTCCGCCGCTTGCTCATGGCTTACGGGGGAATCTTCAAGGCTCTTGCCCTGCTTGTTGAGCGCGCCGAAGAATTCGGAGATCAGCCAGTTGGCCGCCTGCTTGGCCACTTCGGCAGGCTGCTTGCCCTGTGCCGAAGCGGTTTCAGCCAGCAGCGCCTCGAACCATCCGAACGTATCGACATCGGCGGTCAGCACGGCGGCGTTATAGGCCGAAAGGCCCAGCTCGCCTTCGTAGCGGGCCCGCTTGGCGTCCGGCAGCTCGGGCAGGCTCGCGCGGCATTCCTCGAGGAAGGCATCGTCGAGTTCGAGCGGCAGCAGGTCAGGGTCGGGGAAGTAGCGATAGTCGTGCGCGTCTTCCTTCGAACGCATCGAGCGCGTCGAACCGCTGGTGGGATCGAACAGGCGGGTTTCCTGCACGATCTTGCCGCCCGCTTCCAGCACATCGACCTGACGGCTCGCCTCATGCTCGATCGCCTGCATGACGAAGCGCACGGAGTTGACGTTCTTGGTCTCGGTACGGGTGCCGAGTTCGTCGCCGGGCTTACGCACCGAGACATTGACGTCGGCACGCATCGAACCCTGGTCCATGTTGCCGTCGCACGAGCCGACATAGCGCAGGATCGTGCGCAGTTTCGACAGGTAGGCGCCGGCCTCGGCAGGCGAAGCCATGTCCGGACGGCTGACGATTTCCATCAGCGCCACGCCGGAGCGGTTGAGATCGACATAGGACATCGTCGGGTGCTGGTCGTGCATCAGCTTGCCCGCGTCCTGCTCGACGTGGATGCGCTCGATGCCGATCACCTTGTCGGCCGGGATGCCCGCCTTCTCGTCCGCCTCGATGGTCAGCGAGCCTTCGCCCACGATCGGGTGGTAGAGCTGGCTGATCTGGTAGCCCTGCGGAAGATCTGCGTAGAAGTAGTTCTTGCGGTCGAAGCGCGACCACTTGTTGATCTGCGCCTCGATCGCCATGCCGGTGCGCACGGCCTGACGGATGCATTCGCGGTTCGGAACCGGCAGCATGCCCGGCATCGCCGCGTCGATCAGCGAGACCTGCGAATTCGGCTCCGCGCCGAATGCCGTCGCCGAGCCCGAGAACAGCTTGGAGTTCGAGGTGACCTGCGCGTGGACTTCGAGGCCAATCACGACCTCCCAGTCACCGGTGGCGCCCTGGATGCGATACGTGCTCATATTACCACCACTTCTCCGGCTTGGCCGAGAACTGCGCGCGCTGTTCGAGCGCGAGACCAGCGTTCAGCACGCCCTGTTCGTCGAAAGCCTTGCCGATGACCTGAAGACCGAGCGGCAGACCCTCACGGTTCAGCCCGGCCGGGACCGACATCGCCGGAAGACCCGCGAGCGAGGCCGGCACCGCGAAGACGTCGTTGAGGTACATCTTCAGCGGATCGTCGACGTTCTCGCCAAGGCCGAAGGCGGCCGAGGGCGCGGTCGGCGCGAGGATCACGTCGCACTGCTCGAAGGCCTTGGCGAAGTCCTGCGCGATCAGCGCGCGGACCTTCTGGGCCTGCGTGTAGTAGGCATCGTAGAAGCCGGCCGAGAGCACGTAAGTGCCGATCAGGATGCGGCGCTTGACCTCGGGGCCGAAACCGGCGGCGCGGGTGGCGGCGTACATGTCCTGAAGGTTCGCGCCGTCCGGCAGATCGCGCAGGCCGTAGCGCACACCGTCATAGCGCGCGAGGTTGGACGAGGCTTCGGCAGGCGCGATGAT
>NZ_DAMDBA010000026.1:21163-55322 GCF_032093395.1 Novosphingobium sp.
AAGTCGGCAGCGCGTACTTGGTGTGCGGCAGCGAGATCTCGACGATCTCCGCGCCTGCATCCTTGAGCCAGGCAATGCCGTCGTCCCACGACTTCGACACGTCTTCGTCCAGGCCATCGACGCGGTATTCCTTGGGAATGCCGACCTTCTTGCCCTTCATGTCACCCGAGAGCGCGGCTTCCCAGTTCGGCACCGGCAGGTCGAGGCTGGTCGAATCCTTGGCGTCGAAACCGGCCATGGCTTCGAGCATGATCGCGCAGTCCTGCACCGAGCGGGCCATCGGGCCCGCCTGATCGAGCGAGCTGGCGAAGGCCACGACGCCCCAGCGCGAGCAGCGGCCGTAAGTCGGCTTGATGCCGGTGGTGCCGGTGAAGGCGGCGGGCTGGCGGATCGAGCCGCCGGTGTCCGTGCCGGTCGCCGCCGGGCAAAGCCGCGCGGCGAGAGCCGACGACGAACCGCCCGAGGAACCGCCGGGCGCGAGGGCGGCATTGCCGCCGTCATTGCGCTTCCACGGCGAGATCACGTTGCCGAAGTAGCTGGTTTCGTTGGACGAGCCCATCGCGAACTGGTCGAGGTTCAGCTTACCCAACATGCCCGCGCCGGCATCCCACAGCTTCTGCGAGACGGTCGATTCGTACTGCGGCTTGAAGCCTTCCAGCATGTGGCTGGCGGCGGTGGTCTGCACGTCGAAAGTGGCGAACAGGTCCTTCATGCCGATCGGCACGCCACCCATCTTGCCCAGAGCCTCGCCCTTGGCGCGCTTGGCGTCGGTGGCCCGCGCGGCCTCGATCGCCTTTTCGGGCGTGGCGATGATGAAGGCGTTCAGCGCTTCCTGCGCGGCAGCGACGTTCGCGTTGAACGCTTCGGCCACTTCGACGGCGGAGAAATCGCCATTCGCAACGCCGTCGCGAATCTGCGCGACGCCGAATTCGGTAAGATCAGTCATTATTCGATCACCTTGGGCACGCCGAAGAAGCCGTGTTCGGCGGCGGGAGCATTGGCCAGAACGGCATCGCGCTTGTCGCCGCCGGTCAGCGGATCGGCGTCGATCACGTCGTCGCGCAGACGCAGCGTGTTGGGGATGACGGCGGTCATCGGCTCGACTTGCGAGGTATCGACTTCGCCGAGTTGCTCCACCCAGGCGAGAATGCCGTTGAGTTCGGGGACCATCGCCTCGATTTCAGCCTCGCTCACCTTGATGCGGGCGAGGCTGGCGATCTTCGCAACGGTTGCGGTATCGACCGACATGGCTTTCCTTCAGATTTGACCGGTGGGCTGCGCGCCGCGCCGGAATGTCAGGATCGGGCAGCTAGCACCCGTCCGAATTTGCTTCAAGCGGGGACGCCCCGCAAAGGGAGCGTCCGCCAAAGCGCATTACTGGCCGGTTTGCGCCGGTTGCGCCTGTTCAGCGCCCTGTTGCGCCCCTTGCTGCTGGGCGATCATCGCGTCCAGCTCGGCCTGGGTCTTGAAGTCCAGCAGGGTCACTTCGAAGACGAGATCCGAATTGGGCGGGATCGGTCCGCCGCCCTCTGCGCCGTAAGCCAGTTCCGAGGGGATTTCGAGGCGATAGGAACCGCCGCGCTGCATTTGAATAAGGCCATCCGCGAATCCCGGAACCACGCTGCCGACCGCCATCGGCATCTGCTCGTTCTGGTCGAACACGGTGCCGTCCTTGAGCATGCCCTTGTAATTCACCAGCACGTAATCCTCGCGGGTGGGCCTGGCGCCCTCCCCCGCCTTGAGTGCGGTGACGGTTACCTTGCGGGCGGGAACGGCGGGAGTCACGGCCGGAGCCGCTCCTGCCGCCGCCGCCGGCTTGTCCTGCGCGGCGAACGAAGTCGCCGGCAGAACGAGCGCGAGCGCGAGAAGCGCGCCGGAAGCCCCATGGATCATTTTCGGGCCGATCATCTTTGCGCGGATCATCTGGGCGGGAGCGATCAGCGGGCCGGACCTTCGGCTCCGGGCATGGCCGCCCCGCCCGGGATGGCTGCGCCGCCAGGGATGGCTGCGCCGCCCGGAACGCCAGCACCCGGTGCGCCGCCGCCCTGCATCTGCATCTGCTGAAGCTGCTGCATCATGCGCTGCTGCTGTTCGATCTCCGCGCGGCTCTTGAAATCGAGCAGCTCGATCTGGAAGTTCAGGTCGGTATTGGCGGGGATCTGGCCCACGGCCTTGTCGCCGTAAGCAAGCTTGGCGGGGATCTCGACATCGTACTTGCCGCCGCGCTGCATCTTCACGAGCGCCTTGGAAAAGCCGGGGATCACCTCGTTCAGCGCCATCGGCACCTGCTGCGCCTGGTCGAACACCTTACCGTCCGGCAGCGTGCCCTTGTAGTTGATGAGCACCACATCGGCCACCGTGGGCGATTCGCCCGAACCGGCCGTCAGCGTCTTCACATGAACCTGCGGCGGCAGGGCGGCATAGGCCACGCCGCCGGCGGCCAGTGCAACGGCGACAACGCCGAGCCAGATCTTGCCCAGCGAGCCCTTGGCAATCGGCTGCAACGGAACGCGCGTGATCTCAGTCATGGTCTAGGGCCTCGTTCGGGTTCGCCCGGCGTCAGCAACGTACGGCAGATGCACAAAGGGCGCGGATGGATTTCCGCGCCCTCATGGCTCAAGCCGGAGCGGTGTTCAAGCCGCAAGCCGAGCAATTCAACATGTGCCAATCACAATCGTGCCTGCATTGGTTTCAGGACTGCGATCATGATTGCAGCGCGGCGCCTTAGTCTTCGCTGAGGCGAAGTATCCGGTACCGCTGCCCCGCCCGGAAGCGGGGCCGACGTCGCCTTACTTGGCGCCGTCACGCTCCATGCGCTTGCGCTCAAGCTTGCGAGCGCGGCGAACGGCGGCAGCCTTTTCGCGAGCGCGCTTTTCCGAGGGCTTCTCGTAGTGACGACGCAGCTTCATTTCGCGATAGACGCCTTCACGCTGCAGCTTCTTCTTGAGAGCCCGAAGAGCCTGATCGACGTTATTGTCGCGAACGAGAATCTGCATAAACCGACACACCTCACAAATCGAAGGTACGAATTCCGCATTCCGACGCGGAAGGCACCTTGAAAGAAAACACGTAAATGCGCCGAATCCCTTATCGGGGTCGGCTCGAAGTTGGGGGCCGCTAGCACTGCCAGCGCGGGAAGGCAAGCAATCTTGGCCGATTTCTTGGCCGGGAATGCGCCCTCCACCGGGTACGAAGCCCCGATGGAGAGCAGTTATACACCGATCCGCGTCGTCAGGCCAGTTGATCGACGATCAGGCCGGATGCCGCGACGCCGGCCGAGCTCACCGCCGAGGCCGTGTAGGTCACGCCCTCGGCCTGTTGTGCCTGGAGGTTTTCGAGGAATGCCTGGAGAGCCGCCAGGGCGGCCTCTGCCTCCTCGGATTCTTCGGCCTCGTCGGATTCTTCAGTTTCCGTGGAGTCGGTTTCATCCGTCTCCTCGGCTTCCTGCGCGGGCGAAGCGCCCGGCGGCGGGCCACCCACGCCGCGAGGACCGCCGGCCCCACCTGCTCCACCTGGACCGCCTGCTCCACCCGGCCCACCTTCGCCCGACTCGCCAGCCGCCGAAGGTGCACCTTGCGAAGGCCCTTGCGCGAACAGCGACTGGAGCGCGCTGGCCTGCTCTTGCGTCAGGTCGCCACTCTCGACCTGATCGGAAATCAGGGAATCGATCCGCTCCTTCATCTGCGAGGGGTCGAGTCGACTGCCGGAAGTATCCGCATCGAGAGACGCGTCGATCGAATCGAGAGCCGATTCCAGCACCGAAGCATCGGTATCGCTGATCGAACCGTTGCCCACGGCCGTGGCGATCTTGTCGTCCATGTCCTGGCGCGGATTGAAAAGAGCGCTCAGCGCGCTTGTGGAAGATGATATCTGCATCATTATGTCTCCTTGCGGAGTGGGGTCGCACCCAAACACCCTTATAGACGGGCGATGGGATACCCGGTCGGACGGAACGATTGGAAATCCGTGCATTCGCGGCTAAGGCGGCGCGATGCCCCAACCATCCTTCCTTGCCGCGTCGACCCTCGTCGCGCTGGGCGGCGGCCTAGGGTCCTGGCTTCGGTATCTTACCGGAACGGCCTGGACCATGCTGCTCGGCCCTGCCCGCGCCGGCGCCTTCCCTTACGGCACACTGACCGTCAACGTGCTCGGAAGCTTCGCCATGGGCCTGCTCGCCGGGTGGCTGCTGTCACGCGGAGGGGCAGGCGAGAATGCGCGCCTGCTGATCGGCGTCGGTGTGCTCGGCGGCTTTACTACCTTTTCCTCGTTCAGCCTCGATACCGTGGCCCTCGTTTCGCGCGGGCAGGTCGGTCTTGCGGCTTTCTATGTCGCGATCTCACTGATCGCGGGCTTCGCCGCGCTGTTCGCCGGCCTTTCCATCACGAAGGGAGTCGCCGCATGAGCCGCGACAATTCAGATACCGTCCGCCAGTTCACCGTCGGCCGCGACGATAACGACATTCGCCTGGACCGCTGGTTCAAGCGCCACCTCCCCGACGTGGGCTTCGCGATGGTTTCGCGCTGGGCGCGCACCGGCCAGATTCGCGTCGACGGCAAGCGCGCCGATGTCGACACCCGCCTCGCCGCAGGGCAGGTCCTGCGCGTACCGCCCGGCGGCGAAGCGAAGCCTGGACTGGGCGGATCGCGCCCGCGCCGCGAATTGACCGAAGCCGAGATCGAACTCGCCGATTCGATGGTCCTGACCCAGGACCGTTCGGCCATCGTGCTGAACAAGCCCCCCGGCCTCGCCACCCAGGGCGGTTCCGGCATGAAGGAGCATGTCGACGGCCTGCTCGACGCCTATTCCGAAAAGGGCCCGCGTCCCCGCCTGGTCCATCGCCTAGACAAGGACACCTCGGGCGTCCTGCTGGTCGCCCGCACGCCGGGCAGCGCCGCGT
The DNA here is from genome assembly GCF_032093395.1 of Novosphingobium sp. Lineage (GTDB taxonomy): Bacteria > Pseudomonadota > Alphaproteobacteria > Sphingomonadales > Sphingomonadaceae > Novosphingobium. The sequence goes on from NZ_DAMDBA010000026.1 coordinate 26,061, forward strand.
TCTTCTCCAAGCGCTTCTCCGGGCGCACGGCCAAGAAGATCTACTGGGCGCTGGTGGTCGGCGTTCCCAGCATCAACGACGGCATGATCGAACTGCCGCTCGCCAAGCAGCCCGGCACGGGCGGTGAGAAGATGCACGTCGACGAGGAAGGCGGCCAGTCGGCCAAGACCCGCTACCGCGTGCTCGATCGCGCCGGCAACCGCGCCGCCTGGGTCGAACTGCACCCGATGACCGGCCGCACCCACCAGCTGCGCGTCCATATGGCGGCAATCGGCCACCCGATCGTCGGCGACGGCAAGTATGGCGGGCAGGAAGCGTTCCTGTCCGGCACGATCAGCCGCAAGATGCACCTTCACGCACGCCGCCTGATCATCGAGCATCCGGACGGCGTTCCGCTGGACGTCACCGCCCCCTTGCCCGAGCACTTCGCCAACTCCCTGGCCTCGCTCGGCTTCGACGAGGCTGACGGCGCAGACCTGCCCGAATCCGCGCCGGAATTCACCAAGGACGACGAGAAGCGCGCTGCCAAGGCCCACGCCAAGCAGTACCGCAAGGAGCGGCGCGGCGAACGCCGCTCGCGCCGCGACGGCGCTTCCGAGCGGCCCGGTTCACGCGGCAAGCCTTCGGGCAAGGGCCCCGGAAAGCCTGGCGCCAAGCCGGGTGCCAAGCCGGTTCGCGCGGGTGCCCGACCGGGAACGAAGCCCGGCGCCAAGCCCGGCGCAAGGCCCGGCACACGCAAACCCGCTGGCAGTGGTCCGTCCGGCCCACGAGGCAAGCGTTGAGCAGTGCGATGAAGCTTGCCGTCTTCGATTGCGACGGCACCCTCGTCGACGGCCAGGCACCGATCTGCGAGGCGATGGAGGCGAGCTTCGCCGCTTTCGGTCTCGTCGCGCCATCGCGCGGGCTGATTCGGCGTGCGGTAGGGCTCTCGCTGCCCCAGGCGATCCAGCAGCTTCTGCCGGACAGCGACGCAGCGCAGCAGGATGCCATGGCCGAAGCCTACAAGGTGGCGTTCCGGCAGGCCCGCGACGAAGGCCGCGTCTCGCAGCCGCTGTTTCCGGGTATCGAGGACTGCCTGCGCACCCTTCACGCGCGCGGCTGGACGCTCGGCGTCGCCACCGGCATGTCCGATCGCGGCCTGACGCACTGCCTTGCCGCGAATGGCATCGCGGACCTTTTCGTCACGCTGCAAACCGCCGATCGCCACCCCTCCAAGCCTCACCCGGCCATGCTGGAGGAAGCTCTGATCGAAGCCGGTGCGATGCCCGAAGCCGCCGTCATGATCGGTGACACCGCCTACGACATGAAGATGGCCAGGGCCGCCGGTACCCGCGCTATCGGCGTGGACTGGGGCTATCACCACCCGCGCGAACTGATCGAGGCCGGCGCCGAAAAGGTCGTCGAGGCTCCCAACGAATTGATGGAGTACCTGCTGACGTGAGCGCGAACGATCCTGCCAGATCCCGATTTGCGATCATCCAGCTCGTGCGCATCTTCGGCGTCGCCTGCGTGATCGCGGGCATGGCCATCGGTGCCCGCAAGGTCGACCTGCCGCTGTGGGTCGGCTACCTGCTGATCGCGAACGGACTGATCGACGTTTTCGTGGTGCCGAAGGTTCTCGCGCGTAAATGGCGGAGCCCCCGATGAAGCGGTTCTACAAGGACGCCTCGGTCGGTGAAGTGGCCGATCCCGATAAAGGCAGGCAGTGGCGTGTCCTGCTGGATGGGCGGCCGATCAAGACCGCAGGCGGCCGTCCGCAGGTCGTCTCCACGCAGGCACTCGCCCAGGCGCTGGCCGCCGAATGGGCCGCGCAGGGCGAACAGATCGACGCGCAGTCCTTTCATCTGCGTGACCTCGCCGATTTCGCAATCGATGCCGTGGCGCAGGACCGCACGCAGACGATCCGCGACATCCTGCCTTATGTGGAAACCGACACGCTCTGCTATCGCGGCGATCCCGAGGATGCGCTTTACGAGCGACAGCTTGCGATCTGGGAGCCCCTGCTGGCCGAAGCGGAGACCCGCTACGACGTCCGCTTCGCACGCGTTTCCGGCATCCTCCACAAGCCCCAGCCTGCCGAGACGCTCGCCCGGCTTGAAACCGCGCTTGCAGCCGAGAACGACTTCGTGCTGGCTTCGCTCAAGATGCTCTCCAGCCTCGCCGCATCGTTGGTGATCGCCATGGCCGCGATCCGCCCGGACGCAGACGCCGAAGCGCTGTGGAACGCGGCCAGTCTCGAAGAGGACTGGCAGGTCGAACTCTGGGGCGAAGACTGGGAAGCCGCAGAACGCCGCGCGGCGCGGTTCGAGGCTTTCAAGCTGGCGATCCGCTTGGCGGAGCTGTCGCGGGCTTGAAGTAGGGAAGAACAATGCAGGGGCCATCGCCCCTGCACCCCGTTACTGTCCGCGTAGCACCCTGCACTATCCGGCAGCGCCCCCCTGCATCGGACCGAATGGAATGGCTGCGCCGCAGGGAGCGCAAGACGAATCTGCGCGCGCAAGATCGACATTCCGAGGGTCCGGGGGATCATCCCCCGGTCTTCCCCTTAGTTCTGTTCACCCTTGACCCAGGCCGATACTTCCCGGGCCACCTTGTTGGCCGCATCGTTGACCGCCGGACCGACAGCCGCCGCTTCGGGCTTCACGCCCGGCACCACGGCTTCGAACCGCTTGGTGACGATCGGCCCGCCACGCTCGGTGCGGACCGCATCGAAGCGCACGACGACCGAAGAGGTCGGGACGTCATAGCCCATGTCGAGCAGCCGGCCGCCCACCAGGGTCTTGCCGGTCACTTCGAACTCCACGCCCTCGACTACCAGTTGCCCGGTATCGGCCCGCAGGGTTTCGGCCAGCAACGAGCGGAACTGGCGGCTGGGCTTCTCGATCCAGAACGCATCCTTGAGATAGGACATCGTGGCGGCATCGATCCGCACCGGCATGCGCAGCGCCTCAAGGCTGCGATCCGCTTCCGGATCGAGCACGACGATCGCCTGCGCAATTTCGCCGCTGCGCTGGGATCCCACCGGCGCGCGCGACTCGGGCGAGAGGCGGAACAGCACTTCCGGCGGCTTGGGTGCCAGGCTGATGCAGCCGGAAAGCGCGAAGGCCGCAACGGCCGCCAGGGCGCCGCCGAGGATCGGGGTCTTGTGCCGGAGCTTCATCGCGGTTCCCATCGTCGTTCTCGTGGTCATGGCCGGTTCGTTCATGGCCTGCTCGTTCATGGCTTATAGGTGGGCAGCTTCTGCCCCTTGATGAGCGCGCCCGCGCCCTGTTCGTCGATTTTCTCGGTCACGCTGCGCAGCGCCCTGCTCGTCGCACGCAGATCGCGGATCGCGGCTTCGGCAGCGGGCAGCGTCTGGTTGGAGACCTTGTCGAAGGCAGGCTGCGCATGCTGAAGCGTCTGGTCGAGCGTTTCCATCGACTTCTGCGCCGCGCCCAGTGTGTTGCGGAGCTGCTCGGCCAAGGAATTGCCTTGATCGCCCAGAAGGTTGTCCGCCTTCCCTGCCACGCCTTCGAACGCGACCAGGGTCTTGGTGGCCTGGTTCAGAGTGGCCTGGAGTTCGGCCAGCGTGGCCCTCACTTGCGGGGTAGCGTCCGAAAGATCCTTGGTCATCTTGTCGGTATTCTTGAGGATACCGGTGATGGAACGGCGGTTCTCTTCGGAAAGCAGCAGGTTGAGGTTCTCCGTCAGCGTCGCCAGGCGTTCGAGCAGCAATGGCGCGTTGGAGAGGATTTCACCCAGACCGCCGCGCTTGGTGGGGATCACCGGTACGCCTTCCGGGCCCGGCTCGGTCAGCAACGGAGCGTCCTTCACCGCGCCTTCCAGCTGGATATCGGCAACGCCGGTGAAGCTGCCCTGGATCGTCGCGGTGGTGCCGACGGTCACGGGTACCTTCTTGTCCACGCTGATGCGCACGCGGATGAAGCTGGGATCCTGCGGCCAGAGCTCGATCTGCTTGATCTGGCCCACCGGCACGCCGTTGTAATCCACGCCGGAACCCTTGGCGAGCCCGTCCACCGACTGCTTGAAGAAGATGTCGAATTCGTTGCGCGCGGTGTCGTTGATGCGCGCGATCCAGATGATGAACGCCGCCAGCGTCGCCAGCAGCACCAGCGTGACGGCTCCGACCCATACGTGATTGGCCCGTGTTTCCATGCTGTGTGCCCTATGCCCCGCTTTCGTTGGTGTTCTGGATGGCAGGCCCCTCGGGTGCGGAGCCCTTCTGCGCGACCGGCGCATCTTCCTTCGTCGAAATCTCGTCCCTGGCGCCGAGCGCCGCCCGGCCGCGCGGGCCGTTGAAATACTCCTGGATCCACGGATGGTCGAGCGCCAACAGTTCCGGGATCGTGCCGACCGCGATCACCTGTTTGTCCGCCAGCACCGCCACCCGGTCGCAGATGGCGTGGAGCGTGTCGAGGTCGTGGGTGATCAGGAAGACCGTGAGGCCGAGCGTATCGGCCAGTTCGCGGGTCAGGCCATCGAAGGCGGCGGCGCCGATCGGGTCTAGCCCTGCAGTCGGCTCGTCGAGGAACAAGAGTTCGGGATCGAGCGCGAGCGCGCGGGCCAGGCCGGCGCGCTTCTTCATGCCGCCCGAAAGCTCGTTGGGATACTTGTAGGCAGACTCTTCCGCGAGCCCGGCGAGCCGCACCTTGAACCGCGCGATCTCGGCGCGCAGGCCATCGTCGATCTCGGGATAGAACTGCTTGAGAGGCACTTCCACGTTCTCGCCCACCGTAAGCGTCGAGAACAAGGCGCCGCCCTGGAACAGCACCCCCCACCGCGACCGCAAGTCCCTGCCCTCATCATCGGTGGAGGCACCCATGTGATGCCCCAGCACGGTGATATCTCCGGCAGCGGGCTGCTGGAGGCCGATGATCGAGCGCATCAGCACCGACTTGCCGGTGCCCGAACCGCCGACCACGCCCAGGATTTCTCCCTTGCGCACCTTCAGCGACAGGTTTTCGTGAATGACATGCTCGCCGAAGGCGTTGCGCAGGCCCTCGACCACGATCGGAAACTCATCCGAGGCGGATGCGGCTTGTGGGGATTCCAGAGTTTCGACTTCGCTCATTGCCAGCCGATCTTGGTGAAGAAGATCGCGAAGAAGGCATCGAGCACGATCACGGTGAAGATGGCGGTGACCACCGCCTGCGTGGTGCGCGCGCCGACTTCCTCGGCATTGGAGGTTACCTGCATGCCCTGATAGCAACCCGCGAGCGCCACGATCAGCGCGAAGACGGGGGCCTTGAGCAGGCCCACCCAGACGTCGGTGATCGGCACCACTTCCTGGGTGCGCTGGAGGAAGGTCCAGAACGGAATGTCGAGCGCGAAGTTGGCGATGAAAGCGCCGCCGATGATCGCCAGCACCGTGGAATAGAAGCCCAGCAACGGCATCATCAGCATCGCCGCGAGCACCCGCGGCACCACCAGCGCCTGCATCGGCGAAACGCCGATCGTGCGCATGGCGTCCACTTCCTCGGTCAGCTTCATCGTGCCGATCTGCGCTGCGAAAGCCGAGCCCGAACGGCCCGCGACCATGATCGCAGTCATCAGGATGCCCAGTTCGCGCATGGCGAGCCGGCCGGTGAGGTTGATCGTGTAGATTTCGGCACCGAACTGCGCCAGCTGCACCGCGCCCTGCTGCGCTATGACGATGCCGATGAGGAAGCTCATCAGCCCGATGATCCATAGCGAATTGATGCCCACATGCTGCATGTGATGCACCAGCGCCGTGCCGCGCAGCCTTGAGGGATGGCGAAGGCCGGTGCCAAGCGCGGTGATGAGTTCGCCCAGGAAGCCCAGCATGCGGACCAGCCCATGCCCCCAGTTGACCACGAGATCGCCGAGTTCGCCCACCGTTCGCACGAGCAGCGGCTTCACCGGCTCGATCTCGGGCTCGTCCTCGGGAACTTTGCCGATGGCGGCGAAAAGGCGCTGGGCCTGCTCGCTCTGGCCGACGACTTCGAGATCGTGTTCGCTGGCATAGCGACAGACCAGCCAGGCGCCCGTGGTGTCGATATCGGTGACGCCGGACATGTCGATCCGCGCGAAAGGTCCATGCAGCGCGGCCAGCTTGCCGCCGAGATTACCCAGCGAATGGACGCGCAACGGCCCCTTCAGCGCCACGGTCTGGACGCCATACTGGTCGCTTTCCGACAGAGTGAATTCAGCCCATTCCCGCATGTGCGCTCGTATTGGGGGAAAATGCCTGTACCGGCAAGGGGTTCCCCCGGCACGGCGAAATGACATGTTCGCAACTGCAACCAAATTGGCGGCAACCTCGCTCACCCCCTGCCTGGCATACCGCGCGAAGGCTTGCGATTACCGCGCCGCGCTGGCAAAGCCCCGCGCCATGACCGACACTCCAGAAACCGCGCCCGAAGCCGCTCTCGACAAGACTTTCGACCCCGCCCAGATCGAGGCGAAGTGGTACCAGCATTGGGAAGGCGAAGGGCTGTTCCGCCCCGAGCGCCCGGACGCGCAGCCGTTCACCATCGTGAACCCGCCGCCGAACGTCACCGGCTCGCTCCACATCGGCCACGCGCTGGACAACACGCTGCAGGACATCGTGATCCGTCACGAGCGCCTGAAGGGCAAGGACGCGCTCTGGGTGGTCGGCACCGACCATGCCGGCATCGCCACGCAGATGGTGGTCGAGCGCCAGATGGAGGCGAAGCAGGACAAGCGCGCCAACTACACGCGTGAGCAGTTCATCCAGAAGGTCTGGGAGTGGAAGGCCGAATCCGGCGGCACCATCACCGGCCAGCTGCGCCGCCTGGGCTGCTCGATGGACTGGAGCCGCGAGCAGTTCACGATGGATCCGCATTTCACCAAGGCCGTGGTCAAGGTCTTCGTGGATCTGCACAAGCAGGGCCTGATCTATCGTGACAAGCGCCTGGTGAACTGGGATCCGAAGTTCCGCACCGCCATTTCCGACCTCGAGGTCGAAACGCGCGAGACCAACGGCCACTTCTGGCACATCAAGTATCCGCTGTCGGACGGTTCGGGCCACATCCACGTCGCCACCACCCGCCCGGAAACGATGCTGGCCGACATGGCCGTCGCGGTTAACGCCGAGGACGAGCGCTACAAGGAACTGCTGGCGCGCGGCGCCACCGTCACCCTGCCGCTCACCGGCCGCGAGATTCCGATCGTCGCGGACGAGCACGCCGATCCCGAACTGGGCTCCGGCGCGGTGAAGATCACGCCGGGTCATGACTTCAACGACTTCGAGGTGGGCAAGCGTGCGGGCTTCAAGGCCGGCGACATGCTCAACATGCTCGATGCCGATGCCAAGGTCTGCCAGACGCAGGACGGCCTCGTCCCTGCGCAGTTCATCGGCATGGACCGCTTCGAGGCGCGCAAGGCGATCGTCGAGTGGCTGGAGAACGACGGCCTGCTGGAAAAGGTCGAGGATCGCGTGATCCAGACCCCGTTCGGCGACCGCAGCGGCGTGGTGATCGAACCCTGGCTGACCGATCAGTGGTACGTCGACGCGCAGACGCTGGCCGGCCCGCCGATGGAAGCCGTCCGCTCCGGCGCGATCGAGATCGTTCCCAAGAGCTGGGAAAAGACCTTCTTCAACTGGATGGAAAACATCCAGCCCTGGTGCGTGTCCCGCCAGCTCTGGTGGGGCCACCGCATTCCCGCGTGGTTCAGCGAAGATGGCGAGATTTTCGTCGCCGAAACCGAGGAAGAGGCTCAGGCACAGGCCGGCAACAAGCAGCTGACCCGCGACGAGGACGTGCTGGACACGTGGTTCTCCTCCGCGCTCTGGCCCTTCGCCACGCTCGGCTGGCCTGATGAAGATTCGCCGTTGCTGAAGAAGCACTACCCGAACGACCTCCTCGTTTCCGGCTTCGACATCCTGTTCTTCTGGGATGCGCGCATGGCGATGCAGGGCATTCATTTCATGAAAGAAGTGCCGTGGAAGCGGCTCTACCTCCACGGTCTCGTCCGCGCCGCCGATGGCCAGAAAATGTCGAAGTCCAAGGGCAACGTGGTCGATCCGCTGGGCCTGATCGACAAGTACGGCGCCGATGCGCTGCGCTTCTTCATGGCCGCCATGGAAAGCCAGGGCCGCGACGTGAAGATGGATGAAAAGCGCGTGGAGGGTTATCGCAACTTCGCCACGAAGCTGTGGAACGCCGCGCGTTTCTGCCAGTCCAACGGCATCGTCGCCAGCACCTCGGTCAAGGCGCCCGCAGCCACGTCCGCCGTCAACAAGTGGATCATCGGCGAAGTCGTCGAAACCGTCGCCCTGCTCGACAAGGCCATGGCCGACCTGCGTTTCGACGCGGCTGCCAACGCGATCTACCACTTCGTGTGGAACCAGTTCTGCGACTGGTACATCGAATTGATCAAGGGCAGCTTCGATGAGGAGACCAAGGCCGTCGCCGGCTGGGTGCTCGACCAGATCCTCGTCATGCTCCACCCCTTCATGCCCTTCGTCACCGAAGAGCTGTGGAGCAAGATGGGCACGCGCGATAACGACCTGATCGTCGCCGCCTGGCCCGCACCGGAAGCTTCGGTGGACGCCGAGGCCAAGGCCGAAGTCGAATGGCTGATCGCGCTGATCGGCAACCTGCGCGGCGCCAAGTCCGAACTCGGCATCGCGCCGGGCGCGCGCCTCACCGCCTATGTCGCCGATCCCTCGGACGCGACCCGCGCAGTCATCGGCCGCAACGGCACCGCGATCGACCGTCTCGCGCGTCTCGATGCGATCCACTTCGAGGCTGCTCCCGCCGGTGCCGCCATGCAGGTGGGCGCGGGCGATGCGACCTTGGCGATCCCGCTGGAAGGCGTGATCGACATTGCCGCCGAAAAGGCGCGCCTCGAAAAGGCCATGGCCGCTTCGGTCAAGGAACGGGACTCGCTCGACAAGCGTCTGGGCAACCCGGCCTTCGTCGAGAAGGCCAAGCCCGAGGCCATCGACAAGGCGCGTGCGGATCATGCGCACCACTCGGCCGAAGCGGAGCGTCTGGCTGCGGCGCTGGCGCGGCTGGGATAACGAAAAGGAAACGCAGGGGGTCAACACCCCCTGCACCCCCAATACTGGCGAGGCCGCGCGCGCAGCCACGCCGTGCTCTCCTTGCCGCCGCAGGCTATCTGTCTCCCGGCTCACAATGAGCGCAAAACGGCCAGGCAGGGCGAGACCTCGACATTCTGAGGGTCTGGGGGATCATCCCCCAGGACTTCTCTCTTTTTTCGTTTTCCTACACCGCGCGCATCTGACACTTTTGCGCGCGTGATCTCCCTGCGCTCCTGCACGACACCGGCCGCAAGATGACCCCCCTCGACAGAAGGTGACATTTTCTCCCCTGGACCGTGTAAACTGTGTCAACCACGCTTCATCAAACTGCATTCGAGAATACCCGTGACGCTTGCCCTTGCCACCACCACTCCCGGCGAACCCGAAGTGTTCGCTTCGCTTCAGGGCGAAGGCGCCAGCATGGGGCGGCCCAGCACGTTCGTGCGGCTATCACGCTGCAACCTCGCCTGCGAGTGGTGCGACACCGCCTATACCTGGCGCTTTTCCGGCGATAGCCGTTTCCATCGCGACGAATTGGCGTTCGAGCGCAAGGCCAACCAGGTCATGGCCGAGGAAACCGACGTGGCGCGCATGGTGGCCGACCTTCCGCCCGACCGGCTCGTCATCACCGGCGGCGAACCCCTGCTTCAGGGCGCACAGCTCGCGCGGATGCTGGCGGCGCTCGACGAGGCGCGGCCGGGAATGCATGTCGAGATCGAGACCAACGGTTCGGTCGCGCCGCACGCCGTGCTCGATGCGCGGGTGCAGCAGTATAATGTCAGCCCCAAGCTCTCGCACAGCGGCAATCCCGCGGAACTGGCGCTGGTGCCAGAGCGGCTCGATGCCTGGGCCGCCGATCCGCGCGCCTGGTTCAAGTTCGTGGTGGCGGAACCGGCCGATGTGGAGGAAGTTCGCGTGCTGAAGGATCGTCACGCGATCCCTACCGAGCGGATATTCCTGATGCCGGAAGGCCGCTCCAGCGATGTCATCCGCCAGAGATCGGGTTGGCTATCGGATATCTGCACGCAGGAAGGCTATCGCTTCACCGACCGCCTGCACATCCATATCTGGGGCGATACGCGGGGGACTTGAGGGGTACATGAACGAAGCATCGCCGATACCCGCTGGAGAAACCGAGCCCCAGGAAGCGCCCGCTCCGCAGCAGATGGAACGGATGAAGGGCGACCTCACGCAGGGTCCGATCCTCAAGACCCTGCTGATCTTCTCGATCCCGATGCTGATCTCGAACGTCCTCCAGACGCTCAACGGATCGGTCAACGCGATCTGGGTCGGACGGCTGCTCGGCGAAAGCGCGCTGGCCGCGACGGCCAACGCCAATATCATCATGTTCCTGCTGATCGCACTGGTTTTCGGCTTCGGCATGGCGACCACGGTGCGCGTCGGCCAGCACTTCGGCGCGCGCGATATCGACGCAGCGCGGCGGACGTTCGGTTCCGGCGTCGGCTTCTGTCTCCTGCTCTCGGTGATCTGCGGGCTGGCGGGATGGTTCGGTGCCGAGGCACTGTTGAATGCCCTCGGCACGCCGGGCCAGAGCCGGATCGAGGCGCTGGAATATCTGCGCGTGATCTTCGTGACTCTGCCGCTCGGCTCGCTCTCGCTGATGGTCTCGATGGGCATGCGCGGCGCGGGCGATTCCAAGACGCCGCTCTATGCGATGATCCTGACGGTGGCGCTGGATGTCATTCTCAACCCGCTGCTGATCATCGGCCCCGGCCCCCTGCCCTCACTGGGCATCGCCGGGTCGGCGGCGGCTACGGCCTTCGCGAACTTCGCGGGGTTGGTTTTCCAGCTCTGGACGATCTACCGCAAGGATCTGCCGATGCGGCTGCGCGGCGCGGAACTGGGTTATATGATCCCGCGCGGCAGCGAGCTGCGCTACGTGATCCTCAAGGGCCTGCCGATGGGCGCCCAGATGCTGCTGGTGTCTTCGGCAGGGCTGATCATGGTTGGCCTTGTCAACCGCGAGGGGTTGGACACCGCGGCGGCTTACGGCGCGTCGCTGCAGTTGTGGAACTACCTCCAGATGCCGGCGATGGCGATCGGCTCGGCAGTCAGCGCGATGGTCGCGCAGTCGCTCGGTGCGCACGACCACGGCCGCGTCGGCAAGGTGACGGAGATCGGGCTGCTCACCAACCTGGCGCTCTCCACGCTGCTCGCCGCGCTGATCGTGGTGTTCGACCATCCGCTGCTGGCGCTGTTCCTGGGCAGCGACAGCCCGGCAATGCCAATCGCGCAGCATATCCAGCTGGTCTGCACCGCCTCGTTCGTGATCGTGTCGATCACCATGATCCTCACCGGCACGCTGCGCGCTTATGGCGCGGTCGTGATGCCGCTGATCATCATGTTCCTGGGCCTCTATCCGGGGCGCCTCGGCTTCTACCACCTCGCCTATCCGCTGCTGGGCAGCGAGGCGCTATGGTGGTCCTATCCGGTGGGATCGGCGCTGACGGTGGCGCTGACGCTCGCCTACTACCGTTGGGGCAAGTGGCGCGCGGCCTTCGATCTGTAAGGTTTCTCGGAAATCCGCCTGCGGCGGATTTCGGCGCTACCTTCCCTGCGCGCGCCAACGCTGGACAGTGCGCAGGACCATCTCCTCCTCGCCGCCGGACGCGCTCCACAATTCGGTGAACGAAGGATCGGCGGAGGCCGGCCGCCTGGATTCCTCCAGATCGTCGAACGAGGCGCGGATCGGGATCGCCACGCCTTCGCCGCAGATTACGCATTCGCGATTGCGCAGCGCCGGGATCGAATCGAGGAAGCCTCGCGCGCCTTCCGGCATGGCGGCGCGAACGAAAGCCTGGTCGCGATCGTTGTTGAGACGCATCGCTATGATCGTGCCGCACTGCGAAAGCACGCCTTCGGCAAGGTCCGAGGGGCGCTGCGTAATCAGCCCCAGCGAGATCCCGTACTTGCGCCCCTCCTTGGCGATGCGCGAGAGAATGCGCCCCACCGAGGAACCGTCGGCGTTCTTCTCGCTGGGAACATAGCGATGGGCTTCCTCGCAAACGAGCAGGATCGGCCGCGTCTTCTCCTCGCGCGCCCAGACGGCGAAGTCGAAGACCATGCGGCTTAGCACGGCAACCACGGTGCTGGTGATGTCCGAAGGCACTCCGGAGACATCGATGATCGAAATCGGCCGGCCGCGCGAAGGCAACCGGAACAGCGTTGAAACGAACTCCGCCATCGTATCGCCTACCAACATGCCGGAGAACATGAATTGGTAGCGCGGGTCGCCCTTCAACTCGTCGAGCTTGTTCTTCAGCCGCATGTAGGGCGCGCTGGAATGCCCCTTGTCGAGCTTGCCCATGTGGTTGTTGAGGATATTGGACAAGTCGGACAGCAGATAGGGGATTGGCGAATCGACGGTGATCTTGCCGATCTGTTCGGCCAGACGATTCCTTCCCCGCGCCTCCAGCAGACACTTGCCGAGGATCTCGCAATCGAGTTGTCGCTCATCGCCCCGCGTGGTGACGAGGATTTCGCAATGTTCCTCGAAGTTCATCAGCCAATAGGGCATCTGCAGGTTCGAGACGTCCAGGATCACGCCGGTATTTCGGAAGGCGGCGGCATATTCGCCGTGAGGATCGACCATGATCACGTGGCCTTCGGGCGCCTGCTCGCAAATCCGGTGCAGGATCAGCGCGGCGCTCGTGGACTTGCCGGTGCCGGTCGAGCCGAGCAGAGCGAAATGCTTTCCCAGCAGCGCATCGATGTAGAGCCCGGCGCGAATGTCCTTCGTGGGATAGACGGTGCCGATCTGGATGGTCTGTCGCCCATCGCTGGCATAGACCTGCCGCAGATCATCGGTGCCGGCGGGATAGACCAGAGCGCCCGGCGTCGGATAGCGGGTGACGCCGCGGCGAAAACCATGGATGCGCCCGGTCAGGCGTTCCTCCAGCCCTTCGCCCAGGAAGTCCGCCTCTGCAACGATGCCGCCTGGGACGGTGGAATCGCTTTTCTGGTTGCGGATACTGGCAAGCAGCCACCCTCGACCGACCCGGACCTTGACCTGGCTGCCCACTTGCCCCGCCATGGCGATCGAAGGATCCGCATCCTGCGCGGCTTGATCGAGCCGGTCGAGATCGAAGGCGATACGGGTTCCGGCCCCGGATATTTCGAGGACTACTCCGATGGGCTCATGCGCGGCGTAGCGTCCTGCCTCGCGCTCCATCCCGCCGCCTGCCGTCAGCAATTCGTTCATTGTGCCCCCGAAACACGCTATTTCGAGGGCAGGGGCTAGGCGCTTGCAGTTAATTTCCCGCTAAATGTGCGATGCCGGATCAGCGGAGCGCGAAGAGTCTTCCGGCAAGCCACCCCATGCCGACCGACACCAGCACCGCCAGCAGGCCATAGGCGAAGCCGTAGTTCTCGGAAAAATTCGCAATGGCACGCTCGAACCCCAGCTTGCGCACTTCCACCTGGCTGCTGGCAGAGGCGACCACGCGCCCCTGCGAAACGGCATAAGTCTCGGCGGTGTAGGTGCCGGTGGGCACTTGCGAGGGCAGCCAGATCCGGGCCTGATAGAGCACTTGTTCGCTCACTTTCACGCCCCGCTCTTCCTCCCGGTAAAGGCGGTTGCGGCGATTGAGATCGACGAGACCGTTGGAAAAGCGCGCCTGCTCGGCAGGATCGATGGCGCCGATGGGTGACAGTTGCAGCCACTTCAGGCCAAGTTCGTAGATCGCGGCGGTCTTGTCGTCGACGATGTCCTTGATCGGCCGGGTCGATGCCAGGCCGTAGAAGGAAGGCGCCGAGCGCAATTCGGTACTGTCGGCGTTGATCCAGATCCCTGCCACCTTCTGTTTCTCACGCAGGACGATGGACTGGGTCGGGCCTTTCAGAACGACGACGATGTCGTAGTCCTGTGCGGCGCGCGAGCCTTCGGGCGTCAGGATGGCGCCGAAAAGCAGCAGCTCCGTGCCGGTAAAACCCTGCCGCAAGTCCACTTCGTGCTGGGAAACTTCCGGGACCAGGATCGGATCGCGCGCAGCGCCGAGCAGAACTGCCGCGACAAGCGCGAACGCCGGTGCCAGGGCCCGCTTCACAGCGGCGCGACCGTGTAGATCTCGTCCGGGCGATAGCCGAGGCCGATCGCCATGCGGCCCGCGACCAGAAGGACGATGATCGCAAGCACGAGGCGCAGCTTCACCGGGCTGGCTTTCTGCGCAAACTGTGCGCCAAGCTGCGCGCCCGTGACCGAACCCAGCAGCAGCAGCGAGGCAAGCACGATATCCACCGCATGGGTGGTGATAGAATGCATCATCGTCGTCGCCATGGTCACAAACAGAATCTGGAACAGCGAGGTTCCGACCACCACGTTCGCGCTCATGCCCAGAATGTAGAGCATGGCGGGAACGAGGATGAAACCGCCGCCCACGCCCATCAGCATCGTGAGGATGCCGGTGCCGATGCCCAGCAGCAGCGGTGCCAGGGGGGAAATGTAGAGGCCGGAACGATAGAACCGCCAGCGCAGCGGTAAGCTGGCGACCATGGGATGATGCCGCCGCTTGCGCGCGGCGATCGGCACGCCGGATCGTTCCGCTCGGATGGTCTGGATGCTCTCCTTGGCCATCAGGCCGCCGATCCCGCCCAGCATCAGCACGTAGAGTATGTTGATGACGGTATCGATCTGCCCCAGTCGCTGGAGCAGGCTGAACAGGCCCGCGCCGATGCCGGTGCCGATGATCCCTCCCACCACCATGACGCCCCCCATGTGATAGTCCACGCCGCCGCGCCGCGTGTGAGCGAAGACGCCGGATACGCTGGCGCCGGTCACCTGGCTGGCCGCCGAGGCCGCAGCCACGGTCGGCGGGATCCCGTAGAAGATCATCAGCGGCGTCGTGAGAAAGCCGCCGCCCACGCCGAACATGCCCGAAAGCAGGCCGGTGATCGCGCCCAGGCCAACGATGATGATGCCGTTGACCGAGAGGTTGGCTATGGGGAGATAGACATCCATTCCACCCCTCTCGCTACCGCAGCATCAGCCTCCAGGGAAGGCGGGAATCAGAAACCTGCGGATAGAGTGAGCGCCGGGCCGGATCCGGGATCCGCATCGCCGGCGACCCGGAACCGCCAGTCGGCAGCCACTCTGCCGAAAGCCCTGCGTCCGAGCGGCATGGTCAGCGTGGCCGAAGGCCCCGCATCGAGGCGTCCGGCCCCGTCCTGGGCGCCGCCCCAGACACCGCCGCCCAGCCGCAGTTCCGCCCTGCCCTGGCCCAGTAACTTTCGGTCGGCACGGAACTGTCCATCCGCGAAAGGCGTGGCGAAACGGCCTGCCACATAGCCTGCCTGTGCGTAAGCCTCGCCACGCAAGCCGCCCGGCATCTTGATGTAGGGAAGCTGGGTTACGAGCATGGCGGCGGGCTGAATGCGCGTCGTGCCGCCCTGTTGCGTAAGCTGCGCCTCCACGGCGGCGATCACGGGCACCTTGGGTAAAGGCCGGCCCGAAAGACCCAGTGCCGCCGTCGTCTCGCCGCGCGCCGCGCCCAGGGTCGCAGTCGTTCGCAGGTAGCCGGAAAACTGCCGTGGATCGCCCTGCACCAACCTGTAGCGCACCACTGCGCCGGTTTGGCTGGCACCGTAGGTCGCGGGAAGCGCGCCATTGGTCAGCGGTCCGGAACTACCTTTGCGGACAAGCGCCCAGGCGTCCGACGACCACCGCTTCGGCGGTACGACCGGCAGGGATACCGGCGTCGCGCTGGAAGAGGGATAAGGCTGCGCCGCCAGTTGCCGCAGCGACGGCAGACCTGCGGGAAGGCCTGCTTCCTCGGCCATTCCCAATCCCGGCGTCACCGATGAAGCTCCGGTCGCTTCCGGCGAGCCGGCCAAGCGATAATCCCCGTAGAGCATTGAAGGCGGCGCCCCCTTGAACGGAGCTTGCCGCTCCACCCAAACCGGCACTTTCACATAGACCGGGTACGCACTGCGCACCTCGGAGGCGGGCGGATAGCCGGGGGCGAAGCCGGGTGGTGGGTAAAGGCCCGCGCCTGCAAAGGACAGCGGGCCGGGCATGAAGTCACCCTCGGAGCGGTCCTCCAGGCGGTTCTCATATGTCCCTGACAGAGGTTTCGCATGAACCTTTGCGGCCGGGATCGGCATGGCGATGTCCCAGGCCGATATGCGCCCTCCCATCCAGCCTGCCAGAACGGCCAGCAAAGCGACAAGCGGCTGCCCGCGAAGATGCCGGGTCATGGTCATGCGGCGGCGCCCCCTCCGGCGGCGGGATGGGCATCATGCCGGGTCTTGTCCCAGACGACCTCCCCGCCACGCAGCGTTTTGATATAGGCGGCCAGGGCATCCCGGCCCGCCATGATGGCGATATAGTTCGCCACGGGTATGCGCAGGATCGCCCAAACGCCTTCGACGAATCCGTATTCGCGCCCCGTCAGCAAGGCTCTCAACATGCTGCGCCAGACCAGGCTGAGAAGCCCCGCGCCGATCATCCACTTCAACAGGGGCGGCCCCGGCATCGCCGGTATGTCCCAACCCAGCGCGCGCGGTATGCCCAACATTCCTTCGACGATCACCAGCGCGTAGCTGCCTGCCAGCACGATGGCGGTAAGCGGCCCGCGTCGATCTCTAAGCGCCATCCAGGTGTCGGCCGGCTTGCCTTCCCAACCGAGGCGCTCCCAGCCCTGAAAAGCGATCCCGTGAATCCAGCGCGTCTTCTGCCGTACCGATTCCTTGAGGCGCGCAGGAAAATAGGCGCGTGTGGCGACGAGTTCGCCGTTCTCGTCACGAGCACGCAGGAAACGGGCGCGGCCGCCTTTGCGAGCGACCAGAACGCCCAGTTCGTAATCCTCGGTGAGGCATTCCGCCGCGAATGGCCCCGGGCTGCCTTCCAGTTGCCGGTCGACCGCGATGCGTTCGAGCATGTCCCTGGCAAAGCCGCAGCCTACGCCGGCGGCGGGGATCGCCGCCCCGAGCGCATCGCGCACGACCAGCGATTTGCTGTGCGCTTCGGCGAATTCATCAACATAGTGGCCCCCGATCCATCGCGAGGCGGGTTGCGGCTCGGGTCTCACCGGCAGTTGCACGAAGTCGGCAGAGCAGAGCCCAGCATCGATCACGGCCAGTTCGGCCGCATGAACCATGTCCTCGGAATCGTGAAGGATCACGCATCGGAACCGCCGCCCCGTCATCCGTTCGTCGTCGCAGAGGGCTTGGTAAAGGCGGTTGAGGCAATCGGCCTTGGTCGTGGGCCCGGCACGATCATGGATGACCACCCGCACCCGCGAATCCATGCCCGCCCCTTCCATCGCGGCACAGACCGTGGCCGGATCGTTGCCGTAGCATCCGATGTAGAGCGTGAAATCGTCCTGTTGCCACACCGACAGGGCATGGCGAATCGTATGGCCGATCACCTGCTCTTCCTGCCAGGCCGCAATGAAAACGGCAGCCTTGCCGCGAAGCGGCGCATGGACTTCCCTGCCGGAAATACGCGTGGTCCGCGCGCGCCCGACAAGTCGGAACCAGATCCAGCAACAGTCCACGGCCAGTTCGTCGAAACTGCCGATCAGCACCCAGAAGCCCGCGAAAAGCAGAAGCTCCAGCTCGATAAAGAGCAGGCCGTTCAACGCCTGCGAAGTTAGCTCAACCAGTCCCACCTTAGCCCCCGCCGTGGATCGGATCGACTCCATGCGAGAACAACCGGCACCCCAGAGAGCTACCGGTTGTTCGAGAATTTCATCGTATGGGGCGGACTATTGGCAATGCTTTCGACACGCCAATGAACATGCGTCTATTTCATAAAGTTAACTGACTTGCCTTACGAAACAGGGAGTTCGGCTTTACCAGCTGCCGATGTTGGGCATCGAGGCCCAGGGCTCTGCCGGGTCGAGACGGCCGTCCTGGAGAAGTTCCACGGAGATACCGTCGGGCGTGCGCACGAACGCCATGTGGCCATCCCGCGGCGGGCGATTGATGGTAATGCCCGCGTCGGAAAGGGTCTGGCAGGTCGCGTAGATATCCTCGACCTGGAACGCCAAATGGCCGAAGTTACGGCCACCGGCATATTCCTCGAACGATCCGTCTTCGGCCGGCCAGTTGTAGGTCAATTCCACTTCGGCTTCTTCGCCGGGCGCGGCAAGATAGATCAGCGTGAAGCGCCCCTGATCGCTGGAAAAGCGGCGCGTTTCCTTGAGCCCGATCAGTTCGAAGAAGCGGATCGTGGCGTCTGGATCGGTAACGCGGATCATGGTGTGGAGGTACTTGGTCACGGGAGTATTCCTTCGATTCATCGCAGCTACGGAACGGTTCATCATCGGTACACGCGGCGAGCGACATGTTCCGGAGACTTCAGGGAGAAGCTGCGATGAATGACGATAGCCCAGGCAACCACCGTCGCTCCACCTTCTTCTTGCGCGATCCCGCGAGCCGGGGCCTGCTTGCAGCCTCGACCATCCTGGCCATCGGGCTCGTTGCCGGTGGATATCTGCTGGGAGACGGCATGCGGCGCGCGCATCGTGCCGATCGTTCCGTCACCGTGCGCGGCCTTGCCGAACGCGATGTCACGGCCGACCTCGCGACCTGGACCATCGCCTATTCCTCCAGCGCCGGCGATCTGGCGACGGCGCAAGCCGGCGTGGAAAACGATACCCGCGCCATCCGCACGTTCTTCAGCGAAGTCGGATTTCCCGCCGACGCCTTGCAGCCTACCGGCGCCAACGTCCAGCAGACCAAGGACAACGGCATCGTCAGCTTCACCGTACGCCAGCGCGTGACCTTGCGCACACAGGACGTCAAGCGCGCGCAGGATGCGGTACGGCGCCAGTTCGAGCTCGTGCGGCGCGGCGTCATCCTGGAGGAAGGCTCCGGCATGGCGTTCACCTTCACCCGCCTGAACGACATCAAGCCGCCCATGGTCGCAGCCGCCACCAGGGACGCGCGCGCCTCCGCCGAACAGTTCGCCAAGGACAGCGGCGCGGAAGTCGGCGCGATCAAGAATGCAACCCAGGGTTACTTCACCATAGAAGCGCGCGACGGCGATTCGGGTGGCGGCTGGGGCGTTTCCGACACGCCCTACAAGAAAGTGCGGGTGGTCACGACCGTGGACTTCTATCTCCGATAAGGCCTGGCACAGGCACGATCCGGCTCAAGCGGAACAAGGCAAGCTTCGGTTCCGCTTGTCGGCAACGGCGCGGCTTTCTATAGTTCACGCCACGCAATGCTCGCGAAGATCAGAAACCTCCTCGGCCGCGCTCCCAGCGCCCGCCTTCCCCAACTGCCCGCAGGACAGCGCGTCTACGCTATCGGCGATGTTCATGGGCGCCTGGACCTGTTCGAACGGCTGATCGAGGCCATCGAGCGGGACGATTCCCATCGCGCGCTCCATCCCGCCAACCCCGCACAAGGCAAAGTCAGAAGCCTGATCATCCTGCTGGGCGACCTGATAGATCGCGGACCCAGCAGTGCCGGCGTCCTTGCGCGAGCCCGAGAGCTGGCCGCGGGGAGAGACGTCGAATTCATCCAGGGCAATCACGAGGAGATGCTGCTGGTCTCCCGCGACAAGCTCGACGCATTCCGCAGCTTCCTCAAGTTCGGCGGGCGAGAGACGATCCTGTCCTACGGCATGGATCCGGCATTCGTGCGAGAGGCCGAACTGGATATGCTGCACGGCGCGGCCATGGACGCGATCCCCCAGGAAGACTTCGACTTCATCGACGGTTTCCAGAAGATGATCCGCCTGGGCGACTACGTATTCGTCCATGCCGGGGTAAGACCCGATACGCCGCTGGAAAATCAGCTCGGCCACGACTGCCGGTGGATCCGCGAACCCTTCCTCAGCCACAATGGAGGCTTCGGCGGCTTCGTCATCCACGGCCACACGATCACCGAGGAACCGGATGTACGGGGCAACCGCGTCGGCATCGACACCGGGGCCTACATGCACGGGCGCCTCACCGCGATCGGGCTGGAAGGCAGCGAACGCTGGTTCATCCAGGCGTGCGAAAGCGATGACGGCATAAGCGTGCAGGTTGCGGCGGAGTTTTAAGGATCGTCGTCCCGGACTTGATCCGGGACCGCTGGCCTCGCGTCACCCAACTCTCGGCTAGGCGCTGTTCAGCGAGGTTTCGCCTGAAGAATTGCCAGCGGTCCCGGATCAAGTCCGGGACGACGGTTAACCGTCAGCTTGTTCCAAAAAAAGCACCGGGGAGCCTGTAAGCCGGGTTTTGTACCTGGCGTGGTCTCCCCAAGGAGGGACCTTACGCCGCGGCGGCAGCCATTCCTCTAGGCGACGCATTGCTGCGCCGCTCAAGCGACCAACCCGGGCTGCCTGGGTCCGAAACGAACCCGCCGTTCAAAGACGGCGCGCAGCCCCTATTCGGTCTTGCTCCGAGTGGGGTTTGCCATGCCGCTTTCCGTTACCGGAAGCGCGGTGCGCTCTTACCGCACCCTTTCACCCTTACCTGCCGCAAGGGACGAACCCTGTTGGCGAGGCGGTCTGCTCTCTGTGGCACTTTCCCTAGGCTTCGCCGGGTCTGAAAACCCGACTCGCCCGGCGGGTGTTACCCGCCACCCTTGTTTCGTGGAGCCCGGACTTTCCTCGCGCGCCAAAAATGACGCCCGCGGCTGCCCGGCTCCCCGGTGCGGGCGGTCACGTAGCACGGCCGGCGTCGCGCTCCAACAGCAGTTCCAACAGAATTGCGCCGATTTCGCCGTCGATCTCGCCATCGATCAATTCCGGCCGCCAGCGGCGCTGGAATGCGGTTACGGCTGCCCGCCCATCGGCGATGTCGTATCCGAACCTTTCCAGCGCGAGGTAGAAGGCGCCGGGATTGTCGTAGAAGAGGTTCATCTTCGCGCGTGGAATCTTGAGCGCAAGGCCCAGCTCGCCCAGCCGCGCCCAGTCGAAATATTCGCCGGGATCCTGCTTGCGTGCCGGCGCGATGTCGGAATGACCCACCACATTGCCCCGCGTGATGCCGTTGCGTTTGACGATATCCGCCAGGAGAGGAAGAAGCGCCTCCATCTGCGCTTCCGGGAACGGTCGATAGCCCCATTCATGGCCGGGATTGACGAGTTCGATGCCGATCGAGGCGGAGTTAATATCGGTCACGCCGCGCCAGTAGGATCGCCCGGCATGCCAGGCCCGCTTGCCTTCCGGCACGAGCGAGGTGACCAAGCCCTCCTCATCGATCATGTAATGCGCCGAGACTTCCGCCTTGGGGTCGCACATCCGCTCCAGCGCCTCGGCGGCCGATTTCATGCCCGTGTAGTGCAGCACGACCATCGAGATCGGCAGCTTGCGCTCGTTGAAGTTGGGCGAGACGACGGTCCTGTTGACCAGCCAGCGGTTCATCGTCGTCTCCCGCCCCTTTTCCATCAGGCTCCGGGCAGCACCGCGCCTAGAACCAGCGCGTCGTCCGCCAGGGCATATTGCAGCTTGCCGCCCTGTCCGTGCGCCAGCTGCTGGATCATCGCTGCGGGCGCGGTGCGGCTGGAAAGATCGCCTTCCGGCAGCGTTCCTTCAAGCGCGCGGCCGATATCGCGATCGAAGGCGATGCGCGGACCCGCCGCCCGGACGACGATTTCGCTCATGCCATCACGGAATTCCGCCGCAAGGTCCAGAGTACCGCCGCGTGGCAGGGCCTCGATGCCGACCAGGCCGAAATTGAGCAGGGTCTTTACCGCCGGCTTGGGCAGCATCTCGCTGCCGAGCGCCCAGTTCAGCACGATGCGCGCATTGTTCGCCACCAGCGCATCGATGAGCGCGCGGGCTTCGCTGACCGGAACCATATCTCCGAAACCGCCTGCGGCCCCGAACGCAAGCCGGAAGAACTTCAGCTTGTCGGCCGAGATTCGTGCGCTCTGGTCCAGCAGCTCGAAGCAGCGCTGGCGCATCTCGGGATCTTTCTCGTCCGCGAGCAGCTCCAGCCCGTTGGTCAGCGCGCCGACCGGGCTGAGCATGTCATGGCACAGGCGCGAACATAGCAGGCTGGCAAGTTCGAGCGAGCTGGTCGTCATGGACTGGGGACTTCCCTGTTAAGCGATCGATGGAGTTCAGGCATTCGAATTCAGGCCGTTAGAAGCCGTCTATCCGACCATATGGCATGTGATGGGTGCAAATCCATTCCCGGTATCGCGCCAGAATGCAACCTGCCCGTCCGCTATGATCGCCCAAACGCGCAAATCCCCGGTGGAATGTTCGCAATCCGTCGCCGAAGGAACCGGGTGACCGACCGGATGGGAGTGGTAATAGCCCAGAACCTTCGGGCCGCCCTGACGGGCCGTCCGGTGCGCCGCGAGCAGTATGGCCGGGTCGATCTCGAAATGACGGGTGGGCTCGGCGGCTACATTGGGGGCCGGAATCGCTTGCGTTATGCGGTCGTTTCCGTGACGCTCCTCTCCAAGCAGGATGCCGCAACACTCCTGCGGGTGCGCGCTGGCGGATTCTTCATGCAATCTTGCGATCACGTCACTTGTCACTTCGACATTCATCCCCAAATCCTACAGGCAATGGGGGCTTACGAAAACATCATCCAGGGTTTCATCGGCAGCGAAGGCGGCCGTTTGGACAAGGCACTGGCCGACGCCAGCGGACTTTCGCGCGAACGCGTAAAGGCGCTGATGGGCGAAGGCCGCATCTCGCTGGCCGGCAAGCCGGTATCGCAGGCTTCACTCAAAGTGGCGGGCGGCACGGCTTTCGCGATCGAAGTGCCCGAGGCCGCGCCCGCCGAAGCGGTGGCCCAGGACATTCCGCTCAATGTCGTGTTCGAGGACGAATACCTGATCATCGTCGACAAGCCGGCGGGGCTCGTGGTCCATCCGGCAGCCGGCAATCTAGACGGCACGCTGGTGAACGCCCTGCTGCATCACTGCCGGGGCCAGCTTTCGGGGATCGGCGGCGTTGCGCGACCGGGGATCGTCCATCGGATCGACAAGGACACCTCGGGCCTGCTGGTGGTCGCCAAGACCGACAAGGCGCACGAAGGGCTGGCGGTGCAGTTCGCGGACCATTCGATCGCACGCGCCTACCGGGCCGTCGTGTCCGGTCGCCCCATCCCGATCGCCGGAACGGTGCGCGGCGCGATCGCCCGCTCCACCGTCAATCGCAAGAAGATGGCGCTGGTGGAGGATGGGCGCGGCAAGCATGCGGTAACGCATTACAAGACGCTTGAAGCGCTGAAGAACGCGAGTCTCGTGGAGTGCCGCCTGGAAACGGGACGGACGCATCAGGTCCGCGTTCACATGTCGTCAATCGGGCATTCGCTACTGGGAGACCCTGTATATGGTCGTACACCTTCAGCGATTCGCCCGATTCTTCAGCGACTCGGTTTCACCCGACAGGCTCTCCACGCCGCGGAACTTGGCTTCGTCCATCCCGTTACAGGAGAGAACGTCCATTTCGTCAGTCCCTTGCCCGACGACATGCGGACACTGATCGACGAACTGCGACACTGAAATCGGATAAATGTGCTATCTTGATTAGGTGGCCCCAAGCTAAGACGCCTCGCAAGGGTCTTCGACCGCGGGCCGACCGGAAAGGACGGAATTGTGAGCAAGCAACGTAATCTCCCGGCGGTGCCGGCACTGGGCGGTGAGCAGAGCCTCAACCGCTACCTGTCCGAAATCCGCAAGTTCCCGCTTCTCGCGCCCGAGCAGGAATACATGCTCGCCAAGCGCTACAAGGAGCATGAAGACCCGGCAGCCGCCGGCCAGCTGGTGACCAGCCACCTTCGCCTCGTTGCGAAGATCGCGATGGGTTACCGCGGCTACGGCCTGCCGGTCTCGGAACTGATCTCCGAAGGCAACATCGGACTCATGCAGGGTGTGAAGAAGTTCGAACCCGATCGGGGCTTCCGCCTCGCCACTTATGCTATGTGGTGGATCAAGGCTTCGATTCAAGAGTACATCCTGCGTTCGTGGTCGCTCGTGAAGATGGGCACCACCGCCGCGCAGAAGAAACTGTTCTTCAACCTGCGCCGCATGAAGAAGAACCTCGACGCCTACGAGGATTCCGACCTTCATCCGGACGATGTGGCCAAGATCGCAACCACGCTCGGCGTTTCCGAGCAGGAAGTGGTCAACATGAACCGGCGCATGATGATGGGCGGCGATGCCTCGCTGAACGTCTCGCTGCGCGAGGAAGGCGAAGGCCAGTGGCAGGATGTTCTCGCGGATGACCGTCCGCTTCAGGACGAAACTGTCGCTGACGCGGAAGAAGCCACCGTCCGTCACGCCATGCTGGTCGAAGCGATGGACGGTTTGAACGAGCGCGAGCGCGACATCCTGATGGAACGCCGCCTGACCGAAGACCCGAAGACGCTCGAAGAGCTGAGCCAGGTCTATCACGTCAGCCGCGAGCGCGTCCGCCAGATCGAGGTGCGCGCGTTCGAGAAGCTGCAAAAGGCGATGAACCGCATCGCCAGCGACCGTAAGCTGCTGCCTGCGGGCTAAGCTTCGGCTTACGAGAAAAGAGAAACGGGCCGTCCGAAAGGACGGCCCGTTTTCTTATATGGTTCAAGATCGCATATCGACGGCCCGGGAATGCGCATAGCAGCCACTTCGCACCGAAACTCCACGTCATCCTGAACTTGTTTCAGGATCCATCTTGCCGAACAAGCCGCCGCTGAGGTTCAGGAATGGATCCTGAAACAAGTTCAGGATGACGTTTGCCTTATACCAACCCCTTCGGATCAGGCCCGGCTGACCATCCAGGCCGTGCGCTCGGCCTCGGTCAGCGGCAGCGCCACCGACCGCCCTTCCGCAGCGGATCGCTCCGCCGCCTCGATCACCGCCATGACCGCCAGCGACTGGATCGGCGGCACCGGATTGGCCGCCCTGCCCTGCACAGCTTCCCCGACGAGGCGATAGAATTCGCGCTGGTCGCCAGGCTCGGCAGGCAAACGGCTCGCATTGCCCTGCGCATCGTAGAGCACAAGCGGGTCGCCGTCCTCACCCCAACCGGGTGCCCCCGGCGCCATCCCGGCAAGCAGTTGGCTTTCCTGCACGTCCATGCCGAGCTTGACCGCGCTGCCGCCCGTGCCGTGGACAATGAAGCGCGGTACGCCGCCTGCTACCAGCATCGAGGCGTGAAGAACCGCGCGCTTCGTGCCGAACGCGAGAACGACATGCGCCCAGTCCGGACTGCGTGCGCCCTCGCGCTGCATGGCGAGCGAGGCAGTGACGCGATCCGGCAGGCCCATCAGCAGCAGCGCATGGTCGACGAGGTGCGGCCCGAGATCGAACCACACGCCCGCGCCCGGCCCGTCACCCTCCCGCCAGCGGTCACGGACCTGAGGGCGGAAGCGGTCGAAGTGGATTTCCAGATGCGTGGCATCACCCACCAGGCCTGCATCGATCGCCTTGCGCACGCTGCGAAAGTCGCTGTCCCAGCGGCGGTTGTGGAAGACGGTGAGCTGGCAGCCGGCGTCCTCCGCCAGCGCGATCAACGCCCGCGCCTCGGCCAGGTCGAGCGTGAAGGGCTTGTCGACGACGACGTGTTTGCCCGCCCGCAACGCCGCTTCCGCCAAAGGAAAGTGCGTATGATTGGGCGTCGCAACTACGACAAGATCGACCTCGGGATCGTGGATCACGGCTGCGGGATCGTCATGGATAACCGCGTCCGGGAAGCGCTCGAGAACTTTCTCGCGGCTTCTGCTGGCGAAGCGCCCGAGTTCCAGCCCCTCGACTGAGCGGATCAACGGGGCGTGGAACGTGGCTCCCGCATAGCCATAGCCGAGAAGGCCGACCTTGAGAGCATCGCTTGCCGGGATCATGCCGTTTTCCTTTCGCTCAGGCGTATCGGGCCTGCCACATGCTTGCCGCGATGCTCTCGCGCGTCAACGCTTCGGGCTCGGCAGTCGCGAGCCCCTCAGTCTGCGCCTGCGCCGCGACGGCAACGGCGATTTCCAGAGCCACCTCGCGAAGTTCGGTGACGGCAGGGAGCAGACCGTCGTAGCTGGCGTCGCTCAGCTCGCCCAAGCGGCGCGCGGCGACCATGAACATGCCGTCGCTGATGGCGGTCGCCCCGCTGGCCAGCGCGCCGAGGCCGACACCGGGGAAGATGTAGACATTGTTGACCTGCGTGACGCCTGCCGTGCCGAAGGGGCTGCCGGTGCCGACGATCGCCTTGCCCTCGGTCCATTCGAGAATGTCCGCCGGGTGCGCCTCGGCGCGCGAGATCGGGTTGGAAAGCGGGAAGACCACCGGCCGCTCGACCTTTTCGGCCATGGTGCGGATGGTGCGCTCGTCGAAGGCTGCCTTCTGGCCCGAGGTGCCGATCAGCACGGTGGGATGGACGTTGGCGACCACTTCCTGAAGCGAGATCATGTTCTGACCGCTGACGTTCCAGCCTTCGATCTCGGCGGGATCACGCGCCAACTTCAACTGCTGCTGCGGCAGGCGCGGAATGTCGGAAAGGATCAGGCCGTCGCGGTCCACTGCCCAGATCCGCGCGCGCGCCGCCTTCTCGTCGAGCCCGTCCGCCATCATCGCCTGAACCAGCATCTCGGCCACGCCGCTGCCTGCCGCACCCGCGCCGAACAGCACCACGCGCTGCTCGGTGAGCGGCACGCCGGTCCGGCCGATCGCCGCAAGCAGCGTGCCGACGGCGGTTGCGGCGGTGCCCTGGATATCGTCGTTGAAGCTCAGCAGGCGGTCGCGATAGCGCACCAGCAGGTCATAGGCGTTCTTGCCCGCGAAATCCTCCCACTGAAGGAGGACGCCGGGGAAACGATCGTCCACCGCGCTGACGAAAGCCTCCACGAAATCGTCGTAGTCCTGCCCGCGCACGCGCGGCGCGCGCCAACCCACATAGAGCGGATCTTCGCGGCGCGCGTGGTTGTCGGTCCCGAGGTCCAGCAGAATGGGCAGGACTTCCGAAGGATGGATGCCCGCGCAGGCGGTATAGAGCGCCAGCTTGCCGATGGGGATGCCCATACCGCCCGCGCCCTGGTCGCCCAGGCCGAGAATGCGCTCACCGTCGCTGACGACGATCACTTTCACGCGGTCGTAGGCCGGATCGGCAAGGATGTCGGAGATGCGATCGCGGTTGGGATAGCTCAGGAACAGGCCGCGCGGGCGGCGCCAGATCTCGCTGAAACGCTCGCAGCCCTCGCCTACCGTGGGCGTGTAGACCAGCGGCAGCATGCGCGGCAGGTCGCTCTGTACCAGGGCATGGAACAGCACTTCGTTGGAGTCCTGAAGCTCACGCAGGAAGGCATAGCGCTGGAAGTCGCTTTCCTTTTCTTCCAGCGCCTTGCGGCGGCGCTCGATCTGGCTGTCGAGCGTGCCGACATGCGGCGGCAGCAGGCCGTGCAGGCCGAACTCGTCACGCTCCTCGGCGGTGAAGGCGGTCCCCTTGTTGGTCAGGGGATCGGAAAGCAGCGCGCGGGCGGCGGCGTGACGGGTGGGGGACATCGACGACCTTCTTTCTTCAGAAACGAAAACTCAGCCAGCCCGCGAGAAAATCGGAGCTGCGGTAACCCGCATCGGTCAGCGCGGGGCCGGCTTCGAGATGCTCGTAACGCCCGGTGAACGAGACGCGCGGCGAGATCTGCCAGACCGCCTGCAAGCGGGCGAGTTCGGCGATCTTGCGCGCCCGGCCGTTCTGGGTGCCGGCAAAGGGTTGGCCGTTGGCCCGATAGACCGCATCGGTGACACTGTCACGCCAGGCGAAGCGGTATTCGGCATTCACTTTCACGTTCTTCAGCGGCGAGAAGCTGAAAGTGGGCGCGATGGAACGCAAGTTGCTGGGCGTCAGGTAAAGCTGGTAGCTGTAGTAGACGTTGTTGCCGAAGGGCGAGTAGGCATTGCGCAGCTTTCCGTCACCATAGCCGCCCCCGCCGCTGGCATAGTCGGCACTGAGACCGATGCGCGGCGCGGACTTCGACGCCCCCAGGCGATAGGACTGCGCCAGCAGCACCTGCCAGGCATCGATTTTCTGGTCCATGAATGCGCCCCACTGGTGGTTCACCGTCCAGTCCAGCTGGAGCGGCCCGGCTTCGCCGTAGACGTGGACCCCGCCATACCAGCGCGTCGCCGGGCCGATCCGCCCTCCCCAAGTGCCGACGCCGTTGCGCCGCCGCCAGAGGAAGGGATCGACGAAGAGTTTCGAATCGCCAAGGAACGTCTTCGGCACGGCATAGCCCAGCGTCACGCCGGAGAAGCGGCGTTCCGGGTCGCTCCTGTCGTCGCCGATGCCGTCCTCGCCGTATGCCGTGGGGCGCAAGTCGAACACGTCGGCGCGCACCGCCTTGCCGCGCACCCAGGCGCGCACGCCGTTCAGCGTGTAATGGATCGTGTTGTTGTCGCGCTGCGAGGTCAGCAGGTTGGGTCCGTCGACGAACTCCTGCCGACCATAGCGGATGCCTGCGTCCAGCCCCGCGACTTGCCCGTGCGCCTCCGCGAAATACTGCTGAGCGACAAGGCCGTTGCGCATGCTGGTCGCCGGGGTGCCGATGTTCCGGCCACCGATCCCGGCATGGGCCATCTCACCGAAAAAGCGCAAGTGCGGCCCTACATGGAGGTCGGCCCCCGCCACGATGCGGCTGATGTCCTGCCGCTGCGCTTCTGCCTCGCGCAAGTTGGGATTGGTGGTCTGGTTGACGCGAAGGCGCAGCTCGCCGGAAAGCGTGAGGTAGATGTCACCGTCTCCATCGAGCGGCAGGAACTTGAGCCGGTCCAGCGGATCGTCGCGCTTTCCGTCGTCGGCCATGACCCGCCAGTCCTCGGCCCAGCGGGATATGCTGTAGCCGTTGATCACGGCTCCGTCGCCGTTCGAGGAAACCGGGTAGACCGGGGTTTTCGCCTCTTCGGCCCGAGCCGTAGAGCCAGCCGTCATGGAGGCGCAGCAAAGGGTGGCGGCAAGCAGCCGCGCAGGCACTGTCTTCATGGTCGTGGTTCCTGTGCGGGGCTTCAGGCCCCGTGCCGGGTCAGGTCAGGTAGGGGCGGTCAGACCAGCGCCGGGTTCGCCGCGGCGACGGGCTCGCGATTGGCCAGCACGGCGTTGAACCGCTCGGTGTCGAGCTTGCCTTCCCAGCGCGAGACCACGACCGTCGCCACGGCATTGCCGATGAAGTTCGTCAGGCTGCGGCACTCCGACATGAAGCGGTCGACGCCCAGGATCAGCGCCATGCCCGCGACCGGCACCGAAGGCACGATCGACAGGGTAGCCGCCAGCGTGATGAAGCCCGCGCCGGTCACGCCCGCCGCGCCCTTGGACGAGAGCATGGCCACGCCCAGCAGCAACACCTGCTGGCCCAGCG
>NZ_DAMDBA010000027.1:0-8547 GCF_032093395.1 Novosphingobium sp.
CTGGTCGCAACAGCCGACGTGCCCGCAACTGCGGCACAGACGCAGGTGAACCCAGCGCCCGCCGGTCTCCAGGCATTCCTCGCAACCGCGCGAGCCGGGTTCGACCGTGGTGATGGCGTCGCCGTGGGTGCAGGGGGTCATGCCATGGTCCTTCCGGCCTGTTCGGCGATCAGCGCATGGATCTGGGCGACGACCGCAGCGCCTTCGCCGACTGCCGCCGCAACGCGCTTGGTTGAGCCGGCGCGCACGTCGCCGATGGCGAACACGCCCTTGCGGCTGGTTTCCAGCGGGCGCGGACCGGTACCGGTGACGACGAAGCCCTTCTCATCCGTATCGACGCAGCCCTTGAGCCAGTCCGCGTTGGGATCTGCGCCGATGAAGAGGAACAGGTGCCGCAGTTCGCACCGATGCGTGGTCCCCGTCGCCTTGCGGAAGGTCGCCGCCGAAAGGCCCGATTGCGCATCCCCCTCCAGCGCGACAACTTCGCAGCCTACATGCACGTCCACGTTGGGCAGCGCGGCGATGCGCTCGATCAGGTACTGCGACATGGTTTCGGCCAGCGGGCGCCGCACGAAGAGGTGCAGCCGCTTCACATGCGGCGCGAGGTAGGCGACCGCCTGCCCCGCAGAGTTGCCGCCGCCGACGAGCGCGATCTCTTCCCCCGCGCACAGCCGTGCCTCGATGGGTGAGGCCCAGTAGGAAACGCCGTTGCCCTCGAACATGGCCAGCCCCTCTACCTCGGGCTGCCGGTAGCGCGCGCCCGAAGCGATGACGATGGCCCGCGCGTCGATGCGCCGGTCCCCGTCCAGTTCGAGCCCGAGGCCAGCTTCCGAGCAGTCGAGGTGGTGGACCTTCAGAGGCACCGCGATCTCCGCCCCGAACTTGAGCGCCTGGTTAAAGGCGCGTCCCGCCAGTGCCTGCCCGGAAATTCCGGTAGGGAAGCCCAGGTAGTTCTCGATCCGCGCCGATGCGCCCGCCTGCCCGCCGCTGGAACGCTCGTCCAGCACCACCACCGAGAGCCCCTCGGAGGCGGCATAGACCGCCGCCGCCAGTCCCGCCGGTCCCGCGCCGACGATGGCGACGTCGTAAGGTTCGTTCCGCCTGAACTCGGGCAGCATGCCAAGGCAGGTCGCCAGTTCCAGCTCGCCCGGATTGCGCAGGAAGGCGCCGTCCGGGCAGACGACGATAGGCAGGTCGTCCGGCAGCACCCCCATCCGCTCGATGAAAGCGCGGCCCTCCCCTTCCGCCTCGGCATCGAGCACGAGGTTGGGATAGCCGCTGCGTGAAAGGAAGCCCTGCAGCCTGACGAGGGCCGGGCTGCCAGGGCGCCCGATCAGGATCGTCCCTGCCTCGGCATCCTCGATCAGTTCGACGCGGCGCAGGATCAGTGCGCGCATGACGATCTCGCCCACGTCCGCCGATCCCACCATCAGAGCCCGCAAGTGCGGCGCATCGAACGGCAGCGCGGTGCAGCCTTCAGGTCCCGCGCAGCCGCGCGCAATGGTGGGGCGACCGGCCAGCTGGTTGACCTCGCCGCTGAACTGGCCCGCGTTATAGGTGGTATAGACCTGATCGTCGTTCAGGCCGTGCCGCCGCGAGACCTCGATGCCGCCGTCCAGCACCAGCCACGTCGGCACCCCCTGCTCGCCGATGGCGTAGACGACCTCGCCCGGCGCGAACCGCCGCTCCGGCCCGCTGGCGAAGCGGCGCGCAGTCTCGACCTGTGCGGGGTTGAGCACGGGAAACATCTGGTGCTGGCGGGTGGCCCGGGTTGTCATGTCGCTCGTTGCACTCCTCGATGGTGCCTGCAGCGCAGGCAGACTAGCTCAATTCACCCGCGATGGTCGGGAGAAGTTCGGCCACGGTGGGATGGATGTGCACGGTGCGGCGCAGGCGATCGGCGGTCGCGCCGTTCGCCATCATGTCGAGGACCGCGTGGATCGCTTCATCCCCACCGGTGCCCAGGATGGTGGCGCCGAGGATCGCGTCGCTATCCGCATCGACAACGATCTCCATGAAGCCGGTCGTCTCGTCCTTTTCCACGGCGCGACCGACGCGGGTCATCGCCCGGTGCCCGATCTGGACCGTGCGGCCAGCTGCCCGTGCCTGCCCGGCGCTGAGGCCGACGCGCGCCAGCGGCGGGTCGGTGAACAGCGCATAGCAGGCGATCCGGTCCGCCACTTTGCGGTCCGCCCCGTCGAGCAGGTTTTCCGCCACGATCTCGAAGTCGTTGTAACTGGTGTGCGTGAAGGCGCCGCGCCCGTTGCAGTCGCCCAGCGCCCAGATGCCGGGTACAGAGGTTTCCAGCCGCTCGTCTACGACGATGTAGCCGCGCGCGTCGGTCTCCACGCCTGCCGCCTCCAACCCGAGGTCATCGGTATTGGGAGCGCGCCCCACCGCCATCAGGACGTGGCTGGCAGCCACCGTATCGGGATCATCGCTGCAATGAAGGCCGACGTCGATGCCGCCGTCCTCGCGCGCATGGAAGCGGATGCACTCGGCATCGGTGCGGATCGCCAGCCCTTCCGCCTCCAGCATGGCGCGGATCGCAGCCGACACCGGCGCATCCTCGCGCGAAACCAGGCGCGGGCCTTTCTCCACGATGGTCACGCGCGCACCGAGGCGGGCGAAGGCCTGTCCGAACTCCAGCCCGATATAGCTGCCCCCGATAACGACGAGGTGTTCGGGCACCGTGGTCATCTTCAGGATCGAGCTGTTGGTCAGCAGCGGCACGTCGCGCGCGCCTGGCATGTCGGGGATCGACGCTCGCCCGCCGACGTTTATGAAGATGCGGTCGGCTTCTAGCAGCTCTTCGCCCACGCGCATGATGCGGGCGTTTTCGAACCGGGCGTGGCCGTAGATGAGCGTGCAGCGCTCCATCTCCGACAGCCACTTTTCGTTCCGGCCCCGCGCACCGGCGGCAACTGCGCTGGTCCGGGCATGGACGCGGGCCATGTCGATGGCGATTGGACCGGTGTTAACCCCGTAGTCTGCTCCGCGCCGGGCAAGGTGCGCGGCATAAGCGGAGGCGACCAGCGTCTTGGTGGGCATGCAGCCGGTGTTGACGCAGGTGCCGCCGACCAGATGGCGTTCGATGATCGCCACGTTCTGCCCCGCCGCGGCAAGGCGGCCCGCGAGCGACGGCCCCGCCTGTCCCGCGCCGATGATGATGGCGTCAAACCGGCGGGTCATGCGTGCAGCACCACCGCGATGCCTAGCACGATCGCTACCAGATCCTCGACCAGCGCGGCGGGGGTACCGCGCCCGAACAACCGCATCAGCGCCGCCCGTGCCGCCGCGCCGCCCAGCGTGCCGACTACCGCTCCGGCCACCCCGGCAACGAGGCCGACGATCCACGAGCCGCCCCCAGAAGCGCTGGCCGAAGCCAGCGCCGCTCCGGCAAGCCCACCGCTGACCAGCCGCGCGCCGAACTGTTGCGGCACCTTGCGGCTCGGCGTTGAGGGCAGCTTGTCGGTGGCGAGTTCGGTCAGCGCCGCCACGGCAGTATCCAGGGGGTGAAGCGATAGCCCAGCCATTCGAGCCAGCCGTCCTTGATTGCCACAAGGCCGCAATAGGCAGCCCAGCTCACCAACACCGGCGCCATCATCGCGCGCAGGCCGGCCACAATGCCGTTAAGGAATGACAACAGGATGATCATCGGTTCCTCCTCGAAACAGGGTTTCCGGGGCGCCAGACGCGACGCTGATCTGTAGCGCTGCATTGCCCTGCGGTCGAGAAGGATCGCAGGGCAGGGCGCAGCCACTACGGATTTTGATCGGGCTCTACGTAGGCGGGTGTCTTAAAGCGGCGCAGGAAGGTGCGTTACTCAAGTCTGGCGCGCCCGGTCAGCCAAGGCGGGATAACCGAACCTTTCAGCGCGTCTGAGAATCTCGATGCCTTCATCGTCCTTCGTTCCCCCAAAGCCGGGGAAGATCACGACGAAAAAAAATTACTCAAAGAGATCCAGTTTTCCGGGATCAGATCACCAGCTTTCGAACATCGAGATTTGGCGAAGGCTGACGTTTGGCTGGCCCTGCCGGAAGGGCAGTGATGTCCTAAGATATGGCGTTCTGCCCCGGTGAAACCCAACCTTCTGCCGCCTCTCAACCGGCGTTCTGAACTGCCGGCTGCGGCACGTGCGCTTTCACATCTTCAATGCCCGTCAATGGCCGATTGGCGACCGTGTGCTGCCTATCGGCTACCCTGATCCGGGGCTGGCACCTCGGATGGCGCCTCGTCAGGCTCATCGATATTAGGCACCTCGGGTACGATTTCCGGAGGTTCCTGGAATGGGGTCTCGGCAGGTGGCATATCCGGCGGCATCTCAATCGGCGATTGCGGATTGATAATGTCGGGCGGCGGGATCTCTGGATTCGAAGCCATGAAATTATCCTCTCGCTGAGATAGCGAACACGAATATCCGTGGTTCCTGAATTCCAGGCGAAGTCGGAAGAAACTCTGTCTTGGAGTGAACATCAAAATGAAAGACGCCGGTTTGTTGTTGCGCAGGCAGGCCAAATCGGGCGCTTGATGTGAACTTCCCTGTCTCGCACGGCATCAAGGCGGAACGCGGTTAAGCGCCGGACGTTTGATTTGAGCAAACACCCTGTTGGAGGGCGTGAAAATCAACCGGCAACGGCAAAGGAATGAACATGGCGGATTCAGCCGCAGCAACTCCGACCCTCGTTGAAGCGGATACCTCCGGGCTGAAGGTGCGGTCTCGCGATGGCGACAACCTTGGCCATATCAAATCGTTCATGGTCGACAAGCGCTCTGGCCAATCGACCTATGCTGTATTGAGCCTTGGTGGTTTTCTGGGCTTCAACAAAAGCTTCTATCCAGTGCCCTTCAGTGTGCTAGCCTACGACGCACCGGCTGATGACTATGTGGTCACTATCGATAGGCGCGTGCTGGAAGGCGGCCCGAGTTGGGCGAACAATGCGCCTGAGTTCAATCAGGCGTATGCCGATCGCGTGTCGAGTTACTATGGTACGCCATCTACGCAGATCGTCTGATGGCGGTCCGGTAGCGCCCAGTTCAATCCCTCGATGGCCTATGGCTTGGACTTTCCGTTGCTGCCGGGTTTGGGCGGCTGCTTGTATCGGATATGGACGCCGCGACCCGGTGTGCGCCTGACTTCGAAGGCTCCGGTCTTTTCCACCAGGTCGCCGAGCTTGGCATGGCCGAAAGTGCGAGCGTCGAAGTCGGAGGAAAGCGCGGCAAGGCGCTGGCCAACGCCGCCCAGCGAAACCCAGCCGTCGTCGTCTTCAAGTTGTTTCACGGCGCGCCGGATCAGTGGAACTGCCATGGTGGGGGAGCGGGCGGCCGAGGCAGGGCGCTGATCCGGTCTCTCCGGCTCGTCGGAGGTCGGGGCTTCGGGCAGGAGGTTTTCGGTGTAGATAAAACGCTTGCAGGCCTGGCGAAAGCTTTCAGGCGTCTTCTGCTCCCCGAAACCGTAGACATCGATTCCCTGTTCGCGGATGCGGGCGGCAAGACGGGTGAAGTCGCTGTCCGAAGACACCAGACAGAACGCCTCGAAGCGGCCGCTATGGAGCAAATCCATGGCGTCTATGACCAGAGCAATATCCGATGCGTTCTTGCCCACCGTGTTGGCAAAGTTCTGGTGCGGCATGATCGCATGGGTGGCGAGGACATCCGACCAGGATTTAAGCCTGCTTCCCGAAAAGTCGCCGTAGATACGGCGCACGCTGGCTTCGCCAGCGTTGTGGGAGCAAAGTGCAGTTAGCCGGGCGCGTGTGCATTTCTCTTCTCGTTTTTGCTAAACTGGCAACGGGCGCGCTAATCGTTCGCCTTGGCGTTTCAGCTCCCACTTGCTCACGACCGCAGTCGCAATTGCATTGCCCAGCACGTTGGTAGCCGTACGCCCCATGTCCATGAAATGGTCTACGGCAAGGATGAAGGCGATCCCTTCGACAGGCAGGTCGAACTGGCCGAGTGTAGCCGCAACGACGACCAGCGATGCGCGTGGTACAGCGGCGATGCCCTTGCTGGTCACCATCAGCACCAGCAGGATCGTGATCTGGGTCAGGATCGGCAGGTCGATGCCGTAAGCCTGCGCGATGAACAGCGTGGCGAAAGTGGCGTACATCATCGAGCCGTCGAGGTTGAAGCTGTACCCTAGCGGCAGAATGAAGCTGTAGATGCGCCGGGGTACGCCGAACCGGTCAAGCTGTTCCAGCATCTTGGGGTAGGCCGCCTCGGACGAGGCGGTAGAGAAGGCCAGCAGCACCGGTTCGCGGGTATGGCGCAGCAGGGCAAATATCTGCCGCCCGAGAAACAGCCCGCCCGCACAGATCAGCAGCAGCCATAGCAATGCCAGTGCGAGATAGAACGAACCAACGAGCTTTCCGAATGTGCCGAGCACGCCGATCCCTTCAGTCGTCACCGCTGCCGCCAAGGCGCCGAACACGGCCAGAGGTGCCATCCGCATGACATAGCCGGTGACGGTCAGCATCACCTTCACCATCGCCTCGATCAAGGTGACGATGGGCTTGGCCTCTTCCCCGATCGCGGTGAGCGCCACGCCGACGAAGATCGAGAACACGACGATCTGCAGGATCGAATTCTCCGCCATCGCTCCCACCATCGACGTGGGGAAGACGTGCAACACGAAATCGCGAAAGTTCAGCGCCTGGGCATCGACCGTTGCAGCGCCGCCGGTGCGGACCAGATGCAATCCTTCGCCCGGAGCGAGCAGGTTCACCAGGACCAGCCCCAAAGCCAGAGACAGCAGGCTGGCGGTAAGGAACCACGCCATCGCCCGCCCGCCGACCCGGCCTAGCGCCGCGCCGTCTCCCATATGCGCCATGCCCGCTACCAGTGTCGAAAACACCAGCGGAGCGATGATCATCTTGATCAGGTGCAGGAATACATCGGCGAGGAGGTGGAAATAGCCCGCGACCTCTTTCGCCGTGTCGGGCGTGTCGCCGACAAGCTGGTTGGCGGCGAATCCCGCGCAGACGCCGGAAACCATCCCGGCGACGATGAAAGTCGTCAGGCGACGTGACATAGGCAGTTCTCTTCGGAAGAGGGGCAGTCAGGACTCAAAAAGGACCCGGTTCCGCCAGAGTGGGCGGAACCGGGGTCAGGATGGGTCCGGTCAATTCTTGGCGGCGGGTGCCTTGCGGTAATCGAGCGATGGCGCCTTATCGCCGAGCAGCGAGCGGTAGACGAAGTTCGCACCGCGCCGTTCGTCCAGTTCCTTCTTCGCGGCGGCCAGCGTTTCCGGGCTTTGGAACAGCTGGGCGGCGGTCAGGGCCAGAGTCTTGCTGGCAACTTCGGCGCCCTTGGTGCCGATGCTGGTGCCGCTGGCGGCAACGGCCTGCCAGCTGTGCGGCGGCGTGCCGGGCACCCAGGTACCGGTCGAAAGGCCGGCAGTGGGCGTGGTGTAGCTGACGTCGCCGACATCTGTAGAGGCCGACATGATCTCTCCGCTGGAATAGGGGGCGACGCCCGACGCCTGCTTGCGGCCACCCTTGGGCAGCGTGGTCGCGATCCTGTCGATGAAGGCCTGTTCCTCAGCCGTATATGTGGGCAGCGGAACCTGCTTCAGGTTCTCGTACATCATGCGGCCCAGCGTATCGTTGGGCAGCAGATCGAAGGTGCCGCCGATCTGGTCGTACTCGACGGTGGTGCCGGTGCCCAGCGCGGCGCCCTCTGCGGCTTTCTTGACGCGTTCCATGATGTCGGCGACCTGCTGCTGGTCGGGATGGCGCACATAGTAGTAGACTTCCGCCGTGTCGGGCACGACGTTAGGCGCCTTGCCGCCATCGGTGATGACGTAGTGTATGCGCGTTTCCTGGGGAACGTGCTCGCGCATCATGTTGACCATGTTGTCCATCGCCTCGACCCCATCGAGAGCGGAGCGGCCACGCTCGGGCGCAGCGGCGGCGTGCGAGGCAAGGCCGTGGAAGCGGAACTTGGCGCTGACGTTGGCAAGGGCATGGCCCTGCATCGCGCTATAGCCATCACCGGCGTGCCAGTGCAACATGGCGGAGACGTCCTTGGTAAGACCCGAACGAACGAGGAAGACCTTGCCCGAGCCACCTTCTTCGGCAGGTGCACCGTAGACTCGCAATTCGCCCTTGATGCCATGGGCCATCATCCAGTTCTTGGTGGCGATGGCCGCAGCCACCGAAGCCGCACCGAACAGGTTGTGGCCGCAGGCATGACCGGCAATGCCGTCGATCACGTGGCGCTCCGGCTCTGCCGCCTGGGCGAGCCCCGGAAGGGCGTCGTATTCGGCCAGAATGCCGATCACCGGCCCGTCTCCGGTCTTGAAGCTGGCGATGAAGGCGGTGGGCATGCCGGCGACCCCGGCCGTCACCTTGAAGCCTGCAGCCTTCAGGTCCTTTTGCAACAGGCCGGAGCTTTTGGTTTCCTGAAAGCCGACTTCGGCCCAGGACCAAATCTGCAGCGCGTTGCGCGCCATCGCGGGCGACCCGCGATCGACTTCGGCAAGGATCGCCTCACGGTCGGCATCGGCCAGTGGTTCTGCCAGGGCGGGGGTCGCGGCCAGAAGTGCGG
>NZ_DAMDBA010000027.1:8557-54697 GCF_032093395.1 Novosphingobium sp.
AGGGAAAGCAGGGCGGTACGAAGGTGGGTCTTCATCAGGCTATCCTCGTAGAAAGGGCACATCGAAAGAGTGCCTGCGCGGATCCAAGGCGATCCGCGCAGGCAAGGCATCAGCGCTTGCCGAACGACACGCGCAGTTGGGCACCGAACACGCGCGGCTCGTTGTAGACGAGAGTGGTAGAGGTGACCGAAGGCGTGACGACGCCACCGGCTGCAGCGTAAGTGACGTCGAACAGGTTGCGCACGAAGAACCCAAGGTCGATGCCGCGATTTTCGATGTTGTTGAAGTCCAGCTTCAGGTTGACGGTGTCATAGGGCTTCTGGATGCCGTTGGTGTCAAGCGGACGCTCCACGTACCAGACCTTGGTGCTGTGGAACCAGTTGGCGTTGAACACCATTTCCGCGAAGTCGCCGAGATAGGTCGCGTAACGTGCGCCGCCGCCGATCGTCCACTTGGGCGTGTACGAGAACTTGTTGTTCACCGGGTTGGTGCCCAGCAACGGGATGAAAGCGGCCGGTGCGTCGTACTCGTCGTACTTGGCGTCGGTGTAGGCGCCGAAGCCGGACAGCGTGAAACCGCTCGTCGGCGTGATCGAGAAGTCGAACTCGGTGCCCTTGATCGTCGCCTTGGCGGCATTGATGATCAGGCTGCTGGGGTCGTTGGCGGGATTGCCGTCTCCGTCGAAGTCGGCGCCGGGGAAGATCGAGCGCTGGATGTTGTTGTACTTGCTGGTGTAGGCCGCGATGTTGAACCGGCCCTTCACGCCGCCCAGTTCCCAGCTGCTCTTGATGCCGGCTTCGTAGTCGGTGACCTTTTCCGGCTGGAACGTCTCGAAACCGTCGAAGTAGGGCGACATGCCGCTCTGGTTGAAGCCAGCCGAACGGTAGCCGCGACGGTTGGTGATGTAGAGGAACAGGTCGTCGTTGACCTTGTAGTCGAAGCCCAGGGTCCAGGTCGGTGCCTTGGAGCTTTCGGAACCGGTCTTGCCGCCGCGCGTGGAGCAGGCGTCAGGGCCGATGCGATCCGCCGTGTCCAATGCCGCGACCGAGCAGCCGCTGGACTTGTCCCAGGTGTAGCGGAAGCCGCCGTTGAAGCGCAGACCTTCTGCGAAACCGCCGAAGGCATAGCCGATCTGGCCGAACAGCGCCTTGCTGGTCGATGTGTTGTAGTTCTCGTTATAAGTAAAGGTCCTGCCCGGGATCACGGCCGAATAGGTCGCGCTGCCGTTCACCCCGGTCGGGTCGCTCTTGAGGTAGAAGGCGCCGACGATCCAGTCCAGGCGATCGTTCAGCAAGGAGCCGAGGATCTGGAACTCGTCGGAAATCTGCTCGACATCGGTATTCGACACGCCATCGTAGAGGCGCAGGTACGTGCCGTCCATGTCGCGAGCCGCCGCAATCTTGCTGCGGCGATAGCCGAAGATGTTCTTGAACGTGACTTCGCCCACTTCCAGTTCGGTGGTGTTGGCGACGCCCCAGAAGGTGCGGTGCGAATAGGGATCGATGCTGGTGCTGACGTCGCGAACGCCTGCCGCCTGTTGCTCGGCTAAGGCGATGTCGATGTCGCAACCGGCAACGCCGCAGTCGAAGTAGGGACGGTTCGCAGCCGTGCGGGCAGTGCCGCCGCCA
The DNA here is from genome assembly GCF_032093395.1 of Novosphingobium sp. Lineage (GTDB taxonomy): Bacteria > Pseudomonadota > Alphaproteobacteria > Sphingomonadales > Sphingomonadaceae > Novosphingobium. The sequence continues at coordinate 10,186 of NZ_DAMDBA010000027.1, forward strand.
CTGACGGCGGGGTTCGGGTAGACGCCGTTGAGCACGGTACCGGTGCCGTTTTCACGCGCACGATACCAGTCGAACACGGTGGTGTTCTTAAGGCCATCGATCGGCTCCAGCAGCAGCGAAGCGCGGAAGGCGTCGTTGTGGCGATCGTCGAGGTCGCCGCCCGTGCCATGGTTCTTGGTGTAGCCGTCACGGCGGGCGATCTGACCCGCGACGCGCAGTGCCACGTGGTCGGCGACGATCGGCAGGTTCACCGCTCCCTCGAACGTCGTCTCGTTGTAGGACCCGAGCGTGACCTGGCCGTAGCCTTCCAGATCGTGACTGGGCGCGACGGGGTAGAGCAGCAGCGCGCCGCCGGTGGTGTTGCGGCCGAACAGAGTGCCCTGCGGCCCCTTCAGGACCTGGATCGAGCTGATGTCGAAGGTCGGCACGATGCTGCCTTCGTTGGGCAGCGGCACATCGGCGAAGTAGGTCACGACCGACGGCGCGGAGGCGCCTGCGGTTGCGCGGCGCTGACCGCGAATGACGATGGACGGCGTATCGCGAGACGTCTGCGGCGCGACGTTGAGGCCCGGCGTAGTGTACGTCAGGTCCTGCGTGCTGACGACGGCCTTTTCGCGCAGCATCTCGGCATTGAACGCAGTGACCGAGACGGGAACGGTCTGGGCGCTTTCCTCGCGGCGGCGCGCGGTGACCACGATATCGCCGCCGGGCTGATCGAGCGATTGTGCCTGAACTGCCGACTGGGCCTGACCTTCTGACTGGGCCTGTGCTTCCGACTGGGCAGCGGCGGGAGTGGCGGTGGCGAGAACGGTGGACGCGAGAAACAGAGCCGAAAGGCTGCGACAGGTCATTTTTTGTTACCCCATGTTATGTCGACCTGTCCCTGATCGCAGGCCGATATGTGCAAGACGCAGCCGATCGTGGATCATTCGCTTCGCCGTAAAAAATATTCTGGGTGACGGCGATGGGGCGCGGCCGCTAAAGAAAGCCGGACATTCGACAAGGAAGGCCGGACTCATTTTTTCCCTGCGCAGGACATCGCCGAACAGGCAGGAGCAGGCCGGGTCACATGCTCCGGACCTGTCTTTGCATGTGCCAGCCTTGCGTCGGTACATCGCCAAGCGGACGCAGCCGGCGGACGTGGAGGATCTGGTACAGGACGTGCTGATGCGCATGCACGTACGCGGGCAGACCGATCCGATCGCCAATGTGGAAGGCTATCTGTTCCAGGTCGCCGCCAGCGTCCTGACCGACCGTGCGCGCCGCGATGCCGTGCGCCATCGCGGGGCGCATCATGAACTGATAGAAGCGTTCCACCCCATCGACGAACTGACGCCCGAGCGGGTGCTGCGCGGGCGCCAGGACGTGGACCGGCTGGCGAATGCGCTCGAGGAAATGCCCGAGATGACGCGCGATGCCTTCGTGCTCCATCGCTTCGAGGAAATGTCCTACGACGCGATCGGGGTGTATCTGGGCATCTCGACCAGCGCGGTGGGGCGTCACATCATGAAGGCGCTGCGCTTCCTGGCGGCGAGGGATCTACCATGACCAGGGCGGTGGATCCCAGGCCGTTCGACGCGCATGCGCTGGAAAGGATCGATTCCCCCGAAGCGACGGCGGCGGCCTATTTCAGCATTTTCCGATCGCCCCGCGCGACGGAGCGAGATTACGAGGACTTCGAAAGCTGGCACGCGCGCGATGAGGCGAACCGTATCGCCTGGGCCAGCGTGGAGCGGGCGTGGGAAGGCTCTGCTGCCATGCGTACCGAAGCGCGGATCCTGGAGATCCGCGAGCGCGCTTTGGCTAATCGCAAAGGCCGCAAGCCGTGGGTGCGTCCCGCGATGGCGGCCTGCATGGCGATAGCGGTGGTTGGAGGGGCGGTGGCTGTCCAGCGGCACCGCCAGGCCTCGGCTCCGGCAGCGCCGGCGATTGCCGACAGCCGCGTGATCTCTACCGGCGTGGGTCAGCAGAGCACGTTCCGCATGACGGACGGCTCGGTAATCACCGCCAATACCGCCACCGCGCTGACCGTGGCGGAAAGCGACACCCGTCGCGCCACCACACTCCGCGAAGGCGAGGCATTTTTCGAAGTCGCCCGGAATCCTCGCAAGCCTTTTACAGTGGCGGCGAGCGGTGTGACGGTGACCGCCTTGGGCACCCAGTTCGCTGTGCGTACGACCGACGGCCGCGTGAACGTGACGCTGGGCGAGGGTCACGTTCGCGTCGACATGCCCGCAGCCGATGGCCGCGCCCCGCAGTCTACAGTGCTGCAACCCGGACAGGAACTGGTCTGGAACGGGCGCAGCTATCGCACCGCCGCCGTAGAGGTGGAGCGGCGGCTTGCCTGGCGCAGCGGCGTCATCGATTTCGACCGCGTGCCGTTGGAGCAGGCCGTGGCTGAGATCAACCGCTACAGCCAGCAGGAGATCATCGTCGCCAGCCCGGCGATTGCTGGCCACCCGATCAGCGGCACGTTCCGCATCGGCGTGACGCGCGGCTTTCTGCAAAGTCTGGAACTGGCCGGGATCGCCCGCGTGGAAAACGAAAGCTCCACCCGGGCGGAGCTTGTAGCGCCCTGAAGCGCATAATTCAGTCGAACTTGTAGCGAATACGCAGTCCGATCGTACGCGGCGATCCCGGAATGATGGTCGCGGCGGTATAGGCAGGGTTCAGCGTTCCGCCGCCGCTGGCATAGAACTTGTCCGCCAGATTGCGCCCCCAAAGCTCCAGATCGATCGGAATGCCGCCGGGTCCGCGCCACAACAGGCTGGCACCGAGCAGCCCATAAGCGGACTGGCGGGCGAAGGCTTCAGTTGGCCGTTCGGTCAGTCGGACGCCGCTGACGTAGGCATAGTCTGCGTTTAACCCGAGGCTGCCGAGCGTTCCCGGCAGTACGAATTCATGCGAGAGGGCCAGCGATCCACTGAAGGTGGGCGTGTAGGTAAACCGATTATGCAGCGGGTCGCTCCCCAACAAGGCGGTCAGAGCAGCAGGCGCATCGATGCGGGTGTAACGCGCGTCTATCCAGGAGCCGGTCAGCGTCAGATGTGTCCGCGCGCCAAGATCTAGCGAAACGTCCCCATCCAACCCCATGATCCGGGCCTTGGCGCTGTTGACGTAGAATGTCAGCGGATCAGTCGTCGGATTGGCATCACCGTCGAAATCGACATCAGGGAATAGCGCACGCTGAACGTCGTCGTACAAGCCCAGATAGCCCGCCACTGCGTAGGAGCCGTTCATGCCCGCGATATCGAAGCGTCCCTTGGAACCCAGTTCGATGTCAGTCAGCGTTTCCGGCCTGAAGGTCTGGAAAGCGGCCAGAGTTCCGCCCAGCGCAGGCGTGTTGTAGCCGCCGGACCGGAAAGCGCGGCGGCTGGTCAGGTAGACGCTGTGATCGCCCAGCCTCCGCGTCAGGGCAAAAGTCCAGGTCAGTCGTGCCGACCGGGCTTGGGCGCGAGTGCCTCCTTCACCCCGGCAGCTCCGTTCGGAGAGCGGTGCGAGCGTCACGGAACGCAAGGCGCAACCGCTGCTGCGCTCGCCCGTGTAGCGCAGCCCCAGGTCGGCAGTCGTATGCTCTGCCACCGGAACAGTGATCTGTCCGAAGACAGCGGCGCTGCGAAAGGTCTGGTAGCTGACCGCGTGAGAGGTAGGATTGGCTGGCGTGGTCAGGCGGGATAGGGTCTGGACTACCGGCCCTGCCGGCGCGCTTTCCAGATAGAAGGCTCCCGCGATGTAGCGCAGTTTCCTGGCGACGCCCTGAACCTGCAGTTCCTCGGTCCACTGTCGCAATTTCGCCGAGCTGAGAGAGTCGTTGATCGGCAGCGGTGTGCCATCACCGTCGAGGGCATAGCGGACGTGAATAGTGCGAAGGCCGGCGATGTTGCGGACCAGGAAGTCGCTGTCGCCATATTCCGTCACGTTGCCGACGCCTCGAAAACGGCGCTGGAAGCGAGGGGCTATACTGGACTGTGACGTCCGTCGATCCAGAGTTTTCTGGGCATCGAGATAGTCGTCGATGTCGCAGGCTCCGGCGCCGCAATCGAAATAAGGGGCGTTCTGCGCATTGCGAACGCTGCCGCCGGCATAGACCCCGGTCAAAACCAGCGCGGCGCCCATCTCGTCGGCATTGAACAGATCGAACGTCGTCGTCGAGCGCAGCGGACCATCGGGATCGAAGCGCAGGATGGCCCGCATCGCATCGCTATGGACTGTATCGGCCCTTTCCCCGGAACTCAGCCACATATAGCCGTTTCGGCGCGCTCGCTGTCCGGAAATGCGCAGTATCAGATTTTGCGAGATGGGACGTTCGACGGCGCCTTCCAACCGGTTCAGCCCGTAGTTTCCGATCTCACTCTCTACATAGGAGGGCGCGCCGGCGCCGGGTTGTACCGACCTCAGCAGAACCGCGCCGCTGGTGGCGTTGCGGCCGAACAGCGTGCCTTGCGGGCCGCGCAGGACTTCAGCCGAGGCCATGTCGAACAAGGGTGAAAGGGCAGCCTGATTGGGCAGGGGTACCTCGTCCTGATAGACTACAAGCGGCAGGCGGTTCTCGTCGCTGATCGACCGGCGCTGGCCGCGCATCACCAGCAGCGGGGTGGCGCTGCTGGTCTGTCCGGTGGCGACGAAGCCGGGAACGATGCGCGCCAGATCGGCCAGCGTCCGCACCGCTCGTTGTTCCAAAGCCGCGCTGTCGAAGTGGTTGACCAGCAAGGGCACGTCCAGGTCCCGCTCGGGACGACGGCGCGCGGAGACGAGGATTTCAGTGGTGTCCGCGACAGGAAACACAGACGGCCGCGCCTTTTCACGTGTGCCGGACGGGGCCTTGACGATCAGGTAAACCCCGGGCGCCACGGCGCGGACGGATAGCCCCATGCCCCGGATCATCCGGGAAAGCGCGTCGCCCACAGGAAGACGGCCATGCACTGCGCGGGTACGTCGCCGTTCCTCGCCCGGTACATTGAGCAGGATTTCGACTGCGGCTTGCCGACCCAGATTGGCAACTGCGCGAGACAGGGGCTGCGCAGGAACATCCAGTTCGGGCCCTTGCGCATAAGCCACCGACGAAGTGAGAACTGCGATTGCACCAGTGGCTTTCGCTATGCAAGCACGCAATCCGCTGTTTTCCCGGCAATTAAATTATGGGCTGGCCCTGTTGGCGCGAAACTATCGGAATTGCCGCTTTGCTTCAAGGTGACCCAAAGCCGCTGGAAAATTCAACTTAGTGTTCTGAGCAGTTTGTCCGGTGGCTTTATCCATCGGCAAATGTTTCCTCGCGGTCGGTGGAGTGAGGGCTCTCGAAGAATACCGTCGTTCGCGATCACGATCACAAACGGCGGCTCCGCCCCACGACGCGGCGTTACGCTTCCGGCAGGTATCGACCTATTTTGCGTCAAATCCGAAGGACGTCCAAATGGCTTCCATTTCGAACCGAACCGACCTTGGACGGGCAACCAGCCCGCCCGGCAGCCGCTTCGGCCCGAGCTGTTCGCCATTTGGACGCCTCGATGGTGCCATTTATGAGTTTACGGCCTAGCGTCTGCTCGCGACAGAATGGCTATTCCTTCGAAATAAAAGTCGGATCGACTGAGCGTAAAATTGTCCGTTGAGCTAGGAACGCCGCGAGTTGGGGCGGGGAACTAGTTGGTCCAGTGCGTCAGCATTGTTTCGGCCCCAGCCGTATAGAAGTTCGACCGGCTCGACGAAGCGTCGGCCAAGATCCGTCAGGCGATACTCCACCATCGGCGGAATGGCGCTCTGAACATGGCGGCTGATCAACCCGCTCGCCTCCATGTCGCGTACAGTCTGCGTCAGCATTTTCTTCGAGATGCCCGGCAGGCTGCGCAGCAGCACCCCAGTACGTGCATTTCCGTCATGACGGGCGTGGAGCGTGTGCAGGACCATACTGGTCCATTTAGTGGCGAACAGTTCCAGCACACGGCGGGGCGCGCAATCTTCTCGCCAATCATCGTCTGATGTTCCGGGCTGCATCTGGTTACCTTCTGGTGCCTGGGGTCGTGAATGGTGCCGTCTAGACCCAGCACACAACAATGCCTAGCTCGGACGGGACAAGGAGATGTTCATGACGAAAACGGCATTGGTGGTAGGCGCTAGCGGCATCGTCGGCAGTGCGACCGCTCAACTCTTGGTCGAACACGGCTGGGCAGTGCATGGCCTTGCGCGGCGGCCCACCGATCTGGCAGGCGTCCAGCCGGTTGCGGCGGACCTGCAGGATGCCGCCGCTACCGCCGAGGCGCTGCGTAACATTGATCCGGATGCCGTATTTATTACGACCTGGCTCCGGCAAGACAGCGAAGCGGAGAACATCCGCGTCAATTCGGCCATGGTCCGCAACCTGCTGAATGGCCTCCCTAAGCCCAAGGGTCCGCGTCACGTCGCGCTGGTCACCGGTCTGAAACACTATCTTGGGCCATTCGAGGCTTATGGAAAGGGGACGTTGCCACAGACCCCGTTCCGTGAAGAACAGGGACGCCTTGACGTCGAGAATTTCTATTATGCCCAGGAGGACGAGGTGTTCGCCGCAGCCGCGCGCGATGGCTTCACTTGGACCGTACACCGTCCGCACACTGTGATCGGTTTAGCTGTGGGCAACGCAATGAACATGGGCACGACGCTGGCGGTCTATGCGACGCTATGCCGCGAGACGGGACGGCCCTTCACTTTCCCAGGTTCTGCAGCGCAGTGGTCGGGGCTCACCGACATGACCGACGCAAATCAACTTGCTCATCACTTGCTGTGGGCGACGGAAACCGAAGCTGCGCATAACGAGGCCTTCAATGTGGTCAATGGTGACATCTTTCGTTGGCAGTGGATGTGGACTCGCATCGCCGACTGGTTCGGCTTCGAGGCCGCGCCTTTCGATGGCACAATTCGGCCGCTCGAGCAGCAGATGGCGGGTGATGTTGCACTGTGGCGCGAGATTGCGACCCGCGAGAGACTAGTGGAATCGGAACTCGCGCGCCTGGCTTCACCCTGGCATACTGATGCCGATCTGGGCCGTCCTATTGAGGTCGTGACAGACATGTCCAAAAGCCGGCGCCTCGGTTTCTCCAGATACCAACCCACCGACGATGCGTTCTTCGCCCTGTTCAAGCGATTGCGCACTGGTAGACTGATCCCGTGAATAGCTGCGAGATCAGTCCAGAGTTTCCGACCGGCGGCGACCCTTTGCGGCCGTTTAGCCGCTAAATTTCGACACTCAGGTCCGAACCGGCAGCTACCCCGGCAGTTCGCAACCAGATATCGGCGTTTGCCCGTCAGGCGCAAACGTCCGGATGTGACACGGAGCCAACGGAGTGGCATGAAGTCACTTGGCTGCACCCGCCCGGGAGGGCACGACGGAGGATCGTCCCAGCGTAATCCACTCGACAGCCTGAGCCGCACGCGCGAAGCTAAGGGCATGGATTTCATGAAGATCATCGAGTCGCTCGATGAGGCCCTCTACAGCGTCATGAGCTGGCTGATTTTCTATCCGATGACCCTTTGGCGAACGATCGTCGAACCTCAGAGGATGATGGACTATGCCGATCGCGAAGTCTCTGATCGACCGGACGAGCAGTATGACGACGCGATCCGCCCACCTCTTTTCCTGTTCCTGACGTTGCTCATTTCGCACGGCCTCGAGATCGCGACGGTTGCGCGCAACCCGCTCCTATCTGAAACGCGCGGTTTGGCGGCCTTGGTCGACAGCGACCTAGCGCTGCTGGCGCTCAGGATGCTGCTGTTCAGCCTATTTCCATTGATGGTGGCGGTCCGCCTGTTGCGTCGCCAGCACACACGCTTGAACCAGGCCAGCCTGCGCCGTCCTTTTTACGCGCAGTGCTACACGGCGGCCCCTTTCGCCTTGGTGCTAGGGATAGGCACTTTAGCTCCAAATCTGCCGTTCGCAGGCGCAGGCATCATTTCGGCCGGAGTGATTGGTGCGGGCACGGTATGGTATTTCGCCACTCTGGCTCGCTGGTTCGCGCGAAAATTGCACGTGCCCCTTCTCGTCGGTGCCGGCGACGCGTGCGTTGCCTCTCTCTACAGCATCGTTTTGTTCGTACTCGCTGCGACCATCATCCACTAGGCGAGGAATGCCGCATCGTGAGCACTTTTGACATAAGTCAGGCAGGGAACCGGGAGAATCGCGATGCATGTGAAATTTTTAGTGGCGTCTGCATTGGCCGTATTGGTTGCGGCGCCGGCTATAGCGCAGTCCAATTCCAGCGACGCGATCAATTTGATCTGCGTAGGCCAGGGCGAAAAGCTTGGGTCCGACTATGTGAATACTCTGGAGTGGGATCGATACGATCACAAGTATCGGACACGCAGTGATGTGCAAACAGAGTTGCAGAGCTTCTCATCGGCGGTGACCCTCCAGATTTACGCCAATGACGGCCGCATTCGCTTGCCGGAGAAGTTGATTCCACCACTCAATTCGGGCGGCGATCATCAGCACTGGTGGCAACTGAATGATCTTATTGTCGGCGAAAACGAGATTCGCGCCAGCTATCGGCTGAACGGGCTAAACAAGCCGAAGCTAAGGATTGACCGCCGGACTGGAGAGATCAATATCAAGGGCACAGGGCAGGACTTTTCCGGCACTTGCGACAAGGTCGATCCCGGACAGAAGCGGTTTTGATGGTCCACGCCAAGCTTACCTGGGTCGACCCTTCTTTGCCGTTCGGCCGCCAATTTGCGCTCCTCAGCTGCGGAACGTCCGTTCGGAGGTTTGGCTCTGAGAATGCAATGCTGAACGTTTCAGCAGCCCTTCGTATTCCGCTGAGGCAATTCCAGTCGGGCTGGATGGTCATGAAAGACATCAGCGGCAATCCGGTTTTTGGATGAGTAAACTTCGGCGAGGACCTCGAAGAGCATCGGATCATAAGCCTGCAGATCTCTGTCGGAAACGACCACGCCGCCGTCGTGTCGGAACGCCTTGTTGGAATTGAACCAGAACTGCGTGCCCTCGGCCCAGTATTCCTGCACGGTGACCGAAGCATAATCGCCTTTCCACAAGCCCTGTCCCAAAGCATGGCGATAAGCCGCCTCGACGCGCCCGTAGAGGGCGGGATCGACCCTTTCGATGGCGGAAAGGATGTTGTGCGAGAACTCGTGGACGAGGATGTTCTCGCCGAAATAGCGCGTGCCCGGCACGCCCAGCAGGTTCTCGGCGGCTCCGGTAGTATAGAATCCGCCCATGCCGCGTGCCCGGTTGTTCCAGTATTCGGCATCGGTCATGGCGGCGATCTTGGCGTAGCCCGCGCGTTCGCAGGGGGTCAGGCGCGGATCGTCCGCAGCAGGTTTCTTCCAGTCCCGCTGCTCGGGAAGATCCATCGTCCCTTCGTCAATCGCCATGACACCGACCCGCGCACCGCTGCGGACCAACTCGCGCAGAATGTCGGGCCGCTCGGCAGTTTCGGCAAGCACGATATCGCGGGCGATCAGCAAGGCGCTGTCCGGGACTTTCGCGGACGATACCACCGGTATGCTGCCCGCATCGGCATACTTGGCGTAGAAAGGGTCGAGACCGAGCGCGGCGGGCGGTGCGCTTATCGTCCAGCTTTCGTAACTCCCGATCACGGCATGGGCCATGCGCGCATCCTTCCCCGGCGGATGCGTACAGGCCGCGATGAGGAGCGGCAGTACAAGGGCCAGGCGGTGCGGGTTCATCGATGTTCTCCGGTTTCGAGGATCGGCCCGGTTCGGCGATGCGGAACCGGGCCGATCATTATCAGCGGTGGAAGCGCAGGCTCAGGAAGAACGTGCGACCGATCACGTCGTAGACGCCCGACTGGTAGCTCATTTCGAAGTTGGCCCCGCCCGCCTCAGCGCCCGGTATGCGCGGCGGCTTGCGGTCGAAGGCGTTGTTGAGGCCGCCCGACAGCTCGATATTGTCGGTCAGCGCCACGAAAGCCGAGAAGTCGTTGTAGAACACGTTCGGCGTCCAGACCTTGCTGTACTTGTCCGGCGTGATCGTGGTGGCGGCCTTCATCGGCGAGAAATGACGCAAGGTCCAGGTCACGCCCATACCCTCGCGCGCATAGCTCGTGCGAACGACACCCTTCCACTTGGGCGACCCGAAGATACCGGCATATTCGGTGATCGAATTGGGATCGGTAGGATCGAGCGTATAGCGACGCTTGAGCAGGCGGGTGTAGTTGGCGTCGATCGACAGTTTGCCCGCATTGTCGGAAAGCCCCAGCCGGGACAGCGGCAGGCTATAGCCCAGCCCGAAATCGATGCCCCGCGTCAGGTATTGCGACAAGTTCAGCTTCTGCGTCATCACGGATTCGAGATTGCCGTTGGCATCGCGCTGGATGAGCGGGCAGAAGATATTATCGAGGCTGGACTGGTCGACGCACTTGTCGATCAGCATCTGGGCGCCGAAGGCGTCGATCGCATTGCGCAAGTCGATGTTGTAGTAGTCGACGGTGAACGACAGGCCCGGCACGAAACGTGGCTGGAGCACGGCGCCGAGCGTCAGGGTCTTGGCGGTTTCCGGCTTCAGGTCGAGATTGCCGCTGGAAATGATATCGCGGTAGAGCCAGTAGCTGACGGTGTCGGCGGGGTTGATCGCCGCGCAGTTGGCGGCCGTATACTGGGTGCGGGTTGCGCGGTTGGTCAGGTTGTAGGTGTTGCAGGGATCGGTGATCCACAGCCCCGAAATGCTGTCGGCCGTATAGAGCTCTCCGATGTTCGGCGCGCGGACGGCTTGGCCGTAAGTGGCGCGGAAGCGGATGTCGGGGATCGGTGCCCATTCGCCGCCCACCTTCCAGGTCGTGGTCGATCCGGCGGTGCTGTAGTCCGACAGACGCAGGGCGCCGTCGACCGAGAGCGTATCGAAGAACGGCGTGTTCTTCAGGATCGGAACGTGGACTTCGCCGTAGACTTCCTTGACCGAATATTTGCCGACGAGAGTGCCCTGCATGGTGCCGATCGTCGGATCGTAGAGCGGACTGTCCGGGTTGTATTCGGGGATTGCGCCGATATCGTTGCGCTCCTTGCGGTACTCGCCGCCGAGCACGACCTGTACCGCACCGCCCGGCAGGTTGAACAGGCCGCCCGAGACATAGCCTGAGAGCACCTGCTGCGTCAGCGTCGATTTCGACCAGTGCGAGGTATAGGTAATATAGTCGATCATCTCCGGGGTCAGCGTGACCAGCGGGTTGATCGCCACGCAGCCGTTGCCAGGATCGTCGAGCGTACTGCGGCAGATGGCTTCGCCATTGGCACCTGTCGTGCTGTCGATGCCCATGTACCAGCGATCGTAGGCGGTCGAGTTGACATCGCGCACCCGCTGGGTGGTCTTGCCGTAACTGTAGTAGGTCGAATAGTTCCAGGGCTGGGCGAAGAGCGTGAAATCGCCTTCCGCGCCGGCCACGGCCTGGAACAGCTTGCGATCGTATTCCGTGACCGGAGCCGGCAGTTCCATGAAGCGCCGCGCGAACTGGACGCCGCCGGCGGGCACCGCGCCGCCGTTGGCTGCGCGCATCTCGTCAGTGATATAGGGGCTGTCGGCGGGAACCACATCGGTGCCGAATGCGGTCATCTGAAGGAAGCCCGCCTTCGAGGTATTGTGCGCGAACGTGGCGTTGGCGAAGAGCTTCAGCGCGTCGCTTACCTCGAAGCTGGCCGAGGCGCGGGTGTTGAAGCGCTCGGACGGAACCGAAAGATACCAGCCGTCGTAGCGCCCGTTGTATTCGCCGCCGTCGGTCAGCAAGGTGCCCAGCGGGTCGGTAGATGTGCCGAGGTTGACCGGCACGACGTTGACCAGGCCGCCGGGTCCGAGGATGGGATCGCGCAAGGTGCCGCTGTCGCGGCCCACCGAATAGAGCTTGCCGCCCAGCACCACTTGCGCGGCATCGGCCGTGTTGATGTTGCGGACATGGTCCTGGATGAAATAGGGACTGGAGCTGCTGGTGCGGGCGTAGATCGGGTAGCCGTCCGCCGTCCACGGCCGATCGGAACCGCTCACCGTGCCAGGCGTGTTCTCGTAGAAGCCGTAGACCGTGACGTTGCCGCGCCCCTCGGAGAAGTTCGTGCCTGCCAGAAGGTCGAACCCGTAAGTGTCCATGTCGCCGCGCGTCGAGGCGTTGTAGCGGGTGTTCGCCTCGATACCCTGGAAGTCCTTCTTGAGGATGAAGTTGGCCACGCCCGCAACCGCATCCGCACCGTAGAGCGCCGAGGCGCCGCCGGTGATCACTTCCACGCGCTGGACCAGGCTGGAGGGAATGTTGCTGAGGTCGACCGCAGAAGTGCCGGGGATTGCCGCGACCTGGCGGCGTCCATCGACCAGCACCAGCGTGCGCTGCGTGCCCATGCCGCGCAAGTCGAGCGCATTGACGCCCGCATTGCCCGCAAGGTTGCTGGTCTGATTGGTCTGGGTGACCGCCAGCGCCGGAAGCTGGTTGACGACATCGGCGATGTTCTGGGTGCCGGTTGCCTTGATCTGGTCGGCATCGACCACGGCGATGGGCGAGGGGCTGTCCGCGGCGGCGCGGCGTATGCGCGATCCCGTGACGACGATGTCATTGGCAGGTCGTTCGGCGGCGGCATCGTCGGCGGAAACCGGGACCGTCTGCGCATAGACCCCTGTCGAAAAGCCGAGACAACTGAGCATGAGTAGCGTCCGCAGCCCGCCTGCGGAAGTTCGATGTTCGTTCATGTGGTTATCGCTCCCTGACCCGCAACAATCCGTTACGGACGAGTCGTATACGATATTTTTAATACGAATTTGTCAAGGCGCACTGGTTTGGTAAAGCCAGCCTGGCAAATCGGTGCGGCATGCCGAGAAGGGGCGTCGTGGCGCCTCGTTATGCCGAAGGATTGCGGCGCGGCTATGTCGCGCTCAATACGTCCGGAAGACAGCATATCCTCGATCGACTTTAGCGATCCGAAGGGGGGCTTCATCGTATCGGCGAGCAGTTCGAAGGCTGGGGGTCCGCGCTGGCGGCGCTCATCACACAAAGTGATACTGAGCCAGTGCTTCGTCCTCTACGCCCTGCCGGCTGGTTTCCGCTGGAACCACGTACCCCGAGTAATGCTGATCGGTGCCGCAGCAAATCTGATGTCGCCATTTTCTGGTGAGGGCGCCAATCTGGCGATGTACGACAGTGTCGACGCCGCACGATGGTCCGCTCAGAATCTGGAGAATTTCTTCGGTGACCTGCGCCGCAAGGCGTGGCGGAACAGTTTGGCCCTCATTGACGGGCAACCGCTTCGGCGCCTCAATGCATTTTCATTTGATAAAAGGATGCTCGTTTGCTGAAGCGGCCGAGCCGATTTACCTGGGCATGTGCGACCGAGCTTGACCGCGGGCTGCCGCCAAGGTGCCCGTAAAGTCGATCTGCTTCCAAAGGTGCGCGAACACCGTGCTCGAGACGTCCGCTTGTCTCACTCAAGCGCTCCAGACCGGACCGAGCAAAATGTCCCACGGCACGGCGTTCCCCTCTAGCGGAACCGACCCATTGCCGACGCTCAGATGTCAATTTTCGATCCTTAGGTACGGACGATCCGCTCATCCGTCGGCTATTGCGAGCCTTGAAGGTGAAACGCAGGCCGCATAACGGCCCCTTCATACCGAAATCGCACGACGAAGAAATCGTCGCCCTTGTTGAAGATTAGGAAATACCGGTCGCCGACTTGGATCGAATAGGGCAAAAGTGCCCGTTAGGCGATACGTTACCTCGAACCCGCCTAGGTTTTAGAACAGTCCGGTATTGCCCACATGCTTCGACGGTGGGGCAAGGGAATGTTAGCGATCGTATACTGCGCCTGCTCCACCGAGATGACGCTACTGCTGTAACTGTAGCTCCGTAAAAACCGAAGCCCTTGAGTATTCTTGGCAGCATCCGCGGCTGTAGTGATGTCGCCACTGCCCGATGATGTCATTCGCGCACCAGATCGAGAGGTTTCATAGGGTCCGCATCATCGTTGAACTTCCGTGTACCATGATCGCCAGCCTCAAAGCAGCTTGTCGAGCGTGATGGGCAGGTCGCGGACACGCTTGCCGGTCGCGTTGTAAATCGCGTTGGCGACGGCGGCGCCGGTACCTGTGATGCCGATTTCGCCGATGCCGCGCGCGCCCATTGGAGCGTGGGGGTCCGGGAGGTCGGTCCAGATCACGTCGATCTCCGGCACGTCCATTTGAACCGGCACATGGTATTCCGACAGGCTGGGGTTCATCACCCGCCCCTTGCGCTCGTCGAACTGCGCCTCCTCCATCAACGCGAGGCCCAGACCCATGATTATCCCGCCACGAAACTGGCTGGTCGCCGTCTTGGGGTTGAGGATGCGCCCGCAATCGAACGAGCCGAGGAAGCGGCTGACGCGCGGCTCGCCGGTCACCGCGTTAACACGCACTTCGCAGAACATCGCGGCGTGGCTGTGCATTGACCAGTGCATCGTCTCCAGCGGCGGCGGCCCCTCGGCCTCCACGCTGACCATGTCCTGCCCGGCACGCGCGAGGATGGAGGCGTAGCTTTCGTGCCTCGCGGGCCCGTCGGCCTCGCACAGTCCTTCCTCCCGGCTGACTACCTCGTCCGGGCCAAGCCCCGCCAGCGGGGAATCGTTGCCGGCAAGCTTGAGCAGCGCTTTCACCAGTTCACGGTGCGCGGCACCGACCGCCGCGCCGATCGCCGCGGTCTGCTGCGATCCGCCTGCAAGGACGACGCCTGGCAGGGTGGAATCGCCATAGTTGAACGTCACCCAGTCGAGCGGCAACCCGAGGCGCTCGGCCGTGACCTGCGTCTGCGCGGTCGCAGTGCCCATGCCCATCTCGTGCGCGGCAATGTCGATGATTGCTCGACCCTCGCGCGTGAGGGTGATCCGCGCGGCGCCCCCGGGCATACGGTAATAAGGATAAGTCCCGGTGGCGCAGCCCATGCCGACGAGCCATTCTCCTTCCCTCCGCATCCCCGGGCGCGGATCACGCCGGGCCCAGCCGAAGCGCTGCGCGCCATCGCGCCATGCCTTTACGATGTGGCGGGAGGAGAACGGCAGGCCCGTGGCCGGATCCTTCTCTGGCTCGTTGCGGATGCGCAGTTCGATCGGGTCGATGCCGAGCGCCTCGGCCAGTTCGTCCATCGCGCTTTCCAGCGCGAACGTGCCGACCGACTCCCCCGGCGCGCGCATGAAGGTGTTTGCCAGCATGTCCAGTTCCACTATCTGCACATCGAGCTTCAGCGTCTCCGAAGCATAGGCGCTGCGCGTCGGCAGGATGAACGGCTCGGGCATCGCGTTGGTCGCGGTCTTGATGGTTACGCCGGTATGGATCAGCGCCTTGAGCTTTCCCTCGCGATCCGCCCCGAGCGCGACTCGCTGTTCGGTCGGCGAGCGGCCCCCGACCACGCGATAGACCCCCTCGCGCGACAGCACGAGGCGCACCGGACGGCCCGTCACCTTCGCTGCCATGGCCGCGAGAACCTGATGCTGCCACAGGCATTTGCCGCCGAACCCGCCGCCCACGAAGGGCGAAGTGATGACGACCTTCTCTTCGGGCATGCCGAACATCTGCCCGATCGACCAGGCGGTATGCGCGACGAGTTGCGAGGCGTCGTGGATGCGCAGCACGTCGCTCTGCCACGCGGCGGTGACGCCGTGCAGTTCGATCGCGTTATGGTTGTGGCGCGGCGTCAGGTAAGTAGCATCGACGCGCACTTCGGCCTGCGCCAGTGCCGCTTCCGCATCGCCGCGCTCGTCGTGCAGGGGCTGACCCATGAACATCGCAGGCCGGGTGCCTCGCCCCCGTGCCTCGGCGAAGGAGGTGAGCGCAGGCGCTTCCTCGTACGTCACGCGGATCAGCGAGGCCGCATGGGTTGCCTCCTCCTGCGTCCCGGCGAGGACGACCGCTACCGGCTCGCCGTTCCAGCGGATGTCGTCGCCCTGCATGATCGGTAGGTCGTCTCCACCCGCCGCCTTGGGAGCGGACATGAACACCGGCGGCAGCGCGAGGCGCGGGGCATTGCGATGGTCCATCACTGCGACGACGCCCGGCGCGGCCTCGGCAGGCGCGGTGTCGATGGCGGCGATGCGGCCCTTGGCGATGGTGCTGAAGACCAGCGCGGCATAGACCATTCCATCCATAGGGAATTCCGCCGCAAAGCGCGCCTGCCCGGACACCTTGAGCGGGCCGTCGATCCGCGACAGCGGCTTGCCGACATGCCCGTAGCGCTCCCGGATCAGGGGATCGGGCTCGCCCCCCGGAATCCAGCTATCGGGGGCGAGCGCCACCGCCTTCGCCATGACGCCCTGAACTGCGCCCTGTATCGCCTGCTTGGCGCCGCCGATGATGCTCATGCGATCTCTCCCGCAAGTTCCTCAAGCACGGCGACCATGGTCCGGCGCGCGAGTTCGATCTTGAAGCCGTTGCCCGACAGCGACCGTGCCTCGGCAAGCTCGGTGTCGGCCGCCGTCGCGAAGGCCAGCGACGCCGCCGGACCTCCGCGCAGTACCGCCTCGGCCCGCGCTGCGCGCCACGGCTTGTGCGCCACTCCGCCAAGCGCGATCCGCACGTCGCGGACAAGCCCGGCCTCGACTTCAAGCACGGCCGCGACCGAGACCAGCGCGAAGGCGTAGCTCGAACGGTCGCGCACCTTGCGGTAGGTCGAGCGGGCGGGCGGAGACAGCGGCGGCAGTTCGATGGCGGTGATGAGTTCGCCCGGCTCCAGCATCGTCTCGATGTCTGGCCGATCGCCCGGCAGGCGGTGGAGGTCGGCCAGCGCGATTTGCCGTGCCCCTTCCTCGCCGCGCAGATGGACCACGGCATCCAACGCGGCGAGCGCCACGCACATGTCGGAAGGATGCACCGCCAAGCACAATGCCGATGCGCCGAGGATCGCATGATTGCGGTTGAAGCCATCGATCGCGTCGCAGCCCGAGCCCGGACGCCGCTTATTGCAGCGCGACCCCGCCTCGTCATAGAAGTAGGCGCAGCGGGTCCGCTGGAGGACGTTGCCGCCCACGGTCGCCATGTTGCGAATCTGCGGGCTGGCGCCTGAAACGATGGCGCGGGTGAGCGAGGGGTAGCGCTGGCGCACCAGCCGGTGCTCGGCCAGCGCGGTATTGCGCACGGCGGCGCCGATCAGCAGGCCGCCGCCGTCCAGTTCCTTGATCCCGTGCGAGAGTCCGGTGACATCGACGAGGATTTCCGGCCGCTCAATCGTCTCGCGCATCAGATCGACGAGGTTGGTGCCGCCGCCCAGATACTTCGCGCCGGCGGCGCTGCCCTGTCGGACGGCATCGGAGGTATCGGCGGTGCGCGTATAGGTGAAGGGGTTCATTCGGCCGCCTCCACAAGAGTTTCCTGCGAATAGGTTTCGGCGATGGCCGCCACGATGCCGTTGTAGGCGCCGCACCGGCAGAGATTGCCGCTCATCCTCTCGCGAAGCTCGTCGCGGCTGAGATCGATGTCACAGTCGGAAAGGTCGGCGGTGACATGGCTCGGCACGCCGCGCGCAATCTCCGCCGCCATGCCCACCGCTGAGCAAATCTGCCCTGGCGTGCAGTAGCCACACTGGAAACCGTCATGCTCGACGAACGCCTGCTGCAACGGGTGCAGGTTGCCAGGTTGCCCCAGCCCTTCGATCGTTGTCACCGATCGTCCTTCGTACTGGACGGCCAGCGACAGGCAGGACAGCACGCGCTCTCCGTCGACAAGCACGGTGCAGGCACCGCAGGCGCCCTGATCGCAGCCTTTTTTGGTCCCGGAAAGGTGCAGGTGCTCGCGCAGGAAATCCAGAAGCGAGACACGCGGGTCGCGCGGAATTTCGGCGGCCTCGCCGTTGACGGTCATGGACATGCGTGAACCTCTCGCATCAGGCATGCCCGACGTGGCGCTGCCTCGCACCTGAACAACCTTCCCGAATGCGATTGGTGCCCGGCTGGCGCTCATCGGACCAGTGCGTGCGGCGGTACGATGGCGAGCTGGACATCAGGTCGTGACGATGCGCAGTGATTTCTCGATCTCGCCGCCGCAATAGGCGTCATCTTATTTCGCGTGGCTGTCCCCGGCCGGTCGAGCCAGTCGCGGGTTTGCCTGCCTCCGCCGGGTCAGGGCGGTCACCCGAGGCGCGGTATTCACAAGACGCGCAGCGATCTCTTCGAAGCGGTCGGCCACCGTCGAGTAGCGTACGCCTGTAACGATATCTGCAACTCCCGCATCGTCGGGCCCCCGCAGGGTCCACATCTCACGCCCGCCATCCAGCGTCAGTTCGTCCAGCACGTCGTTCTTATCGTTCACGACCTTGGCGCAGCACGCACGGTCACGAATGCGAATGCGAATGCGCTCGCGTTGTCTACGAGGACCGGCGGCCCCATAAAGGGGACCGGCAGATCAGCGCGAACGAGGGCCGTGAGTTCGCCGATTTCGTCGCTGTCGTGCTCCGTCCAGCTCTTCCCGGCATAAGCGAGGATTTCGTGGATGGACTGCCCGCGAAACGGGACGGGTCAATAGTAGAGATCGAAGTCGGCCATGGCGTGCACGCTCCCGTGCAAAGTGTCACCGCACCAATAAGCCGCGCTCCCAGCTGTTTCGTATGCGCCCGGACCCGGCCCAGCACTGGCTCGCCTAGTCGGAAAGGCCGATGAGAACTCCTCGCCCGTTCGCGGGTTATCGACCGGCAGAAGGAGTTGCGCGATGACGGTTCTCGAAGCACGCCTGATCGGCATCGCCGTGGATTGCCCGATGGAAGAGGCCTACGCCTTTGCCAGCCGACCCGAAAACTTCCTGAAATGGGCTGCAGGCATGTCGACCTCGCTCCACCGCGATGGCGGCGAATGGCGGGCCGAGACCCCGCTGGGAGAGGCCACGGTCAGGTTCAGCCCTGCCAACGGTTTCGGCGTGCTCGACCACTGGGTGATGCTGCCCGGCAAGCCCGTGATCCATATCCCGTTGCGGATGGTCGAGAACGGGACGGGGACCCAGGTTGTGTTCACGCTGTTCCGACAGCCGGGCATGAGCGACGGGGATTTCGATCAGGACGCCGCGATGGTCGAGAAGGATCTCGCCACGCTCAGGCAGCTGCTGGAAAGCCGCGAGCCTGCCGGGAGCGATCAGCCGTGACTGCCAACTCCGAGGTGGATGCCGACCCCGACGAGGGCGTCGACCCGGCCGAGGCGCGAGATGTCGAGGAGCGGCGCACGGGTTCATCCAGGATCGTCCCTCAAGTCGTGCGCCTTTAGGGCGAGAGGAACTGCGGCGGCCTGCGCATGCCCTCACCTTGTCGGGCATCGCGGGGGCCTCGCGACCGCGCTGTCACTGCCTGTTCGGTGACGACGGCGAGCCGATGATCGGTTCCGACCCCTATGGCTGGAAGACCCCGCGGACGCCTCTCCGTAGCCTGCAAACGTCCGCGGGGATCGTTCAAGATTGTGTCGTTGCCGCGATCGAACCAAATCTCGCAAAGCGAACCTTAGCATTTCGGTAGGTTAGTGGCATTCTCAGTCAATGGTGATCGCCTAAGCCCTTTCCAAATCGGAGCGGCCGCCGAGGGGGCCGGAAATTCCCTATAAGCTCACGCAGCGCTGTGAGCGCTGCGGTCGGCTGAGTTGGCGAGGAAGTTCGCGGACGGAAAAGCTTTCGGACATCGCGGGACAAGTCTGCCAGTGATCTTCGGCCTAACGTTATCTGCAACCAGACAGCAGCGCCTCCGATCAAAGACCGGCGCTAAACGAAGGACCAAAAGGCATGGCAAGTTCCACAACCACCTCGCTGAAGCCTGTTCCGCCCGTGACCACGGCGGCAGCCTGGCGCGGCGATGGCTTGGCCCATACCTCCGAGTGGATTTACAGGCTCTCCGAAACGCAGGTGAAAGAGCTCGAGTCGCTGGGCGCGCGCTTTCTGTCCGAAAACCCCGACCTGCGTACCGTTTCCGCCCGTGACTATCCTTTGGTCTCTTGTCTCGATGCTGTGAAGTCTTGGGGCGAAGATGTCGATTATGGCCGCGGCTTCGTCCTCGTGCGCGGCCTGCGTACCGAGCTTTATTCAGACGCATTATCCAGCGCAATTTACTACATTCTAGGACTACACATGGGCGATCCCATTCGTCAGAACGAGATGGGCGATTTGATCGATCACGTTTACGCCACCAGCGACAAGACTATGGACGATCCGACCGCGCTTTCTTCCAAGGTGCGGGACAAGCTGGTTTATCATTCCGATAGTTCGGACATCGTCGCGCTCTTGTGTCTGCGCCCTGCCAAGGAGGGTGGCCTATCCTGCCTCGTCTCCGGTGCGGAAATCTATAACGAGATCCTGCGCCGCCGTCCGGACTTGGCGCCGCTCCTGCTTGAGCCTTTCCATTGGGATTGGCGCCGACAGGACCACAATGCGCCTGCGGACACTTATACGTCGCCGATCGTCAGCTTGGTTGACGGCGTATTCTCGATGTATGCGGGCTCGCTCTACATATTGACGGCTCAAGAGTACGCAGGCGTGCCCAAGCTCAGTTCGGAGCAGATTGAAGTGCTCGAACTCTTCGACACGATCACTTATGAAGAGGGAATGGCCATCGAAATGGATTTCCGTCCCGGTGATATCCAGTGGCTTTCCAACTATGCCGCGCTGCATGCCCGTACTACGTTCTGGGACTGGCCGGAACCACAGCGCAAGCGCCACCTTCTGCGCCTATGGTTGAGCCGGGATGCGGGCCGGCCGGTGGTCAGCGGGTTTGGTAAGAGCGGAGTTGTGCAGGTCCGCCAAGCGCCGCGTGATGGGCAAGACGAGCATCCTGACGCGCGTTTCGACGTGTTTTCGGTCTCTGTGCCCCGCCTGACGAGTTGAAGGAGTTCCCAGGGCCGCACACGATGCCGAACGATATCTTTAGAGAACCGGATCACCGTGCTCGCAGGTAATCTGCATAGGAGCCGCGTGCGTCGGCATGCCCGCGCGGATGTTTGCGACCCCGCGGGCGACGGCAGGGTCCGACACTTCGTGTTACCGGGGGGCATGGCCAATGCGTATCGTCGCTCACAGTCTGGCGTGTCCAGATCACCAGCGGCCCGCAGCGCGGCCGGCCAGCGAGGCCGATGATCCGCACAATCGCGGCGCGGGCGTTTTCGTTGGCGAAGATCTCGTCCTCGGCCGTTAAAATGGTTTGCATGTCGATCACGACGTGGGTGCGGCGTGCAAGACTGATCCAGAGACAGTGTTTTAGCCGCGCCTCCCGTCACGGGAGGCGCAGGGGATGCATCAGGCTGGTTCGAAGGCGGTAGAGAGTGACAGCGCTTCCCATTCGTCCATTTGCCTGCCAACGAAGGCGACCTGATCGCGGGCGTAGTGCAGCGCGTCCTCGCCGAGGAACAGGTGCAGCGGCGGTTCGGCCGAATCCAGCGCGGCAAGGATCGCCTTGGCTCCGCGCGCAGGATCGCCCTTTTCCGCACCCGCGCCCTCAGTCAGGCTACGGCGCGCGAAATGAGCGCCGTCCTCGTAGTCGGCGATGTCCCTTGCAGCAATCTTGAGACCCGACGCGGCGAAGCCGGTGCGGAAGCCGCCGGGGGCCACATTGGTCACACGGATGCCCAGCGGCGCCACTTCCTGCGCCAGGGTCTGCCCGACGCATTCGAGCGCATATTTAGTGGCGCCGTAGATGCCGGTGCCAGACCACGGCGCATGGCCCGAAACCGAAGTCACGTTGACGATATGTCCGGCCCGTCGTGCGCGCATGGCGGGGAGTAGGGCCTGAATCATCCGGACGGCACCGAACAGGTTGATATCGAATAGCGCCTTCGCCTCGTCGATGGAGACTTCCTCGACGGCGCCGACCAGCCCGTAACCGGCATTGTTGATCAGCCGGTCGATCCCGCCAGTCAGGTCTGCGGCTGCGGCGACGGCGGCCTGAACCGACGCCTCGTTGGTGAGGTCTACGGTCAGGACATGGGCACGGCCCGGTGCCAGCGAAGTGAAGGCGGTATCTTCCGCGCTACGGGTCGTGCCTACCACCACGTCTCCGCGCGCCAGCGCCGCTTGAGCCACGGCGCGGCCGAGGCCGCCGCCGATGCCGGTGATGAGCCAGTTCGTCATGCTTCGTTTCCCTTCGGATTGGGAGTGTGGCTTCCGGGGCCGGTTCGGTCCCCGTCAAGCATCAGACTAGGGGAAGGGCCGAGGCACGCTCTTTGCGCTGGTAACCGCAATTGTTGCGGCAGCGCGCACGCAGCCGGGTCGTGCTTGACCTCGTCGGGAGTGCCATGCAGCCCCTGAAAAACTGAGGGCGCGAAACAAATGGCGCCAAATTAGGGTGACAGCTTTGGCAGTTCACATCTTCGGTTCGATCAATCTCGATATCATCACCTCGCTGGAGCATCTCCCTCGGCCGGGCGAAACGGTGTTGGCCTCGGCTACGGCCCGGCTGCCCGGCGGCAAGGGTGCAAATCAGGCGGTAGCAGCGTCGAGAATGGGCGCTGAGACCTACATGGTCGGCGCCGTTGGCGAGGGCGATGCCGGTAGCTGGATGCTCTCGCGACTCAGAGCGGACGGGATTGATGTCGGCGGCGTCGCCGTGCTGCCTGGTGTGGACACCGGCACCGCCTATATCGCTGTGGATGCGCACGGTGAGAACCAGATCATCGTCGTGCCCGGCGCCAATGCCTTCCTGCGCGATTCCCTACCGGTCAGCGAAGGGGTGCTGCTCGCCCAGCTCGAAGTGCCGGTTGCGGCGCTGCTGCCGATCTTCACGAAGTCGAAGGCGATCCGCATTCTGAACGGCGCTCCGGCGGTAGTCGAAGGCAAGACGCTGTTCGAGCACGTCGACCTGCTGATCGTGAACCAGCACGAAATGGCGGCGTTTCTCGGCCTCGATGCGGTGCAGGGGAACGACGACATGGCCGTCATTGCGGGGGCCGCGCGCGGCCTGTTGTTCCGCGAAGGGCAGGCCGCCATCGTCACGCTCGGCGCGGCGGGCGCTCTGGCGGTGTGGGCCGATCGGCATCTTCACGTTCCTTCGCTGCCGGTGATACCCGTCGATACCATAGGCGCGGGAGACTGCTTCTGCGGCGCGCTGGCGGCTCTTCTCGACGAAGGCCGCTGCTTGGAAGACGCGTTGCCTTATGCCACGGCCGCCGCCGCGCTCTGCACGCTGGGGCAGGGGGCAGCGCCCGCGATGCCCACGCGCGAGGCGGTGGAGGATCTTGTCCGCCCTTCCTCTACGGACAGGCCCGCAACAGAATATGCGCTACCGATCAAGAAGCCCTCGGCCGCTTCCTTAAGCTGATTCATCAAGCAGTCCGGCTCCGATCTGCCCGGTCACAAGAGGACACGATGAACCAGTTTCCCATGACGCCCTTCGGATTACCCTCGGACAATGGCGGCAAGGACCTCGGTCTGTTCCTGCCGGTGGCCAACGGCGGCTGGATCCTGTCGAGGAACAAGCCCGAACTGGACGGTTCCTACGCCTACAACCGCCAGTGCGCGCTGCTGGCGGAGCAGGCGGGCCTGGACTTCATCATGTCGATGTCGAAGTTTCGCGGCTATGGCGGCGATACGAAGCACTGGGATTCCTCGCTCGATCCGCTCGTGCTGATGGCGGCGCTTAGCGAAGTGACGCGGAAGACCCGGATCGTCACCACGCTGCATACCTTGCTCCAGAACCCGGCGGTGGCGGCCAAGATGATGGCGACGCTCCAACAGGTGAGCGGCGGCCGCGCCGGCCTCAACGTGGTCACCGGTTCCTATAAGGGCGAGTTCACGCAGATGGGTGCCTGGCCCGAAGACGTGAATCACGATCAGCGCTACGATCTCGCTTACGAATGGGTTCGTGCGGTGAAGGCGCTGTGGAGCGAAGATTCGGTCACCATGAAAGGCGACTATTTCAGCCTCGACGATTGCGAATCCTGGCCCAAGCCGGAGCAGCGCCCGTTCCTGGTCTGCGCGGGGTCGTCCGATATCGGTATGCGGCTTACTTCGGAGGAGATGGACGCGATCTTCCTCTCTGGCGGCACAGGCGCGGAGCTTGCGAAGAACAGCGATCGTGCAAAGTCCATTGCCGCCGAATATGGCCGCAACATCCGGACCTATTCCATGATGACACTGGTGATCGACGAGAGCGATGCGGCAGCGAAGAGCCGCGCGGAGCTTTACGCGGCGGGTCTCGACGAAGGGGCACTGGCGGGCATGATGCGCGCCTACGGCTTCCTCGACGCCGAGATCGGCAAAGAAAATGACTTCACCCGCAAGGCGCGCAGCTCGTTCATGTCGGCGCAGATCGTCGGCAGCGCGAAGAGCGTGACCGAGCAGCTCGGCGACCTGCTGGAGGCTTCGGGCACCGACGGGCTGATGTTGATCTTCGACGATTACATCAAGAGTCTGCCAGTGTTTGGCGCAGAGATCCTACCGGTCTTGCGCGAGCGGTTCCCCGGCAAGATCGCGGCACCGGTGGCGAGCTGATGCCGCTGCGCGCAGAGGACCTTCCCCACGTCGGTCAAGCGGGGCTGGCTCCGATGATCGACCCGGCGACGACGGCACTGGTCGTCGTCGATATCCAGGTCGATTTCGCCGCGCCGCACGGGCTACTGGGTCGCTACGGCGTAGATCTTTCGCCTGCGGAGCGCGCGATCGACAATTGCGAGAAGCTGGTGGCGGCAGCGCGCGGCGCCGGAGCGACGGTAGCGTTGATGCGCGTCGTTACCAGTCCCGAAACGGATTCGCGCGCGCTGAGAACGCTGATGGCGCGGCGCGGTCATCCGGGGGGCGAGGCGATTTGCCGCGTCGAGAACGGCGGCGCGGACTACTACCGCATTTTCCCCGAGCCGGGCGATGTCGAAATCGCCAAGCTGCTCTACGACAGCTTCCACGGCACCGATTTCGACGCCCGGCTGCGGGCGAGGGGGATCGAGACGGTGGTGATCTGCGGCCTCTCTACCGATTGCTGCGTGGACCAGACCGCGCGTTCGGCCTTCCATCACGATTACAACGTGTTTCTCGTCTCCGATGCCTGCGCGGCCTACGAGCCCGGGCTTCACGAAAGCTCGCTCTCGGCGATGGAAAAAAACTGTGTGCTGCTAACCACCACCGAGGCTGTCGAAGCCGCCTGGGAGAGGGCGCAGACACCTGAATCGAGCATCTGAATCCAGTAAGGAGTTGCCGTCGATGCCCGTGAACCTGTCTCCGCGCGGATCGAAGAGCGGCGTGCTGTTCGCCTGTACGCTCGGCAATTCGGTGAGCGTGACGCCGGCCGTCCATGCCGTCTTCGGCTTGTTCCTGGTGCCACTGACCGAGGCTTTCGGCTGGAGCCGGGCGAGCGTGTCTGGCGTGCTGGGCATTCTCGCGCTGGTCGGCGCGGTGGCCTATCCGCTGATTGGGCGCCATATCGACAAGGCGGGCGCGCGCACGACGCTGCTGGTCGGCACTTCCGGCCTCGCGCTCTCGATTGCTGCACTGGCACTGACGAGCGGCAGCCTCGTGCAGTTCTATGCGACTTTCACCGTGCTTGCGGTATTCGGGGCGATGGCGGGGACCCCGATCTTCCAGAAGGTGATCGCCGACTGGTTTGACGAGAATCGCGGCACCGCGCTCGGCATCAGCGCGGGCGGCGGCTGTGGGATCGGCTCGGTAGTGCTGCCGGTGCTCTCCGCCGTGCTGGTGCAGACCTGGGGCTGGCGCGCGGGCTATCTCGGCATTGCCGGTTTCATGCTGGTGGTCGCGCTGCCGCTGCTCTTCGTGTTGCTGCGAGACCGTGCGAGCGCGGGCGGCACCGATGCCGGGACAGCGCGCGAGGGTATGACTCTGGGCGAGGCGGCGCAGACGCCGATGTTCTGGCTGATCCTGATCGCACTCGCAGCCGGAGCAGGCGGCACCACGGCGGTGTTCAGCCATGTCGTGCCGATCCTCTCCGATCGGGGCTTCTCGGTGGCTACGGGCACGGCGGTGGTCAGCGTCTTCGCGCTAGTGACGTCGGGCTGGCAGATCGCCACCGGGCGCATCATGGATCGGATACCCACGCCCCGTGTAGCCGTGCCGATGTACCTCATGGCGGTGCTGGGGCTGATTTTGCTCGAAACCGCGCAGGGCATGCCGTTCCTGGTCCTGGGCGGGGCTTTGCTGGGTGTGGGGCTGGGCGGCCAGTTCGGGGCGCTGCCCTATTTCATCGCCCGCTATTTCGGCACCCGGCATTTCGGCTCGGTGATCGGCGCCATGTATTCCGCGGTGATCGCTGCGCAGGGGACGACGCCGATCCTGCTCGACCTGGTGTTCGATGCGCGCCATTCCTATCGCCCGGCGCTGGTCGGCGTCGGGGCGGCGCTGCTGGCAGGGGCGCTGCTGCTGACGCTGCTGCCGCGTTACGGCCGCGAGGCCGAGAGCGACGCGCTCTTCGCGGTCGGCCACTGATTCTTATGGAGCCTGAGACCTTGGCCGACATGCCTGATCCTGTCCCTGCTTTCGCCGATCCCGGGAAGGCGCCCTATGCCGTCAGCGAGGATGAGCGCGACGCCATCGCCGCAGCCATCGACACCGATGAGCTGGTGGAACTGGCGCTGACTCTGGGCAACATTCCCAGCCGTTCGCGCGAGGAACTGGCTGCAGCGGAGTTTGTCCACGACTGGATGGCGAAGGAGGGCTTCAAGCCGCGCAAGGCCGGTGCCACCCCGGAAAGGCCCAATGTCATCGGCGAATATGGCGGAGGTGCGCGCGGTGCGAACCTGCTCTTCACCGCGCATCTCGACACCGAATCTCCGAGCGGCATGCCGGAGCATGATAAGTTCCGCTACCGCGATTCCACCCTGGCAGATCCCGAATGGACCCGGTGCTGGCTGGACGAGGAGGGGCGTCTGCGCGGCTATCCGGTCAGCAACGATCGCGGGCCGATGTCCTGTTTCCTGATCGCCGCCAAGGCACTGCGCAAGGCAGGCATCGGCCTTGCTGGCAAGACCTGGCTCACCGCCTGCCCCGGCGAGATCGGACCCGAACCGATCGAGGAATTCTCAGGCATCGGCTGGAACGGCAAGGATATCGGCGCGCATTACTTGTTCCACCACGGGGGCGTCGCACCGGACTATGCGATTGCCGCCGAGGGCACCGACTTCGGTCTGACCTGGCAGGGCTGCGGCTATGCGCTCTACCGCGTGCGGATCTTCGGACAGGGGGTATTCTCGCCGATCCTCGACGCGCCTGCCGATCCGCGCCGTCACCCGAATCCGATCTACCGGCTCGGCCCGGTGATCGATGCGCTTCACGCCTGGGGGCTGAAGTTCGAGCGCGATTCGATGATGGAGACCGCGAGCGGCGCGATCCATCCCAAAGTCCAGATTGCCTCGGTTCGCGGCGGCATGCCGATCGATTTCGGTGCGGGCACCGAAGTCTGCGCGCTCTATATCGACGTCTCGCTGAACCCGCGACAGAAGGCTGCCGATGCCTGGCACGGCATCATGGAGGCCATGCGCGGCGTGGACGTGGACGCCTTCGACGTGGAGCCGATGGTCGTGCGCCACGGCTTTGAGGCACGGCCCCCCGAAGTTGCGCCGCTGGTAGGTGCCGTTGATGCCGCGACCCGGCTGGCGCGCGGTGCGGCGGTGGAGCCTGCCCACCCGGTCTATTCCAGCATGTGGCGCGACCATAACGTGTTCAACATGCACCGCGTGCCCGCCGTCACCACCGGCATGCCACGCTGGCGCCCGACGGGACAGGACATGGCCTCCAGCGCACTGGTCTATGCGCTCACCATGCTGGCGGTCTGCGGTCGGGGGCCGGCGCCGACGGCAGAGACCGGAACCAGTGTGTACGGTAACGAGACGCCTTTCGAATAGGCCTCCTCCGCACCCTTGCCCGGCATCGATCTGGCCGATAGACCTTCGTTATAAAGGTCGCCAAGGTCAGAATAATTGTCGCCCGTCCGGGAAGGGTGCCACCCGTTTCAAGGTGGTCCTCGCTTGCGTATAACGACGAACGTCTATCCCAAGGAACAGCGGCGCGACGCCTGGCGTTTTGCGCTCAAGCGGTTGTCGCTGACGCTCGATGAGGCGGACGATGCCGCACTTTACGGCGAACTCATCCAGTTCCGTGCCAGCACCGGGATCGACTTCATCCGCGTCACTGGAACACCCCAATCCTGGACGATAGACTTCCGCGACCAGCCCGCCACCTACTGGCTGGCCATGGTGCTGGATGGCAGCGCCACGGTGCGCGATGCCGGGCAGGAGCTGCGCCTTTCCGACGGCGAGATGATCTGCGGGCGCGGGGACAGCCCGGTCCACCTTGCCTTCACAGGCGACAACCGCAGCCTGATCGTCCAGGTTCCGCACAGCGAACTCAGCGCCCGGCTCAAGACCCCGATCAGCGGCCCCCCGCGCAAGATCGCGACCGACAGCGGCGCGGCACGCGTGTTCTCGGGCATGTTGCGCTCGCTGGCGGACACGATCTCGGACATCACCATCGACCAGGCGCGTCCGGTGGAACTGGCGTTTCCCGAGTTTCTCGTCACAAGCCTGCTCGACAACGCCCCCGCCAAGGCCATGGGCGGCGCGGCGGGGATGCGCGCCGCACTGCTGGAAAGGATATTCCAGACCATCGAGATTCGCCTGTCGGACCCGGACCTCAGCTATCAGCAGGTCGCCGCCGAGCACGGCATCTCGCCGCGCTACCTGCAGAAGCTGTTTGAATCGATCAACGACAGTTTTGGCCACTATGTAAAAGTGCGCAGGCTCGAACGCTGCCGACTGGACCTGCGCAGTCCGCTCCACGTCCAGAAGTCGATTTCCGATATCCTGTTCGAATGGGGTTTCAACGACAGTGCCTCTTTCAGCCGCGCCTTTCGCGAGCAATACGGCATATCCCCGCGCGAGTACCGCAAGGCACCTCCGCAGGAGCAGGAAGCGGTCGAGCTGCTGCGCCGGGGCCGTCCCGCGCGCAAGGACCGCATGAAGCCCGTGGAGGCGGAGAACGAGCCGGATCTGTCAGCCGATGCCGAGGCGGCGGCAGAGCGTTCGGATCAGCCGATAGGACCGGCAGTGCTCGGTGATACCGGTATCTCGCGGCACCATCATCTTCCTGCCACCCCCGAGACGATCCACTGGGGCCACTTCAGCAAGGACCTGAAGCCTGCGCTCCATATCCGGTCGGGTGACTTCGTGACAATCGAGGCGCTGACTCATCATGCCAACGACGATCACGAGCGCATGGTCGAGGGCGACCCCGGCATCGAGAGCGTCTATCGCTGGGACGAGACCGGCAAGGCGGTTGACCGGCGCGGGGCGGGGCCAATGGATGCAAGCGCGCTGGGGCGGGGGCCGGGCGAGGGCTTCGGCGTCCACATCTGCACCGGCCCGATCCACGTCGAAGGCGCGGTGCCTGGGGATCTGATCGAAGTGCGCATCCTCGATCTCAAGCCCAGGCCAAGCGGCAATCCGCGCTTTGCGGGAAAATGCTTCGGCTCGAACGCGGCGACTTATTGGGGCTTCCACTACAACGACCTGCTGACCGAGCCGAAACAGCGCGAGGTGGTGACCATCTACGAAGTCGAAGCCGCGGGCGGGCGCCTGCCGACTGCCCATGCGGTCTATTCTTACCGATGGACGCCGCAGGTCGATCCTTCGGGCGTTACTCACGCGCGCTACGACTATCCCGGCGTGCCGGTCGATCCCGAGACCATCGAGCGCAATTACGATGTGCTGCGCAACGTCGAAATTCCGATACGTCCGCATTTCGGCGTGATCGCGGTCGCCCCCGCTCATAACGGGCTCGTCGATTCGGTGCCGCCCGCGAGCTTCGGCGGCAATCTCGACAATTGGCGTACCGGGCCAGGCGCGCGGGTGTTCCTGCCGGTGCAGGTTCCCGGTGCGCTGCTGTCGATCGGCGATCCCCATGCCTCGCAAGGCGACAGCGAGCTTTGCGGCACCGCTATCGAATGCTCGATGACCGGGCTCGTCCAGATCATCCACCACAAGGCGGCAGGACTGATGGAGCAGCTCAAGGACGTGGACTATCCGCTGATCGAGACCGAGACGGAATGGGTCGTCATGGGTTTCAGTCATCCCGACTATCTCAAGGAGCTGGGCGAGGACGCGCAGAGCGAGGTCTACAAGCAGTCCTCGATCGACGCCGCCATGCGCGACGCTTTCCGCAAGGCGCGCCGGTTCCTGATGACTGCGAAGCAGCTCACAGAGGATGAGGCGATTTCGTTGTTGTCAGTGGGCGTGGACTTCGGCGTGAGCCAAGTGGTCAACGGCAATTTCGGGGTCCACGCGGTGATCCGCAAAGCGCTGTTCACGAGCTGAGGTCGCGATCAGGTCGGGCCGCTGCGGCGATCCGCGTCCGGCTTTCCTTCGCGCATGATCAACGACGGATGACCGCCAGAGCGGCGCGATTGACGGCTTTGCGCAGACGCCAGGTGCGGACCTCGAAGGGGCCGGGCGTCAATTCATTGGTCATCACGATCGCCACCACGCGGTGCTTCGGATCGGCGAAGAAGTAAGTGTTGGCCGAGCCCGACCAACTCCCCGCGCCTTCCGGCAGGCCGCCACGCGCTTCGGTGCCGGCATCGCCGATCGCCAGACCGTAGCCGAACGGCGCGTCGAGGGCTTCGCCGCCGCCGGTGCGCAGATGCGGAGTATAGAGCGCCGCGAGCGTCTCGGCCCGGAGCAGGCGCCGACCGTGCCACGTGCCGCCCCCAGCGAGCATTTCCGCGAAGTGGCGATAGTCCTCCAGCGTTCCGGCCAAAGCGCCGCCGCCATCGCGCAGGCGTTCTGGATCGCGGTATTCGGAAGTCTCGGGACGATCCACCGCCTTCAGACCCTTGGCCGTGGCGAGGTAGCCGGTGACGAGGCGGGGCGCTTGGGTATCGCTGAGGACGAAGGTCGTGTCCTTCATTTCCAGCGGATCGAGGATGCGTTTCTGGAGGAAGACCTCAAGGCTCTGCCCGGAGGCGCGCTCGATCACGGCGCCCAGCACCGTGGTCGAGAAGCCGTAGCTGAACCGGGCGCCCGGCTGGTGAAGGAGTGGTGCCTTGCCGAGCCGTTCTACCAGTTGGCCAAGCGTGGCGGCCGGCGCGATCTGCACCTTGGTGCTGGCGACGGCGGTTGTGCGTGCTACCCCGTGCTCCCGGTACCAGCGCTGGACCGGAGTATCGCCCATGAACTCATAAGTAAGTCCCGAGCGGTGGAGCAGCAGGTCCGCGATGGTGACGGGACGCTCCGCAGACACTGTTGTCGCGGGACCGCGGGCGGTGCCGTCCCACACCCGCAGGTCGGCCATTTCGGGCAGATACCTGGCGACAGGATCGGCAAGCGAGAGCTTGCCCTGCTCTGCAAGCATGAGCACGCCGATGGAGGTGATCGGCTTCGACATCGAGTAGAGCCGGAAGATTGCGTCATCGGTGATGGGTTTGCGGGTTTCGACATCGGCGTATCCGGTGGAGATGCGGATCAGCGGCTTGCCGTTCTGTTCCACCAGTACCAGCGCCTGCGGCAATTCCCCAGCCGCCACCATGCTCTCCAGTTCGGAACGAAGCGCCTGTGCCGCCGCGCTGGCGGGCGGCACAGGCGCGGTTGCCGCCGCCGGGCTCGTGAGGGCAAGTGCCGAGGCAGCAATCAGATGGCATGGCTTCATCGAAACGACCCTGCTCTCAGTACGGTTTGTCGCCTGCCACCGTGACCCGATAGCCGGAGCGAACCTCGGGAAAGTAATCCCACACCGCGAAGTGCTGCGTGCAGCGATTGTCCCAGAACGCGACCGAGTGCTTTTCCCAGCGGAAGCGGACGTGGAAATTGGCGTCCTTCACGTGTTCGAACAGGAAATCGAGCACTGCCTTGCTCTCGGGGGCGGACAACCCGTTGATCCTGGTGGTGTAGGAGGAGTTCACGAAGAGCAGCTTGCGCCCTGTCACCGGATGGGTGCGGATGACCGGGTGCGCATTGCACGGATAGGTCTTGGTCGAATCCGGGAAGATCGCCTTGTAGACGGGATTGGCGTCGTGAACGGCGGTCAGCGGATCGAGGAAGGCTTTCATGGCCGGCGAAAGCGCGTCGTAAGCCGCGTACATGCTGGCGAACAGCGTGTCGCCACCGTCGTCGGGCAGGGTATGGAGGGTGAGGATCGAACCCATCGGCGGCTCGGCATCGGCGGAAAGATCCGAGTGCCAGTTCTCCCCCGCAACGAACTTCGAGTTTTCGTCGGCATGGATGGCCACGATCTCGGGGTGATCGGGCAGGCCAGCGACGCCGGAATGGATGGCCAGCCGCCCAAAGGCGCGGCCCAATGCCTTGTGGGCGTTGTGGTCCATGGGCTGGTCGCGGAAGAACACCACCTGGTGCTTCATCAGCGCATCGTGGATTTCCGCGAAGGCCTGATTTCCGAGTGGCTGGGTGAGGTCCACGCCGAAGATTTCCGCGCCGATGCGCTTGGTCATCGGGCGCACGTTGATCAATTCATACCCCATTTCTCGGCGGCTCCAGAGTAACGCTTCTGAGTATCGGGTGCCGGACGGATCCGCCCGACACCGAAGGTTCTTTTCAGTCTTCCAAGTTCCTACCGGCCGGATCTGCCACGCTGCCCTTGTGGGGGAAGATGCGGCGCTCGATCCGGCAGTGGATGCCTTGGGTACCGTCCACCACTTGCGTCACGCCAAAATCGGCGGCGACGCTCATCAACGAGTAGCCGTCGTTGCGGGACAGGCCCTGGTGCTCGGTCAATAAGTGCAGCATGTCCATCGACGCCGACTTCATCGCGACGTCCAGGTTTTCCCCGAAGCCGTGGACGATCCAGCAGTCCGGCGTCTCCAACAGCGGTGAGGGGAAGGAGAAATCCTTGCGCAGCACGATCTGGAACAGCACGTCCAGGGAGGCTTCGATCGCGGTTCCGCTGATCTCGCCGTCGCCTTGCGAAACGTGAGGGTCGCCGATCGAGAACAGGCCGCCCTTGACTTGCACCGGATAGTACATCGTCGCACCCGCGCCGATGCGCCAGTTGTCGATATTGCCGCCATGGAGGCCGGGGGGGATGGTGCTTACCGGGTCGTTGACGGCGGGTGCCACGCCGGCGGTGCCGAGGTGGGGACGCGCCGGGATGGTGATGCCGGGCAGCGCGGTCGAGCGATCGCATTCGGGGCAATGGGTGATGCGGCCCGGCACGACGTACTTCTCCTCCACGTCATAGGCGTAGAGCGCGGCGGCAGTGTTGGCGGTGGGATCGAGCTTGTAGATCGTCACGCGCTCGGTTTGGCCGAATTCCTCATAGAGATGGCCCCAGTTGGCCGCCAGGTTGGAGCCGTAGTTGAAGCGTGGCTTCATCTGGAAGTAGCGCACCTCCAGCATGTCGCCCGGCTCGGCGCCTTCCACGTAGATCGGCCCGGTCATGATATGGCATCCCGGCGCGCGCGTGGCCGGATCGATCTCGGTGAAGATGCGGCGGATGTCCTCGTCGAACATCAGGTCCGGATCGTCGCCCGCGTGGTGCGTCACGGCCTGCGCCATGATCAGATCGCCGCTCTTTACGGTCAGCGCTGGCTTGATCTCGGGCGAGAAATACCCCCAATGCACGGTCTCCGGCGTCGCCCGGAGCTGGTGCAGCGCGCTGGGCTGGACGGTTTCCTTCTCGAGCGCGGGCTTAAGGCTGATCAGTGCCATCGAAACTCCTGTTACGCAGGGAAAATCGGTAAAATGGCGCGTTTATTCCGCGCCGATGAGCACGCTCGTCATGCTGAGCGACTTATGCTGGATGAAGTGGGGCGCGAACTCGGCGGCCTCGTTTTCGTGGCGCGCGCCGAGCACGTAGAGCAACGGCAGGAAATGATCCTGGCTGGGCACCGAAAGACGCGCTGCCTCGCCCAGCGCTGCATAGTCGATCACGACTGAGGGATTGTCCTCGGCGATGGCCTTGCACATCGTGGAATTGAATTGCTCGGCCCAGGGGTAAGGCGTGGCGAGCGGATTGGACCAGTCCATTGCCGGCAGATTGTGGACGATGTTGCCGGTGCCCATTATCAGCACGCCTTCGTCGCGTAGCGGGCGCAGCATTCGGCCGACCAGCCAGTGTTCGGAGGCGCTTTTGCCCAGATCCATGCCGAGCTGGATCACCGGCACGTCGGCCTCGGGATAGGCGTGTACCAGGACCGACCAGGTGCCGTGGTCGAGGCCCCAGTTGGCGTCCAGCTTCACCGGCATAGGGCTCAGCAGTTCGCGTATGCGCTCTGCCAGTTCCGGGTCGCCAGGCGCGGGGTACTGCACATCGAACAGCGCCTGCGGGAATGCGCCGAAGTCGTGGATCGTGCGAGGCTGCGGCATAGCCGTCACGGCGGTGCCAGGCGTCTGCCAATGGGCCGAGATGCACAGGATCGCGCGCGGCTTGCCAATGCGGCCGGCGACCACGTTCCAACTGCGGGTCACGTCGCTTTTTTCCAGCGCCACCATCGGGCTGCCGTGACCGTAGAAGACGATCGGAAGACGGCTCATTCGCGTATTCTCCGTTGTGCTTAAGGCTTGAATCTAGGGACAGCGAGGAAGCATGGTCTTGCGGACAAGCGCACAAGAACTTGTTGCGAGCTTCGCGCAGGGCTGCCGCCGACGCGGCAGCCCGTAAGCGTCTTCATTCCTTGGTGTAGTTTTCCGGGACCACGGCATTTTCGCCAGCTTTGCCCCACAGGACGATCTCGTTGCCCCAGGGATCGGCGAATGCGTGGTTGTAGCCATTGAATTCGGCCCAGTAATGATCGCGCCAGAGCACCCGTCCGCCCAGTTTCTCCGCAGCGGAAAGGATGCGTTCGGGGCTGTCGTCGTCCGAGACCAGTACCCAGATTCGAGCTTTACGGCCGTCGTTCGCCAGTGTTCGTGGCTCAACGCCCTCGGGCTGCGGATGAGGGCGGGCATTGTTCGCGTCGAAAATGCCGAGGTGAAGGTTGCCGATCTGGCTGTCGGTGCCGTCCTTGTGCTGGAAAAAGCCTCCGGGAACCATGCGATGGTAGATCCCGTGGGGCCGGGCATCGTTTTCCCAACCGAAGACTTCGGCGTAGAACTCGCCCGCCTTGGCGGGATCGTCGGTTGCGAGGTCGACGAAGATGAGCGTGTTGGTCATTGCGCGGGGCTCCCTTGGTACCAGATGAACTTGCGCTCCAAGGCGTAGCGGTGCGTAGTTTGCATGCGCGGCACAGGGCGCACGAATCCTTGATTTCGAGCGCCGCCGCGACGTGGCCGTGCCGCGGCCGCGACGAATAAAAAAGGCGGCGCCCGACCGAAGTCGGACGCCGCAGCCGTCGGGAACGGTGGGCGGTGCAGCCGCCAAGTCAGCTGTTAAGTCAGGCGTGAAGGCGCGTGACCGGTGCGGAAGGGCCTCGGCGGCGATCCCATTCGGCGCGATAGCGATCGACCAGCCAGACATTGAGCAATCGCTGGGCGCCCTCTTGCCAGGAGTAGCGTCCGCGTGGTGCGAACCTGGAACGCAGGCCTTGCTGGACGAGTTCGTCGACGTGGAAATCCTGGCCGACGATTTCTTCGACCGCTGTGTCGTTCATCTTCATCTTCAGCTCGTAAAGGGGATCGTCCAGGGCCTCGGGCACCATCAGCGTTCCTATGGTGAGCGCGTGGCTGCCGGCGGTCCGCGGATCCATGATCAGGTAGAGCACGGTGTCGTTCAGCACGACCAGCGAAAGGCTGGGCGGCAGGTTCACGAACAGCAGGCGATTCTGCTCCTCCTCGGTCAACTTCGGAAACACCGGAAAAACCGCCTTCTGCGTGGCATTGAAGGCTGCATTCTTGTGGAGCGTGCCGTTCAGTCGATAATATCCGGCAGAGTCGGCGGGCACTTCGGGAAAGCTTGCGAGCCCGCTGGGGATGAAGTCGTGCAGCGGCCCGGCATGGAGGCGGCTGGCGTGATAGCCGTCGTTGTTGTTTTCCAGCATGACCTTCCAGTTCCAGGGGAAGATCGTGGGCTCTTCGGGACGCGGGCCGCGCAGGTCCTCAAACGCGTAGTTGGCGACGACATCTTCCACGCCGGCAAGTCGCGGGGCGAGTGGGGCGGCCTCGGCATCGAGATTGATGAAGATGAAGCCATGCCAGATCTCATGACGAATCTCGGGCAGCGCAGCGCTTTTCTTGTCGAAGTTGCAGGTGCGGCTCATGGCCGGTGCACCTACGAGCGTGCCGTCGAGGTCGTAGGTCCAGTGATGATAGGGGCAGACGAAGGCGCGCGCGTTGCCGTGGCCTTCGGCGACCAGCATGGCCCGGTGCTGGCACACCGCCGAGAGCGCCTTGATCGATCCGCCGCGCGTCCTCGAAACGATGATGGGCTCGTCGGCACGGGTGACGGTAAAGAAGTCGCCCGGCTCTTCCAGCCATTCCGCGCGCCCAACGCAGAGCCATTCATGTTCGAACAGAGCGGCTTTTTCGAACGCGTGGAATTCCTCGTCGGTATAGCAGGCGGCGGGAAGCGTTTCGGCTTCCAGCGTGTCGAGCGTGGAGCTTGCCAGGCTGTCGAAGAACTGGTCGTTGAGTATGGTCATTCCTGCCCTTCCCGTCTCATGCGAACCCAGAGAACCCTGTCGGCGTCCTCGGTCAATTCGGGCAGACTAGCGGGCGGGCGGTGCGGGCTCTTTGCACTGGACGCCGGGACTTTTGGCACTTTGCCCGAACCGCGCTGTGGGTTTCATTCGGCTGGCTGGAGCTCGCCTTCCTCGAGCGCTTCGGCAGCCACGATACCGGCAAGAGCGGGGCGGCCGTCATGGCTTTCGCCGATTGCGCGCGGCGGTGCGGCCGGCGCGCGCAGGGCGATGATGGCGGCCAACGTGGCGCCCGCCAGCAGCACTGCGAAGACCAGCATCGCCTGGGCATAGCTGCCGGTCACATCGGCAAGGCGTCCGGCGCCAATCGGGCCGAGCACGGCGACGGTGGTCGCCGTCGTCGCCATCGCGGTCATGTCTCCCGCAATAGCTGCCCCGAAATAGCGCAGCAGCAGGATGTGCGCCGAAAGCCAGGCCATGCCCCATCCGAGACCGAACACGGCGGCGGCGGCGGTGGCTACCAGCACATCGCCCGTGCTCCATAGCAGCGCCATGGCCGCGGCCTGCAAGGAGAGGCCTGCGACCAGGATGCGGCGCGGATCAATCCGTTCGCTGAGCGTGCCGGTAAAGCCTTTGGCGCCGGTTCCGGCGAAGGCCAGCAGGCTCATCGCAATTGCACCCGGCGCGGCACCCGCGCCAAGGTTGGCGATATGCGAGACGAGCGTGGAATGCGTGGTGGTGACGACCAACTGCACGACGGACATGATCGCGGCCAGGATCAGGAAAGACGGTGTGCGCAGCGCCTGGCGCACGGTCCAGGTGGAAGCCGCGGGAGCCCCGTCCTGCTGGTGGCCGGCACCCTTGACCTGTTCGATGCTCTCTACTTTCACGGCATCGCGGATGCAGAGCAGGCAGATCGCGCCCAGCCCCAGCGAGGCGGCCGCCATGACCATCCAGTGCAGGCGCCAGTCGCCGGTTAAGCCCACTATCGAGCCGACGATCAGCGGGCCGGCTATGCCGCCCGCCGCGCCGGTCATGAAGTAGAACCCGATCATGCGGGACGAAGTGCGCGGGAACCAGGTGGCCAGAAGATAAACCGCAGGAGAGGGCGCAACGAGCGAGAATCCGATGCCCATCAGCGCTGTCGCGACGAAAAACAGCGAGAGGTGCTCGATCTGAGAGGCGATGAAAAAGCCGGCTGCCAGCACGAGGCAGCCTGCGAACATCGTCATGCGGGTGCCGATAACCTTCATCAGCATCGGGGGCAGCGGGCTCGCCAGACCGCAGGCCAGGCCCAGCAGCGAGAAGCTGAGGCCGGCGGCGGCCTTGGACCAGCCGAGTTCGCCCGCCATCGAATAGAGCACGTAGCCAAGAGAGGTGAACGTGGTCGCGGTGACGAAGAAGAAGCCCAGCGAGGCGGCGAACATGACCATGACACTGCGCGGCATTGCAACTCCTGCGGGCTCGATCCGGGCAGAATCACCGGTTCCATACGCCATGCAGGCTCTCATGCTGCGACTGCACACTCTTGATGGTCGGCGCCTAGATAATTGATCGAAGCTGCCGCGCAGAGGAGAGACGCCCTTTTTTTGCGATGCAACAAGAAACGCGCTGGCCTCAAGACCGGCGCGTTTCGCGCATTACACCGGTGCGACCCGCAGGAATTTAGAACTTGTACCCCACCGAGAGGATCACTTGGCGCGGCGGAATGTAGGTGTCCATCACTTGCGCGCTGCCATAGGGGTCGGAGAAGCGCGAATTGATGCCGTCCTCGTCGAAGAGGTTGATAACGCGCAGGGTTACGTTGGTGTTCGTACCCTCGGGTTCGTACTTCAGCATCGCGTTCACCTGCGTGTACGAGGGCGTGAGGTCGACATCGCCGTTGTTGAACAGGCGGTACTGGTACTCGCCGCGGTAGATCAGTTGCGCGCGTGCCGTGAGCGTGCCTGGGCCAACTTTGCCATTCCAGGTAGCCGCGATGTTGCCTTGCCAACGCGGGAGCTTGGGGATGCGATTGCCTTTGATATCGGCGCGGGCGCCGTCGCGGGCCACCGCGGCGTCGTAGTAGTTGGTCCAGAACAGCCAATCCGGAAAACCCGCGGCATTCTGCGCGGCGGCTGCCGCGGAGGGATCGAGGGCGGCGTAGTGCGAGGTGAATTCGCCTTCCAGCCAGGACATCGAGGCATCGAACCGCAAGTGCTCGGTCGGCGCATAGATGCCTTCGAGTTCGAGGCCGTAGACGCGTGCTTTGGGAGCGTTGCTGATGCCCTCGCCGTAGAGGATCGGGTCCTCCTCCAGGAACTGCATGTTCTTGTAGTTGTACAGGAAAGCCGAGGCGTTCAGTTGCAGGGTGTCGCCCAGGAAGCGGTTCTTGGAGCCGATCTCAAAGGAATCGACCGTTTCCTGCTTGTAGGTCGGCTGGATGGCATCCGTCCAGCCGAGCGCGTAGTAGGCGCTGCTTCCCGATGAAGCTCCCGAGTTGATCCCGCCGGGCTTGAAGCCGCGCGTCCAGCTTGCATAAAGCATGTTCTGCGGCGTGAACTGGTAGTCCAATGCCACTTTGCCGGTCCAGGCATCGGCCCGGCGGCTGCCGCTTGGTGAGGTTTGGAGATAGGCGCCCGATGTCTGGTTGGACGTGCCGCCCGACATCGAATCGTACATCCCGGTGGCCTTGTCGTGGTTGTAGCGCAAGCCGGCGGTCAGCTTGAGCTGGTTAGTGAGGTTGTAGGTTCCCTGCGCGAAGAAGGCGTAGAGCTCGCGTTTGATCTGCGACAGCTCGGCGTAAGTCAGGTTGGCGACCAGCGGATCGTTCCAGGCCGTGTCCTGCGGAAGGGCGGCCTGGAGGAAGTTGTTGTCGTCGCTGCGATACTCGTTGATGTACTGGCTGTTCTTCGAGTGCAGGTAGACGCCGCCGAGCACCCACTGAAACGGACCCTCGGCTGTCGAGGTGAGATTGAGCTCCTGACTCCAACTCGTGGTGTCGGAAGCCCAGAGCGGCACGTGGTCGTAGCTAACACCGGTGAAGCTGATCGGATTGTAGGAGTTCTGGTAAAACAGTGCGGTGTCGAGGCCGTCCGCATCCCAGGCCTGCTCCGAGTGAAGCTTCTGGTAGCCAGTGATCGATTTGATCGTGGCGAATGGCGTTTCCCACTTCACCACGCCTGTGTAGAGCTGCGTCTTGACCTTCGAGCGGCCCGGGTAATCCTGCGTCAGTTCGCGCGGATCGGGGTTCGGATCGAGAATATTCTTCTGCGCGGGGCCGTTTGTGTTCGAAGTGAACTGTATCGTGTTCAGCACGATCGAGAAGTTCGACGCCGGCTGCCATTTGGCGGCAAGGCGCCAGCCGGTTTCGTCCTGATCGTCGAGATCGTAGTTGCTGATGCCGGGCACCTGGGTGGCATGGGCATAGCCGTCATGCTTGGTGTACTGGAAGGCGCCGCGGATCGCGAAAATATCCGAGATCGGTACGTTGAGCGCGCCCGAGCCTTCCATGTAGTTGTAGTTGCCGAAGCCGGCGTTGACGTTGCCGGTCGTGCGATCGGTGGTCGGTTCGATAGAGACGACGTTGATGGTGCCGCCGGTCGATCCCTGACCAAACAGCGTGCCCTGCGGCCCGCGCAGCACTTCGACTTGCGCCACGTCGATGAACGCCGCGCTCGCGGCGATCGAGTTGAAAATGTAAACGCCGTCGATGTGGTAGGATACGCCCGGCTGAGTATTGGTGTTTTCCGGCGTTTCCGAGCCGATCCCGCGGATCGTGATGATGCGCTCGCCGCCGCCGCTCTTTGCCACGACGAGGCCGGGCACGGTACCGTTGAGGCCGGTCACATCGTTGATGTTTGCCGCCCTCAGCATGTCGGCGGTGACCGCGCTTACCGAAAGCGGGGCTTGTTGCAGGCTGACGTCACGCCGCTCTGCGGTAACGACGATGTCGGTAATGCCGCCCTCGGCGGCAGCAGCATCGGCGACAGCTGCGGGCGCGACGTCCGCTTCCGCCGCCTGAACATTGGCCGAAGTGAATGCAAGCAACGAGATGCCCGATGCCAGGGCGTAGGCGAAAGTGGACTTGGTTCTCATGTCAGCTCCCCGAACAGGTCGTATGTCGATTCCCGGGCTTGCGGCTCATGCTTGCTGCTGGATCGGCCGCTTGACGATGAACTTGGCCGCAGCGCGAGGGTGCGGTCTTGTGCACTTGCGAATAAGTAGTTGATCACCACGGCAGGCGACGGCGGGGCGCAATGGCTTGAAGGTCAGCCGCGTGGGTATTTCGGAGCTGAAGCATGTGCCGACACCGGGAAGGAATGTCGTGTTGCACCGCGAAAGCCACGGGCATGGCGTGCCCGGTCAAAGTCGTCAGGTCGCCAGCGACAAGACGCGCCGGCTCTCTGCTGTCACAGGCTGGTCAGGCGTGAGCCCATATCGATGGAAGATGCACTGCTATGACCCAAGCTTATGCTATTGCACATCTTCAGCGCGATCGCGGCATACTGGGATGGCGATCAACTGTGGCAGGTCGGCATCTGTACATGGGCCATCCGGACGCGACGACCGCAGAGCGCGCGAGACGATGGCGCTGGTTCAGGCCTGCTTCGCCGCGGAGCAAAATTCATCGATATTAGCGCAACCTGAAGCCTCGGTATTGGGCTCAGGCCCTTGTCGCAATGCCTCCGATCGCAACGGCGTCATGTCTTCGCAAAGTCAGAGCTAAGCGTGACCCGAGCGCGTCGGGAAACTGCATCTTCCCTCTCCCTGCTGTCAGGACCGTCCATGCTCCGCCTCCTCCATCGCCTGAATATTGACCCCTATCTGCTGCTGCTAGTCTCGACTGTAGGGCTGGCCTCGCTAGCCCCGCCGCAAGGCGCGGCGACCGAAATCGTGGGCGGCGTGGCAGATGCCGCCATCGCGCTGTTGTTCTTCTTGCATGGTGCCAAGCTCTCGCGTGCGGCGGTCCTGGACGGGGTGCGCGCCTGGAAGCTGCACCTGACGGTTGCCTGCCTCACCTTCGTGATCTTCCCCATGCTTGGCCTTGGCGTATGGGCGATCCCCGGGGTTGAGCCCTCTCTGCGAAGTGGCTTGCTGTTCCTGACGCTGCTGCCTTCCACTGTGCAGTCCTCGATCGCCTTCACGGCAATCGCGCGGGGCAATGTGGCGGCCGCGGTATGCAGCGCCTCGTTCTCGAACCTTGCAGGCATCTTTATCACGCCATTGCTTACGGCGATGTTCATTACCGGCAATGCGCGAGGTTTCTCGGCGGATGCAATCGTCGCGATATCATTGCAACTCCTGTTGCCCTTCCTGACCGGTCACCTGCTCCGTCCGTGGATTGGCAGTTTCGTGCAGCGGCATAAGCAGGTGCTAGGCTACACCGATCGAGCCTCGATCCTGCTGGTCGTTTATTCGGCATTCGGAGCAGCCGTTCTCGAAGGTATCTGGCGCAAGGTCACGCTCGGCGAGATGGGCTTAGTTGTGGCGCTTTCGCTGACGCTGCTAGCGGCAATCATGACGATCGGCAGCATGATGAGCCGGATGTTCGGCTTCAGCGTGGAAGACAGGATCGTCGTTCTGTTCTGTGGTTCGAAGAAAAGCCTGGCGACCGGCGTTCCGCTGGCAGGAGTGCTGTTTCCGGCGGCGCAAGTCGGCGCTATCATCCTGCCGCTGATGTTTTTTCATCAGATTCAGCTGATGGTCTGTGCGGTTCTTGCTCGAAAGATCGCCAATCGCCCGGATATCGAAAGTGCCCAATATCCAGATACGATGGCCGCCTCAGCAAGGTAAGCCGCGCATCGGCTACATCTGAGTTTCCATCAGGTGAGCTTCGATCATTTTCTGCTCAGTCTGAAGCTACAGTTTTGGTCGGAACCGCTGACTAAGGGGCTTTTTGTGTGCCGCCCGGCGCTTCTATGAAGGGAATGTTCTACGAAGTGACGTTTAATTTTGGCGGCAGCCGATCAGGCACGGTCTTTCAGCGCTCACCAGGAGAGCGGCGGGGGCCGCCGTTAGCGGTTATTCGCCCGCCGATGACCGACGAGGTCAGTCAATGTCCGGTAGACCAGGATCTGCTCGTTGAAAGAAGCGGCATGAGTGGTTTGTGGACATTCTCAAACTTGTCATGGTGAAATCGTCAAATGCA
The DNA here is from genome assembly GCF_032093395.1 of Novosphingobium sp. Taxonomy (GTDB): domain Bacteria; phylum Pseudomonadota; class Alphaproteobacteria; order Sphingomonadales; family Sphingomonadaceae; genus Novosphingobium. The sequence continues at coordinate 52,726 of NZ_DAMDBA010000027.1, forward strand.
TCACCTCTTCGTATTATGCGAAAAGGTCACGCGAAACTGATAAGGCTTTTCCTTCAATTTAATACACACTTAGGAAGCGATTATCTTGGTCGAACCGGCAGGTGAAAAACGCCGTCCGTTTGCCCTCACGATCGTACCAGCCTTGAACCGTTGATCCATCGCGTTGGCGAATAGGAGCATTGACTGTGATCTCGCTTGGGCGGCGGTCGAAACGATTGGCCGCCTGACCGCGACAGAGTTGCGACAGTTCGTAAGGCGCCACGCTGCCCCTTGGCTGCCCGCGATCAAGATCGCGATCTTGATCCCAATCCGAACCTCGCGTTCACACGCGCTGTTTGCAACCTGGTTCCGGTGAAGCGGTGATTGAGTTATAGCGTCCCTCCTCCGCTACCATTGCCCATTTTCCGATATACTGCCTTCGGAAGGCAAAAAGCCTGTCGCCCGGCGCTCTTGGTGCCTCCCTCGTGCCGCAGAGGCGGTCCGTTCGGGAATGCGCTTAGGCAGTCTTTCATGACGGTGAAATGCGACCGCATTCTTCGATTATCGAACACCTGTATGGATTGCCGGGATCGTTCGAGCAGCGTCACCCAGGCATGACTCTGACGATGTTAGCTGACGCCTTCCGTGCGGGCATAATCTTTGCAGTAAGGCGGCGCGATACATTTGAAACTCAATTGAGTTTATGTATTTCGCAATGTTCATTCCTGAACAATAATATTTGTAGAGAATCGTTCAAGGCTACTGTATTGCGTCGGCAGATCAAAATGCCGCGAAAATACGGGGCTTTGAGAATGGCGTGTTTAGAAAACGATTGCAGTGGCGTCGTTATCAAGATGCCGTTAGTGGGAGAACTTGACTATTTTGAGGGTGCCGGCGGCCTCGTGCGGGCCTTAACGCAGTCTCTGCCTCTGGACATGTTCGTCGTTGGGCCCAAGGGCGAAGTTATCGCCGCGAAGATCTGCGACCCCGCGCTGGGCGTTCAGGATGCGGACTTTCAACATGCCGTCTTGGGGCTACCTTTTGAGCGAGTACTGGACCGACTGCCGCTGAACGATGATACGCGGGCCGATCTGCGCAGCGATGTGTTTCGCGTTATCGAAGGGTCGGCGGAAACGATATGCCGCAACTATCCATTGCATGCTTCGGTAGCGGAAGAACTCGCTGTCGAAGTTGCGAAAGTGAGCGAGCCGGTGGGCGCCGCGGTGGTGGTGCGTGGTACCCGGCGTAAGGAAGCGGATCCCCGTTCGCGCAAAGCGGAGCAGGCCCGGTTGCATCTCGCGCAGGAGGAGGAGCGTCGCCGCATCGCGCGAGAACTGCACGATGGCACCGCTCAACAGGTTGCCGTTGCGCAAGTCATGCTGGAAACGGTGCGCAAGGCCAGGACGTTCGAGGCGATCGACAAGGCTTGCCTGGAGATCGAAGCTGCGCTCAGCACGGCGCAGCATCAGATGCGCACTCTCAGCTACGTTCTCCATCCACCGGAACTCGCCTCGGGAGGCATAGTCGAGGCGCTGGGTACTTTCCTGAAGGGCTTCGCGCGCCGGACGGGGCTTAAAGTGGGCTTTCATAATTACGCGGGGCCGTTGCGGCCTTCTGCCGCGCTGGAACTGGCGCTTTATCGCGTTGCGCAGGAGGCGCTGGTGAACGTGAGCAGGCACGCGTCCGCGCGCAGTGTGGATGTGCGGCTGAGGACGGTGGCCAAGCATGTCGTGCTGGAGATCGAGGATGATGGCGTCGGGATTGCCGAGGACATCGTGGCAGGGCGGCGGCGGGAGGCGGTCGGCGTAGGGCTTTCGGGAATGCGCGAGCGGGTCGAGGCGCTAGGCGGTGTGTTCTGCCTGGAGCGCCGCAGGACCGGTACGCTGGTGGGCGCCTTTTTCCCGCAGCGGCGCAAGGGCGATGCCGCCGAGGAAGCGGTCAGGGCTCAACGATATTGTTCCGAACCGCATAGAGCACGAGTTCGGCGGTCGTC
>NZ_DAMDBA010000028.1:0-30591 GCF_032093395.1 Novosphingobium sp.
ATGGACTTAGAGGCAAGGCGCTGGCCGGGGCCTTCAGCACCGACCCGCACGTCATCGCCGAAACCGCCATCTACGCGCCCTGGCTTGTCGGGCTGCCGCTACTCGGCGTTTGCGCCTACGTGCTCGATGGCGTCTTCGTGGGCGCCGGATGGACGCGGGCGATGATGGGCACGATGCTGGCTGCCATGGGGATCTACGCCCTGCTGCTCTGGTTGATGCACCCATGGGGCAATCACGGGCTCTGGGCGGCCTTTACGCTATTCTTCGTGATGCGCGCGATCGGCCAGGCGGCTGTGCTGCCGCGTCTGATGCGCCGCAGTTTCGGTCCGCGCTAGGATTCAGCTTCCCATAAATCGAGCGGATCGCCCCGTCCCGCAGCGTCGATCGGCACTTCGCAGCACGTTTCGGTAGTGCCATCGATGAACCCGCAGAACCGTTCGTGCAGCGCTTCGAGGTTTATGCGCCGCATTTCGGCCTCGCTGAACCCGGCCGCAAGGATCGCCGCGAGCGCCCGCTGTTTCTGCGCGATCAGGTCTATGGCCTGAAGCTCGCGCATGTGCCGGGCCACGAAGCCCTCGTCACGGCAGAACACTTCGCCTAGCGCCTCGATCTCGGCCCCGAGTTCGCCCAGAACTTCGGCCATGGCGACGAAGCGCGGTTCGAATTCCGGCTGCCCGGCCATGTGCCGTCAGACCGCCGTAGCCTCGGCGGGAGCCACCGAGGCGCTGAGCGCGGGAATATCGAGAACCATGACCATGCGATCGTCGATCGCGACAAGGCCTTCGAGGAACGGCGTCACTTCGTCCTGCCCGACGCCCGGCGGGGGCTGGAGGGTTTCCGACTGAAGCGCGACGATATCCGACACCGAGTCCACGATCAGTCCCTGCGCCTGGCCGCCGACCTGGCAGACGATGATCGCATGGCGCGCCGTCGCCTGGGTCGGCGGCCAGCCGAGCCGCGCGGCAAGATCGATCACCGGCAGCACGGTGCCCCGCAGGTTCACCACGCCCGCCACATAATGCGGCACGCGCGGCATCGGCGTCACGGGTGTCCAGGCGCGGATTTCGCGGATCGCCATGATGTCGAGCGCGAAGATCTGCCCGGCCAGTTCGAAAGTGATGAGTTCACGGTGCATCGCGGTTTTCCGCCTTCAGTGGGCGACGCGGCGCACGGCCGCGACCAGTTTATCGGTGTCGAAAGGCTTGACGATCCATCCCGTCGCGCCTGCGGCACGCGCACGCGCCTTCTTCTCGTCCGAACTCTCAGTGGTGAGCACCAGGATCGGCCGGTCCCGGTGACGCGTGCCGCCGCGCACTTTCTCGATCAGCCCGAAACCGTCGAGCCGGGGCATGTTGATGTCGGTGATGACCACGTCCACCTCGTTCACCGCGAGCCATTCCAGCGCGGAAAGCCCGTCGTCGGCCTGGGCCACGTCGAACCCGTTCGCGGACAGCGCATGGTTGAGCAGCGCCCGCATCGAGGCGCTATCATCTACGGTAAGGATGCGGGTGGTTCGGGACATCGGCAGGCCTCGCTTCTCAGAACAGTTCGACTTCGCCGCGCGGCTCGGCCCAAGGGAGAACGGGGCGGAGGGAGACGGCGGCATCCGGTTCGAGCACGTCCAGCCGGCGACAGCGCACCAGCCCGGACGCGGGACGGAAATCCAGACGGCGCGCGGCGCTGCCCCCAAGATCCTCGCGCGCCAGTGCGATGCCCTCGCGTTGCAGGAATTCGCGGGCGAAGCGGGCATTGGCGCTCCCGATCCGTTCCATGCCGCGATGGAGATTGGCGCCGCCGTAAAGATGCGCGCGCATGTGCTGCTTGCGGCCGCCTTGCGCCAGCATGGCATTGATCAGCATCTCCATCAGATAGACGCCGTAATGCACGTCCACCTCGCCCCGTTCGGTTTCGGAAAGCGGCTTGGGGAGGAGGAAATGGTTCATGCCGCCCAGGCTCGCGACGGGATCGTGCAGGCAGGTGGCGACACAGCTTCCCAGCACGGTTCCAAACTCGTCCACCGGCGATGCGCTCACCCGGAACTGGCCCTGGAGCACGGTTGCATGGTTGCGCCGCTCGGTCTCGGGAAGAGGTTCGAGCATCAGGCCGCCTGGTGCAAGGCATGGCGGGCGATGCGGTCGAGCGGCGCCACCACGCGCGCGGCCCCCAGCGAGATCGCCGCGCGCGGCATGCCGAAAACCGTGCAGCTATCCTCGTCCTGCGCGATGGTATGCGCGCCTGCCCGGCTCATGGCCAGGAGACCGCGCGCGCCGTCCTGCCCCATGCCGGTGAGGAGGATGCCCACGGCTCCGCCCCCCAGCTCCGCCGCCGCCGAAGCGAACAGTGCATCCACGCTGGGGATATGCCCGGAAACCGGCTCGCCCCGCCGCAGCCTGGCGTGGAGCCCGCCACCCGGTCCCGCACGGACCGTCAGGTGACATTCCGCCTCGGCGGCCAGGTAGACATTGCCCGCGCGAAGCGGCATGTCCTGCCCCGCGATCTGCACCCGCGCCGGGCAGGCCTGGTCGAGCGTGACGGCAATGGCGGGCGCGAAGCGCGGATTGACGTGCTGGACGATCAGGGTCGGCGGGCAATCCGCAGCGAAGTCGCGCAGGAGAACCTGCAACGCCTCCACCCCTCCGGTGGACGATCCGATCGCGATCAAGCGCGTGTCGCGCCGGATCGAGCGACGGCTTTCATCGGCAACCGCACGCGAGACTGCGTGCGAGACTGGGCGATGGAACCGCACTTGCGCGGCCGTGCGGACCATGGCCGCCAGTTCGCCACCGTCTTGCAGGGCAAGCCTTCCTGCGGGATCGTACTTGGCATAGCAATCCACCGCCCCCAGCCCCAGCGCGCGGGCGGTCGCCTCGCTTCCGTCGCGCGTCATGCCGGAAACGACGATCACCGGGGTGGGCCGCAGAGTCATGATCTTTTCGAGGAAATCGAGCCCGTTCATGCCCGGCATCTCGATGTCGAGCGTGACCACATCGGGATCGAGGCGCTTGATCATCTCGCGCCCCTCTACGGCATTGGAGGCCGTGCCCACGACTTCGATATCGTGCTGCTCACGCAGGCGCGCCAGCAGGATCGCGCGCATCGTCGGGGAATCGTCGATGATGAGGACGCGGATGGTCATGCCCCTCTCCGGCGATAGATCGTCGGACCCACCAGTTCTAGCAGGTCCGAGGCCGGGCCGGTCACGCGCTCGGAATGGCCGATGTAGAGGTGGCCGCCCGGCACGAGTGCCTCGGCAAAGCGATGGACCAGCCTTTCGTTGGTCGGAGCGTCGAAGTAGATCATCACGTTGCGGCAGAAGATCGCATCGAAACGGCCCCGGATCGGCCAGTCGCCCAGCAGGTTGAGCGTGCGGAAGCGCACGATGGAACGCGGCGGCTCCGCCAGCGCGACCTTCCCGTGCTCCTCGGCCGTCCAGAGCAGGCGCAGTTCCGATGGCACCGGCTTCAGGTCTCCAGCGGCATAGACGCCGCCCATCGCCTTGTGCAGCGCATGCGGCGCGATGTCGCTGGCGAGGACGCGCAAGTCGCGATGCGTCAGGTCTACGCCTGCCGCGCGGTCCGTGCCGAGCAGCGTCATGACGATCGACCAGGTCTCCTCGCCGCTGGAGCACCCCGCGGACCAGATGCGCACGGCGTTACGACGGCGCAGCTTCTCGATCAGCGCGGGCCTGACATGGTCGCGCAAGTGTTCGAAATGATGCGCCTCGCGGTAGAAGAATGTGTGGTTGGTCGTCAGGGCGGCGACCGCGCGGCCCATTTCCTCGGGATCGGCGCGCATCGCCTCGATATAGCGGCCGAAAGTCACCAGGCCGGTCGCGCGCACCAGCGGCGCGAGACGGGAATAGACCAGCATGGCCTTGCCCTGCGGCAGGACGATGCCCACCGCATCGTGAACGATCCGCGAAACTTCCGAGAAATCGGCGGCACCGTAGATGTCCGGGCTGACGCCGGGCACGAGTTCGGTCACGATGTCCGTGGCCATCATGCCGCAGCCTGTTCCGGGCTTGCCGGTTGCCCCTCCGGCGAAGAGAGAGTGAAGGCCACCAGTCCGTCCACGTCGAGGATCAGGGCCACCCGCCCGTCGCCTAGGATCGTCGCCCCCGCGACCCCTTCCACGGAACGGAAGTTGGTGGCAAGGCTCTTGATCACGAACTGTCGCTGGTCCTGGATATCGTCCACCAGCAGCGCCGCCTGTCCGGCACTTTCGGTTTCGACGACCACCAGCACGCCCTTCCCCGCCGCCCCGCCATTCGCCTCTGCACTGCCCCCGCCACTGGCGTTCAGCGCTTCTCGCAAGGGAATGACGGGAATGAAGCGCCCGCGCACGTTGAGCACCTGGCGGCGGCTGCCGATCCCCTGCACTTCGTTCTCGCCGGGGCGCAGACTCTCGACCACGTGGGAGAGCGGCACGACCAGCGTCTGGTCGCCGACATTGACGATCATGCCATCGGATATCGCCAGGGTGAGCGGCAGGGTGAGGATGAACTTCGTCCCCCGGCCCGGCACGCTCTCGATGGTGATGCGGCCGCCGAGATCCTTCACGTTCTGGCGCACCACGTCCATGCCGACGCCGCGCCCCGAGATGTTCGAGACGACCTCGGCGGTGGAGAAGCCGGGGGCGAAGATCAGATGGTCGATCTCCTCGGCCGTCAGCTGGGCATCACTGCCGACGATACCCTTGTCGATGGCCTTGGCGAGCACGCGTTCGCGGTCGATGCCCGCGCCATCGTCGGCGATGGAAATGAGAATGCGGCCGGAGCGATGCTCCGCCGCCAGCGTCAGCGTGCCCTCCGGGGGCTTGCCGGCCGCGATCCGGGCCTCGGCGGCTTCGATGCCATGATCCACGGCGTTGCGGATGAGATGGGTTAGCGGTTCGCCGAGCCGCTCGATCACGGTCTTGTCCAGTTCGGTGGTCTCGCCCAGCACGTCCAGCCGGACGTGCTTGCCGGTGCTGGCGGCAAGATCGCGCAAGATGCGGGGCACGCGGCTGAACACCGAGGCGATCGGCTGCGCGCGGATCGACATGGCGCTTTCCTGCATGTCGCGCGTCAGACCTTCGAGCAAAGACAGCTCCTCGCTTGCCGTCACTCCTGCCCCCTGGAGCCGCTGCACCAGCATGGCCTGCGCGATCACCAATTCGCCAACGAGATCGATCAGCCGGTCGAGCTTAAACAGATCGATGCGGATGGACTGCCCGGTGCCGGAGCTGGTGCCAGGACTAGTCGTCGGGCCGGTCGTTGCGGTCAAAGTGCTCGCTTGAGGGGCCGCAACAGCGGGTTCCAGGTGAGCGAACGGCAGGATAGCGCCGCTGTCCGGAAGCACGCGAACAGGCGCGGATTGCACCGGAGGCATCGCTGCATCCTCGCCGATGGTCAGCGCGCAATCCTCGCCGATGAAGTCGAATATTTCCCGCACTACCTCTTCGGCCAGATCGCCGGGCATGGCGTAAGTCCAACCGAGATAGCCCTGCTCCAGATCGAAGTGATCCAGCGGCGGCACCTCGGAAACGTCGCAGTGCAGACACTCGCCCCCCAGCGCCGCCAGATCGCGCAGCATCAGCAGCGGCTCGCTGCCGTTGCGCATCGCGCCTGCGTGCGGCCGGACATGTACCTGCCAGGAGGGCTTCGCAGCCGGGCCCACGGCGAAGCTGGCGGTAAGGTCGTCAAGCAGCGCATCGAGATCGAGCCCGAAATCGTCGGCGAGGTCAGTCTCCGGAACCGGTTCAGGCGCCCCCTTCGTTGCGGGCTCCAGCCCACTCGCTGCCGACTGGGACGAATCCGCCCCCGAGGCCGCCATCGCGGCGTTCATTTCCGAAATCAGCGCCGTGTCGACCGGTGGCTCGCCTTCCTCGCGCGCGGCCTCCACATGGTCGGCCAGCGTATCGAGCGCGCGCAGCAGCAGGTCCACAAGCTCCCGCTCGATCGGCACCAGCCCTTCGCGCACATCGGAAAGCAGAGTCTCGAAGACATGGGTATAGGCCTGGAGCGCGATATAACCGAAAGCGCCGGCCCCGCCCTTTATCGAGTGTACCCCGCGAAACACCGCATTGACGGTGTCGGCATCCTGCGTCCCTGCCTTGCAGGCCGCCAGCCCGGCTTCGGCGGCCGCAAGCGATTCCTCGCACTCCGCGAAGAAGATCTGCTGGATTTCCTCCGGGCTCACAGCACGGAATCCTCAGGCGCAACCTCCTGCCGTAACTCCGTCCCGGTGCTCTCCCCGAAAAGCTCCGTGCAAAGCCCCGTCAGCGCCGCAACGTCGCGCAGGACGGGTGAAGGTACGATCGTGGCGCCCGCGCTGCGCCGCACCGAGACCAGCAGTTGCAGGACCGCCTGGCCCATCTGCTCCACCGCCGTGCCGTCGATCGTCATGTCGTTGCCGCCGATGGCCGCAACCATCTCCGGCCAAAGCGCCTCGGCGGCGGCGCGGTCGCAGCGGGCAGGAAGAACGAGTGTGGTCATGACGGCAACCCCGGTCCGGGAAACGTGAAGCGCCCTCCTATCCGCGTCGTTGCCAACGCCGGGTTTGCCCGCCGCTCCGAAAAGTCCCTTAGAACGCGGAAGGACTTTCGTTCCGTTCCCCAGGTTATCGCGCATCTCCGCCAGCCGATTTTCTCGAACGGGAAGGTTTTTCCATGCACGATGCACGCGTTCTGGTCGTCGATGATTCCGCCGCCATGCGCGCCCTGTTCTGCGATGTGCTGGAGCAGTCGAAGAACGTGCGCGTGGTCGGCACCGCCGCCAGCGCGGCGGAGGCGCGGGAACAGATCGCGCAGCTCATGCCCAATGTCGTCACGCTCGATGTCGAGATGCCGGGCATGAGCGGAATCGAGTTCCTGGAAGAGATCATGACCACCAATCCGATGCCGGTCGTCATGCTCTCGGCGCTGACCCAGAGCGGTACCGTAACCTCATTGAAAGCCTTCGAACTCGGCGCGGTGGAGTGCTTTCCCAAGCCGCTCAAGGCCACGCCCGAACAGTTCGCCAAGACGGTGGGCAAACTAGGCAAGATCGTCATCGCCGCCGCCAATTCCAATGTCCGCGACCGGCCCCGGCATCGCGGCGCCAAGCCTGCCGAGGAACAAGGCGGCTATCGTGCCAGTGGAAAGATCGCTGCTTTCAGCACGTCGATGGGCGGCGTCGATGCATTGACCGCCGTGCTGTCGCACTATCCCAAGGCCTGCCCGCCAACGGTGATCGTGCTCCAGACCGAGCCGGCGCTGGCCGAGATGTTCATCGCCCGTGCCGACAGGGACAGCGCCTGTGCCGTCAAGGCAGCCGCCGATGGCGCGGAGCTGGTTGCGGGCGTCGTCCACATCGCCTTCGACCCGGCGCGGCATGTCATCGTCGAGCCCGGAACGCCGCCGCGCATCCGCCTGGTCGACCGCGATCCGATCGAGGGGTTCCGCCCTTCGGCCACCCTGCTGTTCGGCTCGATCGGGCGCGGCGCCATGCCCGCCATCGGCGCGGTGCTGACCGGCATGGGCGAGGACGGCGCCAAGGGGCTTCGGCTACTACAGGCCGCCGGATGCCGCACTCTGGCGCAGGACCGCGCGAGTGCGACCGTGCCGCAGGCCCCGGCCGCCGCCGTGGAAGCGGGCGCGGTGGATGCCGAACTCAGGCTGGAGGATCTTGCCGCGGACGTGCTGGCGAACTGCGCGCAAGGATGATGCAGGAAAGCCGCCGACGCTGGAGGAGGGGATAGCGTCGGCGGCTCGCCAGGCTTCGGTTAAGGACGTCAGGCGTACCTGGGGATCAGTGTCCGCCCGAAGCCGGCTTCGCACCGCGCGGGGGACGCGGGGCGATCCAGATGGTGCAGGCCGCGATGAACAGCAGCACGGCACAAAGTGCGAAAACATGAACGGTGCCGAGCGCCGTGCCTTGCCCCGCCACGAGATTGGCCAGTGTCTGGCGCGCCTGCTCCACCGAGAAACCCGCGCCTTGAAGCTGCTCCATGGTCCGCTGCGCGCCGTTCATCGACGCGGCCATCTCAGCCCCGTTGGCGCGGGACATGTCGTCCCAGGTGGTCGTCACCAGGGCCGTGGCCACGGCGCTCGCCAGTGTTCGGCCGAAGTTGGCGATGCCTGCCGCGCCCGCCGTCTCGTCGGGGCGGACCGAGGCGAGGCTGATCGTGGTGAGCGGCACCATGAACAGCGAGACGCCGATGCCCTGCACGAGTTGCGGCCAGGAGATCGTCCAGAACGTCACGTCGGTGGACCAGCTGGTGCGGAAGATCGCGCAGATGCCGATCCAGGAAATGCCGATGAACACCAGCAGGCGCGGATCGAAGCGCTGCATCAGCTTAGGCACGAAAGGCGATGCCACCACCGCCAGAACGCCGGAGAAGGCCATGGCCTCTCCCGCCTGGGTGGCGGTATAGCCCATCGAGGTCTGGAGCCACTGGGGGATGATGACCACGGATGCGAAGTAGGTACCGAAGGCGATCGTCAACGAGAAGGTCGCCGCTGAGAACCCGCGATGCCGGAAGACCTTCAGGTCCACCACCGGGTGTTCCTCGGTCAGTTCCCAGATGATGAAGGCGATGAAGAAGATCACCGCGATCACCGCCAGCGCGACGATGAAGGGCGATCCGAACCAGTCGTGCTCGCGGCCAAGGTCGAGCATCATCTGGAAGGACGCGACCCATGCGATCAGCAGCCCCAGGCCCACCACGTCGATCGGCAACTTGCGGGTAGGCGTCTCCACACTGCGCAGCATGGTGAACAGGCCGAAAAAGACCACGATCACGATCGGCACGTTGATGAAGAAGATCCATTCCCACGACCAGTTGTCGGAGATGTAGCCGCCCACAATAGGCCCGGCGATCGGCGCGGTGACGACGGTCATGGCCCACATCGCCATGGCGCGCGGGTGCATGTGCTTGGGGAAGATGCGCAGCAGCAGCGTCTGCGTCAGCGGCATCAGCGGGCCGCCGCAGAAGCCCTGCCCCAGCCGGAACACCACCAGCAGCGGGAAAGTATGCGCGATGCCGCAGAGCGCCGAGAACAGGCCGAAGCCCACCAGCGAGAACAGGAACACGCGAAGGCTGCCGAAACGGCCGGCGAGCCAGCCCGTGAGCGGCACGCAGATCGCCTCCGCCACGGCGTAGGAGGTGATGGCCCAGGTGCCGTTCGTTACCGAGACGCCGAGGCCGCCGGAAATATGCGGGATCGAGACGTTGGCGATGGTGAGGTCAAGCACGACGACGAAGTTGGCCATCGCCAGCAGAAAGCCGGCGATGAGCAACTTCGCTCCCGTGAACGTGACGTCGCCTGCTCCGGCAGCCTCGGCCGCCGGCGCCGCAGGTGCGCCGGCCATCAGTCGGCGTCCGTCAGTTCGATCTCTGCGTCCATCGACAGGCCGATGCGCAGCGGATGGGCCTGAAGCTCCTTGGGATCAAGCTCGATACGGACCGGCAGGCGCTGGACCACCTTGATCCAGTTGCCCGTCGCGTTCTGCGCCGGGATCAGCGAGAAGGCCGAGCCGGTGCCGCCTGCGAAGCCGATCACCTTGCCATGATAGACCACGTCGCCGCCGTAGAAGTCGGACTTCAGCGTGGCGTTCTGGCCGGGGCGGACTTTGCCGAGCTGCGTTTCCTTGAAGTTGGCATCGACATAGAGATGGCCGACCGGAACCACCGTCATCGCCACGCCGCCGGTCTGGACCTTCTGGCCGACCTGAATGGCGCGCCTGGCGATCACGCCGTCGATCGGCGCGCGGACGATGGTGCGTTCGAGGTCGAGCTTCGCCTGATCCAGCTTGGCCTGAGCTGCGCGGATTTCCGGCGCGGTGGTGTCGCTGGTGCCCTTGGTGAGGGCCACGGCGGCGTCTTCCTGGCGGCGGGCACTGACGGCGGCGGCCTGCATCTGGGCGAGCATGGCGCGCGCCTCGCTGGCCGAAGCCTGTGCCGAGGCAAGCTGCTGGCGCGCGGTCGTCAGTTCATCGCCGGATACGGCGCCGCTGCCGACCAGTGCCTGGCGGCGGGCGAAGTCGGTCTTGGCCTTGGTCAGGGTCGCCTCGGCCGAAGCGACGCTGGCCTTGGCCGAGTTGATCTGCGCGTCGCTCGCATCCGCCGAGGCACCGAGCGCCCGGTTTTGCGCCAGCGACTGGCCATAGCGGCGCTGCGCGGCGGCAAGTTCGGCCTCGGCCTGGGCGAGCGCGATGCGCTGGTCCTTGTCCTCGATCCGGAACAGCAGCTGGCCCTTGCGAACGGGCTGGGTGTCGGTGACGAGCACTTCCACCACGCGCCCCGAAGTCAGCGGCGTCACTTGCGCATTGTCGCCACCGACATAGGCGTTGTCGGTAGAGACCGAGCGGCTGCCGATGAAGGTATCGTAAGCGAAATAGAGCAGGCCCACTGCCGCCACGCCGACGGCGAGGCCGATCAGCAGCGGCTTGCGCTTGTTCTTGCCCAGCACGCTCCCGGAGCCTTGCGCGTTGTTGTCCTGGTCACTCATCACTCGGGAGCCTTCTTGCTGGAATTGTCTTCGTAGCCGCCGCCCAGCGCGCGCTTGAGCGCGACTTCGCTGGCGAGGGTACGGAAATGGGCATCGACGGCCGCCTGCCGCGCATCGAGCGCGGTCGTCTCGGCGCTCAGCGCGTCGAGATAGTTGCCGAGGCCGCCCTTGTAGCGCTTCATGGCGATGTCATAGGCGCGGGCCGACTTGGCCTGCGCATCGGCGGTGGCCTGTTCCTGCTCGGCCGCGGCATTGCGGGTGGCCAGCGTATCGGCCACGTCCTGAAGCGCGCCGATCACGGTGCCGTTGTAATCCGCGACGGCCAGGTCGTAGGCCCCGCGCACGCGGGTATATTCGCCCTTGAGGCGACCCCCCTGGAAGATCGGCAGGCTGATAGCGCCGCCCGCGTTTCCATATGTGGAGCCGCTCTTGAACAAGTTCGAAAGCCCGAGCGACTGGAGCCCGAACAGCCCGCTGATCGAGATATCGGGCAGGAAGGCGGCCTTGGCGGCATCGATGCGCTTGCCGGCAGCTTCGGCGCGCAGGCGCGCGGCAACGATGTCCGGACGGCGACCGACAAGGCCGATCCCGGCATCGCCGGGAACCGCCGTCACCGGCAGCCCGTCGATCGAGGTAGGCGTGATGGCCAGGCCGCGATCGGGGCCGGCGCCGAGCAACGCCGCAATCGCATGGCGGCGCAGCAGGATCTGCTCGTCGTTGGCGGAAAGCGCCGCGCGTGCCGAGGCGGCGAGCGATTCCGACTGTCGCAAGGGCAACTCGCTATCGAGCCCCTGCTGGTTGCGCTGGTCGCTGAGCGTGACCATCGCCTCGCGCGCCTTCAACGCTTCCTTCAGCGCCTCTCCGCGCGCCACCAGGCGGGCGAGATCGAAGTAGGAGGAAACGACGTTCGAGGAGATCATCAGCTCTGCCTGGCGGGCATCGGCTTCGGCGGCGTACTGCTCGGACGTCGCGGCGGCGAGCATCTTGCGGTTCTTGCCCCAGAGGTCGAGGTCGAAATCGCCAGACAGCGCGAGATCGCCCCTGCTCTTCCAGCCCTTGGGCACGAATGCAGCCGGAATGCCGTTGTTGTAACTCTGCTTCGCTCCGCCGGCGGATCCCTGTCCGTTGATGGTCGGCAAGGTCGCCGCTCCGGCCACGAGCGCCGCGCCGCGCGCCTGCAGGATACGGGCCTGCGCCTCGGCAACGTCGGGCGAATTGGCCAGCGCCTCCGCCACCAACGCATCGAGCTGGGCATCGCCGTAGGCGGTCCACCACTGCTGCTGCGGCCATGCGGCATCGCTGGTGGCCATCAGCGACTGGCTGCTGTCCAGGGTTGCGGGGGCCCGCATCTGCGGCTTCGGCCCAAGGTCGGGCACTGCGCAGGCGGACAGCGAAAGGCCTACGGCCAGCATGGAGGCTGCCGCGACTCGGGTGATAGTGATCGTACTCATCGGTACAGTTTTAATCGGACTCCGGCTTGCGCCTGTCAACGGAAAAGTGTACCAGCTAGTACCACTATGACAGAAAACATGGGCAAGAGAGAACTCAACAAGGCGCGCAAGAGAGCCGCTATCGTGGACGTGGCCACGCGTTCCTTCTTCGAGCGCGGCTATGCCGCCACCACGATGTCTTCCATCGCCGACGAACTCGGCGGCTCCAAGGCCACGCTCTGGGCGCACTTCAGTTCGAAGGAAGAGCTTTTCGCCGCCGTTGTCGACAACAAGGTCGACACGTTCGCGCAGGACGTGAACGAAGTTTTGACCGGGCAGACCTTCTCGTTCCCGGCGCTGCGACGGGCTTGTGTGCGCTTTATCGACTGCCTGCTGCGTGAGAACTCGGTGCAGCTGTTTCGCCTCGTGGTGAGTGAGGGGGAGCGGTTTCCAGAGATCAACGAGATGTTCTACGAACGCGGACCCTGGCGCTTCCGGCGCTGCGTGACGGAATTCTATGCCACCCGGTTCACCCAGGAAGAGGCCGAACGGCTGACGCAGGTGACGGTGGCGGCCATGGTCGGCTATCGCTCGGATATCCTCATGCAGCCCCGGCGCCCCTCCCTGAAAGAACGGGAAGCTTTCGTCGACAACCTGATCGGCCTGATAGACTGGCCACGCGGCACCTGCCCGCGCGCGGCATGAATGGCAAGGAATGGCTTGACCTAGCGCAGTCGGGATAGGAAATGGCGCGCATGGACCAGGCCAGCGCACTTTCCCCCATTCTCGTCGTCACCACCGGCGGCACGTTCGACAAGCAGTATTTCGACGCCCTCAGCGAATACCAGATCGCCGAGAGCGTGATCGAGAAGCTGCTGAAAGTCGCGCGCGTCGCCCACCCCGTACGCGTCGTCGAACTGATGCGCAAGGACAGCCTGGAACTGACCGACGAGGATCGCGCGGCCATCCGCGCCATCGTCGCCGCCGCGCCGGAAACGCATGTGGTCATCACCCACGGCACCGACACGATGACCGAAACCGCCAAAGTGCTGGCGGACCTGCGCGGCAAGACCACGGTGCTCACCGGCGCCCTTGCCCCTGCCCGTTTTGCCGAGAGCGACGCCACGTTCAACCTCGGCATGGCCTTCGCCTGCTGCCAGTCCGCACCCGAAGGCGTGTGGATCACGATGAACGGTTCGGTGTTCAACGGGCTGAAAGTGCGCAAGGATCGCGCAGCAGGAAAATTCATCAGCCTTTAATCGATGCGCGCATCCAAACCACATTGACCCATAACTAAGGGCAAAACCGGAAAGCCTCCTTCGTCAGGCGCAAACGGCCTGCCTCATAGACCGGAACGCGGAAGGTCGATCGCCGCGTCGCCGATGAACGCGCACGACCTCCCGGTCGCACGGTAACGTCGCTCCCCTGTTCTCGGGGGTGCCGGCTTTTACGCTGCGAAGGGAATTGTGGTGACGGTAGCGCTTCAGAACCAGGCGGACGTGCATGTCGCGCTGACTCATGCGCCGATCGGCGCCATGATCATCGACGAGACCGGCGTTATCTCCTGGGCGAACAATGCCGTGGCGGCGCTGCTGGGTGAGCCGGACCCGTCCGCCTTGCGCCTCTCTCTCGCATTCGTATGGTTGCCGCAGGACGATGCCGACATTCTCCGGAAAATGCTGGAGGTGTTCTTCGCCGCACCGGTGGATGCCCGGCCTTCCTGGACGCGCGTGGTCTCGGTCAAGGCGCTGGAAGGAATTCAGCAGACGGTGGAACTGACGCTGACGTCTTCCCCCGGCGACTTCGACAAGCGCGCAATCCTCTACTTCCAGAGCCTGACGCGCCAGACCATAGCCGAAAAGCGCTTCACCCAGATTTTCGAGAACCTGCCGCTCGGCGCACTGGTGGTCGACGGCCGCCAGCACATCGTCCAGGTCAATTCCGCCCTTGCCGGCGAGTTCGGCTACCCGCGGGAGGAACTTGTCGGGCAATCGCTCGAAGTGCTGCTTCCCCCACGCTATCGCGAGCCGCATAGCGAACACGTCTCCGGCTATGTCCAGGCGCCAAGCTCGCGCATCATGGGCACAGGCCGCGATCTGACCGGCCTGCACCGCTCGGGACAGGAAATTCCCGTCGAGATCGCGCTGACGACGCTGGAGAACGGTGCCCAGCCCCTGTTCATGGCCATCGTCAGCGACATTTCCTCGCGCAAGCAAGGCGAGACCGCGCTCCAGCAGACCAACGCGCAGCTTGAGGAGTTCACTTACGTCGCCAGCCACGACCTGCGTTCGCCGCTGCGGGGGATCGCCGATCTCGTCACCTGGATCCGCGAGGATCTGGGCGATATCGAACTTCCGGACGACGTGAAGCACAATTTCGATCGGATATCGCTGCGCATCGACCGCGCCGAGCAGATGATCGACGACCTGCTCGACTATGCCCGCGCCGGCGTGCGCGAGCGCCATACCGAAACGATCGCCCCCGCAGAACTGGTGGAGGAAGCGCTAGGCCTGGCACTCGTGCCGGACGGTTTCGAGGTGGAGATCGACCTTCAGGGCCGCGACATCGTCGCACCGCGCGCGCCCCTGGCCACCTCGCTGCGCAACCTGATCGGCAACGCGGTAAAACACCACGGCGGCGCTTCAGGGCGGATACGCATCGCCATGCGCGAGGAAGGCCGGTTCTCGGTCTTCACGGTGGACGACGACGGCAAGGGCGTCACCGCCGGTAACGAGGAACGAATCTTCAAGCTGTTCCACCGCGCCTCGCCGGGCACGAGCGGCGACGGCGTGGGCCTGGCCTTCACCCGCCGCATGATCAACGCCCACGGCGGCATGGTGACGGTCCGCTCCCCCGGAACGCTCGGCGGCGCCTCGTTCGAAATCCACTGGCCGCGGATGGTGCCCAAGGAAAACGAGGATGACTGAAGCTCGCCAGAACCTGCCGGCCATGGCGCCCTGAACGAAAACACCCAGCCAGCCGACGAACCCGCTCGAAGGTCGCCCAACTCACACCCGAGGAATCCCAGAGAATGGAATATATTCACAACGGCAAGACGGAAATCCAGGCCCTCGTGGTAGATGACGACGATGTCGATCGCGAGCGCCTGATCCGCATGCTCCAGCGCGGGCCGCGCCCGATCAACGTGATCGAGGCCAGTTCGCAGGCCGAGGCGCTTCAGATCATCCGCCACGCCGAGCCCGCGCTGGACATCGTCTTTCTCGACTTCGGCCTGTCCGACGGCGACGGTCGCGACCTGGTTCCCACGATCCGCGCCGAAGTGGACCAGGACTGCCCGATCGTGGCCGTCACCGGCAATGTCGACGAACAGGTCGCGGCGGATTCGATCAAGGCGGGCATGACCGAATATCTCACCAAGCGCGCGCTCTCTCCGGAGCGGGTGGCCGCCTCGGTCGAGGAAGGAATCGCCTGGCGCAAGTATCGGCAGGATTTGCGCCGCACCGAGGAGGAACTGACGCACCGCAGCCTTCACGATCCGCTGACCGACCTGCCCAACCGCACCCTGCTGTTCGACCGGCTCGGCCAGGCCTGCGCCCGCGCCCGCCGCAACGGCGGCTCCTTCGCGGTGATGATGATCGACCTCGACCGCTTCAAGGAGATCAACGACAACTTCGGCCACGCCGCCGGCGACGTGGTGCTCACCACCATCGGCCGCCGCTTGCGGGGCCACTTGCGCGAAGTCGATACCGTGGCGCGCCTCGGCGGCGACGAGTTCGCCCTGCTGCTGCAGGACGTGCCCGATTACGATACCGCCACGGGGCTTGCCGGCAAGCTGGCGCGGGTGATCGAACAGCCGATCGTCCACGAGAACCGCATCCTCCATGTAGGCGCATCGATCGGCATCGCCATGTGTCCGCAGCGCGGCTATGCGCCGACCGGACTGCTTTCCGCTGCCGACGACGCGATGTATGCGGCCAAGCGCGGGCTCGACAAACTGGTCGCCAGCCGCGAGAACCTGCCCGCGGCCCCGGCCTTCGATCCCAAGGACATGCTGGAAGAGATCGACCAGGCGATCTCGCACGATGCCCTCGAATGGCACTGGCAGCCCAAGGTGGACTTGCGCGACGGCCGCGTGCTCGGCTTCGAGGCGCTGGTGCGCTGGCGGCACCCGCGCAGCGGCAATATCCCCGCAGACCAGCTCATCCGCACCGTCGAGCAGTCTCCCTTGCTGGAGACATTCACCAACCAGTGCCTGGACACCGTGCTCGCCCAGTTCGCGCGCATTCAGGACAAGGTGGACGGCGCCTCGATCGCCATCAACGTCTCGGCCCGGATGCTCGAACGCCCGACGTTCGTGGACAGCGTGGTGGAACTGATCGAATGCCACCGCATCGCCCCCGAACGCGTGACGCTGGAACTGACAGAGACCGCGCTGATCACCAATCCCTCCCAGGCGAAACGCGTGATCGAGAGCCTGCACGAGCACCGCATTCCACTGTCGATCGACGATTTCGGCGCCGGCTTCACTTCGTTCGGCTACTTGCGCGAGTTCGCTATCAGCGAGATCAAGATCGACCGCTCGTTCATCTCCCGCTTCACCGAGAACCGCTTCGACCAGTCGCTGGTCAACAGCCTGGTGGTGCTCTGCGAAAGTCTGGGCATTCCGCTGGTGGCGGAAGGGGTGGAGACGCCGGAAACGCAGGAACTGCTTGTCTCGCTCGGCTGCAATGCGGGGCAAGGCTACGGCATCTGCAAGCCCATGCCCTACGACGACGTGCTCGACTGGATGGACACCTGGCGCAACCAGGCGCCGATGATCCGGCAGGTCAACGCCTGAACTCCCGCGTCACCGGGGCGCACGCTACGCCCCGGTGATACCTGCCCTCGACCCTTCATCATTGCTGGACCCTGCCCGCGCCTTTCGCGATCCTCCCGCCAGATCAGGAGAGGCCGAATGAGAGGGAACGCGGCATGAGCGACGAAACGGCAGCGGCGATCAGCGCCGTCCGGCGCGACTGGGTCACCGAGCATCGCGACACGTACCTCGCGTCCGGCGGCGCCCAGGGCCATATCATGGACATCACGCCGGTCGGCGGCCGCAAGTTCGCGACCCACTGCCTGGTGAAATATGTGGGCCGCAAGAGCGGCAAGACCTTCATCACCCCGCTCTGTTATGCCGACATCGGCGGCGAAGTGGTGATCTGCGGCTCGAAGGGCGGCGCCGATACCCATCCGCAATGGTATCTCAACCTCGTGGACAGCCCGGAGGTCGAATTCCAGATCGCCACCCAGGCCTTCAGGGGAACCTGGCGCGAGCCGGAAGGCGAAGAGCGCCGGAAAGTCTGGGATTTCTTCATCGACTGCCATCCGTTCTACGCCACCTACCAGGCCTCGACGGAGCGCCTGCTGCCACTGGTCCTGATGAAAGCGGATACGGAAATCCCTGTGTTCAAGGCCGAAGACGCCACCGGCCACCGCACGACCTGAACTTTTCCAGACCGCATTTCCGGGACTTCAAAGCAATGACGACCGCCACGATCGACTTCACCGATATCGACCAATACCTTGGCAAGACCATGGACTTTTCACCCATGCGCGAACCCATCGCCAACAACGACATCCGGCGCTGGGTCCATGCCATGCACTATGCCAACCTGCTGCATTTCGATCCCGCCACGTTCGAGACCAGCCGCTGGGGCCGTCTGGTGGCGCCGCAAAGCTTCGCCATCGCCACCGACGACGGCCACGGCGCGGCACCGGCCTGCGTCGGCTGCATTCCCAATTCTCACCTGCTGTTCGGGGGCGACGAATGGTGGTTCTACGGCCCGCGCATCGAAGCAGGCGACGTGGTGACCAACACGCGCATTCCCTTCGATTACAAGATCAAGGAAACCGGCTTCGGCCCCACCTGCTTCCAGCGCGGCGACAACAACTATTCGAACCAGAAGGGCGAGGAGATCGCGCGGCAGCGCTCCACCGCCATCCGCTATCTTGCGCACGCCGGCGGCGATTCCGTGAAAGCCGAGGACTTCGAAGAACCGGAATGGACCGACGAGGCGATCGCGGCCCTGGAAGACCGCAAGTTCGCATGGATAAAGATGCTGCACGACCTCGGCCACAAGGAGCGCTGGTGGGATGACGTCGCGGTGGGCGACCAGCTTCCCGAGCGCGTATTCGGCCCGCACTCCCTCGCCAGCTTCGCCACCGAATGGCGCGCCTATATCGTCAACACCTGGGGCACGATGGACTTGCGCAAGAACGATCTCGAAGCGCTGGGCTTCACGCGCGAGATGGCGGGTTACGAGAACGATCCCGAGATGATGCTGGTGAACCCGCTGCTCACCGACGGCGCCTATTACGGCCCTTCGCGCGGACACCTGTTCCCCAAATATGCCCGCAAGATCGGGATGCCGCGCGGCTATGGCTATGGCGCGTCGATGGGCTCATGGGTGACGGATTTCCTCTCCGGTTGGGCGGGCGAGCAC
Organism: Novosphingobium sp.; assembly: GCF_032093395.1. Lineage (GTDB taxonomy): Bacteria > Pseudomonadota > Alphaproteobacteria > Sphingomonadales > Sphingomonadaceae > Novosphingobium. Next base: position 18,347 of record NZ_DAMDBA010000028.1, read on the forward strand.
GGCATGGTCGTCCATTCCATCGCCAACTATCGTGGCCCCGCCCTTACCGGCGACGTGACGATCCAGACCGCCGAAGTCACCGAGAAGTCGGTGGACGCGGACGGCCGCCATCTCGTGCACGTCAAGCACCTGATGACCAACCAGAACGGCAAGACCATGTGCACCGGCAGTGCCGAGATCGCACTGCCGAAGAAACCCGGCTGATCAACGGGAACAGCAGGCCGTCCCGGAGATATGCCGGGGCGGTCTTGCTCAGAACCCGCCCGGAAGCGCGCCGCCCGCCGAAACCGTTGCCACCCGGCCCGCGATCCAGATCGAGCCGTCCGCTTCCCTTCGGCAGTGGATTGATCCGTCCGCACCCGTTTTTCGCCCCTGCGCGGCTACATAGGACTCCTGGGCCTGGCCGCTGGCGAAGAGGTACTGCGCCACGGCCGCGTTGAGACTGCCGGTCACCGGATCCTCGCAGACACGGCCGGTGGCATCGGCAAAGAAAGCGCGCAATTCCCATTGCGCCCCACCAGCGCCCGCGTCATCGCGAGGACCGAGCAGGGCCACATCGGTGTGCAACGGCGCGCGGGCCACCGGCTCGGCCGCCAGCACCGCTTCGGCGGAGGTGAGATGCAGCAACTTCCAGCCCGGACCGTTGGCGGCATGGACCCCGGCGACGACGTCCTTCTCGTCCACGCCGCAAAGCCGGATCGTCTCCGCAAGATCCACGGCGTCGAGCGACCCCGACCGCGTCAGCGGCGGTGCACGGAAGGCCAGCATGTCGCTCTCCTGCCGTACATCGACGAGTCCGATCCCGCATTCCTGCACGATCCGTCCTGCCGTTTTGGGAACCCCTCCGCCTGCCAGCCAGGCATGGGCAGTCCCCAAGGTGGGATGCCCCGCGAAGGGCAGTTCGCCTGCCGGATAAAAGATTCGCACGCGGTAATCCGCCGCGGGATCGGTCGGCGGCAATAGGAACGTCGTTTCCGAGAACCCCAGCCAGCGCGTGATCCGCAACATGGCATCGGCGTCCAGATCGTCCGCACCATGCACGACCGCCAGCGGATTCCCGGTGAGAGGACCGGACCCGAACACGTCCACCAGATCGAGTTGCATACTCAGCATTCCCTTCACGCGTTTGCGCCCTTGGACAAAATCTCAGGGTTTTTCCCGTGGTTCATTCGGGGTTTTGGAGCAAGGGTGCATCCAGAGTGTTATAAGGCCACATAATTCCGTTCTCAGTAAGGACATCTCGATGAAGAAGACCCTCCTGGCCCTGACCATGGCCGCGCTTGTGCTGCCGATGGCAGCCCCCGCAGAAGCTCAGGCCTGGCGCAATGACGATCGCAACCGCCACCACGACCGGTATGACAATCGCCGCGACGACCGCAACCGTTACGACAATCGTGGCCGCTATCGCGAACCGCGCCGCATGACCCGCAACGATCGCGCCTGGCGCGGCAAGGACGGCCGTTACTACTGCAAGCGTGACAACGGCACCACGGGCCTGATCATCGGCGCGGGCGCCGGGGCATTGGCAGGCAATCAGATCGCCGGCCGTGGCGACAAGACCCTGGGAACGATCATCGGCGGCGTGGCCGGCGGCCTGCTGGGACGCCAGATCGACAAGGGCGACGTGAAGTGCCGGTAAACTGACGATCTGCGATCCGACCATCGCGGTCTGAACACGAAAAAGGCGCGTCATCCTGAGGGGCGGCGCGCCTTTTTGCTGCCTGTGCGGATTAGGCCGTAACCAGTCGCAAGTGCTGGTCCATTGCCGGTTCGGGCGCGGATACCGTGCGGTTCCTGCCTTGCCGCTTGGCATCATAAAGGGCTTCGTCGGCCACGCGCATGACTTCCGCCAGCGTGAGACCTCGGGTTGCCGCCACGCCAAGGCTCAATGTCGGCACCACTTTGCCTCCCGCGAAAGTGGTGACGACCAGTTCCGCGACGGTCCGGCGCAGCCGTTCGGCGGCGGCATGCGCCTCGCGTCCGTTGCGGGCATGGAGGAAGAGGCCGAACTCCTCCCCTCCAAGCCGCCCGCACAAGTCGCCCGCGCGCAAGTTGGACTGGATGGCATCCCCGATCGCCACCAGCACGCGATCTCCCACGCCGTGCCCGAACGCGTCGTTGATCTGCTTGAAGTGATCGACATCGGCCACGATCAACCAGCCGTCACGATCGGCCATGGCGTCCCGCGTCATCTCCAGGAACACGTCGCGGTGGGTAAGTCCGGTCATGCCGTCTACCCGCGCCGACCGTTCCAGCCGCTTGAACGCCTGGGCGAGTTCCTCATGCAGGGCGGAAATGCGGGCCTGCTGGCGCGAAAGCACGATGCAGACGGGTGCGGATACCGCCAGTGCCACGATCATACCCACGACGATCAACTGCACGGGCATCGCGAAGCCGGGTACCAGTGCCGCCACCGCCAGGAGCAGCGAAGTGGCAGCCACCGCCAACCCGGTTCCCGCAGCCACATGGCGGAAGCCATGGCTTTTCATGCAAACGATACCTTACCCCGTTGAACCCCTCGAACCGCCATAGACCGTCATAGTTAACAGTTTGCTGCCCCGGTTAACTTTGCGCCTGAAAGTGCGGTTCGTGCCGCGCCGTTAGAGTGATGGGTCTTCGCTCGCACCCCAGGAATACCCCTTAGCCCCCACGGAAAGCCCTTTTAGTCTCTCGCCGTTAAACCGCCTTGGCCACTTCGACAGGGGAAGAAGACAGCATGACCGCCACTTCTCAGACCACGGGCCGCGGCAATATCGCACCTCTCGACGAGGCCAACTACCGCACCTTCCCCCGTATCCTGGCCGCCATCCGCAAGCATGCCCCGGTTGCACTCAAAAGCCTCTATCGCCGTGTCGAGGCATCCTCCGAACTCAGCCGCCTCCTGCCCGATCCGGAAATCCGCCGTCGCGCCTCGGATGCGCAGTACGAGCACTGGATCAAGATGTTCTCCGGCCGGTTCGACGCCGATGCCGCCAAGCGCAGCGAGAAGATCGGCCACATCCATGCCCGCGTAGGCCTGACGCCGGACTATTACATCACCAGCTACGCCGCCGTGCTGGAAGACATGATCGAAGCAATGATGGCCCGGCGCTTCATCACGCCCTTCAACAGCCGGGACGCGGGCAAGACCGTGGGCACACTGGTCAAGGCCGCCCTCCATGACATGCAGATCGCCCTCAGCGCCTATTTCAACGCCGAGGCCGAAGCCCGCAATCGCGTGCTCGATTCCATGAGCATGGCCCTGTCGGAAATGGCGTCCGGCAACCTACAGGCCCAGCTCGGCGACTTGCCCGAAGCCTATCGCAAGCTGGGCGAGGACTTTGACAACATGCGGCGCCACGTCGGCTCGCTGGTAGTGGAGATCACCGACTCCGCCGACAGCGTCAAAGTCAGCGCCCAGGAAATCAGCGCCGCCGCCAACGATCTTGCGTTCCGCACCGAAAGCCAGGCCGCTACGATCGCGCGCATATCCGAAGGTGTGCGCGAGGTCACCGGCGCGATCGGGACGACCGCAGGGAGTGCCCGCAACGTCGATTCCAGCGTCTCCGAAGTCGCGGGACACGCCCGGCGCGGCGGCGAGGTGATGGAAACGGCGGTCGTCGCCATGGACAAGATCAAGACCTCCTCCACCGAGATCGCGCAGATCATCGACGTGATCGAAGCCATCGCTTTCCAGACCAACCTGCTGGCGCTCAACGCCGGCGTGGAGGCCGCGCGTGCCGGAGAGGCGGGCAAGGGCTTTGCCGTGGTCGCCACGGAAGTCCGCGCACTTGCCCATCGCACCACCGAGTCGGCGAACAATATCAAGAACCTGATCACCAAATCGACGCAGGACGTGCATCAAGGCGTGGACTTGGTGGCACAGACGCGATCTGCCTTGGACGAGATCATCGCCCGCCTGGCCGAAACCACGCAAATGGCCGACGAAATCTCGCGCTACTCGCAGACCCAGGCCCAGACCATGCGCGAACTGAGCACGGAGATTCAGCAGCTCGACACCAATACCCAGCAGAACGCCGCAATGGTGGAGGAATCCAACGCTGCCGCGCGGGCCCTCACCGAACAGGCCCACGCCATGGCGACCACGGTGGGCAAGTTCCGCTTCGAGCGCGGAAGCGAGCCTCGCAGAACCGACGAGGATCGCCTTCGCCAAGGCTTGCGGCCGGTCGCAATCAGGAAGGCCGCCGGGTTCTGACCTGGAGCGGTTTCCTATCTGAATGCATCAGATCAATTGCTCTACATTTCTGGTTTGCCACGCTGCCCGTTTCAACCCGACTATTCGTCGCTTCGTCCTCACGCTTCGGCGCATATGACGCTCCGTGCAATACTGTTCATCGCAGGTTCTGGCGCGCGCTGGAAATCGGAACCCCGGTCGTCAAGACATTCAACCGAGAAGGATTTCCAGATGCGCAAAGCCATCGCAGCAGCCGCCTTGGCTGCCCTCACCATTCCCGCCACGTTCGCCGTCACCGAAGTGGCGGAAGCCCGCGACCACGGTCGGCGCTATCACCGCACCGACAACGGTGTACGCTACTGGCGTGGCAATGACGGACGCTACCGCTGCAAGAAAGCTAACGGCACCACCGGCCTGCTGATCGGCGGTGTCGCCGGCGCCCTGGCGGGCCGCGCCATCGATACGCGCGGCGATCGCGCCACCGGCACCATCCTCGGTGCCGCCGGCGGTGCCCTGCTGGGCCGCGAGATCGATCGCAACAACTCGCGTCCGCGCTGCCGCTGATCGACGAGGAACCACGGCGCGTCGTCCCTCCGGACGGCGCGTCGCATGGCTGCCACAACTGAAATATTTCGAAATCGCCAGGTGACGCGAAGCCTCTAGGCCGGCGCCCATGGCACCAGAATTGGAAGCGACTACCGGTACTACCGGCGTCAATCGTATCGTCGCAGCGGCCTTCGGCGTGAAGCTGGTCAGCGACGTTCCAGAGCGGCTCTGCCGCAGCGGAATGCGCCCTTGGCTGGACGGCAAGCGTCGCAGCCGGATCGACAGGATCCGCGCAAGCCGCCTCCTTTTCATCCACGTTCCCAAGAATGCCGGCACCTCTATCTGCGACCGGCTCTATGGCGCGCAGATGAAGCATTGCTCGGCCCGCTACTACGCCAAGGTCGCGCCGGATCTGCTGGGGTTGCCAAGCTTCGCCCTCGTCCGCGATCCCGTCGACCGGTTCCTTTCCGCGTTTCGCTATGCCCGCGCGGGCGGTACTTGCCATAGGACGATCTCTCAGCCGTTCCGGGACGGTTATGCCGGCTTCCGCACGATCGCCGATGCCATCGATCATCTGGCGCGGGCCCGTTCGCCATTCGACGTCGATCACATCTTCCGCCCGCAGAGCTGGTACGTGCTGGATGCCAAGGGCCGCGCCGCCGTCGACCACCTCATTCCCTATGAACGGATAGGTGAGATCGGCAGGCGTCTCGGACGGGACGAACTCTGCACCCTGCCCGCCTTCAACCGCAGCAGCCGATCTGACGAACGGCCGTCCCACCGGGAGCTGGATTTTCTCCATCGCTTCTATGAGGCCGATTTCGCGCTACGGCTCCAGGCGGTCAGCGGTATCCCTGCCGCGACAGGCCGTCCAGGCTTGTCCGAAGGACCGCTTCCCGCGCTGGCCCGGTGACGAGGGCAAAACCAGGCAGTGGGCTAAATCTATGTAAATTCCGACAGGCCTTTCCTACAGGTTCGGTCTGTGCTCCTATGCCGCCCGATGATTGCTTGCCTGCCTCCCCCTCCGCGCCGCTCTTCCCTCCGAACGGGGCCGGACGCCGAGGCCGCCGGAAATTTCCTCTCAGGACCGTGTAAACCGTGTCAACCTGAAGGCCGCACCGCGTGACGGACGCAAGGCCTGCCATGCTGGTGACCGGCGGCGCCAAACGCATTGGCGCGGCCATTGCCCGGATGTTCGGCGCGGCGGGATGGCACGTCGTCATCCACTACGGGCATTCCAGGGAGCAGGCCGAAGCTCTGGCGGCGGAACTGCCCTCGTCAGAGATCGTCAGTTGCGAGCTGAACGACTGGAACGCCGGCCCCGCGATGGTCGAGGCCCTGGCCGCCCGCCTGCCCGACTGGCGCGTGCTGGTGAACTGCGCCGGCATGTTCGATCTCGACACGGCGCAGGCCCTCGATCCGCAAATTTTCGAGAAAGCCATGCGCGTCAACGCCGGAACCCCGGCACGACTTGCACAGGCCTTTCTCGCCCATGCCCGCGCGAAGGGCGGCCGCCGGGTGATCCACGTCACCGACCAGAAACTGCTCAACCCGAACCCGGATTTCTTCTCGTACACCATGAGCAAGCATGCTCTGGCCGCCACCATCCCGATGCTGTCGATGGCGCGCATGCAGGAAGAGGACCGCATTTACGGCCTCGCGCCCGGCGCGATCCTTGCCAGCCACGATCAGACCGACGCGGAAACCGAGGTCTCTCACCGCATGAACCTGCTCGGGCGCAAGACCACGCCGGAAGACGTAGCCTCCGCCGCGCTGTTCCTTTCGCAAGGCTGGCTGGAAAGCGGCGAAACGCTTTACGTCGATTCCGGGCAACACCTCCTCGCGCAGCCCCGCGACGTCCTCTTCCTCGCACGCCAGTAATCGAAACTCCTCCGATGGGGCTCCTTCTCCAACTTTGACGACTACAACGCCTTCGCTTGCCTATATCGCAAGCGAACCCTCTTGCACCGGGCCGAAGCGCCCTTCACAAATGGTTGATGGCAATGGGAATTCTTGATCACTTCCTCCAGCGCGGCGTCCGTCAGGGCGTCCTGGAGGTCGCCCGCCCCGATGGCAGCGTAAAGCGCTTCGGCACCTCAACCCCCGGCTTCCCCGAAGTCCGCATCCGCTTTACGGACAAGGCCGGCGAACGCCGCATCCTCACCGACCCCCGGCTCGGCGCGGCGGAAGCCTTCATGGATGGCCAGCTCGTCGTCGAACAGGGCGACATCATGGAGATGGTCGAACTGATCCGCGCCAACGCCAAGTGGGACAAGGGCGGCGAACTGCATGAACACACCGCATTCAAGAAGCTGAAAGGCAAGGTCGTCACGCTGGTTGACGGCATCAACAAGGCGGCCAGCGCCAAGAAGAACATCGCCCACCACTACGACATCGGCAACGAACTCTATAACCTGTTCCTCGATATCGAGCACATGCAGTACTCCTGCGCGTACTGGCCGGAGCCCGGCATCACGCTGGAGCAGGCCCAGACCGCAAAGCTGGCGCATATCGCCGCCAAGCTGGCGCTCGAACCCGGCCAGCGCGTGCTCGACATCGGTTGCGGCTGGGGAGGCATGGCGATCTATCTGGCCAAGCACGCAGGAGCCTCGGTTCTCGGCATCACCCTCAGCGAGGAACAACTCGCCCTCGCCCGCGAGCGCGCCGAAGCCGCCGGCGTGGCCGACAAGGTCTCGTTCGAACTCGTCGACTACCGCGACCTCGCGGCGCGCGGCGCCAAGTTCGACCGCATCGTCTCGGTCGGCATGTTCGAACATGTCGGACAGGCGCAGTTCGGCCAGTTCTTCAAGGCCGTCGGCAACCTGCTGACCGACGACGGGGTCATGCTGCTCCACACTATCGGCCGCATGGGCAGCCCCGGCTCGACCGACGCCTTCACCCGCAAGTACATCTTCCCCGGCGGCTATATCCCCGCGCTCAGCGAAACGGTGGCCGCCAGCGAGAAGTACCGCCTGATCGCCACCGACGTCGAGAACCTGCGCCTCCACTACGCGCTCACCTTGCGCGAATGGTACAAGCGTTGCGTTGCCAACAAGGAAGCCATCGTCAATCTCATGGACGAGCGGTTCTACCGCATGTGGATTTTCTACCTCGCCGGGGCCACCGCAGCCTTCGAAAGCGGCGGCATGTGCAACTATCAGATCCAGTACGCCCGCAGTCGTCACGCCCTTCCGCTCACGCGCGACTATATCGCCGCGAACGAAGTCGCACTCCTGACCGAATAGCGCCGCACCTTTCCCTCATTGCGCAAGGGGGCGCGTGCTGATAGGCGCGCGTCCCGAATCCACTGCCCTTTCTGCGGAGCCCGCGCCCATGTCCGACAGCATCAAGAAGGTCGTCCTCGCCTATTCCGGCGGCCTCGACACCAGCGTCATCCTCAAGTGGCTCCAGGTCACGTACAATTGCGAAGTCGTGACTTTCACGGCCGATCTCGGCCAGGGCGAGGAACTCGAACCCGCGCGCGCCAAGGCCAAGCTGATGGGCCTGCCGGACGAGAACATCTACATCGACGATCTGCGCGAGGAATTCGTGCGCGATTTCGTCTTCCCGATGATGCGCGCCAATGCCCGCTACGAAGGCGACTACCTCCTCGGCACGTCGATCGCTCGCCCGCTGATCTCCAAGCGCCTCATCGAGATCGCGCAAGAGACCGGCGCCGATGCAGTCGCCCATGGCGCGACCGGCAAGGGCAACGACCAGGTTCGCTTCGAACTCTCGGCCTATGCCCTCGATCCTAACATCAAGGTCATCGCCCCCTGGCGCGAGTGGGACCTGACCAGCCGCACCGCGCTCATCGCCTGGGCCGAACAGCACCAAATCCCCGTCCCCAAGGACAAGCGCGGCGAAAGCCCGTTCTCGACCGACGCCAACCTCCTCCACACCTCGTCCGAAGGCAAGGTTCTGGAAGATCCCTGGGAAGAAACCCCCGACTACGTCTACTCGCGCACCGTCAACCCGGAAGACGCGCCGGACGCACCGGAATACATCACCATCGACTTCGAGAAGGGTGACGGCGTCGCCCTCAACGGCGTGGCCATGAGCCCCGCCTCGCTGCTCACCGCCCTCAACGAGCTGGGCCGCAAGCACGGCATCGGCCGCCTCGACCTGGTCGAGAACCGCTTCGTCGGCATGAAGTCGCGCGGCATGTACGAGACGCCGGGCGGTGAGATCTACGCCCGCGCTCACCGCGGCATCGAACAGATCACGCTCGACCGCGGCGCCGCGCACCTCAAGGACGAGCTGATGCCGAAGTACGCGGAGCTGATCTACAACGGCTTCTGGTTCGCCCCCGAGCGCGAGATGCTCCAGGCCGCGATCGATCACTCGCAGGCCCGCGTGAACGGCACCGTTCGCCTCAAGCTCTACAAGGGCAACGCCTCGGTCGTCGGCCGCAAATCGCCGGACTCCCTCTACTCCGAACGCCACGTCACCTTCGAGGACGATGCCGGCGCCTACGACCAGAAGGACGCAGCCGGTTTCATCAAACTGAACGCCCTGCGACTCCGCCTGCTCGCCCAGCGCGACGCCAAGTAAGAGCGCCGGATTCGGCCATCCGAATCCTTTCAACGTCTTAACGACATCCGGCGGCCCGTTGCCAAAGTGCGACGGGCCGCTTTTGCATGGGTCCCCTTGGCGACGAACTGCCTGTAGGACTCCTCGCCATGACGGGGAAGCACAACCAACCGCATAAAGCCCAGCGCCTTGCGCGCATCGGCTTTGCTCTTGCCACCGCTGCCATGCTGGTAGCGCCTGCCTCCTCGGCTGTTGCCGAGTCGAGGCTGGCGCCCGCAAAGGCCCCCGAGAGCATCGCACCGGCTCCCGCCGCCGTCATTTCGACTGCCGCAGCCACCGCTCCCGTCGCCGCCATCCCGCAAGCGCTTGAGCAGGAAGCCCAGGAATTCGAGGCTATCAAAGGCGGCACTGCCAGCTTCTACGGCCGCGAACTGCGCGGCAACCGTACCGCCAGCGGCGAACGCTTCAACCCGGACGACCTCACCGCCGCCCATCCCTCGCTGCCCTTCGGCACCATGCTGCGCGTCACCAACCCGCGCAATGGGGACTCGGTGATGGTCCGCGTCAACGACCGCGGCCCGTTCCACTCCAACCGCGTGATCGACCTTTCCGAGGCCGCCGCGAAGGAAATCGGCATTGCCCGCATGGGCTCCGGCAAAGTCGAACTCGCCGTCCTCAACGACGGCACCAGCGACGAATAACCCGCGTAAGAATCTGAAAAAAGGCGAGGTCGACGCGGTAACGGAGGGGGTGGGGGAAGCACCGCGCCGACCTTCACAGACGATAACATCGCACCCCGCATCGGGTTCCCGGCCAGATCGGAGATTGCCGGCCCGGCCCTCGATCGCTTGACACACTTTACACGGTCCAGAGCGAAAAAAGCCGCCCCCTCCTCCCTCGGGCCAGCGGCCAGCGACTTGAACTCCATCGGCGGCTCTTCCGCGTCCTCGCCCACGAGCGCATCCACCGCCCCCTCCGCGCGCCGACGCCAGCCATCCCAGTCCCGCGCCGCCGCCTCGCGCCAGAACGCGACGTAAGGCACAGGCTCGTCCTCCGGCCCCGCCTCGCCGTCCTCCAACGCCTCACTCCACACCCGCTCCGCCTCCTCCTGGAGCAAGGCGCCGGCCGCTTCCGCATAGACCTCTCGCGCCGGCGGCAGCACCGCCCCGTTCACCGCGACCGGCACCAGCTCGTCCGGCGCCGCGCCCGAGACCACCGCCAGCACCTCGTCGAACCGCTCCGCCAGATCGCCCGCCGCCTCCGCCGCCCGGTCGAGCCGCGCCAGATGCGCCAGCAGCAGCCGCGCATCATAGCGCCGCCGCACCGCCACCTGCTCGCCGTGATAGAAGACCGGCTCCTCCACCCCGTCCAGAGCCCGCGTCGCCAGCACTTCCTCGACATGCCGCCGCGCCAGCACCAGCGCCGCCTCCCACGCCTTCGCGAAAGCCCTGTCCCGCCGCCGCAACAAGTAGGCCGACTGCCGCGACATCCCCACCGCCGCCGCAGCCGCCCGCACGTCGCCCCCGCCGGAGAGATGATGCAGAAACCGAACCCTCCGCGCAGGAGACCAGCCCGGTTCCTTCCCCACCGCAGGATGGTGGAGGGGCACGCGCGCGTCTTCCGACGCCGGAGAAGAACAGGAAGAAGACAAGATGCGAGGGCCATCGCCCTCGCGCTCCCAGACCTTTTCCCCCACGCCCCGCCGCACCGGAGCGCCCTCCCCGTAAGCCTCCTCACGCCCCCCGCGCGAAAAGGTTTCCCCCGGCAACCCGATATCCCGAGAAGCCGGAATCCACCCCCGCCCGGCAGCGGTGGGATAGGAAGAGTTCGAATGGTCGGACATGGTTCACCCCCGCAGATTGGAGCCAAAGCCCCGACGCAGGTGCGTCGGGGTGAACCGGATCATTTATCGCATGTGGGGAGATGTAGGAAAGTGGTTGGCTGGCCCGTTGCGGACTGACAGGATTAGAGGCGGTACGCGACCATTGCCGTCACTTCAGATAGAATATTGTAGGAATTCACGCATTGTCTACAACTTCAGCGACGGCGACTCCAAGGATACGCAAAAATTCTACAGACGCTTGCACGTCTTCAGAATAAATCGGCCAAAGATCAATGCCTCCAAGAGCTGGATTCACGTCTCCTTCGTGAGCGATCCTATTGCGCAATCCCACAATACTTTTGAGTCTCGCCTTGCTATCGGGTGCGGGAACACCAAGAATTGTGGATATTTTTTCCCAAGGCTTCTCTATTAAAGGCCGCAGGCATTCAGAGAGCTTGTCGGGAGCAACAAACGATTTGTACGAGTTTTCTAACCTTATCTGTTCATCAATGGCAGAAGTCTGCAAAGAGCCTGCCAAAAAACCTGCATCAAACGGTATTTTCAGCCCCGCCGACGATTTCTTCGAGATGAATCTGTGCACCACTTCGGTTCGATATAGGTCATGGATGAAGAGATCGAAAGAACTAACAGCTAGTACTACTGATGAGCGCAAAATGTCATCACAGTCCATCGCCACCGGGGCAGCACCTTTCAGGTAGCGATGGATAGAACAAAGCCCCTGTGCCCGATCGCAGCCATTACTGAAATTTCTCAGCGCACTTTGAACGTGGGACTTCATTAAATCATACTCAAAATTTTCCCTGCCGCCTCCGTATATATTTGATGGAATTTCTCAGCGCTCTCGACCTGATTCTTCGCAACAGACCCAGAATTCATGATGTCGTCGCGTGTCAACTCAAAGACAGGTTTGGAAAGCGACTGGGAAATGGCAATCAGACTATTGAAATCTGGGACTTCTATCAAGAATTCACTCAGCGGCGCTTGAGCGTTTTCGTATGTATCATTGTCCATCAATAAATTCGCGTCTCCCAGAGAAGGGATCAGTAAATCCGTTTTGACGCTAAGGAGTTCATCAAACCATTTTTGGTAAGCGCGCGTAGGGGCGGCTTCCTTACCATCACGCGAGCGAATACGATAGTTTTGTACGAT
>NZ_DAMDBA010000028.1:30601-54000 GCF_032093395.1 Novosphingobium sp.
TATTTCGGGGTCTTTGTGGGCCACGGATAGGCCGATTCTTGAAGCGCTTGTTGTTCTGCTGCACGCGCCGACCACAAGTGCCATTTCGGAAGAATACGGCTTAATGACCGAAGCGCCATCGCAGAAAAAAAGTCGGGGGCCATCGGTATTACAAAAGCATCGCTGGTTGTAAAAAGATTCTGGTTTAAAGCGCCCAGACTGGGACTCATATCTACCAAGATGTAATCTGCATCGACAGATGCTGCGGTTAGATCCAGTAGCCATCGCAGTGAACCGGGAATATTTTGCAATGCTGCAAGGGATGTGGAAAGTTCATGCGCGATGGCAAGCTGGCTTTCGTACTCTGCAAGCCCGACATGACCCGGAAGTACGAATAATCCCGGACAATTGACGATTTCCTGAAGCTTGACCGGAGCAAGTGGAACTGGGCGTGCTTCAAACGCCGGAGCCAAACCATCTCTTATATTCAAGGGCTGTTGACCGCCCTCAAAAGGGTACACTTCTGAGGCTGAATAGTCCAAAAGAAGCCCTGTAAGATTGCACTGCGGATCGCAATCAACAAGAACCACCTTTTTACCCTGCTTGGCTAACATCCATCCGATGTGGAAAACAGATGTGGTTTTTGAAACTCCGCCCTTGTGGTTAAAAAACGCTATCTGTTTGTGTGTCATCGGTGCCCCTTTTCGTGAAATAATGCTAGGCAGTATTCTCGTTGTAATCAATGGCCTGCTCCCCGCCAGGCATGGGGGCGGCCCATTTTGGGCATTAAAAAAGCGACCTCTGATGACCGAAAAAGGGCGCGTAGCCGTCATTCGGGAAAGTAGCGCAAGCCATTTCGGGAGCGCGAGGGCGATGGCCCTCGCATTTTCTCCCTTTTCTTCGCGCCTCCGCGCTTCAGCCAAGTCTCGGCTGAACAGGCCAGCGGTCCCGGATCAGGTCCGGGACGACGGGTGAGGGAAAGCCTGCTGGCGGATGCGGCTGCGGTTTACTTTCCTGCCACCAGCAACGGCTTCAGATAGTGCCCGGTGAAGGACTTCTTCACCTTGACGATATCCTCCGGGGTGCCCTCGGCGATGACCTGGCCGCCGCGGACGCCGCCTTCGGGGCCCATGTCGATGATCCAGTCGGCGGTCTTGATGACGTCGAGGTTGTGCTCGATCACCACGACCGAATTGCCCTGCTCGACAAGGCGGTGGAGCACTTCGAGCAGCTTGCGCACGTCCTCGAAGTGGAGGCCGGTGGTGGGCTCGTCGAGGATGTAGAGCGTCTGGCCGGTGGAGCGGCGGGCGAGTTCCTTGGCGAGCTTGACGCGCTGCGCTTCGCCGCCGGAGAGCGTGGTGGCCTGCTGGCCGACCTTGACGTAGCCGAGGCCGACCTCGTTCAGCATGTGCATCTTGTCGCGGATGGGCGGCACGGCCTTGAAGAACTCTTCCGCGTCCTCGATCGTCATGTCGAGCACGTCGGCGATGGAGTGGCCCTTGAACTTCACTTCCAGCGTTTCGCGGTTGTAGCGCTTGCCGTGGCATTCCTCGCAGGTGACGTAGACGTCGGGCAGGAAGTGCATCTCGATCTTGATGAGGCCGTCGCCCTGGCAGGCCTCGCAGCGGCCGCCCTTGACGTTGAAGCTGAAGCGCCCGGCCTTGTAGCCGCGCGCTTCCGATTCCGGCAGGCCCGCGAACCAGTCGCGGATCTGGGTGAAGGCGCCGGTGTAGGTGGCGGGGTTGGAGCGCGGGGTGCGGCCGATCGGCGACTGGTCGATCTCGATCACCTTGTCGCAGTTTTCGAGCCCGGTGATCCGGTCATGCGCCCCGGCGACGACGCGCGCGCCGTTGAGCTGGCGCGAGGCGCCCGCCTGCAAGGTATCGATGGTGAGCGACGACTTGCCCGAGCCGGACACGCCGGTGACGCAGCAGAAGGTGCCGAGCGGGAATTCCGCCGTCACGTTGCGCAAGTTGTTGGCGCGGGCGTTCTCGACCACGATCTTCTTGCCGTTGCCCTTGCGGCGCGCCTTGGGCACCTCGATCTTGCGGGTGCCGTTGAGGTAGGCGGCGGTGAGGCTGTTCTTGGCTTTCAGCACCTGCTTCAGCGTGCCTTCCGCCACGACTTCCCCGCCATGGACACCGGCGCCGGGGCCGAGGTCTACAATGTGGTCGGCGGTGCGGATGGCGTCCTCGTCATGCTCGACGACGATCACGGTATTGCCGAGGTCGCGCAGGCGCTTGAGCGTTTCCAGCAGCATGTCGTTGTCGCGCTGGTGGAGGCCGATGGAGGGTTCGTCGAGCACGTAGAGCACGCCCGACAAGCCCGAGCCGATCTGGCTGGCGAGACGGATGCGCTGGCTCTCGCCGCCCGACAGCGTGCCGCTGGTGCGGTCGAGGTTGAGGTAATCGAGCCCGACGTTGTTGAGGAAGCCGAGACGCTCGTTGATCTCCTTGAGGATGGCCTTGGCGATCTGCTGCTGCTGGCTGGTCAGCTTGCCCTCAAGCTCCCCGAACCACGCGAAACCGTCCGACACCGAAAGGCGCGCGGCGTCGGCAATGTCGCTGCCGGCGATCTTCACCGAGAGCGCCTCGGGCTTGAGGCGCTTGCCCTCGCAAGTCTCGCAGGGCTGCGCGGTCTGGAACTTGGACAGTTCCTCGCGCATCCAGGCAGAGTCGGTCTGGATCATGCGGCGGTTGAGATTGCCGATCACGCCTTCGAACGGCTTGTTGACCGTGTATTCCTTCTTGCCGTCCTTGAACGTCAGCGGCACGGCCTTGCCCGCGGTGCCGTAGAGGATGACGATCTTCACCTCCGGCGAGAGCGCGTCCCACGGCGTGGTGAGGTCGAACCCGAAGTGCCCGGCCAGGCTGGAGAGCACCTGCATGTAGTAGGGTGAAGGCGGGTTCGACTTGGCCCAGGGCACCACGGCGCCCTGCTTGAGGCTGAGATGCTCGTTCGGCACCACCAGCTGCGGATCGAACAGCAGCTTCTCACCCAACCCGTCGCAGGCCGGGCAGGCGCCCTGCGGGGCGTTGAACGAAAACAGGCGCGGCTCGATCTCCTCGATCGTGAAGCCGCTGACCGGGCAGGCGAACTTTTCGGAGAAGACGATGCGGTTGGGCGGCAGGCCGGTGCCCTTGAGCGTCTTCTTGCCGCCCTTCCCCTCGCCCTCGCGCCCCGGCACGACGCCATCGGCAAGGTCGATATAGGCCAGCCCCTCGGCCAGCTTCAGTGCCTGTTCGAAGCTGTCGGCCAGGCGGGTCTGGATGCCGTCCTTGACCGCGATACGGTCCACCACGACTTCGATGTCGTGCTTGTACTTCTTGTCGAGCGCGGGGGCGTCCTCGATGGCGTAGAGTTCGCCGTCGATGCGCACGCGGGTGTAGCCCGCCTTCTGCCACTCGGCCAGTTCCTTGCGATATTCGCCCTTGCGGCCGCGCACGACCGGCGCGAGCAGGTAGGCGCGGGTGCCTTCGGGCAGTTCCATCATCCGGTCGACCATGTTGGACACGGTCTGCGCCTCGATCGGCAGGCCGGTGGCGGGCGAATAGGGAATGCCCACGCGCGCCCAGAGCAGGCGCATGTAGTCCCAGATCTCCGTCACCGTCGCCACCGTGGAGCGCGGGTTGCGGCTGGTGGTCTTCTGCTCGATCGAGATCGCGGGGCTGAGGCCGTCGATATGCTCGACGTCCGGCTTCTGCATCATCTCCAGGAACTGCCGCGCATAGGCCGACAGGCTCTCGACATAGCGGCGCTGCCCCTCGGCATAGATCGTGTCGAAGGCGAGGCTGGATTTCCCCGAGCCCGAAAGCCCGGTGATGACGATCAGCTTCTCGCGCGGAAGCTCGATGTCGAAGCCCTTGAGATTGTGCTCGCGCGCACCGCGCACCGTGATGTGGGAGAGACTCATGGAGGTGACGTGTTCCAGATTTGTTCGCAAAGCGCAAGCAGCCGCGACCAGAAGCATTCGGCCTGCAAGGACGGGGCCTCATGTGGGAACGCCCGGCCGGATTGCAACGGTTTGCGCAATTTGGCGGAACACCGCATGTCGCCGGTCGGTCGTTCTATGTCGTTTACCGATGCACCCCTCTGGATGACTTGAATACGGCGTGGTTATGAGCAATAGAGAATGGGCCTGTAAAGAATACCGACTCGCCTTTTGCTTCATGTCTCACTTACTTGATAAAGTAATGTCCAGACATTGCCACCCAGCCGGGACGAGATCGATGGGGCAATTTTAAAGTACATACATGATTGATGAAGTCGGCAACCGCCCTGCGACGTAATCGTTGTTTGGCCAAGACTTCCTTCGTCTATCGAGGTCGCTTTGCAGATCCTGCAACGCGGGCCGTGGGGGCCTGCGCCGAGAGAACCTGCACTCTTGAGCAAACGGAGAAGACAGATGACCAACTTTCGTACCGCATTCGCCGCCATCGGCCTGGTGGCCGTGGCCACCGCCGGGACCGCTACCGCCGAAGTCGTCGTGAAGGACAACTCTCTGCGCGACGTTCCTCAACGCGAAGTCCGCTACAGTGACCTCAACCTCGATTCGCAGGACGGCATCGATACGCTCAACAAGCGGCTGGAAGTCGCGGTTCGCGCCGTCTGCGGCCCGGTCTACACGCATCAACTGGAAGAACTCGACGACATCCACGATTGCCGCGATGCTTCGCGCGATCGCGCTTTCGCCGCGAGAGACGAGCTTCTGGCAACGCGCATGGCCGCGCGTGAAAATCCCGGACAGCTGGCCATGGCCAAGCCGATCGCGATCACTGCCGCACGCGGCCGCTAAAGCATTTTCCACGGCCTGGGAAAGTCGTCGACGGGAGGGCTCCGGTCGACGACTTTCCTTTTCCGGGCGTCCTGCCGGAAAATCGGCAATCCGGCTCAGGCAAGTCCCGGCTCGTCGCTGCGGCCTGCGGTTCGTCGCATCCCTGTTTGCATCCACCCCATCGTCTCGTCACAGAACGCAAGGATCATCCAGGGACGGAGACGGGAAGTATGAAGGGGCCACGAACAGGAGCCGGGCGAATGGTGTTCGCGCTGGCGACGCTGGCGCTTTCCACGCAGGCATTTTCCGGCACGGCGCGGGCCGACGATCCCAACGACCGCATGTCGCCCGAGGACATCGCGCGCGACGCCGCGATCATCCGCAAGCTCAATCGCGATCAGCTGGAATATGTCCGCAAGCGCGATGCACAGTACGCTTCCGGCTGGAAGGCTTATGACCGCGCGAACGGCGGCGGCGACGACCGATATGCCGAGTCTCGCGACGATGAGGACGATTACCAGACCAGCCGCCGGGACTATGCCGACCAGTCTCCCTCTTATGAGTCCCGGGACTATGCCCAGGCCCGTCGCGACTACGAGGCGGACCTGGCACAATGGCGCCGCGACGTGAACGCCTGCCGCGCCGGAGACTATTCGCGCTGCGAGTAGAAATACGGTAGAAGCGGCGAACGAGGGAGAACTACGATGAAACCCAGGTTCACCGTCTCCGGCAGGATCGCCAAACCAATCGGCGACGTTTTCGAAGCCGTCGCCGACCCCGCCTCGCTATCGCACTACTTCACGACCGGCGGCGCCAAGGGGCGCCTGGAAACCGGCACAGTCGTCTCCTGGGACTTCCACGACTTCCCCGGCGCCTTTCCGGTCCATGTCGTGGAAGCGGTGAAGGACCGCCACGTCCTGCTCCGCTGGGGCGGCGACAAGGAGGCCGTCCTCCCCGACGAGGAAGGCGAGTACCGCACCCTCGTCACGCTGGCCTTCGAAATGCTCGATGACGGGCGCACCCTCGTGCAGATCACCGAGGAAGGCTGGTCGGACACGCCCGAGGGCATAAAGGCCTCCTACGCGAACTGCGAGGGCTGGACGGGCATGCTGGCGGCACTGAAGGTCTGGCTGGAGCACGGCGTGAAGCTGCGCGAGGGGTTTTATCGGTAGGGGCTGGGAGATGGGTTTGGTTGCCCGTTTTCGCCCGGAAGCAGTCGTTCTGGAGCAATCTGCAGTTGCAGACGCAGCGCCGCGAGATACGCTAGAGTCTTGGAGCCTAGCTTATGAACCTTATTATCACTGGCGTGCTCTTCAGCCTGGCTCTTTGCGGTCTTGCCTGGCTAGCCAATGTACGGTTCCGAGGCGAAGATCGTCTACCGATGCAGTGGTGGCTGACCAGGGAAGTGACTTGGTCTGCGCCGCGCCCGCTGGCCCTCGCCTTTATCCCCGCACTGGCCTTTTCAGTGTTTGTGAGTCTGATCATCCTGTCTCGCAATGTAGCGCCTCGGGCCGGGCAGGAAGGTATGGTGCTTCCAACCTTCATCGGGATTGGTGCAATGTTCGTCTTTATCCAGATTCTTCACTTCTGGCTGATTGGAAGGACGCTTCTT
The DNA here is from genome assembly GCF_032093395.1 of Novosphingobium sp. Classification (GTDB taxonomy): domain Bacteria; phylum Pseudomonadota; class Alphaproteobacteria; order Sphingomonadales; family Sphingomonadaceae; genus Novosphingobium. The sequence continues at coordinate 36,967 of NZ_DAMDBA010000028.1, forward strand.
AAGAACGACGGCTAGCCCGCAATGCCTGTCGTCTGGATGACGAATGTAGCAGGCGGTAGGAACTCTCTTATCCAAGTCTACGCGGCAGTTTCGTCGTCCCGGACTTGATCCGGGACCGCTGGCCGTTCTTTAGGCGGGAGCTTGCAAGCGGGCGCCCAGCCGATAGTCGGGTGACGCTACGCCAGCGGTCCCGGATCAAGTCCGGGACGACGTTCATGCGCTCCGCCCCTTGCCTCACCTGCCCGGCGTCCTAAAAGCGCTAGCCATGAAGACTTCGCTGCTCCTTGCGCCGCTCGCCGCGCTGCTCGCCGTTACCCTTCCCGCAACCGCCCGCGCAGCCGCACCCGCGCCCGCCCCCGCCAGGCAAGCGATAGACGGCGATCGCATCGTGGCCGATGTGAAGACGCTGGCCTCCGATACTTTCGAGGGCCGCGCGCCGGGGACGGTGGGCGAAGAGCGCACCATCGGCTACCTCATCGCCCGGTTCCAGGACATCGGCCTCCAGCCCGCCGGGCCGGACGGCCAGTGGGTGCAGAAGGTGCCGCTGCTCCACACCACGCTCGGTAAGCCCGGCACGCTGGCTTTCTCCGGCCCCAAGGGCGCGATGCCGCTGACGGTCGCCAAGGACGTCTACCTCTCCACCCTGAGGCCGGACGACAGCGCGCGCATCGCGCAGGCGCCGGTGGTCTTCGTCGGCTATGGCGTGAAGGCGCCGGAGCGCGGCTGGGACGATTTCAAGGGCTTGGACCTCAAGGGCAAGGTCGTGGTGTTCCTGGTCAACGATCCCGATTTCCATGCCGCGAAGGGCGAGCCCGCCGCGGGCAAGTTCGGCGGTCGCACGATGACCTATTACGGCCGCTGGACCTACAAGTTCGAGGAAGCCGCGCGCCAGGGCGCGGTGGGCGCGCTGATCGTCCACGAGACCGAGGGCGCGGGCTATGGCTGGAACGTCGTCACCAGCCCCGGCGGCGAGAACTACGACATCGTGCGAGGGGCCGACCAGCTCACCAGCGTCGCGCTCCAGGGCTGGCTGTCGGGCGATGCGGCGACGCGGCTGTTCGCCTCGGCGGGGCTCGATCTCGCCAGGCTGTCGGTGGCGGCGCGCCGGCCGGACTTCAAGCCGGTCGTGCTCAAGGGCGTGACGTTCGACGCCGACGTGCCGGTGGGCCACGAGGAAGTCATGAGCCACAATGTGCTGGCGCAGATCCCCGGCACCGCGCGCAAGGACGAAGTGGTGATGTTCGGCGCGCACTGGGACGCTTACGGCAAGGGCGCGCCGGATGCTCAAGGCCGCATCTACCGGGCGGGCGCCAACGACGACGCGGTGGGCGTGGCCGCCCTCTTCGACATCGCCCGCGTCATGAAGGCGGCTCCGGCGCCGCAGCGCACGGTAGTCTTCGCGGCCTGGACCGCCGAGGAACGCGGGCTGCTGGGATCGGAATTCTACGCCGCCAACCCGGTGTTCCCGATGGAGAAGACCGTCGCCAACCTCACCATCGACGTGCTCCAGACGGCAGGGCTTGCCAACGACGTGACCCTGATCGGCAAGGGGCAGGACACGCTGGAGGACGACATGGCCCGCGTCGCCGCCTCGCAAGGACGCCGGGTGACGGCGGAAAGCCTGCCGGAGCGCGGGCTGTTCTACCGCGCCGACCACTTCTCCTTCGCCAAGCGCGGCGTGCCGGTGATGCTGATGATGGGCATTGCCGGGGCTTCCGATCTCAAGCAAGGCGGCGTCAAGGCGGGGCAGGCCTGGATCGATGCCTATACCGGCCAGTGCTACCATCAGGCCTGCGACGCCTGGTCGCCCGACTGGAAGATGGAAGGCGCGGTGCAGGACGTGGAACTGGTCCGCACGATCGGCGAAGACCTCGCGGGCTCGGCCAGGTGGCCGCAGTGGAAGGCAGGCTCCGAGTTCAAGGCCGTGCGCGATAAGTCGGACGCGGCGAGAAAATAACTCAGGCCCAGTGAACGAGCAGCTGGACGGCGGCGTGGATCACCACCGCGCCGCCCACCAGCCAGCCGGCCAGCCTTACCGCCCGCGCGGTGCCGTCGTCGCGCGCAGTCGGTGACGGCGCCTCCATCCGCGCCGAGGCCGCGCGCAGGAAGCGCGGCGCTTCCTCGACCACGCGCGAGAGTTCGAGCAGCGCCGTCTCCAGCTTGTCCGGCGCGGCCAGGCGCTGCAACCGCGAGGCGACCAGCTTGCCGCGCATCCGCCCGAGCGCTTCCGAAAGGTCGAAGTCCGGAGCGATGCCGGAAAGCACGCCGTCCATCGTCACCATCGCCTTGAAGATCAGCACCAGGTCGGGCGGCAGCACCAGCCCCTCCTGCCGCAGCAGCGGGAAGAAGTCCGCCACCATCGCGTTCAGCACCAGCGCGCCGGTGCCGTGCCGCGACACCAGCCGCTCGGAAGCCCGCAGCAGCTTTTCGCGCGGGACTTCGCCGCTTTCGGACCAGGTCGCCAGCATGTCGGCCACGCCGCCGGGATCGCCGCTGCGCAAGGCGAGGATGAAAGTCAGGAACTCATGCTGGCGACGCGGGCTGACGAAGCCCACCGAGCCGAGATCGAGGAGGGCCAGCCTGTCTTCCGGAAGGCACAACAGGTTGCCCGGATGCGGGTCGGCATGGAAACGGCCGTTGACCAGCACCATTTCCAGCACCAGTTCCGCACCCAGCGCCGCGATTCGCGACGGGTCGATCCCCGCCGCCGTCAGCACCGCCGGATCGCGCGGGGGAATGCCCTCCACATAGTCCATGACCAGCACCTGCTCGCCGGTCCATTGCCAATGGATGCGCGGCACAACCACGCGTTTCAGCGAAACGAGATCGGCGCGCAGCAGGTCGGCATTGCGGCCCTCGTTGGTGAAATCCAGCTCGTCGAGGATCTCGCGCCCCAGTTGCTCGATCATCGCGGCGGGCTTCATCCGGCGCACCATGGCGCTGCGCGCTTCGGCCAGCGCGGCGAGATGGCGCATCAGCCTGAGATCGGCCTCCATCCGCGCGCGAATGCCGGGGCGGCGGATCTTCACCACCACTTCGGTGCCGTCCTTCAGCCGGGCGCGGTGGACTTGCGCGATCGAGGCGGCGGCCAGCGGCTCGCTGTCAAAATGCGCGAAGGCGCTCTCGGGCGCTTCGCCCAGCGCGGCTTCGACTTCGCCGCGCAAGGCTTCGAAGGGGATGCGCGGCGCATCGCTCTGGAGTTGCTCGAAAGCGGCGATCCAGGGGTCCGGCAGCAAGTCGCGCCGGGTGGCGAGAATCTGGCCGAGCTTCACATAGGTGGGGCCGAGCGCTTCCAGCGCCTGGCGCACGCGGGTCGGCAAGTCGCGCGGTTCGGTTCCTTCCGCCGCTTCGCTCTCGCCCAGCCCCAGCCGCGCCGCCAGCGAGTCCAGCCCGAACCGGGCGATCACCGCCGAGACTTCCGCCATTCGGCCCCGGTCCCGCGCGGCCACGGCTATCGACTTGAACATGCCTGACTCCTTCGACCCTGCACAACCTGCCGCCTCGCCACCGGGTTCCGCCCATTGCAAGAATAGCCCCGTGGACAGCGCCGCCGTCCGGAAGGTAGGAGCGGCACATGGGCGGTAGTTTAACCGGGGCGCTGAGGCCCGCATTCGCATTGGCACTGTCTTGCGCCCTGGCGGCCTGCGGCGGCGGCACGAAGTTCCGTCCGGTCAGCGACACCCCGATCCGCGTCGGCGCGCCCTACAAGGTGCGCGGCCAGACCTATACGCCCGCCGCCCAGCCCGGCTACGACGTCCTGGGCTATGCGACCTGGTACGGCAGCGAGTCCGGCAACCAGGTGGCGAATGGCGAGCGGTTCCAGCCGAAGTGGATCACCGGGGCACATACCACGCTGCCCCTGCCCAGCTATGTCGAAGTGACCGCGCTCGACACCGGCCGCCGCATCCTGGTGCGCGTCAACGACCGCGGGCCGTTCGGGGAAAGCGCCCGCATCATCGACCTTTCGCGCGGGGCCGCGGAGGCGCTGGGTGTGAGGGCCAAAGGCAAGGCGGCCGTCCGCGTGCGCGTGGTGGACCCCACTGAAAAGGACCGCGCCGCCTTGCGCAAGGGCAAGACCGCGCAAGACCTGCCGCCGGTATCGGGCGCGACCTTGGCGAACCTCCAGTCGCAATTCGAGAGCGGCGTGGGGACGCGGTAGAACCGGCGGACAGGTTGAAGAAAGACGCGGAAGACAAACGTCGTCCCGGACTCGATCCGGGACCGCTGGCAGTTCTTCAGGCGAGACTTTGAAGAAAGGCGCCCAGCCGAGAGTTGGGTGACGCGCGGCCAGCGGTCCCGGATCAAGTCCGGGACGACGGATTTCAAGCCTTGGCTTATTCCACCAGACTCACGCCTCTTCCAGCTCCGCGTAAGCCTCTGCTTCCTTGCCGATCAGGATGTCCGCCAGGAACCAGTAGGCCTCGCCCCAGGCGGCGAGAACTGCGTCGGTGGCGACGTCTTCGCCCAGAACTTCGCGGATGGCGGGAAGCAGGGCTTCGGCCACCAGCGGATAGTGCTCGGCCTTGACGCCGGTGTCGACATGGCGCTGCACCATGCGCGCCACCGCGCCGGTCAGGTTCTGGAGCTTGTCCACGTTCTGCGCATAGCCAAGGATCGCCGCGGCCAGCCGACGCGGCTGCTCGCCCGAATCCTGCGCGGCCTGGTCGAACATGGCGCGCACATCCTCGTTCTGGAACAGTCGGCCATACATGCGCGTGGTGATCTCCACGCCGTGTTGCTGGAGCGCGGGCGCGGTGGCCTTGATCGTGGCGATGGTCTGTTCGCTGAGCGGAGCGGCCATTTCGATTCGTCCTCTTAAAAGATGCAAACTGAATGCATCTATACGCCGAACGGAAAAGATGTAAAGTAGGCGCATCATTTATCGGAGACTGGCCTTGCGCCTCACCGCGCACACCGACTACGCCTTGCGCATCCTGCTTCACGTCGCGGTCGACCCGGCGCGGCTGGTCTCCATCGCGCAAGTGGCCGATGCGCACGCCATCTCTCGCAACCACGCGATGAAAGTGGTCAACCTGCTCGGCAATGCCGGTTATCTGGAAACCGTGCGCGGCCGTAACGGCGGCTTTCGCCTCGGTCGTCCGGCGGATCGGATCACGCTGGGCGAAGTGGTGCGCCTGACGGAGCCCAACATCACCCCGGCCGATTGCGGCAACTGCCTGCTTCAGGCGGCCTGCGGCCTTTCCGCGATCCTGCGCCAGGCGATGAGCGCCTTTTTGGCGGAGCTGGATGCGCATACGCTGGCGGATGCAGCGGCTGGGACAAGGCTGCCGTTCCTGCTCGGCGTTCCCGGAGACGCCTAGGCGGCCTGGACGTCCCGCGCCGCCGTCCTCATCTCGGTCTTTCGGGAACTTTCCCCTCCCCGGCCGCGTTCTTCCTCGAAAGAGGAGAGCCTGAAATGAACATCGGAGCCGAAATTCCGTTTCGCCGCAGCAGGTTCGCGCGCAAGACGGGTTCGTTGATCCTGGATCGTCAGCGGGAAGAACATCGCCGCGATCACGAGGACGGCACCGATCCCATGCGTGTGTGGACCAAAGGTCGCTTCCGGTCGAACTGACCGGACCGATTCCCCCTTGTCGGAGCGACCTGACGGCGCGCCGGAGCGCAACTTGATTGCGTTCCGGCGCGTATTCCTGCGCCTTAAGAAATGTCGTATACGTCATTTGCGCAACCCGCCTGATCCGGCGTCCCTTGCGCTTGCACCCCCCGGTTTTCTGCGCTTCAACCTCTCCCGTTGATCATTTCGGCGCGCCCGAAACGTCCTTGTCCGCAATCCGTGGGCAAGGCGTTGCACGTCCTTTTTCCGGACACATTCTTCCGGGTCGCCGAAGCCAGGAGAAAAGAACGATGAAGACCCGGCTCATGGCCGCCGCCGCTCCGCTCGTGCTCGGCGCGGCCCTGCTTGGAGGATTTTCCGTGACGGCACTTGCGAAGACCGCTGCTGCGGCTCCCGCCTATACCGGCCCCTTCGCCAAGCCGAGCACGCTGCCGCTCCATGCCCCGGACTTCACGCAGTACAAGGACAGCGACTGGCAGCCCGCCATCGAGGCCGGCATTGCCGCCAAGCGTGCCGAGATCAAAGCCATCGCCGCCAACAAGGCCAAGCCGACGTTCGAGAACACGATCGTCGCGATGGAGCGTACCGGCTCGCTCTACGACCGGGCCTACAACGTCTTCAGCCAGCTGACCTCGGCCAATACCAACGATACGCTGGATGCCATCGACACCGCCGTCAGCCCGCAGGTTTCCGCGCTCAACGACGACATCTACCTCGACGACGCCCTGTTCGCCCGCGTCGAGGCCGTGCATGACAGCGCCGCAGGCAAGGCGCTGACCGGCGAGGACGCCATGCTGCTGGCGACCACCTACGACAAGTTCGTCCACCGCGGCGCCCTGCTCTCGGCCGAGCAGAAGGTCGAGCTGAAGGCAATGAACCTGGAGATCGCCAAGCTCGAAACCGCCTTCGCGCAGAAGCTGACCACGGCCACCGCCGCCAAGGCGCCGATCTTCGACACCGCCGCGCAGCTCGACGGGCTCTCGCAGGCCGAGATCGCCGCCGCCGCCAAGCTGGCCGCCGAAAAGGGCCATGCCGGCAAGTTCATGCTCGCGCTGGACAACACCACGCAGCAGGCCGCGCTCACCAGCCTCAAGAATCGCGACAGCCGCAAGACGCTGTGGGACGCCAGCGTCAACCGCACCTCGGGCGGCGACCAGTACGACACCACCGGGATGATCACCCAGATCGCCACGCTGCGCGCGAAGAAGGCGAAACTGCTCGGCGCGCCCGACTTCGCGACGTACCAGATGTACGACCGCATGGTGAAGACGCCCGCCAAGGCGATGGAGTTCATGAAGGGCTTCGTCCCCGCCCTGCGCGCCACGCAGGACCGCGAGGCCGCCCTGCTCGAAGCGGCTGCCAAGGCCGAGGGCCAGAACATCAAGCTGGAAGCCTGGGACTGGTCCTACTACGCCGAGAAGGTCCGCAAGGCGAAGTACGACCTCGACGAAAGCCAGATCAAGCCTTACTTCGAAGTCTGGCGCACCCTGGAAGACGGCGTGTTCTATGCCGCCAACAAGACCTATGGCCTGACCTTCAAGCGCCGCACCGACCTGCCGGTCTACCATCCGACGATGCGCGCCTATGACGTGATCGACGCCGACGGCAAGCAGCAGGCGATCTTCTATTTCGATCCCTTCGCCCGCTCCAACAAGCGCGGCGGCGCCTGGATGAACAACTTCGTCGAGCAATCCTACCTGCTGGGCGAGAAGCCGGTGGTGTCCAACACGCTGAACATCGCGCCCCCCGCCGACGGCCAGCCCGCGCTCGTCAGCTTCGACAACGTGGAGACCATGTTCCACGAATTCGGCCACGCGCTGCATGGCTTCTTCGCCAGCCAGAAGTACCCCTCGCTCTCGGGCACCAACACCGCGCGCGACTTCGTGGAGTTCCCCAGCCAGTTCAACGAGAACTTCGCGACGATCCCCGAAGTGCTGAACAACTACGCCAAGCACTACCAGACCGGCGCGACGATCCCGGCGGAACTGATCGCCAAGATCAAGGCGGCAGAGACCTTCAACCAGGGCCTGGGCCTGGGCGAGACGCTGTCGGCGGCGATGGTCGACATCCAGTGGCACCAGCTTTCGCCGGAAGAAGCCGCGCAGCCGCCGATGGCCTTCGAGGCCAAGGCCCTGGCGGCCACCGGGCTCAACACCGACATGATCCCGCCGCGCTACAAGACCCCGTACTTCCGCCATATCTGGGACAACGGCTATGCGGCCGGGTACTATTCGTACATCTGGACCGAGATGCTCGCTCACGACGGCTGGGACTGGGTGGAAAAGCACGGCGGCATGACCCGCGCCAACGGCGACCACATCCGCAAGACCTTCCTCGGCCAGGGCCACACCAAGGACTTCGCGGAACTCTACCGCGACTTCACCGGCCATGATCCGCAAGTCCAGCCGATGCTGGAAGCGCGGGGACTGGCACCCAAGGCCCAGTAAGGACGAGGCTCGCGGGCTGAAGCCCGTCCCCTTTCATCCTTCGTCATTGCGAGCTGCCTGACGACGCGAAGGGCTCCGTTCACGGGAACGGAGCCCTTCTTACATCTCGTCGTCCCGGACTTGATCCGGGACCGCTGGCCGTGAACAACCCACCTCTCCGCGAGGACCTTCCCTGCGAGCTATCGCCTGAAGGATTGCCAGCGGTCCCGGATCAAGTCCGGGACGACGACGATCTTCTAGCCAGTATGTAGCAATCGTTGCCTCGCCCGAAGGCGGGCCTTTCGGCTGGGCCGACGCAACCGCGCCAGACACGAAAAAGCCGCCGCTCCGTATTCCGGAGCGGCGGCTATCGCTTTTGGGGGCGGCACCGGTCCAGCCCCCTAGGCCGGTGCCGCAAACTCTCAGAACTCGATCGAGGCCGATGCCTTGAAGGTACGCGGGCTGCCCTGAAGCAGCTGCGTTCCGAACACCGCGAAGGCCGAGGCCCAGTAGCGCTTGTTGGCGACGTTATCGACGTTGAAGCGCAGCGTCAGCGGCGTGCTGTCGCCCAACAGCGCTACGTACCGCGCACCGAGGTCGAAGCGGGTCCAATCGTTCAGTTCCAGCGTGTTAGCCCGGTCCACCGCCTGCTTGCCGGTGTAGACCACCCGCCCGGTCAGGGTCAGCGCGGGGAGGAACGGCAGATCCCACTCGACGTTGGCGTTGGCGAGCCAGTCCGGCACACCCGCTGCGTTGTTGCCCTGGTCCACGCCGCCGTCGGTGCGCCGCAGTTCCGCATCGGTGTAGGTCACACCGCCGATGACGCGCAGGCCGTCGACGGGCTCACCGTCGAGGGTGAACTCCACGCCGCGGTTACGCTGCTGGCCATAGTTGCCGAACTCATAGAAGCCGGCATTGTCGGCGTCGGGGCGATAGAAGGTGTTGGGCTTGTCGATCTGGAACACCGCGAGGCCCGCATTGAAGCGGCCCATGGCGAGCTTACCGCCCACTTCGTACTGCACCGACTTGACCGGCGCCAGCACCTGCCCGCCGTTGGTGACCGGAAAGTCGATGCCGTTGATGTTGGCCGTGACAGCAGCAGTGGAACCTGGAATCAATCCCTCGATGCGGTTGCCGTAGAGCGACAGCCCTTCCACCGGCTTGATCACGACGCCCACCACCGGCGTGATCGCGTCCTTGTTGTAGCCGCTCGCCTTTGCGCCGTCCGCATAAGAGTAGGAGGTGGTCTTGATCTGCTGAAGGCGCAGGCCGCCGGTGATCAGGATGCGGTCTTCCCAGAAGCCCACCGTGTCGGAGGCGAAGACGCTGGCGACGCGCGTGCGGCTCATCGGGAAAGGATCGTCGACATTGCCGAATACGGCGGCTGAGGGCGGACGCGCGACGACCGGCGTGTCATACAAATTCGTGGCGTAACCGGCCAGCGAATCAAAGGCGTTGCGGTTGACCTGCCAGCTGGCAGACACGCCCATATTGATCTCGTGGCTCACGCCGCCGCCGTTCAGCTTCACACGCAGGCCGGTGGTGGCGGATTCGTTGTTGTCGGTGCGGGGAACATAGGAACCGCTGCCGGTGGCCGCGCCGGTGACGGGGTCGGTCACGCTGATGCCCGCCGTGACCTGGTCCTCCTTGCCGTCGCGCGCGCCGACCTTGGCATAGATCATCGCGTTGTCGGCCAGATCGTATTCCAGGCTGAGGGTGCCGAAGAAGTCTTCGGTCTGGATCTTGCTCCAGGGCTGCGAGTAGTTGGCGTCCGCCTTGGGCACGCGCGGGATGACATCGACGATGCCCACCTTGGGGCGCCAGTTGCTCTGGCGCAGGCGCTGGTAGTTCACGTTCAGCATGGCGCGCAGCGGGCCGCTGTCATAGTCGACCGTGCCGCCCAGCACGTAGCTGGAATGGAACTCGTTATCGATGGCGATGTCGCCGCGCCGGGCCGAGCCGTTGACGCGCACGCCCCATTCGCCGTTCGGGCCGAAGCGACGGGCGACGTCGAGCGCGCCGGAGAAGTGCGAGTCCGAGGTATAGCCGACCGTCGCGCGGATCATGTCGCGCTCCGCCTTCTTCGGCAGCAGGTTGACGCTGCCGCCGATGCCGCTGCCGCCGGGCGCCGCGCCGTTGAGGAAGGCGCTGGCGCCGTTGATCACCTGCACCGAAGAGAACAGCTCCGGCGCCACCAGCTGGCGCGGGGTGATGCCATAGAGACCGTCGAAGCCGACATCGTCCGAAGCGAGTTCGAAGCCGCGGATCACGAAGACTTCGCCGGCGATTCCGAAGCCCAGGGTGGTGCGGATGGTCGGATCGTTCTCCAGCACTTCGCCCAGGCTGTCCGGCTGCTGGTTGAGGATCAGCGCTTCGTTGTAGGCGCGCAAGTTGAACGGAATGTCCTCGGCCGCCTTGTCGCCCAGTGCACCCAGGCTGCCATTGCCGCTGACTTGCGTCTGGTTCGCCCGCTGCGCGGTGACGAGAATGTCGTCCGCCGGGGCCGGTGCTTCTTCCGCGAGAGCCGCGATCGGCGCGAGCAGACTGGCGCCGGCCAGGAGAAGCGCCGAAAAGCGGATGGAACTGCTGGCTTCGATCGACATGGCTTGATCCCTGAAAACGATTTCATCCTAGGGCAATTCTGCCCGAGGCGATTTTCACGCGCCATGACGCATATGCGAATGCGTTGCAATAGCCCGAAAGGGAGTGTCGGATCGGAGGCCTAGAACTGTTGCCGGAAATCCACGGCCAGCGGCGCAGGGGCGCCGATCGAAAGCGCGCGTTCGCCGGGTTCGCCCAACCAGTGTGCCGGGCAGTTCCACACCCTGCTGACTACCTCATGCGAAAGCGCCATTTCCGGCGGCCCTTCCGCCTCCACCCTGCCCTTCGCCAGCACCAGCACCTGATCGGCATGGTTCATCGCCGTCGCCAGGTCATGCAGCACGAGGACCACGCCCTTGCCAGCCCGCGCCTGCTGGCGGAACCGCTGCATCAGCGCCGCGCCGTGGGCAAGGTCGAGACTGGCGAAGGGCTCGTCCGCAAGCAGCCAGCCGGGCTGGGTCGCCAGGACGCGGGCCATCAGCGCACGGGCACGTTCGCCGCCCGAGAGCGTGGAGACCGGCCGATGGCGCAAGTCCTGCAGGTCCATCGCGGCGATGGCGTCCTCGATCGCGGCCTGCGTTTCGGTGGCGGGGGCTCCCCGCCAGGGCAGGCGGCCGAGCGAGATCAGCACTTCCACCGAAACGTCCCAGGCCACTTCGGGCGACTGCGGCAGGTATCCGATCCACTGCGACCGCTGCGCGAGCGAAACGGCGGTGAGCGGACGCCCGCCCATCACCGCCTGCCCGGCGTCGGGCCTGATCAACCCTGCAATCACCGAAAGCAGCGTGGACTTGCCCGCCCCGTTGGGGCCGCAGATCGCGGTGACCATACCGCGGCGGCAATTGAGCGAAACCCCGTCGAGCCGGCCTGCCACCGTCACGTTCTCGGCCCCGAAGCTCATGCCACCATCCCCCGCCGCATCCGCAGCAGCAGCCGCAGGAAGAACGGCGCGCCAAGCAGGCTGAGCGCGATGCCCAGCCGCAGCTCTCCGCCCGCGAGCGGCAGGATGCGGCAGAGACAGTCCGCGATGAGCAGCAGCAGCGCTCCGGCCAGGGCGGATGGCAGGATCAACGAGGACGGCTTGCGGTCGGTCATCGGCCGCACCAGATGCGGCACCATCAGGCCGACGAAGCCGATGATCCCCGCCACCGCCACGCCCGCGCCGACGACCAGCCCCACGCCCACGATCATCAACACCTGAAGCCGCAGCGGCTCCACGCCCAGCGAGCGCGCGGCCATCTCGCCGAGGGTCATGGCGTCAAGGTCACGCCCGACGTAGAGCAAGACGCCGACCCCCGCGAGCGTGAGCGGCGCCGCGATCCAAACTTCCCGCCACGACCGGTCGGCCAGCGAGCCCATCATCCAGGTGACGATCTCGCTCATCGCGAAAGGCGACGGGGTGAGGCTGATCGCCAGGCTCATCAGCGCGCCGGCCAGACTGGACACCATGAGCCCCGCCAGCGTGAACAGCGCCACGCCGCCGCCGCGCCCGGCGATCAGTGCCAGCAGGGCCATGGCCCCGCCCGCTCCGATCAGCGCGAAAACCGGCAGCATCCAGGGGGCCGAGGCATAGCCGGTCCAGAAACTCAGCACCGCGCCCAGCGCTGCGCCCGGTGCAATGCCGAACAGGCCGGGGTCGGCCAGCGGATTACGGAGGTACCCCTGCATCGCCGCGCCCGACGCACCCAGGCCAGCGCCCAGCACGAGCGCCAGCACCGCGCGCGGCATGCGCAATTGCAGGAGGATGATCGAGGCGCTGTGCAGTTCCGGCGCCAGGGGATTGATCCAGACGCGGCCCGCCAGCAACGACAGCGGCACCGCGATACAGAGCGCGATGGCCAGCAGCAGGACGAAACGCAAGTTCATGGCCGGGGTGAAGACGTCCCTGCACGCGGCGCCTGTGAGAACGCCTGCGACAAGACGTAAGCCCGGTGAGCCGCCGCCAGCTCGTCCAGCGCGCGCGGAATGGTCGGTCCGCCACACCACAGGATGGAACGGCTGAGCTGGAACCGCCGGGTACTCTTCAGCGCGGAAAGCGCCGGATGGTGCAGCATTCGATCCTCCTCGGCGAGCGGATCGCCCACCGCGAAGACCACGCGCGGCGGGTCCGCCAGCACGTTCTCCAGAGGCAGGTAATCGGCCTGGGAAAGACCTCGCGCGCCGGCAACATTCGTAAAGCCGGTGTGCCTCATCATGTCAACGATCAGGGTCCGGTCGCCGGCCACCAGTCCACCGGATTCCCACACCAGTGCCGGAACCTGTCGCCATGCCGACGGCGGCGCGTTGCGTGCCACGGCAGCGTCGATCCGCGCGACGAGCTTTTCGCCTTTTTCGGGATGGCCCGTCAGCCGGGCCAGTTCGCGCACCTGCTCCCGCGCGGAGGCGAGGTCCGGGGCGATCGGCATTTTGATCAGCCGGTAGCCCAGCCGCCGGAACGCAGCCTCGCTGGCAGGATCGAGGAAGGCGCTGGCGACCACCACGCGCGGATGGATCGTCGCCACTTCCTCCACCGTTCCCGCGATCGCGCGGAAGCGTCGTGCCTCGGCCATGGGCATGGAGCTGCTTTCGGGGTCGTGGCTATAGCTGGAGATCGCCAGCAACTGCCCCGGCCCCGTCACTTCGGCCAGGATCGCATCGGTGCAGGGGTTGAGCGAGACGATCGTCGGGGCGCCAGTCGGGACCCCTTCGCGCGCCGGTTCCGCGGGGGCGGCCTCGGTGGTGCCACCGCCCCCGCAGCCCGCCAGTATTGCCGAGCCGACCAGAGCCAGCACGGCAAGGAACCGCCGGGCCTTGCGCCTGCCCCGTACAACCGCGGTCGTCAGGGCAGACGACAGGATCACATCTTCACCCGGACCCCGGCATAAGCCGCGCGTCCGGGTGTGCCATATGTCCGCACGACTTCGTAATGCTCGTCGAACAGGTTCTCGATACGGCCGTAGACCTGGATATTCTGCGTCACATCATAGGCGGTGCGCAGGCCGACCACGAGGTTTCCGCCGAGATAATTGACGTTGGCGACATCATCGTAGCGTCCGCCGCCCACGCGCAAGTCGGCACCCAGGCGGAAGCCCGCCGCCCAGCGCTTGTCGAGGCTGGCATAGAGGTTGGTCTTGGGGCGACGGGCAAGGCGTGCGCCGGTGATCTCGTTGGTGGCATCGAGGTAGGTGGCCGAAAGGCTCATGTCGAAGCCTTCCCAGTCGGTAACCTGCATGCCCAGTTCCACGCCCTTGGCGCGGGCGCGGCCGACATTGTAGTAGTTCCACGCGGCCAGATCGTAGTCGATCAGGTTCTTCGTCTTGCGATCGAAGTAGGTGACCGAGAAGGTGCCGTGGCCATCCGCGAAGGGCTGCTCCACGCCGACGTCCCAGGACTTCGACGTCTCGGGATCGAGCGCGCGGAAGCCGGCGTTGGTGTAGAGCTGGTAGAGCGAGGGCGCCTTGAAGCCCTCGCCATAGCTGGCGCGCAGGATCGGGGCTTCCTCGCTGCCGCCGATCACCCAGGCACCGTTGGCCGAGAAAGTGGTCTTGCTGCCGAAGTCCGAATTGTCGTCATAGCGCACGCCGCCGTTCAGCGTCAGGCCGGTGACCGGGCGCAAGGTGACCATGCCGAAGACGCTGTCGATCGACGTCGAATCCTTCGAGCCGTAGTTGTCCGAGAACTTCTGCTTCTCGGTCTCGGCGCCGACCAGCACGCTGACCATGTCGATCGGGCTGTAGGAGACCTGCCCCTCGAAGCGATCGTTGCGGCCGTTGGTGGTGAAGGGACCGAACACCGCGTCGTCGGAGATGCGGCGCGTATCGGTAAGGCCGTAGCCGAGCCGCGCGGTCAGGCGGCCGTCGAGGCCCTTGTAGCGCAAGTTGGCATAGCCCACGGTGTCGCGCTTCATGCCCACGTTCAGGGCGTCGGCACCGGTATTGTCGTAGTCGTAATTGGCCTTGGTCCAGTAGGTTCCGGCGTCGGCGGAGAAGCCGTCCAGGATCTGCACTTCGGCGCGGGCATTGGCGCTCTTGCTTTCGAAGCCATCCTTTTCCTGGCCGCCGCGGCGCTCGTTGAAAGCGGAATAGCCGTCACCCTTGAGCCAGTTGCCGCCCAGCGTCAGCCCGACCGGACCCACTTTGCCCGCTGCCGAGGCGCCGAGCTGCTTCTGGTCGCGCCAGCCATATTCGGCCTGGCCGCGCGCGGTCCATTCCTCGGTCGGGCGCGCGGTGATGAGGTTGATCACGCCGCCGATCGCGCGGCTACCCCAGAGCACGCCGGAGGATCCGCGTACCACTTCGATGCGGTCGAACTGGCCCACGGCCAGGCTGCCGAAGTCGAAGCCGCCGCCCACGTCGCCCGGATCGTTGATGCGCACGCCGTCGATCAGGACCAGGCTCTGCGCGTTCTCGGCGCCGCGGATGAAGACGCTGGCCGGCTGGCCGAAGCCGCCCGACTGGGTGAAGGTCACGCCCGGCAGGCGCGCCAGCACGTCGGTGGCGGTTACCGCCTGGGTGCGTTCGATATCCTCGCGGGTGACAACCGAGACGGACTGGCCGATCTGGCTCGTGGGCGTTTCGATGCGGGTCGCGGTGACGACGATATTATCGATGGCCGCTTCGTCCGCCAGTGCGGCGGTGGCAAAGGGCGTCGAGACCGCGAGTGCGGTCCCCAACAGAAACAGGTATTTCACGCGTATTCCTCCAACCTGAACGACAAGTGCCGTCCATGGCGGAGCCGCGCGCCTTTCCTCATGCGCACGGGCTCGCTGCAAGCCGGGACACCCCGCCCGGCTGCGGAACGACCGTCACGGGCAGGTCTCCTGGCTCCCGGATCGTCGCGCCGCCCTCCGCCTTCCCGGTTTGACCCAGTGGCATCGCGTGGAAGGGGCGCTCCCCGGTCACAGTTGCGGGGGCAGCTTTTCGACTTGCGCCGAAATTCCCTCTAAGGGCCCGGCTCCGGGCCACCCATGACGTAGCGCGCGGAGTACTGGGCCGCGCGGGGATTGGCAAGCGGGGCGCTTGGGTGGTTCCACGGTATCGCCGGGGGAAATCGCAAACAGACTCTTAAGCGATTCAGCGTATCCCCCGCGCCTGTACCGCTTCGGGACGCGCCGATCTCGGTGGATGCCGCGAAGGCGAAAGCAGGATAGGCGCAAATGGCGCCCCATCGAGATGCGCCGAGAGGATCCGAATTGACCGCCACCGCCCGTCCTTCCTGCACCGAAACCTGGGAGCCGCGCCCGCGCGACTTCCAAGGCAATTTCGTGCGCGGCGGACGCCGGCGGCTTCAGCGCAGACGGCAGCGCTGGACATTCGGCGCGGCCGGGCTGGTGGCGATCGCCCTGCCCGCCTTCGCCTCTCCGCCGCTCACCGCGTGGGATGGCTTGACGGTCGGCGGCGACATGGCGGCGAACCAGCCGGTGCTACCCATGCCTTTCGAACAGCCGGGCGCCAGCTTCCCCGGCTCGGCCTATTACTATCTCGAAGCCGAGCAGCCGGTGCTCAAGGTCGGGGAAGGCATTCATTCGGATGCAGAAGGCGGCGCCATCGGCCCCGTCGCCCGCGCTCTCAGGATCGACAATTCCGGGGGGGACCGCAGCCGCGCGCTCCAGTGCCTCACTGCCGCGATCTATTATGAAGCCGCCAGCGAGCCGGACGGCGGCCAGCGCGCGGTGGCGCAAGTCGTGCTCAACCGGCTTGCCCACCCGGCCTATCCCAAGACCGTCTGCGGCGTCGTCTACCAGGGGTCGGAGCGGCCGACCGGCTGCCAGTTCTCCTTCACCTGCGACGGTTCGCTCGCCCGCGCGCCGCAGCGCTACTTCTGGCGGCGCGCCGAAGAGGTGGCCCATGCCGCGCTGTCGGGCCAGGTCTATGCGCCGGTCGGGCTGGCCACGCATTATCATACCATCCAGATCAGCCCCTACTGGGCGCCGAGCCTCCATTACCTCACGACGATCGGCGCGCACCGTTTCTACGCCTTCAACGGCGCGGCCGGAAACCCGGCCTCGTTCCGTTTCGCCTATCTCGGCGGAGAACCGCTCGCCGCGCCGCATCGCCGCGACGATTCCGCAGCCAGCGCCCTCGCCAGCGCCGTGCTCGACCCACTGGCCGTGCAGCGCACATTCGAGGGTGCCGCGCCCGTTCGGGCAGAGGCCGTCGCAGTTCCGACGGTGCAGGCCGCACCTTCCGGCCCCATCTATTCGAACCCCGCCTATTCAAACGATGTGCGCGAACGGGGCGGCGAGGATCTCTACCGCGCGCGCAATCTTCCCGAAGCTACCGGCGTGCGCCCGGAATACGCCAATTCCGGAAAATGGATCGCGCAGCCCCGCCCTTAAGGAATTCCCAAGCATCGGCCGCAAGATTTTGGCAACCATACGCTCTCATCAAGGCTTAGCGGCTCCATCCTATAACCGGCCGGGAAGACGCCACCCCTGAGCGTCTTGAAGAAGAG
>NZ_DAMDBA010000029.1:0-12701 GCF_032093395.1 Novosphingobium sp.
TCATCGCTCCTCGCAAAGAGAAGCTCTGAATCAGAAATTACCCTACTTGGGAATCTACTT
Organism: Novosphingobium sp.; assembly: GCF_032093395.1. Taxonomy (GTDB): domain Bacteria; phylum Pseudomonadota; class Alphaproteobacteria; order Sphingomonadales; family Sphingomonadaceae; genus Novosphingobium. Next base: position 61 of record NZ_DAMDBA010000029.1, read on the forward strand.
TGTCAACACAACCTAATACCATTTTTATATCTATATAACAGTTGTTTACTTCTAATACGCGGTAACGATACGGCCGACAAATCTAGCGGGAAATTGCTGCACGCGAGCCTTGCACGCAGTCATACAAAGAGAGTGATTGACAGAGTTCGTATCCATAATATGTTCCTTCGAATAACATAAATAACGCCACTCTGGCGCGAAAAGAGGGAAGGCGACGGGTGGAAATCCACGCCATTGAGGAGGGGATATGAAGTCTCTGCGATTTACTGCAGTTGTGCTCTCTGGCACCGCAGTCTGGACCATCGCCGCTGCAACACCCTGTCGGGCGCAAGACGGTATGGGTTCAACGCGGGAAGTCAGCCCCCCAGATATCGTCGTCACTGCGAGGCGCAAATCGGAAGTTCTCCAGGATGTTCCCCAGACTATCAATGCGGTGACATCCGAAACAATCGAGAAACTTCGAATCAATAACGCCTCGGATATTCAACAAGTCGTCCCCGGAATTAGTCTAGAATCGTCAACATCCGGCAGTGGGGCGTTCGGTTCGAGTTCTTCGATCAGAGGTGTGCCGACCTTCCTCTTGTCTAACGCAACCCCCGTCGTGCAATTCTACATGAACGAAGCTCCTACCGGCCGCGGCCCTGAGGCAACATCATCGTTATTTGACATCGGACAGATCGAAGTTTTGAAAGGCCCTCAGGGAACGTTACGCGGCAGATCCGCGCCGGTCGGTTCGATCACAGTCACTACGCGCGACCCAAGCATGACCGAGATTGGCGGCTACGCGAACATGAGCGGATCGCACCTTGGCAACGTCAATGTCCAGGGCGCGATCGGAATTCCTCTGATCAATGACGTCCTGGCGCTCCGACTTGCAGGCGTAATCGACCGAACCGACGCCAATGGCGTCACGAGTGCAAACAACCCGATCGAGCCGAAGTCGAATACGGAAGCATGGCGCGCGACACTCCGATTCGAGCCTGCGACCAACTTCAACGCATCGATCATGTTCCAGCGACAAACTCGCCGAACCAGAACATTTGACCAGGTCGCCGGCGCAGGCAACGGCGTCAATGGACCAGCCATCGGCCCCAGCGACCGCCTCGGGATCACCGACGAGCCTTCCACCAGCACAGGTCATACCAACTACCTCGTGGGTAACGCAGAGTGGTTTTTCGCCGACCAGAAGCTCAGCTACGTCGGCTCTTACCGCGACGGTAGTTCTGTCAGCATGGCTGTGCAGGACCGGGCCAATGTGATCCCCGGTTATGAGTGGCACCAGACCACCCATACGCCCGCCAAGGAGATGTCCCACGAATTGCGGCTGAGCTCCGACGAGCGGATCGCGGGAATCTTCGATTACACGGTTGGAGCTTTCTTCGATCGCGAGTGGTCGCAGCCGACTGTGCGGTGCATTCGGAAGGCCGGGTCAGGCGCCGATCCGGGCAACGCCTAACACGCGATACTCGCTGGCCAACTACGTAGACATCCACACCAATAACAAAGAGCTGTCCGTCTTCGGCAGCCTGACTGCTCATCTGGGAGAAGATACAGAGCTTACAGCCGGCGGGCGGTACATCCACTCGAGACGAGACGAAGCATTCTCCATCTCAACCGGACCGGGCTTTAACGCGATCACCAATCCACTAATTCCCAGCCCCGCTTTTTGCGGCTTTCTGCCCGGAGTTCCGGCCGGCACTGCCGCAAGTCCGGTTTACACCGGCTCACCGGCAGTTTGCGATATCCCCATCGCCGGACGAACCATCCAGGAACTGACCAACAAAGTCACTTACGATCCGTTTATCTACAACCTTTCGATCTCGCATAAATTCACGCCGGATCTGCTGGTCTACGCGACTACCGGTACGTCATTCAGGACTGCCGGGGCATCGATCGGTATCCAGGGCGTTACAACTTGCTGCTCCGCTCCTTCGACTGCGGATTTGGGATCGTTCAACGATCTCATTTTCCATAGTCCGGAAAAATCGACGGCATACGAACTAGGGTTCAAGGCAAGCTTCCTCGATCGGCGCGCCAGTCTGAACGTCGCGGTGTTCCGCCAGAAGTTCAAGGGCTTCATCTACCTGGCGCAGTCTACCAGATATCTCTCGGTATCGGATCCGACCAATCCTGCTGGCGGATCGGTGAGCTCGTATGAATTCACCACGAACGCCGATGCGAAAGTGACTGGCTTCGATATCGAGGCAAGCTTCCGGCCCTCCCGTCGATGGACAGTGAGCGCCGGCTTCAGCTGGGCTCGTGCCAAGCTGACCAATGCGCTAATTCCCTGCAACGACGGCAACTTTGATGGAGTTCCGGATACCATCGTCCCGACGGTGTCTGATTTCATCAACGCGGGAACTATGGTTGCTCGTTGCCGGTCGAGCGACTCGATCTCCCGAACCCCGCTATGGAACCTCAATCTCCAGAGCGAATATCAGCTTCCGATTTCGGACAAGACCGATGGCTTTATCAGAGGCAATTTCAATCTCTACCCGGACAACCCCAATGCAAGCGAAGGCTACGTCGTGCAGAGTTACAGCCTGCTCAATCTGTTCGCAGGCGTGCGATCTGCAGACGGGAACTGGGAAGTCTCGATATTTGCAAACAATATCCTGAAAACGCAGGAAGTCTTGGCAAAGAACTCCGTTTCGCTACTTTCGTCGGGCGGCGTCTCGAACTTCTTCCCAGGCAGCTCTGGCTACAACGCGATCGCGTACACGCCACGCAGAGAAGTGGGCGTCAACGTCCGCTATGCATTCGGCTCACGGTAAGGGAAGCGGGTATGGCAAACCGGATACCGTCTAAAGTCCGTGGCTTGATACTGGTCGCAGCTCTAACACTCTTCTCCAACATCGGCTATGCCCAGCCGGGTCCCGCCACACAGTCCGCGTTGCCCGCCGCAGCATTCGAAACGTTCATTGCCAAGAGCGCCGATCGGGTTGAGGCGGCAAACGCGACCGCACCATTGCGAGGAACCGGCCCATATCCGGCAATGATGGAGTTGGACCTCGCAAAGCCCAACGCGACTCTCTTTCACCCTTTCGATCTTGCCCATTTACGTCGCAAGCTTGGTGTTCTGATCTGGGGTAACGGGGGATGCAGCGATGACGGTGCTAGTGCCATGGAGCACCTCGCAGAGATTGCCTCGCACGGCTATCTGGTCGTTGCTCCCGGTCGGCCGCTCACAGGTCCGCTGGTTGCCTGGCGCTCCGAGCCCGGCCCCTATGCGGACGACGGTGGACGACCTTAGAGGCAACCTGGAATGGGTGATCGCTGAGAATGGGAGACCCGGAAGCCCGTTCTTCAGGAAGATCGACACCGCCGCAATTGCTGTGGCCGGGCATAGCTGCGGGGGGATGCAGGCCATCATCTTGGCGCAAAACCCCCGGATCAAGACAGTGATCATCCATAATAGTGGCATATTCCCCGTCGTGCCCGACAATCCGCCGTTATTGATGCACCGGGAGAGGTTACAGGGTATCCATACGCCGATCCTGTTCATTGTCGGCGGAAAGAGCGATATCGCATCGAAATTCGCGCACGACACTTTCAATGGACTGCCATCGGTTCCTGCAATCCTCATCAGCAAAGAGCTGGGGCACGAAGGCACATTCAAGGCGGCTCACGGCGGGGAAGTTGCGCAAATCGCGGCAGATTGGCTCGACTGGAAGCTGGGCAGAAGTTCAACTGCACAGGGCCGGTTTCAGGGAAAACAGTGCCAACTTTGCAATGAGCCCAGTTGGACCATTGAACGAAAGGGTGCTAGGTAGAGACGGGGTCAGATGGCCGGGAGTGGCAAGGATAAACTCCTTGAACATGGCGCAAACCGGACGGGCTGGATCCTTCGGGATGTGTCAGCCCGGCCAAGCGCGCCCAGACTATCGATTTGCGATTTTCGCGCGGTCACGCCATGGAGTTGTCCGAATACGAGAGGACTCGATGACCGGCACGCCTGAAAAACGTAACCGCCTTATCCGGCCACATGACCTGCGAGTTGTCAAATCACGTCAGGCACTGCGGATGGGGCTGCTTCGCCTGCTCGAGAGCCGCAATCTCGAAAATATCACGATCAAGGACATCACGAACGAAGCGGGCGTGAGCTACCCCGTGTTCTTCAGACAGTTTGCCAGCAAGGAGGAACTTCTTGCGGATCTTGCAACAAATGAAGTGCGCATGCTCCTGGAGCAGACCTACGCGACTTTCGATCCGGCCTCATCGTCGAGCCGGGCGCTCTGCCTTTATGTCGAAGGACATAAAGCTGTTTGGAGATCGCTCCTGACCACCGGCGCGGCATCGGCGATGCGCGCCGAGTTTGCCCGGGTGTCGGCTGAAATCGGGTACTCCGGCCATCGCGCGAACCCATGGCTGCCGGTTGAGCTCGCATCCGGATTTGTCGCCAGCGGGGTATTTGAGGTGCTTGCGTGGTGGCTCAGCCAACCCGATGGCTATTCCGTCGAGAAAGCCATTAAGCTTTTGGACGCCCTTGTCATCCGCACCGTCGCCGAGCCCCAGAACCTCAATCTTGATTGACTGACAATGCTGGCAACCTCGGACACCAGCATTAGAAAACTTCCAGGCGAACCAGACGCTCAGATATTTCCCAGAGCTTGCGAGCCGATTCGGCATCCAGCGCCTGACGACCGAAGCCGCAAGGGCCCGGCTTTCCCTTCATTTGCAGCAGTCCGGTCGGACCGTAGAGCTGCGCCCCCGGGATAGACGGCGATGTTGCAGCCAGTATCAAGGAGGCGGCACCTTCCGCTGCGGACTGCCCCAATATGGGCGCGATCAAATTCAGACTCACCCAACGGGACAAACCGGCCTTGCCATTCTCGGCGTCGAACAACCCGGTAACGGAGAAGCCGGGATGCACGGGAACGCTAAGCAAGTCGATCCCGCGCTGGTTTGCCTGCGCTTGGAGCTCGCGGGCGAATAGAGCTACCGCGAGCTTCGAGCGACAATAGACCACGCCGGCCCGATAGCTCTTTTCGCTCTGGAGATCCTTGAAGTCGATTGCACCGTAGCGATGCGCAAGGCTCGTAACATGAACCACACGCGGTGACTCACTTGCCGTCAGCAGGGGCATAAGACCAGCCGTCAAAGCGAAATGCCCCAGGTAATTCACACCGAACTGCAGCTCAAATCCGTCCTGGGTCACATTGCGCTGGGGCACTGTCATGATGCCAGCATTGTTGATGAGAATGTCGATTGACGGCACCCGGTTGTGCATGCGGCTCGCAAAGTCAGCAATAGACGAAAGCGACGCCAGGTCCATCTGTTCGAAAGATATCTGCGCGGTCGGGCATTTCGAACGAATAGCTGCGACAGAAGCTCGACCTTTTGCTGGATTGCGCCCAGCCATCACCACCGAGATGCCTTCAACGGCAAGCGCCAATGCAGCCTCGAACCCAAGCCCTCCAGTTCCGGTGACGACCGCCAGCTTTGCGCGCTGTCCGGTCAAATTCTGCGACTTTTCGTTGGTTTCCACTTTTCACCCCCTCCATCACTGCGGCGTTGTCATTCTAGTTGTGTTATTCCGTGTAACGTAATAGGCCAAACGCAACAACACCCGCCATTGAAAAATGGGACTAGAGGAGACGGAAATGGGCGAGGCAGTCGACAGCCTGCTGGCGTATTCGGCCGATGGATCTGGCTACGATGTCGCGCACCGCGACGTTCAAAGCCTGCAGGTCAAGGCGCTGAACGAACGCTTCAAGGAACAGGCAACGCGTATAAAACTGGTGGAGTTGCGCGCCGCAGACGCCGGTATCGATGAAATTCGGGAACTTGCCGACATCGTGCCGCTGCTGCTCCCCCACACTGCCTACAAAAGCTACCCGGAAAGCTTCCTCTCTGAAGGCAAATGGGAAAAGCTGACGCGTTGGCTCGGCGGCGTATCGGCGAATTCGACAAAAAGCATCGACCTCACCGGGGTTTCCGATATCGATGGTTGGGTCGACCGGCTCGAGGAGGCCGGCCACTTCGTCTCCTGCTCCAGCGGCACAACAGGCAAATCTGCCATGCTGACAGCCACCGCCGACGACATCGCATTCAGTCAGCGGGACATTATCGGAGCCTATTGCTGGGGCGCGAATGCCGAAGCGTCGCAAGATGCCAGGATGTTCGGTCTGGCGCCCGTCGCCAAAGTTCCGAAGAACACCGCGCTTGGCGAAGCACTGAACTCCGCTTTTGCCTCCCCTGAAAAGGACCGGTTTGCCTACCCTGTCCCCCCGATCACCGTTGGCTCGATCACCGGCATGATCGTTCTGCGCAAAGCGATAGCAGAGGGGCGGGCCTTGCCCGAGCAGATCGCCGCATTCGAAGCCACTTCAGCGGACCGCCAGAAAGCCATGAGCGAAGCCGTCGGAAAATCCGCGGACGCTCTTATAGCCGCGCGCTCGGAAAAGCTATTCGTCAGCGGAATGTGGACTAGCCTTCATGCGATCGCGGTCGAGATCCGGGGTCGCGGCTATGGTGCGAAGGACTTCAATCCCGAGAACCTGATCTACGTGGGCGGCGGCCTCAAGGGGGCTCAATTGCCCGAGAATTACCGAGAGTTCGTCCTCGAAACTTTCAACATCGCTCCGCACCACGATTTCCAGATGTACGGCATGCAGGAAATCCAGACCTCCATGCCGCGATGCCAAGAAGGCGGTCGCTATCATGTTCCGCCATGGCTCGTGTGTTTGCCGCTGGACAAGGAAGGCGACAAGCTATTGCCGATCGACGCCGGCGAAGTGCAGGGCCGCGCTGCGTTCTTCGATCTTTCCATGGAAGGTCGATGGGGCGGCGTGATTTCAGGAGATCGGATCGAAGTCGACTTCGCGCCGTGCCCCTGCGGCGCCCGCTCGCCCTCGATCAAGGACAACATCGCGCGCTACTCGGATCTCGAAGGCGACGACAAGATCGGCTGTGCCGGGACGGTAGACGCCTACGTCCGCGGGATCTCCTGAACAGGCATCCATCGCTCAAATTGCAGGAGCAAAAACATGAACATTCAAAATGGGCAAACTGCGATAGCGCCGGCGACAAACGCACCGGAAGCCGCACCGTTTTTCATCTGCGGAAAGTTGGTTGAGGGTAACGATGCGGTCCACCGCTCGCGCGACCTCGGTGTCGATTTCGCGACCCCCAAGGTCAACCTCGACGCGCTGGTACATCCGCGTACTGAGCTCCCTCCCCTCCTCAACGTGCCGCTGGCTGAGATCATCGATTTTCTCGTGGAGGCCGGCCAACGCTTGTGCGATCCATCCAACCCCTACGTCGAGGCATGCATCGAGCGCATGGCCCGGGTCAGCTTGCAGCCCCGCAGCGTGATCGAATTCACAATCAAGGACGCAACGAACTATCTCGACAAGAAAGTACTCACCGAAGTCGTCGAGCAAAACTTCCCCAATCCCAGGGCCCTTGACGAATGGGTGCCGCGCACGGACCATCAGGGTCGGCGCAGCTTTGTCAGGGCCTATGCGCCCCGCCTGGTCCATGTCCTGCCCGGCAACTCGCCAGGCATGGGAATCCGCTCGATTGCGCAGAGCGCGCTCGTAAAGGCAGTGAACCTTTTCAAGATGCCCTCAGCCGACCCCTTCTCCACGGTCGCTTTCCTGCGGACGATGGCAGAAATCGATGCCGATCACCCCGTGGTCCGTTCGATGTCGGCCATCTACTGGCGCGGGGGCGACGAGGCGATCGAGCGCATTCTGTTCCGCCCCCAATACTTCGATAAGGTGGTAGCCTGGGGCGGCGGCGATGCCATCGACAATGTCGCCAAGTACATCGGCCCCGGCTTCCAGCTCATTTCCTTCGACCCAAAGACTTCCATCTCGATGGTCGGTCGCGAGGTTTTCGAATCCGAGGCTGCGATCGCGGAGGCTGCTGAACTCAATGCCAGCGACATCTCGATCCTTGACCAGGAAGCCTGCGTTGCGAGTCGCTTCACCTTCATCGAGGCGGATGCCGAACAAGCCGACCGATACTGCCGGATTCTGGCGGACCGGCTGCGGATCGACCGTACGGGGCAAGGCACGCCCCGCCCTCTCGACCTCGACCTTAAGGAGGAAATCGAGACCCTGCGCCTGATGGGCGACGATTATGCGGTGTTCGGCGCTGCCGACGGACGAGGTGTCGCGATCCGATCTGAAGATCCCGTCGATTTTCATCCGCTTCGCAAGACCTCGAATGTCGTGTCTGTCCGGGATCTTTCCGAGGCGATGAAGTATGTGAACGTCGCAACCCAGACAGTCGGCGTCTATCCATTCCATCGTATGGCGGGACTGCGCGATCACCTCGCGAGCGGCGGCGCCCAGCGCATCGTCCGCCTGGGCGAAGCTGGTCCTAGCTCGATCGGCAATCCCCACGACGCCATGTATCCCTTGCATCGTTTCGTACACTGGATGGCGCATGAGGATGGCTGCGAGGTGAGATCTCCGCCGGCCACCTAGCAATCAATCTCGGTGTACTGCGGGTCCGAGCACCGGGTCCTGCAAAACTCGGGCGATTGTCGCGACGGGAGAGTTCGGCCCCTGGTCCAGCCACCCGCCAAGAACGTCAAAGACGCCGTGCGCAACAAACGTGGCCGCCAATGCAGGCGGCATGCCGGCACAGAATGTCTTGGCATCCAAGTTCATCGCAATGATCGAGCGAGTGAATTCGTTTCTCATGGAAGTTGCTGCTCCCTTTGTGAGCAGCAACTTCCAGAGGTCTCGTTTCCCGTTGACGAGTGCGCAAAGGGCCTGCAGTTCGTGGGCATTGTCAGCACTGCCGATTGCCGAACGGATATGGTCGAGGAGGAGGCGCGTCTCCTCTCCCGCTATGTCCTCCAGCAAGGCTTCTTTCCAAGCAAACTGCCGATAGAACACTGGCACTGTCACTCCAGCCTTGTCCGCGATGCCTGTGATCGCGATATTTTCAAGCGTGGAGGATTTTAGCAGGTCGAGAAATTCGCTGCGCAGCGCATGATATGATTTCGCGACTCTGAAATCCTGAAATCGGCTCTTTTGCGCGCTTCGGCGGCAGGTAATCTGACGAGACACTTGCGCGATGGATGAATCTGCTCGATCGACGTTTGTAGCAGCATTTGGAAGCGCTTTCACGGCGTTATTGCCACTCCATCCCCGCCCTTGCCGACCACATACCGTCGAACGACTTTTCCTTCCCTGACTTCCAGCTCCGCCACGGTATTGCGGCCGGTTTCCGCCACGAGAACTCGCTCATCAGAGGCTGCGAAGATGGCCGTCACCTGAATCGCGTCGATTGCCCCACTAACGGAAATTGTCCTTAGCAGCTGCCGCCGAGGCACGGAGTAGATGCCGAGTGTGCCGGCCCCGATATTCGAACTTATCGCCGTCTTCCCGTCACGACTTATCGCGATCCGGATGGGCACAGGGTCCGCAGGCAGAACCGCGAGCGTTTTGCCGCTTGCGATGTCGAAGACTCGAACGCGCGGCGCAGAGTTATCGCCAACCCAAAGTTCTCTACCGTCTCGGCTGACAGCCAGGCCTTCCGGATTACCGCCGACACGAAGATCCGAGCGCTTCCGCATCGTGCGAAGATCGACAATGCTGATCGCACCGGCTGCCACATCGGAAACATATGCGGTTCCCCGATCGGGGGAGAGGACAACCATATGCGAGCCAGCTTGGTCAAGTCTGGCACCGGCATCCCCATCTCCTGTTTTGTTGAGCCCTGCACGGCTGCAATATTGCTCCAGGATCCGCAGCGTCTGGAGGTCTCCTTGGCCAATTCCTGACTGCACAGCGAAGTCGAGTCGCGGCTCAGGCCCAACTATCTCCAGGCTGGACAGGCTTCATGTTGTGCGCCACATTATCGCATAACAGGCATAGCCGAAGATCATACGCCGGAAACAGAAATGCGCTCAGGTGAACTCTTGCCGAGCGCCACAAATGGGAGAGAAGAAATGGTTGCCAATCGCGTCGTCGTAGTCACGGGCGGAGCCTCGGGTATCGGGCTCGGAGTCTCACGGCTATTCGCGAGCAAGCGCCACCCCGTCAAGATGCTCGACGTCCAGGAGGAAGCGCTGGAACGCGAAAGTGAAGCGCTCCGGGCGCAGGGCGCACGCATTGTCGCGGGCAAAGTCGACGTATCCGATCGGGCGAGTGTAAAAGCCGCTTACGCCGCGGTTCGCGAAGAACTCGGCCCGATCGGGATCGTGGTCGCCAATGCCGGCATTTCCGAAGGCATTCGTTTTCAGGACGTGACCGTCGAAACCTGGCAGCGCATGATCGACATCAACCTGACCGGCGTTTTCCATACTGTTCAGGCCGCCTTGCCCGATATGGTCGATGCCAACTGTGGCCGGGTCATCACCATCTCGTCACAGGCAGCACAGTCCGGGGCAGCAGACCGCGCGCATAATTCCGCCGCCAAGGCCGGCGTGATCGGGTTGACCCGCTCCCTTGCCCGCGAATTCGCCGGCCAGGGCATTACCGTCAACACTATTCCCCCGTCGGTCATTGCCACGCCCATGGCCGAGGCCGGTGTTGCAGCGTGAACGTTGCCGCCTTTGGAGGTCATCTCCCAGCACATCCCGATCCCGCGTCCCGGTACGCCGGACGATATCGCAGCGGCCTGCGAATACCTCGCCTCGGACGGCGCCAACTATGTCACCGGCCAGGTACTCGCCGTCAATGGCGGCATGTTCATCGGATAAAGGCAGATCGCGGCCGACGGCATCAGGCGAGGGTCTCGCTTGGTGCCATCGCCGTGCCGCCTGAAAATGCCTGGGAGCGAATGCAATGAGCAAGCCATCAGAAGCCCGAAAGCTGCGCGTGGTGCAATGGGCTACCGGAACGGTTGGAGCAGCAGCCATGCGCGCCGTCCTGACGCACCCCGACATGGAACTTGTCGGGGTCAAGGTCTACTCGCCCGCCAAAGAGGGCAAGGATGCCGGCGAACTATGTGGATTGCCGCAGACCGGGATCAAGGCGGTTCGCGATCTGGCATCGGTGCTGGCACTCAAGCCGCACTGCGTCGTCTACATGCCCGAACTCACCGATTACGATGATATCTGCGCTTTACTGGAAAACGGCATCAACATCTCGTCCACGCGGGCCGAATTCTTCCACCCAGGCAGCATGGACCCGGCGACCCGCGCAAGAATCGAGGCCGCCTGCATCAAGGGCGGAGCAACCCTCCACACCTCCGGCAGCAGCCCCGGCTTCATTACCGAAGCCCTCCCACTCGTGCTCTTGTCACTGGCACGGCGCCTCGACCTTCTCACGATCGATGAGTTCGCCAACTGTATCGACGGGTGCTCTGAGGAAATGCTGGTCGGCATCATGGGCTTCGGCGAAACGCCTGAAGCCTTCGCGCAGCGTCCGTTTTACGAACGGGACGAGGTTTTCAACCATTCATTGCGTGCGTTAGCCCAGGCGGTCGGCATCGAGATCGAACGGTTCGAGGTGTCCAGTGAAGTCGCCCTCGCGAAAGAGCCGGTCAAGCTTCATGAGAGCACCATTCCTGCAGGCTCCGTTGCCGGGCAGAGAATGGTCACCACCGGTTATCGCAACGGAATGCCCGTCATGCGCTTTCGGTGCAACTGGTTCGTAACCGAACAACTGGAGCCCGCGTGGGATCTTCGCGGAGACGGTTGGCGAGTGACGGTTGAAGGCGACACTCCGTTGGACATAAGCATCGGATTTCCCATCCCGCATGGCGAACGCCAAGGCACCCTCCCCAACTTGACGGCGCACCGCCCTGTCAACGCAATACCCAGCGTCTGCGCCGCTCCGCCTGGTATCGCCACGACTGCGGTGTTGCCGCAGGTGCTCGCACGCTTAAGTTGAACAAGCGCCCTACCGTCTTGTCCCGCACTGCGGTGCGGCAATAAAAACGATTTCCGGAGAGAACCGATATGCCCAGAACCGAGTGCGCGCGCCTGCGCCGACCAGCAGGTCAAACCGCGAGCATAGCCATTGCATTGGCCTGTTTTGGTGCAGGAATTGCGTCGATTTCCTTCTCGTCGGCATCGGAAGCAGCTCCGCTGCCCCCGAAACCCGAACGCGTCGACATCTCGGCGCTTCCCTTGCCCCCTGCCGCGCCATCCGAAGCCGCCGGTGCCTGCTCATCAGACGTCAATCCACGAGGCACCGGCTGCATGACCGCCGCCGATGACGGCATCGTCGAAGGCCCTGCCTATATGGGGGATGCCAGGCACGTTCTTCTCACCGTCCATTTTGCCGGGGCGCGTGTAGCTCCGGGCGCCGGCTCCATTTACGACGGCCCGCAGGTCATTGCCGTCAAGACCGACGGCACCGTCTTTCCCAACGGCGACGCCTGGAAATGCATAACGTGCGGCGTGCCGGACGAGGCTCGCCGTGACGCTAACCCCGCTTCCACAAATGAACACGGGCGCCGCGTCCCGCAGGGCGCCGGGTGGCTGAGCCTGGACCATCCCCAGGCATTCCCCGGCGATACAAAGATGATTGCGGGAACCAACGTGGTCGACTGCGGCACATACAAGCTGACTGACGACCACTGCACGCCTGATCGCATCCGCATCTATCCGATCCGCTGGAATGCGACGGCAGATGGAAGCGGCCCTGGCGGCTCGATGCGCGAACTGCGGCTCAATCCCGATGGCCAGCATCTGATGTGGAGCCATATGAATGCCGCCGGCCCCGACA
>NZ_DAMDBA010000029.1:12711-53857 GCF_032093395.1 Novosphingobium sp.
CGGTAAGCTCAGATTCAACCCGGCGCCGCGCAGTGGCCGGCCTTTGGCACCGCGCTACGAGCTTGACGATGTCTGGGTCTTGACCAATTCCACCTTGCCGGACTTCGCTCCGTTTCGCGAGGACCCCAAAAATCCGGGCCGCCTGATCCATAATCCCCCCAAAGGCGCGATCGGCGAGGCGCGAGGATGGACGCGTGACGGAAGAAACGCCGTCGGCATGGGCATCCCCGAATCTGGCAACGTGGACATGTTCATCACCAGCCTCCAATCCGGCCAGTCCCAACGGCTGACATCGGCGCCCGGCTATGCCGATCCCATCCTGATGTCCCCCGACGACCAATGGTTCGTGGTCTTCGATAACCGCACGGTCGATCGGCACATGTACTACGGTGCCATGCAGGGTATCCCGCCACTAACCGATGAGCTGACACGTATGGTCATGCTCAGTGCGCGCTATGGCTACCGCAATGGCATGCGCCGCTTCTTCCAGCCGATCCTCATCGACCGGTGGGGCGATCGAGGCGAGTATCGCGGTCAACAGCTTAATGCCGGCGACAGTGCTCCCGGCGGCCCCAGCGATCCCAACTGGAACGCGCGCGCTGATCCGGCATGGTCACCCGATGGCACGAATGTCGTCTATTGGCAGGCGCTGGTGACTGCACCGGACTGCGGCGGCGGCAATCCATTACCCTGCCCGATCTCGAACGAACCAGACGGCCGGCATACGCGACTGATGATCGCGCGATTGCCCGAGCGCTCCCCCTTACCCCTTGGTCGCAAGGTTTCACCAGTTGCACTCTCTGTACCTTGGGGAACCCGATACCGCGCAGGAGATTCGATGCCGAAGCGCTATCCTTCCGCTCCTGCCGGAAAGTTCACGATGGATGGTTGGAAGGGCGGCACGGCTCTGGTTGAAATCCGCAAGGCCGAGAATGGCCGAATTTCCTATGTGTCGGCAAAATACACCGGATTCACCGACGATGGCGCTCACATCATAGACGGAACCGAGAGCGCCGAATTGGTGATGCAGGAAGATCGCCCCCGGATAGTCTGGCACTCTGACTTGCATTCCAGCGGGGCTCAGATCGGAATGAAAAAGACTTCGGAGCCAGGCGGGTTCGTCGTCAGTCCGCTCGGCGAACCACTGGAGGGCACGCTTGTCACTAAGCTAAATGGCAAAGTCTTCAGTCAGCCAAATCCGGGAACCTGAATGTCTCACTGATCTGCCCCCTTCTGAGTGGTCCAAAATCTCTGTTATTTTGGACCATGATGACCCTCACCCCAACACTGGTCCGGCCTTTGTGAGAAAAGCCGGCTGCTTGTTGGATCAGGGCAGGCATGCCTGCCCTGATCCAACAAGCGTGCTCCATCGGGGTCTGGTTGCCGAGGGAGCTGTGCGGACGGACCTCGTTGTAATCGATCCGCCAAGCCTCACATTTTACCCGAGCATCGTCCAGGCTCAAGAACCAAAAGGCATTGAGGCATTCGGCCCGGACGCGGCCGTTGAAGGACTCGGCGAACGCGTTGTCCGTCGGTTTTCCGGGGCGACTGAAGTCGAGGACGACACCGTGCGTCCAAGCCCAAAGATCCAAATCCTTCGAGATAAATTCCGGCCCATTGCCAGACGAATACGCTGCGGTCGCCGTGCGTAGCCGCAACCCGTTCAAGGGTTTGGACGACATCGGAACCGGGGTAACTCATCCTGACATCAAGTGCCGGCGATACCCGGCTGAAGTTGTCGATGATCGACAGAACACGGATTTTACGACCGTCGAAGAGCTGGTCCGACAGAAAGTCCATCGACCAGCATTCGTTAGGCGCCCACGCTGGTGCCCTGTCGTCACGCAGCTTCGCCTTCACCTTGCGCTTAGGAGTCTTGTTGCGCAGTTGCAGGCCCATCTCGCGGTACAGCCGATGCGTCCGTTTGTGGTTGATCTCCCATCCTTCTCTCCGCAGCAGGACATGGATCCGCCGATACCCGTAGCGAACACGGGTCGCGGCCAGCTCCCTGATCTTCATCTTGAGGCCGGCCTGATCGAAGCGACGTGACTGGTAGCGCTGGGTCGATCGGTTGATCGGAAACGCGCTGCAGGCCCGCCGTTCGCTCACTTGGTAGCTCGTCTGCAGATAGCTGACGATTTCCCGAGCTCGATCACGCCTTACATTTTTCGGGGGATGACATCCTGCAGCATCTCCTTGTCCAGACTCAGGTTCGCCACAAGGCGCTTGAGGCGGACATTTTCCTCCTCCAGTTGCTTCAGCCGCTTCATCTCCGACGGCATCAAGCCGCCATATTTGCTCCGCCATCGGTAATAGGTCTGAACTGAGATACCCGCCTTCCGGCACACCTCCTCAACGGTCGTTCCGTCCTCAGCCTGCTTAAGAATGAACGCGATCTGTTGCTCGCTGAATCTCGACGTTTTCATCCACGGTTTCCCTTGTTCGGCGTTCGCCAAACCCAACCGAGAATTTCTCACCAAATTCGGACCAGTTTACGGGGAGCAGGTCAGCGTAGCTCACCGAAAAGTAGGCCTCTCCCCGATATCCAGAGCGATCCATCTCGAGGGGTAAGGCCGGTGTCCAGTTCGCATCTCCCGTTGCCATCACTCGCTCGATCATCGGGCCAAGCGTCCACCATGCTTCTGCAAGCGTTATTCGAATGTCGGCGCCAAGTCCGGCAGGAAGCCAGCCAAAGTAGGCTATTGCCTGCCGCAGATAGATATTCCAACCCGACCGCAATCCGTTGTGCAAGCTTATTCGACAACATCTTGGCCGAAATGTGCGCCGATTCAGAGAAAATGGTGGAAGAGCGGCTTGCCTCCCACCATTTAACTTCTCGCGTTTCGATTAATCTCCTGTCAGTCAACACAAAGCTTGAACTGTCGCTCTGAATCAGGGCTTTGCGGCGACGGGAAGGCGAAACGGCGCGCCGAGCCGATTGAAGGCATTCATAGCGGCAATCACTAATGTAAGATCGACGAGATCCTTTGGCTCAAACACCTCCGCGACTGCTGCATAAGCCTCATCCGATGCATGGGTTTCGCTGAGGTTGGTCACTTCCTCGGCCCACGCCAGTGCCGCCCGATACTGGTCGCTGAAGAGATGAGGAACCTCGTCCCACACCGGCACCAGCACCACTTTGTCGATAGGCATGGTCTTGAGCAGATCGCGGGTATGCAGATCGATGCAGTGGGCGCAGCCGTTGATCTGAGATACGCGCAGGAACACGAGGTGGATGAGCTCTTCCGGCAGGCTGGTGCCTTTGGTGATATAGTGGTGGACGCCCATCAAGGCCTTTGCGCCGTCGGGAGCGATTTCAAACCAGTTCAGGCGGTTCATGGCATATCCTTTCTATGTCTCGGTGTCGTGATGGTGGGAGCGCGGGTCAGTTCTGCTTTGCTGGTGTCGTCAGGACGGCATCGTCGGTGTCGACGATGAAGACCGCGAGCAGCTTGGCCGGCTCGGTCTTGCTGGCGTTGGCGCTGATGTTGTGGAAGTCGCCGGGCAGTTCGGTGAAGTTCTCGCCGGTCTTGAAAGTGCGGATCTCTCCACCATTCACCTGACTGACGACCGCGCCCTGGATGACGGTGGCATAGATGAGCGCCGAGCGTGCGTGGACATGCGATCCGTTGGAGCCGCCCGGCTGATACTCGACGAGCACGCCCTTGACGCTCTTGCCTGGGACCTCCGGGATCGCATGCTGGTAGACGAGCGTCGCCTTGACGCCTGACGGTGCGGGAGCCGTCTCGCGGGCCGCGGCGTGATCGTGGGCCTGCGCGTGGGCGACCGGGGGAAGTGCCACGAAAGCGGCGGCGATGGCGAGCGTGGAAATCAGGGTTTTCATGGGACTGTCCTTTCGCGTGCGGATTGTGAAGAGTTCGACCGGCCTCACGCGGTGGGCGTGGCCTGTGCGTTCATCCAGGTGGTGAGATCCTGCTCGCCCTGCCGGTGGAGGCCGAGCGGGACGAGCGAGAGATCTTCGACGCGGCCTCCGAAATAGTCGGCATCGGGATCCCGTTCGACGCGGCGGGCATCGCCGCGCATCTTGAGATAGCGGCCGATGGTCAGATCGAAGGGCCTGCGTTCCGGCCCGGCGATCTCGACGATGCCGTTTACCGGTGGCTCCAGCGCGACCGAGGCGAGGTTCGCCGCGACATCGTCGGCAGCGATCGGCTGAAACTGCGCGCCGCTGACCCTTACGCGACCATCGGCGGTGTAGCCGTCGGCGATGGCGGCCAGGAATTCGAAGAACTGGGCTGACCGGACGATGGTGTAAGGCAGCCCGGAGCCGGCGGCGATCCGCTCTTGGACAAGCTTGCCGTCGAAATAGCCGTTGCCGGGCATGCGGTCGGCGCCGACGATGGAGAGAACCACATGGTGCTTCACACCGGCGGCAGCGGCGGCGCGGATGAGGTTGCGGCCGGAGGCGTCGAAGAAGGCGCGCACCTCGGCCGGATCGAACGACATGGCATTCGATACGTCCACGAGGATGTCGGCGTCGGCGAGCGCCTCGTCGAGCCCCAGGCCGGTGACGCTGTTGACCCCGGTGCCGGGCGAGGCCGCGACGACGTCGTGCCCTGCCACCGCGAACAGCCGAGCCAGCTTCGCACCGACAAGGCCGGTACCGCCGATGATCGTGATCTTCTTCCTGTCCATCTTGTCCTCCTGTCGGGCGCGGTGTGCGCCTCCTGTGAGAAGAGATTTACGGGATTGCCCGGGTAGCTTCTGTCGCGGGGTTGCGGCGACTGTCGCCAGATTGCGGTTGATGCGGCACGGCGTTCGGATAGTGTCGAGCGACACGCCGAGGATGAACGATGGCCGCTTCCCTGTCCGAAACAGCGAATGTTCCTTCAGCGGGCGAACGCGCGTCCACGCGGGCGGAGATGGAGCAGATCCTCGATACGCCGCCGGTACTGGCCGACCAGGATCTGCGCGGCGGCACCCGGCTCACCCGGCCCTGGACCCATGGCGCGCTCCACGCAGCGCTTCCGGGCCTGGATACCCACGTTGTCATGACGTACTACGGCACCGCCCAGCAGGCGACCTGGCGGCAGGGCGGCAAGCGCGTGGAATCGCGTACGCGCCGAGGATCGATCACCCTGATCCCGGAGGGCGAGGACGGACGCTGGGATGTCGAGGGCCCCATCGAAGTTTCGCACGTTTACCTGCCCGACTGGCGGCTTCAGTCGGCGGCGGAAGCGATGGCGGTGCCGCACCGCGTCGAACTGATCGGCCGGAACTGCTTCGATGATCCGACATCGGCGCAGATCATGGCGATCCTCGGCAAGGAGGCAGCCTCGTCCGATGCCGGTGCCTCGCTGTTCGTCGAGCAAGCGGTGGATCTTCTTTGTACGCAGCTTATCCGTGCGCATTCCAGCTTCGGCGCCGCACAGGCTGTCGCGCCGCGCCGGGGTTTGGCGGATTGGCAGGTCCGGCGGATCAACGATTACATGATCGCCAATCTCGACCACGCGATCAGCCTCGACGAACTGGCCGGGCTCGTCGAACTGAGCCGCTTCCATTTCGCCACCTCGTTCCGGCTGGCGACGGGCATGACGCCGCATGAATGGCTCACGTCTCTGCGCATGAACCGCGCCCGGGACCTGCTGGCCCAAACCGAGTTACCGATCATCACGATCGCGCTCGAGGTGGGATTTGAGACCCCCTCGGCGTTTAGCGCCAGCTTCCGCAAGTCCGCCAAGATGACACCCAGCGCCTACCGCCGCGAGACGTCGACAAGATGATCGCGACGCACGGCCTACCGCGAGAACGAGCCGTGGAAACGTGCGCAACGAGCATGGGGCAAACATGATCCCGGCACCGACGCTTCCGGTAAGAGCCGCCGCGCGGACCTGCCCATCCGTCGCGTTTGCGAGGCTCGCTCTGCGATGATCTAGAAGCAGCACCCCCGTCCATCGCGAGGAGACTGACCAGAGACGCTCAGCGGCTTTATCGTCGATAGCCCAAGGCGCCACGCCTTTGCGGCCGGTTTTTTCGGCATTGATGCCGGCGATGTCGCAATCCTCGCAATAGACGCCGCCCATGCCCTCAAGAAGCGGGCTCGTAGCGCACCAAAGGGCCGTTGCCGCGCCTTGCTCGACGGTCTTCATGCCGCGCGCAGGGTCGATGATCGGCATGCCTTGCGCGTCGAATGCGTCGAACCCTGCCAATTCCTCTTTCGAGAGATGCCGTGCCAGATCGGTTATGATCTGTCCGGGGTGCAGCGAGAAGGCGCGAACTCCTTGCCCCTCGCCCCTCTGGTCCAGAGCACGGGCGAACAGGACGTTAGCCGTCTTGGACTGTCCGTAGGCTACCCATTTGTCATAGGCGCGGCGTTCGAAATCGATGTCCTCGAAATCGACACCCGCAATCTGGTGTCCGCGCGAGGATACGGCAACGACGCGGGCACCCTCGCTCGCCAAAGCCGGCCAGAGATGGCAGGTAAGCCGGAAATGGCCGAGATGGTTTGTCGCGAACTGCGCCTCATGGCCGGCCGCGTCGCGCCCCAAGGGTATGGCCATGATGCCTGCGCTGTTGATCAGCAGGTGAAGCGGCTGCCTGCGAGCGATGAAGGCACTGGCGAAATCGGCAACTGATGGGGCGTTGATCAGGTCCATGGGCGCGATTTCCACCCGCTCGATACCCGCGAGCGCGGCTTCGGCCCGTTCAAGGTCGCGCGCAGGCACGATCACCTCTGCGCCCGCACTGGAGAGCGCTTTTGTCGTAACAAGGCCGAGGCCGGAATAGCCGCCGGTGACAATGGCGGTGCGGCCGGAAAGGTCGAGGCCGGCGATTACTTCGCCCGCGGTGGAGGCGGCGCCGAAGGGCGATCCGATGGGTTTTTGCAAGCTCGTCATGAGCCAATTTCTGAAGTAAGCCGATCGGATGATCGACCCTCATTCATCCGAAATCATGTCGTGATCGTCCAGGAAGCGCCGGCAGATCCCTTGTCCGATGTGCTTAGTCTGGTGCAAGCGCGCGCGGCATGCACCGTCCGCTTCACCGCGGGCGGAGCATGGGCGCTGCGGTTTTCGCCCACGCACGTCAAGTTCAACGTCATTCGTTCCGGCACCTGCTGGATTTTGGCTGAAGGCTCCGCCCGGCGGTTGTCGGCCGGCGATTACTTCATGGTCGCGGGCACACCCTTCGTGCTGGCCAGCGATCCAACATTGCAGCCGATCGATGCATCGTTGCTGTTCGAGGATGATGCCACTCGTGACCAGGTAGGAGCGGCTGCGGAAACAGAGATCCTCGGCGGGAGCGTGAACTTCGACGACGCCCAAGCGGACTTGCTGCTACCGCTGCTACCTGGCCTGTTGCTGATCGATGCCGAGCAGGCCTCCGCAACGCCGATGGGATGGTTGATCGCCCAACTCGACGCCGAATGGCGAAGCAATCTGCCCGGCGCCCGAGCCGCGTGTGACGACATGATCCGCCTGCTCTTCGTGCAGACCCTTCGCAGCCAACTCGGTGCCAGGACGGAAATCCCCAGCTGGCTTGGCGGCCTGTCGGATCCTCCGGTCGCAAGGGCGCTGCATGACATCCATGCCAATCCGGCACGCCATTGGCGGCTCGACGAACTCGCCTCGCTCGCCGGCCTGTCACGATCGTCCTTTGCCGAGCGGTTTGCGCGCCGCGTCGGCATGCCGCCGGTCAGCTATGCCACCAACTGGAGAATGCGGGTGGCCGCGCGCCAGCTTGCCGCAAGCACGACGACCGTCAGCGCCGTGGCAGCACAGGCAGGTTATCTCAGCGACAGCGCCTTCCATGCCGCTTTTCGCCGCGAGATGGGCCTATCGCCTGTTGCATATCGACGAAAACTTCGTCGACCATAAAGCGTAATTCATTTGCTCGCCCCTGTGATTTCCCAGATTGAGATGCCTTCTGTAGATGCAGGCTCCGTCATCCCGCATACCTCGACAAATCCGCAGGTTTGCATTGGGCGCGAAAGGATGACCTCGACCCTTCCCGGTCGTTCAGCACCCATTTTTACGCTTCCAGGTGCGGACCCGCAGCTTCCCCATTCTGGATGCCCAAGGCTGGCCGAGACGCGACTGTCCGGTCCTGACCGGGAATGCTAGGATAGCTGCCACTCGCGGGGGGATAGATCATCAACATACTCCATTCCGACGTCGTAGCGGAAATGCCAGTTGGATCCCAGTTGTGGTCTAGCCCCAATCCATATGTGCTGGATCAGGCTGTTCTGCCGACGGCCTTCTTTAATGCCTCGCGCAGGTGGGAAGGAGAACTGGGCTTGGGGCAAATCTGCGCATCCGGATAGCGAGTGCGCAGAGCATTCTCGTTAGCGTGGCCTGAATGAAAAATAAGCGGGACTTTCATCTCCTGCATTCGATCCGCCGCCGGGAAGACTTCTCCGTCTGGGAGGCGGACATCGAGGATAGCGCAGACTGGTCGCTGACGCTCGATCGCCTGCATGGTGGCGGCAACAGTGCCGCAATGCGCGGAGACAGCGAAACCCTCTTCGGCGATCAAATCTTCCAAATCGAGGACGACGAACAGTTCGTCCTCGACGATCAGTACGGTGTCGGTCATCGAACCATCACACCGCCAGGCAGCCATAATCGAAGGGCAAAATGGCCATCGCGCAGTTCACGGGAAATCCGGGCACCAAGTTGCCGCACGGAAGTGGTGACGAGCAATGTCCCGAAGCCCGATCCCTCGCCCACATCAATCGTGTCGTCACCGTCTTCGTCCCACAGCAAGTCAATCCCGTCGGCGCTCAACGTCCAGCGCACTCGAAGAGTTCCCGCGCGCGGCCCCAGGACGCCGTACTTTGCGGCATTGGTCGTCCATTCGTGCAGGATGAGGGCAAGAGGGGAGAGGCAGTTGCGATCGATGTCGATCTGCGGGCCTTCGACCAGAATCCCGGATTGCCCAGCGTAGGCGGCCGTCGTCGTTTCGATGAGGGTACCAAGCGAGAATGTCTGCTGCTCGTCGCCGGAAGGCGATGCCAGGGAGTGTGCCCTGCCCAGCGCCGCGATGCGCTCGCGCAGATCCGCGCCAAAGCTGCGAACGTCGTTGTGAGACCGACCGGCAACCGAAATAATGCCGCTGACCACTGCGAACAGGTTCTTCACCCTGTGGTTCATTTCGCGCAGCATGAGGCCGCGCGTCTCAGCGACTGCGTATTCGGCCGTCAGGTCGATCGTTGCCCCCACCAAGCGGCGCGGACGCGAACCGATGAGCCGGCCGTAAGCCTTGAGCTGACGGCAGGCGGCGGCATCCTCCGCGGCGCACACCCGGAAGGCGATTTCCATGTCCTGATCGCTGTAAAGGGTATGAGCGATGCAATCTTCGAGCGAGGCGCGATCCTCGGGATGTACCTTCGCCAGCACATGGCCGAGACTCACATTGCCATTGGCCGGCAACGAAAGCTGGCTACGGCTCGTGGTATCGAGGATCACGTCGTCTTCATCCGGACGATACTCCCAGACCCCGATTCCGCCGGTCTTCACGGCCAGATCGAGTCTTTCGCGCTCGGCAGCCAGATCGTCTTCCATCAGCAGGGCTACGGTGATGTCGCTCAGTACCAGCGTGGCGCCATCGATCGTCCCGTGCTGGGTCCGATAGGGCAGAACGCGCAGCGACAGGGTTCGGCCGCCGTCGCGGGTGCGAACCCGGCGGTGGAGAGGCTCGCCGCTGCCCGCCACGCGCCGCGCGTCGTCGAGGTAGGTGCTGTCGTCCAGGCGCGTTGCGACGTCTGCCAACAGGCGCCCCCGATCGGTCTGCTGCAACGGGAAAATGGCAGTCGCCGCTTCGGTGAAACTGCGGATACGAAGCTGTCCGTCGAGCACGATCACCGCCAGTTCGGTGGACTCAAAGAAGTTGCGCAAGTCAGCATTCGCGACGGTAAGCTGGTCCACCTTGCTTTTCAGCTCGTCGTTGACGGTGGACAGCTCCTCGTTGGTGGACTGCAGCTCCTCGTTCATCGACATCATTTCTTCGTTGGAGCTTTTCAACTCCTCGTTCGCTGTCTCCAGTTCCTCAACAGCGGTGCGCAGCTTGTGGCGGGTGAGGCGAAGTTCCTCTTCCAGCGCTTCCATGTGATCGTCGCCGCTTTCGATCTCGGTAAAGTCCGGCCCGTCGAACGGCTGAAAGGGGCCGCGATCGCGCAGGATAAGCAACAGCGAGTTGTCAGGCAACGGCTCGCAGATCACCTCGACAGGCTGGATGCCGTAATCCGAACGCACCTCGACCTCGCGGGCCACCACCTTCTTGCGGGCATCGCGGGCCTGGCGCACGAGCGGGCCGAGCACGTCGCGCAGGCCCGGCTTGGCTAGCGAGATCGCGCTGGTGCCGCCCGTGCGGGTTACCGGGAAATCGAAATAGCGGCTCAACTTGCCATAGGCGGCAAGCACCGCGCCGTCCTGATTGAGTACCATGGCAGGCGGCGCATAGCGATCGACCAGGCGCTGGACGGCTATGCCGGCGTCGGACTGCTTGCGCCTGACATCCCGATTGCTGCTATCCTCGCGGTGACGCTGAAGGCCTCGCTCTCCGCCCGGCAAGTCGATCGGGTATTGGGGGTTGCCGGGGGCGCGCTCGAAGATGCGGGCGTGATGATCTAGAGCCGGGAACAGATGGTCGAAGCGGCCGATGCTTTCCGAAGGCCCGAGGAATAAGTATCCGCCCTCCCGAATCGCGTAATGCAGGATCGGCATTACCGATTGCTGCAGGCGATCGTCGAAGTAAATCAGAAGGTTGCGGCAAGAAACAAGGTCGATCCGCGAGAACGGCGGATCCTTTACAACTGAGTGGTTGGAAAACCGGATTAGATCGCGGATTTGGTTCGAGATTGCGAATTTCTCCCCATGCGGCGTCGTCCACCGCTCGCGCATGGGCGAAGGGATATCAGCCAGCGCGGAGGCGGGATAAATTCCCTCCCGCGCGATCTGCAGCATCTGCTCGTCGATGTCCGAGGCGAATATTTGCACCGGGTTGGCGAAATTCATGCGCCGTGCCGTCTCGGCGAACAGCATGGCGATGCTGTATGCCTCCTCCCCGCTGGAACAGCCCGGGATCCAGACCCTGATGTCGTCGTCGCTGGAACGGTAGCGCAGTAGCGGCTCAATCACCTTCTCGCGCAGCGCGTCGAACATCTCGGGGTCGCGGAAGAACCGCGTGACATTGATCAGCAGATCGCGGAACAGCGCCTCGCATTCGCCTGAATCCGATTGCACGCGTTGGAGATAGCCACTGGCCGAATCGATGTTCAGCACGTGCATGCGCCGCTCGACGCGCCGCACCAGCGTCGAGCGCTTGTAGCCCGAGAAATCGTGACCGACGGCCTTGCGCAAGGTGGCGCACAGGTCATCGACATGATCGGCGACAAGTTCGGCTTCGCGTTCGTGGGGCTCGCCTCGGCGTCGGGCGAAGAACGCGCCGAGGCAATCGAGGATCTCCGACGGCTGCTTGACGTAATCCACGAGACCTGTCCCGACCGCGGATACGGGCATCCCATCGTAGCGCGCGGTTTCCGGTGTCTGGACGACGCAGACCCCGCCTTGTTCCTTGATTGCACGCAATCCCGTCGATCCGTCGGCTCCCGTACCGGAGAGGATCACGCAGGCGGCATCGGTCTGCTTCTCGGCGGCGAGCGAGATGAAGAAATCGTCGATCGGACGGCGAAGCCCGCGCGGCTGGGCGAAATCGGTCAGCTGCAGTTTGCCGTCCTGCAGCGCGAGACCGCGGCCCGGCGGTATGATGTACACGCGGTCTGGCAGCACTTCTTCGCCGCCCTCGCACTGGAGCACGTCGAGCGGGCTAGCCCGGTCCAGCAGCTGGGCCAGCATGCTCTCGTAGTTGGGGTCGAGATGCTGGACGACCACGAATGCCATTTCAGTAGGCAGTCGGGCCACCGAGAGCATCTCACGCAGGGCCTCAAGCCCGCCCGCCGATGCGCCGATCCCGACGATCGGGATACCTCGCGTCCGTTCGTCGCTGCTCAAAGGATCGCGCCGTCGTCTAGACCGGCCAGGGTCAGCCTTGCCTGGGCGATCGTCGCGGCCGAATTCGCGATCGTCGTCAAGGTGCCCTCGAGGATGATGCCGCTCTCGGCGGCCACCGGGCTGAGGCGCGTCAGCGTCAGGCCAAGGTCGCTGTCATATGCCTTGAGCCGATCGGGCTGGGCGCGGCTGACATCGAACTGCGACGCGAAAATGTAGCGCGTTGTGCCGGAAAGGGTGCGCAGCCTCGACATGTAAAGCAGGTTCACGAAAGGCGTTCCGTCCTTCCGAAAATTGAGGATCGGGGTGCGCACATTGGCCGCGGCATCGTCGCCCAGGAAAGTGCGCAGTCTAGCTCGGGCTTCATGATCCTCTGCCTGCCCCTGCAGGATGCGGCAATTGCGACCTGCAAGGTCCTTTTGCGAATAGCCCGTCAGTTCCGCAAAGCGGCCGTTCACCAGGATCAGCGGATTGTCCGCATCCGGACTACCCAGGGCCAGGGCTACCGGCGAATTCTCGAAGAAGGTGCGCAGTTCGTCGGGAATAGTCAGATCGGACAAGTCGTTACTCCCGGCCATCGGGTATGAGGTAAGGTGGTCGTTCGTTCCGGCCATGCGGGCAAGACAGCAACGACTCTTTGCACCATCTGTTGCCGAAGGTCGAGCCGAGAGGGGAATTGCCCATAGGCAAGTGAGGTTCGGGAAGGACATATTGGCCGTAAGGAGAATGTCCGGATCGGAGCCGTGTCGGGGGGATAGCGGACGCTCCTGCGGCGTCGGCAGCCGACCAAACAACGTCATACAGATTTGGGAAGGATATGGCGGCTTTCTGCAAAATCGGTCATTCGCCGCTTACCAAAGCAGTATCATACCTAACTGGGCAATCTTGCCGATCCAGGGCGCCAGCCGCCTGCTCACGAAGCACCGATTGACCCCCAAGAGGCAACGGTTGGAGTTGCGTGCGTGTTTCAAAAACGTAACGGCGCGGCATCTGACTGTCGGCAGTCCGGACACAGGCCTCGTGCCTCGACAGTGCCACGCCGCAATTCAAACCCGGTCATAGCAGCCTCCCTTTCCAACTCGGTCTCCACCGGCCAGGCGGCTACGGTCACGACGGAATGGCATCCGAGGCAAACCAGACAGGCGCGCGCATCGGGCTGACAAAGAGCATAAGCCTGCAGCGTTTCGATCCTACGGACGCGGCCCTCGTTGATAAGCCGGGCGACGGTGCGATAGACCTGATTGGGGACGATGCTGATTCCGACAAGCGCAGCGCGAGCCGAGATGTCATAAGCGCTGAGAGGCGCATTGGCCTGAGCGAGAAACTCGAGGACAAGAGCGTCAATCTCCCCTTTGCGCCGTCGTGGGTTCGAAACGGTCTTCCTGCTGCGCATGGCCTCATCCCCGGCTCAGTTCGAACCTGTCGGTATCCTCTGCGAAACTTCTCAAATCATTTCTCTCGATATTGACTGGCACAGGGATCAAGGCATCACGCTCGGCAAACAGGCGGTGATCCTGCAGCCTCCTGCGCATCGGCAGCGAGCGCCGGGTTGATGACGAGCAGAAGCCGGGTCTGTTCGGTGCCCGCGATAGGCGGCGACCGGTGTAGGATTCGGGGATGCTCCGCCAACAGCCGCCCCTTGAACAAGCCGACCGCACCGAGACGCATCGCGCGAATATCGTCAGGCGCGTCGGCATGGATCCATTGGGTCGTTGGCCCTGACAGCGACATCAGAAGACGCACCATCACCATATCAGCGTGAAACTTCCGGCAGGCATCGGTCTCGATCACCTCGAGCCGCCAGCGCAAGCGCTCGCAGTCCATGAGGCGCGCGAAGAAGCCCGCACGATCTACGATCTCGCTATGTAATGCCTGACGGTCAGCGCCGGCCGGGTAGCCCGCATCTTCGAGCGCGTTCGCGATAGCTGATGGAGCCGCCGCTTTCTCCACCACCTGATCGATGTCATCGATTTCGTCCCATGGGAGATGATCGAGCCAGGCGAGCGCCGCTGGGCGGGTTCGGTCCCACAAGGCAAGGTGCACATCGCGATCAGTGATTGTGGAGAGGATGCTTTCCTGCAATCCTATGACGACCGGTTCGACGCATAGGTCCGCGACCATCGCGCCACTCATCGTGCTTCCCCAAGCACCGGTTGCGGTTGCGGTTGCCAGGACAGGAAGCCGGACAGAACCGTGACTGGAAGGCGAACGCGATCACCTAGATAATCGCTGTTTTTCTGCATCCTCAGCCCTTGCGAATCATGAGATGTGATATCATATCAATTACATTGCCTCCGCGAGAGGGTTAAGGTCAAGTCGGTTAGGTCGATCGCGGATGACGCTCGCAAATAAGGACAGGGAAACGCACGGCTGGCTCGATGGGATGGCGATTTCCGCCTCCACTTTATGCATGGTCCATTGCCTCGGCCTGCCAATCTTACTGGCTGCGCTTCCGGCAGTGGCGGACCGAATTGATCCTGGTGAGGGCTTCCATTTGCTTATGCTCATTCTCGCAACGCCGACGAGCGCCTTTGCGCTCTTGTCCGGCTGGCGGAAGCATCGTGCGCACCGACCCCTTGTGGCAGGAGCCTTAGGACTTTTTCTAATGGCGAGCGGCATTCTGTTCTCTGGCAACGACGTTGCAGAGATCGTCCTGACGGTGAGCGGCAGCGTCCTTCTCGCGGCTGCTCATATCGCGAACTGGCGCCAACGTATAAGGCCTCGAGCGCAGCCCGTCGCATAAGGGTTTCGTGCCTGCCCCTCCAACCAAGTGTGCGGTTTGATCAGCGCACCAGTTCAAAGCGGCCTAGCGGGATCGAGAATTTTACGGCTTCGGTATCAAATGCACGTCCTATGTGACCGTTCGCGATGAGAGAATCCGGTGTCCCCACGATAAGCCCGCCATTTCCGTCAAGCAGCCAGACGTCATCCGCAAGTTGCAACGATAGGTCGAGATCATGGCTCGAGAGCAATACGATTGCGCCAGTTTGGCGTGCATGATTTCGAAGCAGTGCCATGATCTCAACGCGGCCGGGCAGGTCGAGGAAAGCAGTGATCTCGTCAAGAACCATCAGTCGGGACGTTTGTGCGATTGCGCGCGCGACCATCACCCGCTGTCGCTCGCCATCGGACAAATCATCGAATAGGCGTGTGGCGAATACGCTTGCTCCGGTGCGTTCCATGGCATCGGCAAGAACAGTGCGGTCCTCGCTGGTAAGATGGCCCTGCCAACCGGTGAATGGCTGACGTCCGAGGGATACAACATCATCGACCGTCAGGCCCGGACTGGCAGTGCGCTCCGTTAGCACCACTGCGACGCGTCGCGCACGCATCTGCGGCCGCATGCGAGCGATGTCCTCCTGATCCAGCACCGCCGCACCGTTTAGGGCGGGCTGAAGACCCGCGAGGCTGCGCATCAGCGTGGACTTGCCGGCACCGTTTCGCCCGAGCACACAGATAAAGGTTCCAGGCTCAACTTTCACGTCCAAATCCGCCAGGACGACGCCGCGTGGCGCGGGATATCCGACAGACAGGTTTTCAAGCTTGAGCATCAGCGCTGTCCCCGCATCGATTTCGAAAAGATCAAGAGCGCGATCACGACGGGCGCCCCGACCACCGCGAGTACGGCGTTGAGATGCAGGAAGTGCTGCTCCCAAGGCGCGTGTACGACGATATCCGCAGCCAGCGCGAGCAAGGCCCCGGCTAGCGCAGCTAGCGGCAGCAGCGAAAGGATGCGCGCCGTCCCCGCGATCGCTCGCGCGAAGTGAGGGACGATCAGGCCGATAAACGTCACCGGTCCGCAATATGCGGTCACTGGCGCGACCAGCAGCACCACGGCGGCGAGCGTCAGCCGCCGCAGCTTCGTGACATCGGTGCCGAGACTGCGCGCATAAGTTTCGCCCAGCAGTAGTGCCGTTAGCGGCTTGGCGTTTACCAGCGCCAGCGCGATGCCGACGATCACTGGCGCGACCAGCAGGGGTAGGTCTGCCGACGTGACACTGGCGAAGTTCCCGTCATTCCAGCCGGAGAAGACGCGGCCGCCCACACGGTTGGCGAAGTGGATGACCAGGCTGACGATGCCCTGTACCGTAAACCCCAACATCAGCCCGACAACGAGGAGCGTGACAGTTCCCACCCGGCGGGCGAGCGTCGCCATGGCGAGCGCGAACAGCCCGATGCCGAGCATCGCGCCGAGTGTGATCGAGATGCCTTCGAAAGCACGCAGAAAGGCGATGGCGGACGGCCCGGAGAAAGCGGCGGCCGTCACCAGCAGAGCAACGCCGAGCTGACCGCCTGCGGTGAGGCCGAGCGACCAGGCGTCCGCCATGGGATTGCGGAACAGGGCCTGCATCAGCACGCCGCCGATGCCCAGCGCGCCGCCTGCGATGATGGCGGTTATAACGCGCGGTAACCGGAGCTCGACGACGATCTGGGCGTGCATCGGATCGCCAGACCCCAGCAGGCTTGCGACGACGTCGATGGGACCGATGCCGATCATGCCGAAGCCGAGACCGAAAAGGCTGGCAAGGATGACGGCGATGAGCAGCAGGACGCTGCCGCTCGAGGCGCGGAGGCTGGTTGTCATCGAATGACCTTCCCGTCGGGACGGATGTAGCGGAAGGGTTCGCTGCGTAGGGCGGGATGAAGCATCCGAACGAGATCACCGAGCACCAGGTCGGGGCGAATGACCGCTGTCTCGTAAAAATCGAAGGCGTCGGCCTCGGGTTTTGTCATCCCATCGGCGGCGAAGAGACACCCGTCCCGGTAGGCCTTGAAACGACGAAGGGTGGCAACGTCCTTGAAAGGCTGAGAGTGCGAATCCCGCATGATCCAGCAGTCGGCGTCCCGCCCGCGCGCGATCAGCTCCTCGGTGCTGACACGATTGAAACTGTCCTTCTGCGGATCGTCGGCAGCTTCGAACGGGTTCCGGCCATTGGCGTCCCGCAGTAATTTGGCGTCGGCATTGCGGATAGTCGGCATCCAGCGGTCCCCGCCGGCGAACCAGGCGGAGATGACGGATCGGGCTGGTTGAGCCGCCGCCGCCTTCTTCAGGTCGTCGACCTTGTCGGCGACCATGGCCACGAACGCGTCCGCTTCCTTTTCCCGGCCTGCGAGCATGCCAATCAGTCGGACATAGTCGACACGGCCCATATAATGCGGCTCATTGTCGAGAAATATGGGGACCACGGGGATCCCCAGCGCCTCGATGCGCGGCTTCGCGCCGACGTTGGCCATATCGCCCAGCGACATGAGCAGGACGTCGGGCTTCGACGCAATCAGCGCGTCCAGCTCCGGTGGGGAATGCCATCCGTAGCCGATCTGCCGGATCGCGCCTGCCCGAACCTGCCTCCGCAGCTCGTCATCATAGGATTTGATGCCGCCCACGGCCACCAACCGGTTGTTGATGCCAAGGACGCGCGTGATCGCCTCATGATAGCCGGTATTGCTGGCGATCCGCATGACTGGCGTGCGGATGAGGGTCGCGCCGGCGAGATCGCCGGTCATAGCGGGCGCAGGCGCCGAGCGCGGAACAAGCACCAGTCGCTGAAACTGCTCTTCGCCGACGGCATTACCACCCCAGTTCACGACGGTCGCTTTCATATCGATGACGCGATAGCTCTCGCGCTCTACGACCCGGAAAGTCGTGGCATAGCGCATGGGTATCTCGCGACCGGCAACCGCTTGTCTGCTCTGCGATGCATCCGGCGCATGATCGCCGCATCCTGACAGCGTCGCGGCGATGGCCAGCGCGATCCCGGCCATGATCGAAAGGCCCCGCATCAGAACTGCGTCCTGAGTGTGGCGCGGAACTGGCGTGGTGTGCCGGGCGTCGCGTAGGAGGGCGCCGCTCGACCACCGAAGTACCAGTAATATTCCTTGTCGAGCGCATTCATCAGGGTGAGGTCAAGCGTCACGCCCCGCCACGTTTCTGGTTGAATGCGGGCATTGAGGGTGAGAAGCTCATAGCCGCCCGCTGCGACGCGATTGTCCTGCGTGACTTTGTAGTCGTCATACCATTCGAAGACGGCCCGTCCCGTGAGCCAGGGCGTCACCCTTTGCTCTGCTGATATGTAGACGATGTTCGGTGCCACCCCGACAGGCGTCGTGCCGGAGAGGTCGATCGGACCGGAAGACGTTTCCAGCACATACTCCTTCCACTTGGGGGCGATGTGCGAATAGTTGATGAGGAATGCGGTGCCGTCGCGCGGACGAATGTCGAGAGACACCTCGACGCCCTTTGCCTCGTACCGGTCGCCATAGGTGATAAGATTGGAGGGCGCGCTGAAGTCACTCTCGGCGGCGGGATTGGGAACCACCTGTCGACGGTTTTTCTGCAACGACCAGAAGGCGGCGGTTGCGAAATGCAGGGTGTCGTTCAGGGCTTTTCCCTTCCAGCCTATTTCATAGCTGTCGAGAGTCGAAGGCTTTTGGGTCGGGCGGGCATATTGGTTGGCGTCCCACTCGAAGCCGCTGCCGAAGTTCGAATTGTACCCGCGGCCATAGGCAATATAGATCTGTCCGCCATCATAACGCCAGGAGAGCGACGCCTTGGGAGAGAAAGCGTCGGCCTTGGCTCGCGCATTCGATCCGTCAGTCACGCCCGTAATTGGGTCGAAGCTGACACGTCGCCGGAAACTGTCATATCGCCCGCCGACCGTCAGATGCCATCGCTCTGACAGCGCGATCTCATCTTGGATGAACGCGCCCCAGAAATTGTTCGTGAAATTGTCGCTCGATTGGGGATCATTCACGACGAAACAGGGATGATCACGATTGGCGATCTGACCCGTTCGCCAGTCTATCTCGACGAGATAATAGTTGAACCCGCACTCGGGCGTGAAGCCATTGACCCCGCTCCAGCGCTTGAACGCATTGGATGTGCCACGCTCCCCGGCAATCCCCGCGATCAGATTGTGGGCACCGTGGCGCCAGTTGGCCGTCAGCTCGCCGTAAAAGACCTCCTGACGGCCCGTCGAGGCGATACCGTTCACGCCATAGACGCCGCGGGAGGGGTCGAACCCGTAGGGGTCGTAGAAGTTGAGGCTGGCGTCGCTGTCGAAGCGCCGCCACTGCCCGGTTGCCGTGAAGGTGAGGCTGTCGGTTGCACGATGCTCGGCGCGGAAGGCTGCGATGCCGCCCTCTATGTCAACGCGCGGCGATCCGAACCCGAGGAAAGCGCGTGGCCCACCGGCGACGTCGATGACCCGGCCATTGGCATCGACTGGCAGGCCATTCGGCGCGTCGGACTTGCGATCGACATAGTTGCCGTAGACTGTCACGGTTGTCTTGTCGCCGAGATCGAAATCGAGCTTCGCGAACAGGTTGAGGAGCTTGCGCCCACCTTGCGCACGCCACCCGTCATAATCCTCATAAAAGGCCGAAGCGAAGAGGCCCGCCCGATCGCCTAGCCTCCGCGAGATCGACGCCTCGCCGCGATAATAATCGTCGCTGCCCGCCGAAACGGAAAGGTCCATCCGGTCCTCTCGCGGCGAACGGGTGATGTAGTTGACTGCTCCGTAAAGGGCACCACGGCCGTAGAGTGCCGAGACCGGCCCCTTGACGACCTCGACACGTTCCAGCGCCGGATAGGGGACAATGTTGAGGATGCCTTCCTCGTCATTGCCGATGAAGGGAATGCCGTCGATGAGCGGAAGATAGCCTTCGGTGCCGGTCGAGCCACGGATCGAAACGAAGGGGAATTCGTCGCCGTCGCCTTCACCCCGCCGGAAGGAAACCCCCGGTACTCCCCGGAACTCCTCGGTGCCGTATGTGAAGCCGTCTCGCCGGAGCTGCTCAATGTCCTTGACGGTCACGTCGGCAGGCACGTTTACGAGCTCCTGCTCGCTGCGCGTCGCCGTCACCACAATCGTGTCGGCAGCCATCGCGTCGTCAGAGGCGGTCTGCGCCTGCGCCGATCCCGCGCTAAGAAAGCAGACGAGCCACATCGCGGTAGCGCCGTTCAATGGCCGGCTCATCGGGCGCCTCCCATGCGCCAGTTGAGACTGACGGTGACGGCGCGCGGCGCACCGGGATACATGGGGATGAAAGCACCCCCGCTGTCGTAGTAGAATGTGTCGAACAGGTTGAGCGCGTTGAGCTGCGCCCGCATCGGTCCGAAGCCCGCGTCGAACTCATAGGCAAGATTGGCGTCGATGCGCGTGTAGGCCGGGAGGAAGATCGTATTTTCAGTATTGCCTGCGCGCCGACCGATATGCTGCGCGCCGACACCGGCGCTCGCACCCTTGAGGGGGCCGGCCAGGTCATAGCTGGTCCACAGACTAGCCGAATGTTCCGGGGCATTGACCAGTCTGGTGCCGGGCGTCGCGAAGCTGTCCTCAAGCACCTTCGCATCCAGATAAGTGTAGTTCGCGATGACGCGCCAGCGTGGCGACAGGACGGCCGGTACCTCGAATTCCACGCCGCGCGATCGTGACTTGCCGATCTGGATCACCAGATCGAAGTCGACCGGATCCGAAACCGCGACATTCCGGCGCTCGATATCGAACAGCGCTACCGTCGGGGTCAGGCGACCGCCGAGCAGGCTGGTCTTGACGCCTGCCTCCCAGCTCTCCCCTATAAGCGGCTTGGGAAGAGCGCCGCCGCGAAGTCGGCCGACATCGACCTGCGCGCGGAAGGACCGGGCCCAACTGGCGTAGAGCGAGATTGCAGGATCAGGCGTCCAGGTTATGCCCACTCGCGGACTGGCCGCGCCCCGCCGGGTCGCCTCGACGGGCGTGCCGAAGAGATAGTCGCGATTCTCCAGCTCGTTCCAGTCATACCTCAGTCCCGCGAGCAGCCGGACCTGTCCGAGCCGAGCCTCGTTCTGCGCATAGATGGCGACCGTATCGCTGTTCCACGCCCCGTCGGCGGTCAGCACGCTCGGCGTTGCGCGCTGACCATAGACAGGCGCGTAGAAGTCGACCGGTATGTTGACGCCGAATGGCGTATTTATGACGTTGAAGCGCCAATGGTCATAGCCATATTCGACGCCCACCAGCGCCTTGTGCTCGATCGTGCCGGTCGTGAACCGTGCATAGATTTCGGCCTGGGCCGTCAGATCCTTCTGGCGGTCGTAGGCGAGGCTCGGCCGTCGGTTTACCTGTGGACGCGAGGGATCGCTGGCATTGATCGACGGGAACCCGAATGCATAGTAGAAGGCGTCCTTCGTGAAGTCCGAATAGCCCACTGCCAGACGCGCGGAGACGGCCTGCGAGAAGCGATGGTCGACGAAAAGGCTCGCGACACCGCCCTCGTTCTCATATCGGGCGTCGGCCTCGCCGAACTGCCGCTCGCGTGGTGCCTGAAGGAAGATGGGGTCGTTGGCGAAGCCACGATCAAAATATCCCCGCTTCCAGGCATACTCGCCTTCCAGAGTGACGGTTGTGTCTGCCGAGGGCTTCCATTGCAGAACAGGCGCGACGAACGTGTCGCGGGTCCAGGTAAAATCGCGGAATCCGTCACGATCGTCATGGCTGGCGTTGAAACGTAGCCCGATCGTGTCGGTTATCGGGGTTGATACGTCGAGCGTGAAGCGCC
Source organism: Novosphingobium sp. (assembly GCF_032093395.1). GTDB lineage: Bacteria > Pseudomonadota > Alphaproteobacteria > Sphingomonadales > Sphingomonadaceae > Novosphingobium. The sequence continues at coordinate 34,215 of NZ_DAMDBA010000029.1, forward strand.
GCTGGTCGAACGAACCGTACAGGGCTCCTGCCTCGAGAAACGTTCGATCGAGCGGTTTTTTCGTGACGAAGTTGACCACGCCGCCCGGCTCAAAGCGGCCATAAAGGGCGGACGCCGAGCCCTTCAGCACCTCGACCTGTTCGACATTCTGAAGCTGCTCGTCCGGCGCATAGGCCGAGCGCCGCATGCCGTTCTTCAGATTATAGGGCGTGATGAAGCCACGGATGTAGAAGCGGTCGTTCGACGCGCCGAAACCCACCTGCGGGCTGAAACCGGGAACATAGCGCAAGGCCTCCCCGACCGTGGTGATGCCGCGATCCTTGATCAGCTCGCGGGTCACCACCTGTACCGAGAATGGCGTTTCCTTGATCGGCGTGTCCGACTTGTTGGTCTGCGGAGCGACGGTGGCGCGATAGCCCTGCTCGCGCGTGCCCAGAACGATGATCTCGTTCTCACGACTGTCCTCCGTCTCCTGCGCGAACGCAGCTTCGGATGTGAGCGCCATCGCGCACAGACCGGCAATGGCAAGCGGCGGCGGACGCAAACGCGCCCTTGGGGATGATGTCATGGTAAATCCTTGGAAAGAATGCCGGGTCGGGCTGGCCATCAGAAGTCCACCGCGAGGAAGGCGTTGAACCGACGCTTGTCCATCAGGCCGTAGCTGTTGCTGCCGACGACGCTCCAGGCGAAGGTGTCGGTGATATTTTGCATCTGGATGCGGAATGTGGCGGGCGATCGACCCAGCTTGAACTGATAGCGCGCGCCGACATCCATCAGCAGATACGGGTCAAGCGAGACCAGATTATCGCGAGAGGCGGCGCGCTTGCTGAACCAGGAGGCCGCGACGTCCAGGGAAACGCCTTCAAGGAAAGGCAGCTTATAGTTCGCATTCCCGCACAGGATCGCCGCCGACTGACCCAACGGCTTGCGCCCCACCCGGCCGCTCGTGACCGCCTCGCCTGTCACGCGCGGCTCCATGAGCACGGCGCCGGCGATCACGTTCAGTCGGTCGGTGGGATTGGCTGTAAGGCTGATTTCCGCGCCACGATGGCGCACGTCCCCCAGAACCGCGAAAACATTGCGTTCATCGGTGTTGAAATAAGGCTTCCTAATATCGAAAACCCCCGCGACGAGTTTAACGCGCGGTGCGATGGCCCAGCGCATTCCGGCATCGATCTGGCGCGTGCGGATCGCAGGCAGTGCCTCGTTGCGATTGGCCGCGTTGTTGGGCGCCAGCCCGCTCTCTTCCAGACCTTTCGTATAGCCGGCATAGAGCGCGACGCTGGACGTCAGATGGACGGCTGCTCCGGCATTAAACAGCCAGGGCTTATCGACGGCGCGGGTGGTAGGAAGATCGCCAGGCAGGTCGATCGTCTTGCTGTAGTCCGCGCGCTGTATGCCGAGGCTGATTTCCCCCACATCCTTCCAGCGCCCCTCATAGGCCAGGCCGAGGGTTGTCTGGCGGACATGGTCCTGCGTGCGCTCGCCGAATGCGAATTGGCCGGGCGCAGGCGTTTGAATTTGCTCACCAAGCTGTCGTTCGCCAAGATCGATCGGCGTTGCCGCGCCCCCATAGCGATTGTCGAGCCGACGTGTGCGCACCGAGGCGTGAAGCGTGTGCAGCCGCGGCCCATCGGTGAAGCTGCGGCTGACGCGCAGTTCGCCGCTGGTCGACGCATAGCGTTGACCCGGATCGGCGATCACTTCCGCGCGAGTACGGCTATCCTGCGTGGTCTCGACGAAGTTCTGCGCGAAATTTTCCTCATTGGTGAAGGTCGAACGGAACACGCCGCCCACGATCGCCCAATGCTCGCCAATCCGTGCCTTGGCGATCACGCCGGCATTGATACTGCGGCTGTCCTTGGCCGCCCAATCCTGTCCGAAGTAATGCCGCCGGCGGACCTCCGGCGGTGCAAAGGCGCCGGCCGATATGACGGTCGGCGCGACTTCCTCGTCCTTCCCGATGGTCATTGACCAGAAAGGAATGATCTCGACCGTGTCTGATGGCCGCCAGCGCGGGATGATCGCGGCGCGGACATAATGAGCGTCCGCGCCGTCATAATATTCCTCATGATCATACGACGCGCCGAAGGCCACGCCGAAGCGTTCTCCCAGCGGCAGTTGCGCATCGACCTCCAGTGATGGTGCGCCATAGGCAAAGATCCCGCCCACCACGCTGACCAGCGGGCGCGTGCCCACGCCACGCAGCTTGTAATCTACGATCCCGGTCGGTGCGGGAAATGGGTAGCCTTGCGCGGTGAGTCCGACACGGATGGCAGAACCCGAAACCAGCCTGTCCGCGATAAACCCCTGCCGGTCGAGATAGACGCCCTCGATGCGCACATTGCCCGCCGTCACCGGCGAGAAGCCGCGTACCTGGCTGGCGCTGTAGAGGCCGATCGTCTCATTGCCGATCGAAGTGCCAAACGCGTCTTCTGCGGCAGTCACCGCATTGTCGCTGGCACGCTGGGCGTGTGCCACGCCGGGCATGCTAGCCGCGCCGAGAGCGGCAACTATGGCATAGCGGTGCATGTCAGATCACCCTCCAGCTGCGGATGCGCCAGAGACCAAGCCCGATCGCTAGAGCGGCAAGAATGAACAGCCAACCGGCGAAGGGCAGGACATCGCGAATTATATCCGAGGCCGGCCGCTCGGCCTGGGCAAAGCTCGGCAGCTTCAGTGGCTGCGGTAGGTCCAGAACTCCCCGCGTGGCGCGCTTCTCAGGCGCAGGCGGCAGCGTGATCCGTTGATGGACCAGTGGTTGGACCCGTTCGCGCAACCGGTGCTGATATTCGCGCGCCTGCTTTTCGAAGGCGCGTTGGCGCTCGGCGTCGGTGCCGGCGAGCGATGCGAGAGCGCCTTCCAGCCCGAGCGGCGGGATGAGATAACCGGCGGTCCGCGCCGTCGCCTCCTGCCGGACGCGATGATTTTCGATCTCGGTCTTCAGCGACGCAAGCCGCCGCTCCGTTTCAGGCACGAGGAAGCTGAGCTTGGTCGCATGGTCGATCGTCGCGATACGATCGACATGAGCGCGCAGGTCGGGGCGAGCCTGCATGGCGCGAGTGATAATCGACGTGGCATCCGTCTGGATGGCATCGTTGGTGCGGCGCTGTGCATCGACATAGCCGATGGCCGAGGACGCCGGGTCGAGTGCGCCGGCCAGGGCCGATCCGGCAAGCGGCAGACCGATGGTGATACCCGCCCAGATCGCGGCGAGAAGGCCAAGCGCCGTTCCCGCACCGGGCTGTCCTCCCAGCACCAGCAGCGCGATACCCGACCAGAAGAGCATGTAGAGCAAGGTCAGGAACAGCGCCGTACCCAGCGCACCCGGCACCGCACCGATCGGTACGCCTGCCGTCGCCAGGGCAAGCATTATAGCGAGGAGCACGATCGGCGCGACCCACGCAAGGATGGCCGAGACCCGCGCGCCGATCCAGAGCCGCGGACTCGCAGCCTGTGCCGCAACCAGTCGCAGCATGCCTCGGTCCTTTTCGAAGGTGACGAGAAGCGCTAACAGCAGCAGCAACCCGATCGGCAGCACGAAGACGATCGCGAAGGCGAGATCGAAGCGGCCGAGCGCGAGGCCACGCGGGTTCTCGAAGTCGTAGGTGTCGGCGAAACCGAACGGGGTGTTCAGTTTAATCTCTAGTCGGCTGGGCGCGAGATCACTGACACCCGCGGCGAGCGGAGAGAGCGGCAGATGCGGTTTGAGTGCGGTCTTGCGAACGAAATACTCGCTGTAGCCGCCGATATTGGTCGGGTCCTGCCAATAGGCGACCTGCCCATTCGCTGGGGTCGACGGACCGTGGAAATCGCGAGCAAGCTGTGCCGTTCGCTGCTCCCAGGCGATGTCCGCAGCGCGGGCGCGTTCAAGCGCGGCGGTCTGGCTGTCATGCAGCGCTGATGTATTGAGCGCACCCCAGACGAAGCTCGCCGACAGGATCGCCAGCACCAGCCACAGCAGCCGCGAACGGCCGACCTGTCGCCACTCCCAGGCGAAGAGATCCAGAAAGCGCGGGCCGCTCATGGGCGAAGCCTCCGGGACGCGAAATGGAGAAGCAGGGCGGAAAGACCGAGCCAGAAGAGCAGCGCCGCAAGCGCGGGAAGCGCGGTGGCGGAAAGTGCGCCAAGCGGCGGTGAGCTATAGGAAAACTCCGGTATTTCCGACCAGAGCCTGGCATCGTTCTTGTGACGCTCGGCGCCATGCGCGCTGTGCGCCATTCCGTCGGCGTTCATCGCATTGACCAGATCGCGCCGATACTGCTCCGCGCCATCGATGAAGGCGCGATGATGACTGAAATCGCTCCCTGCGATAGAAGCCGACGAAGCTTGCGCAGCGATGACCGGGGACAGGAAGCCCAACGTCGCGAAGAGGCGGTCCTGGCCCGCCACTTTGCCGTAGAAACCGCCGAGGATGCGGTCAAACACGCGATGGCTGTGCCGTTCGCGCAGATCGAGTTCAGCCATGCGCGGATTGGGAATGTCCTCCATCCGCTTCACGCCATAGCGGGCCAGCAATGCCGCTCGATTGCGGGCATTGTCAGCGTCGGACCAGAAGCTTGGCGCCTCCTCCAGCATCTGCTGCCGGATCGACTGGCTGGACGGCAGTGGGCGCAGCACATCGACCGTCCCGCTGGCGACGCGCGGCAATGCAAGCGCGAACAGGATCCACAGGCCGAACAGTGCGGCGAGCGCCATGCGGGCGTTGCCCATCCACAGCGAGATAGCGACGCCGATGGCGGACAACAGGGCAAGATAGCCCGCCATCAGCGTTGCCCAGAGCAGCGCTCGCAGAAGCACGTCCCCGGTCAGGCCGCCGTTGATGCCCGCCCAGAGCAGCGCTGCCAGCGTAACTGGCGTGACGAGCAGAACGAAGGCCGCCGACCAGACCGCCAGCGCCTTTGCCCGCACAATGGATCGCGGATGCACCGCTGCTCCAAGCGCGAGGCGCATCGTCCCGCGTTCGCGATCCTGCGCCACGAGGGTGAAAGCGAGCAGGAAGACGATGAGTGGGCCAAAGCTGGTGATTAGCGCCGAGGGGCTGGCGAAGCCGATCCGCTGGAGCAGTGAGGCGTTCTGCTGCGGCCGATAGAGCATGTCGTTCTGGTGGTGCGCCTCAAGCCAGACGGTCTGGCCGACAAAAGACTCTACGCCAGAGTCGAGGCCGATCAGTGCGGGCGCAGTCTTGAACGCGAAGATGCTGTAATGCGCCGCGCTGTGCGGATCCTTCTCGCCTTGTCCGACCCAGCGCGCGCGCTCAGCCGCTGCCACGCTCTGCTTTTCTCGATCGGCGCGCGCCGCATCATGGGTGATCGCGGCGAACGACAGCAAGACAAGCAGGGCAAGCGCGATCAGCGACCACCAGGCCCTGGCATCGCGCCGCAGGATCGCGAGTTCGAGGCTGACGAGCGATCTCGTCATGCCGCAAGCCGATCGAGATACAGCCGTTCCAGCTCCACCGGGCCGATGCTCGCTGCATCGCGCTCATCGACCAACTGCCCGGCGCGCAGGATGCCGAGCCGGTGGGCAACATCCTTCACGCGGAACAAATCGTGCGTGGCCATCAACACCGCGAGGCCGCGCTGCGAGGCGTTGCGGATCACATCTGAAAGATCATTGGCCGCGCTCGCATCGAGACCGGAGGTGGGCTCGTCGAGAAGGAGCAGCCGGGCATCCTTGGCCAGCGCAATGGCGACGCCGACCTTCTGCCGCATGCCCTTGGAGAAGCCGCCGGCGCGTCGATCATGGGCATTGGCCAGCAGACCAGCATCGCCGAGGAGTCCGCGGGCCGTCGTCGCATCGAGCTTCCGTCCGGCGAGTAGCGCGAAATAGGTCAGATTCTCGATCGCGGTGAGCGCGGGGTGCAGCATCACTGTTTCGGGCAAATAGGCGGTACGTGCCCGCGCGGCGAGCGGATCGGTCGTCGCATCGACGTCATCGACATGGATCGATCCGCTGTCGGGCTGAAGGAAGCCCAGGATCATGTTGAGCGTCGTCGTCTTACCGGCCCCATTGGGTCCGAGCAGGGCATAGACCTCGCCAAGCTCAAGCTTGAGCGAGAGGTCATTGACGGCGCGATGGCCGTCGAAGGCGATCGACACATCGTCGATCCGAAGAGCGGACATGGGTGTTCTCCTCAGAAGCGGGTGAGCAGCCTCAGCTCAACGCTGCGCGGCGCCGCGACCTGAAACTGGGTGGGGAGCATGTCGGTGTAGTCGACATAGAAGGCGTCGGTGAGGTTCCGACCGCGCAGTGTCAGCTCCCCAAAACCGAATTTGTAGCCGATGGCGGCATCGACGGTCGTGTAGCCGCGCGCGCGGATGCTGTTTGCATTGTCGGTGTAGAAGCGACCGGCATGACGCAGTCCCGCGCTGAGAGTGAGCGGCAGGCCCTCGAAGCTATAGAAGGCAAACAGGTTGGCGACGGTTTCGGGAATGCGAGGCGGCGTCTTACCCGCCCGGCTGACGCCGCCCGCTTCGATCAATTCGTCGAACTTTGCATCCAGCCAGGTCCAGTTGGCGTCGATGCGCAGCTGCCGCGTCACCGCAGCCGACAGGGAGAGCTCCACGCCGCGTGAGGATTGCTTGCCGCCCTGAATGCTGTTGAGGGGATTGGCTGGATCGCGCGTGACGATGTCGCTTTGGGCGATGTGATAGGCAGCCAGCGTCAGGTCGATTCGATCGTCCCAGAAGCTGCTCTTGATGCCAGCTTCGACCGAACGGCCCTTGGTCAGATCGAATTGTGAATTGGCGAATGACAGCAGCAAGAAGTTGCCAACCGGCACAATCGCCTTGCTGTACTGGGCGAAGACCTGCGTCTTCGGCAGAATGTTATAGACAGTGCCTACTCGCCAGGAGAGCGCCCCATAATTCCTGTCGAAAGCGGTTGATGGGGCGATATTCCTATCGAAATCGATCCAATCATAGCGTGCACCGCCGACCAGCAGCCAGTCGGGGGTCAGGTTGAGCGCATCTTCGCCGAAAATCGACGATGTCTTCACCCGTGCGTTGGAATTGGGCGGCGGAAGCGCCGTCGTGCCGCCAGGGAAGGTGCCTCGTACTGGATTGAACCGATCGACCGAGGTCGTGGTTGCGAAATAGCGCCGCGTCGCGAAATCGAGCGTGCTGAACTCACCGCCCAGGGTGAAGCGGTTGCGCACCCCCCCAATGGTGAAATCGCCTGTGATCGCCGGCCGCTCGATCCAATAATCGATATCATGAGTGACGATGCCCGTGGTCCGATCAATCAGGCTTGTGGCCGGATTGAACGTGAACATCTCCGCGTTGATGAACTGACGGTCAGAATGATATTTGCTGAGATCGTTGGTGAACGTCAGCGCATCGCTCAGTTCGTAACGAACATGGCTGCGCAGCCAGAGCGTGTCGCTATCGAGCACCGCATCGGTAACGTTGAAATTAGTCTTTCGCAGCGCCCGGTCGATAACCAATCCGCCTGGCCCGGTCGCCGCGTCCGATGGATCGCGAGCCGACGCCAGCGGCACCAGCGGCGTGCCGAGGTCGGCCGTGTCGTAGCGGTCTTCGCTGTAATCGACCGCCAGATTGATTGTCAGACGCTCTGTTGGCCTGACCTCCGTGCTAAGGCTGGCAGCAAAGAGCCTGGAATCGGTATCGTCCACGTAGCCGCTCGTCCGGGCATAGCTGGCGACTCCGCGGACGGCGGCTTTTTTGCTGAGCGCTAGGTTGAGATCACCGCCCAAGCGTAGCGTGTCGAAGCTGCCGTAGCTCGCGAGTGCGGAGCCGCTGCTTTCCCCCAGTGTCGCTTTCTTCGGCACCATGTTGATCGCACCGGCGAGCGCGCCTTCGCCATAAAGGACAGAGGCCGGCCCCTTGAGGATTTCGATCCGCTCATAAAGCCAGCTGTCACTGGCGCGCGAGAAGATGCCGGGCGTGGCGACGCGGACACCATCATAAAGCAGACCGACAGATCCACCTGTGAAGCCGCGCATCGTGGGAGCGCCGGGACTGGTCGCCGGGACCGATGATGTGACACCAGGCGCGCGGTTCAGAGCTTCTACATTGGTACGTGCCCCGAATTCGCGCATCTGCCGCTCGGACAGAATGTCGACGATGGCCGGAGTTTCGCGTGCGGTGAGCCCGAGACGGCTGCCGGTCTCGGTCTTTGCGTCAAGCAGAAGCTGGCGGTCGGCCACACCAGTTACGATGATTTCGTCGCTGGTGTCAGCGTCCTCCGCGAGAGCAGGGCACGGAAATAGGAAGCACGTCAAACTTGCCAGCAGCGCGGTTCGCATCCCGACTTCCATTCGGGTGCTCGCAGATTTGCCATCTCCACGGCTCACTTGGTCAGTAGGCGACCAGCCCTCGGCAGGCGCGATGGCGCTAAGACCTGTCAAGGCCGCGTGTGTCATGAATTTCCCCCGAGTCAGTAGATGATATATCGTCTCCTACATCACTAACGTTACCGGACAACGGCTGTCAATCTTCGCTCAGTCTCCTTTAGCGAGAGACGGCGAAAGGCGGGTTTCGGCAGGATCTGTCATTAGACACTGCTTTCGAGAACGGCGGGTTTGTCCCAGCCCCGGCCTGGATCGGTCATAAGTGGACTGACCGCTTATAGGCGCGCCGTTTGCCCACTTGAACGACTTGGATGGGCGCACTACCGCCCGGCCGCTCAAAAGAATGGGGATGACGCGTTCCGGCGAGAACGGTCATTTAGGTGCGTGCCGCGGAACGGTTTGAGGTGGTCGACACCTGCCGATCGGCTCGATCGGTGATTCTAAATTAAAGTATGAATTCCGAAAATTTCCGGGCTGTATGCCCTCTCAGAGGAAGCTTTATGACGGACAGCTATCGCCGTCTTCGTTACGATGCGCGTGGAACGTGGCGAGCTTCGGGTTGACGCTGCCGCGTCGGTAATCGGCCTGAAGCGACGCCAGATTTTCCGAAACGCTCATCCGAGCGACATATCCCGTGGCCGGCTCGACGCACTGGCGCATGAGATGCGAGCGGATGGTAGCCGCGTCACGAGATAGCTCAAGGCATTCTACACTCAGAGCCCGTTTGAGAATAGGTTGATGCAACGGCGCGGGCGTGATTCAAGCTAGGAATGTTGAGCCGAGCGAGCCGTAGCCGGATGGCAGGATTTGAAAAGTGATCGAAGCGTTACCCGACCGATCTGACGGACGAAGAATGGCTGTTCATTCTGCCGTTTCTTCCGCGTGTAGCCAAGCGCGGTCGCACGCCAGAAACGGACCTGCGTGACGTACTCGATGCGCTGCGCTATCTGGCCCGAACAGGTGGTGGCTGGCGGATGTTGCCGAACGACTTCCCGCCCTGGCAGACGGTGTATTGGTGGTTTCGCCGTCTCGTGCGCCGACTGCTGTTTCGCACGATCCACGACGTCAACGCCTGCCATAAGATGAGGGCTGTTTCGCCAAGGCCGCGCGCCTGCGTCATAGCGATAGAGCCCCCTGAAGCCCGGCAGGCGCTGCCGGCCAGTCGCCGTCGCCTAGCGATGGCAGCGCTTCGAAGCGGTCGAGATCGCAGACCAACTCAAGCCGTTCGCAAGTAAATCGGATATCCTCTCGCACGACCGCGCGCAGGGTCTCGGCGATGCCAGCCAGGCCATCGGATGCCACCACGACATAGCTGACATATCCTGTATCGCAAGCCACGAGCGCCTCGACCGCTTTGCCCACAGGGCGACCGTCGGCGGTTACTACGGGCATGCCGCTGATACCTGTGGCCGTGAAAAGGTTGGGATAACGCGAGTTACGACTGGCCGTTTCAGCCGACTTGCCGCCATCCTCGTAGGCCCGCTGACGGCCAAGCCACCGCCAGACACCGATGAGATTGACAAGGGTCAGGAAAACGTTGGTCGCCAGCAGGTTGGTCTGTCCCGTAAAAAACCCCAGGAGTGACCAGGCAAGGGATCCGACCACGAAGATCACGAACCCCCAGCCGGTTACACGCGCCCCGAGGTTGGCGGCCGTCATCATGGCGGCGATCATCGTGGCGACCGGAGCGACCCAGCCAGCAAACATTTCCAAACTGAAATCCTTTCATTCCGGACGACCAAAGCGAGGTCGGTGGTGGCGATGAGCCTTGGCCGCAAACAAGAGCAGGGATTGGCCGAGGCACGTTATTAGTCGCCTGTCTGGCTGTGCGGCGCTGCCACGGCCTTCGATTCTGGAGATTCCCGCTGGCGCAAGACGATCGATAGCACCACCAGCACCGCTGTCGAAAGAAACTCGCTCTGCCAGTTCTGAAAGGACTCGAACCAGAGCTGCGCGTCGCCGAGATAGGCCCAGACCGTTGACGCGGCTTCGCCGTGCTCGATTGCGTCCTGCCCTGCGACCCGGGCGCTCTGGGTCCAGTGGATGACGAACGAGATCAAGAACAGGCTTGCCAGTGCGATCCCCAGGGACCGCGCGTAAATTGCCCGCCAAAACCGTCCCCAGCGCAAGATTGCAGGCGCCCCGGGTTCGTACGCCTGCGTCTCGAGGTCGCCGTCGCGCTTCGGCGCGTCCGGATCTTTGGATTCCGCTGAGCCGCGTTGGATAAAACAAGCGGTGAGGACGACATAAGTCGCCATCTGCAGAAATTCGCTCTCCCAATTCTCGAAGACGCTCGACAGAAATTCCGGGCTGCCCGTGTAGGCGAATAGGCTGAGGACGGTCTGACCGTGACGCCGTGCGTCTTCCATCGCAACGTGCCAGCCCGCGAGCCACTGACCAAGGATCGATCCCGCGAACAAGGCCAGGAGAATGACGGTGAGCCCGTTATTCTTGAAGAACCGCATATCGGGCCTCTCTGTGTTCATTCACCGACGAAGGGCGGACAGTTCAAGTGTCGTCGCTCACTCGCCGGCTCTGGCCGCGCGCAGCTTCGGCGGCGGACAGAAGGCTCTGGCCGGTTCCGCTGGCGGCATCGGGCGTCATCGTGACCGCAACCCCGTCGGGGCCTTCCAGGATCACTACGCCGGCCTCCGCTGTGGCGACGCCGGGTTCGGTTTCGGGCTGAGGAACATTGTCGGGAACGCGCATCATTGCCCCTTCGATGCTTGGCCCGGCGCGAGCGCGGGCGTGATATAGAGATAGGCGGGGTCAAACTGGCCGCGGCGAGCCAGCCTTTCGGGATCGGCGATCTCGACGAGCGAGGATCGAAACGTACAAAGCCGCTCTTCGCGCAACTGCCGCATGATCCGGTTCACATGGACGCTGGTGAGGCCACAAATTTCGGCAAGGTCGTTTTGAGTGAGTCCTAGTGCGAAGCGCCTGCCATCGCTCAACCCGGCGGATATGAGCCGGGCATTCGTTTCCGAGAGGAAATGGGCGACCCGGCCTAGCGCGTCAAGCCTGCCCAACCGGAACAGCCAGGCCCTGTGAATAGCGGCGTCGATGAGGGTAGCGAACCACAATTTGACGACCAGCGCGGGCATTTCGGTCTTGATCCGATCGAGCGCGGTGTGCGGGACGATCGCCACGGTGGCGGCTGTCATCGTTGCAACATCATGATCGAGGGTCTTCAGCGGATAGGCATGCAGATCGACAAAGTCGCCCGGCACATGGGCAGCAACCAGCTGGCGCAATCCCCGGCGATCATCGATATAACGAGACATGAACCCCTCGACGAGGAGCGTGCTTTGTTCGAGCGGCTCGCCGGCACGCACGATCGTCTCGCGCGGTGCGACAGTTCTCACCTCCGTAATGGCGGCTTCGAGCACAGCGCGCTCTTCAGGTTCCAGGTCGATGCCGCGCCGGTCTCTCAGAAAGCGTTCGGTGAAGATGACCGCCTCACTTGCTCTTCCGATCGGCGCAAATTGCGCCGCTTGTGATGCCCCCACAAAGCAGGGGCGCCCAAGGGGTTCCCGGCAAAGCGCGACCTTCGCGGTTACTGTCCGGCCTCCGCCATCAGCGCGGCTTTGCGCTCGGCGAGCTGGACGCCGAGCGCCTCGAGATCGAGGTCGCTATCTCGGGCTTCGGGAAACATTTCGCTCTCCTCTTCCTCGACATGGTGCGAGACGTACTCGCCGAGCACCGTTACCTTGGCGTCGTACAGCGGTTCGACCGGCTCCATGGCAAGGATTTCGGCGATCAGCTGCTTGGCACTGGCGTGCTCGACCTCTGCCTCGTCGAGCAGGTCATCGTCGTCGATGCCTTCGCGCGCGGCGGGGTAGAAGATCTCTTCCTCGATCTGGGTGTGAACCGTAAGCGCCAGGCAGATGCGCTCGGCGAGCACCCTCTTCTCGCTTTCGTCCTCGAGCTTTTCATATTCCTTGAAATAGCCCTCCACCTCGCGGTGATCTGCTTTCAGGAGCTTGATCGCATCGGCAGGCTTGGCGGCAGCACGCTGGGTCTTCCGGGTGGTTTTCGAGCCGGTCTTCGGCTTGGCTTTGCTTGCAGTCTTGGTTTCGGCCATGCGACGCTCCTTGTCGGTCAACCTCGTGCGGATCGATCGTTGCAACAACGGCCCAGCGTCCTGTTCGAGACAGCGCCGAGACGAGAACTAATCTCGGTCAAGTCGATTTGGCAGGTTCGCTGCATTCGAAGTCGCCTTGCGCGGACGTTCGTCAACAATCGACCTGACCGAGATTAGTTTTGCGACGCCCGGAGCAACCCTCCGGCGCCCTCGGCGCTTGCTGGTGCAAGTGTAGAACGATGTCGATATGACCTTCTGCCAGAACTGGCCCAGACCGATCTGACCCGAACGACAAGGATCGACAATGGCGAAAAGCCGGAACAAGCTCGGAGCCGACGGCGAGACGGCCAAAAAGGCGCTCCAGCTATCAGCGACACCCGAACTTGCAACCATAATTACCGTGCCGCAGGATCAGGCCTATCTTCCGCTCGGTTCGTCCAAGGACATCAATGCCTTCATCGCCGCCTGCGCGCAGGTGCGCGACTGGCCGCGCCAGCTGCCCATCAATCGCCTCGCGCAGCCCGATGCCTGAACATGACGAACCCATGCCGAGCAGGGCGCAGCGCCTGCTCCTCAAGCCCGAGCCATTGCAGGAACTGCTGTTCGATGCGGCGCGGATAGCTCGCGCGAACATGATCCCGGCACTGGCGAGTGCAGGCACCGATATCGAGTGCACCGATGCGTCCGGAAACGGTCCGAACTCGCTCGACTGCCGGAATAACGCGGCGATAGTATTGCTTGATATCGCAACCTCGTCAGTTAAAGCACTCGATGGTTAAAGCTGGCATCCTCACCAAGGCCCCGCCAGGCGTCAGCCCGCAAGTTCTCGCACTGCGAGACGAAATGGTCCGGGGTTCGATGCGCGAAGTCGCCACGTTCGTGCTGGCTGGCCGCTCGGTCGAGGTTCTGGAAGGTCGCGACGCCCTCTGGGCGATCGTGCGGCGCAACGGCAAGGGCGGCCTCGCGATCCGCGCGGCGCATCTCCCCGGCGGCGCGACGAAAGTGCGGAAAGTTCGCGCCCATCAGACTGAGACTTGCCGCGTCGCGCTTGCAGGCCCCATCGGCGCGCAAACCGTCTCGTTCGACGTGGTGGATGCAGAGCTCCCCACCCTGCGCATAACGACTAAGCTCACCCCCGCTACGCCGCTGCTGGTCCCCTTCCTTCCCCGCGATCTCTACCCGTTAGGGGAAAAGAATGATCCGATCCGCGCCGTCGGCCGCGTCGAAGCCGCGCAGCGCGGCCTCAATACCGGCCTCGCCTATTTCCATCTCGATGAGCCTGCCTTCGGCAGCGTACTCTATTTCCAGAATTTCACCGCGCTCGCCGACTATTTCGAAGCAACCGATACAACGCCCGACGGGGCGGTCGGCGGCGAATGGCCCGAACTCGGCTATCTGCCGCCCACGCCGCCGCAAAGCGGTACGCCGCCGAACAAGCCGCTGACTGAAGGCAGCGAAACAACGATCTCGGATGCGCTCATCGTCTTTCATGACGCTGTCGCTGCCGATGGCCAAGACATGGGCCGCCGCTTCATCCAGATGCTGGGCGCTGCTTATCGCCGGCTCGAACTGCCCGCCACGGAATTTCGCGACTGGGTCGTCCGTGCCGACCGCACGCTGCGAGACCTCGACCAAGCTGAAGAAGCCACAATCCGCCATTATGGCAAGCGATACGCCCATCCCTATACGGAAGCCGAATATCCCGACATCATGGTGCAGATGTCCTTGATCGCGGCGCTGCACGACTTCGCAGTCTGGCGGGAAAAGCCGATCCCGCTCGAAGCGGAGTTTCTCGCCGGCCTGGGCAAATTCCGCGATGCCAAGCTCAAGACCCTGCGCCGCTACCTTCCCAATGTCGGCAAGGACAAGGACAAGAACGCGGTCGATAGCTGGTATCTCTATCATCCGATGCTGAACCTTGGCCGGCTCGCGCTTGGCGGCGAAGCCCGCGCCAAGCGGATGTTTCTCGGAACGCTGGGCTATGCGATGAAGGCTGCACACCATTTTCGGTACGCTTGGCCGATCCAGTTCAAGGTCAATGACTTTTCCGTGATCGTCGAGGCGCGCAACGATGATGGTCTGGGCCAGACCGACGTCGGCGGCCTTTACGCCTATGTCATGCTCCAGGCCTATGAGCTGACCAAGAAGGAGCAATATCTGCGTGAGGCACGCGCCGCAATCGATGCCGCCAAGGATATGCGGTTCGAACTCAATTATCAGGCCAACCTCACCGCCTGGGGCGCAGCTGCCTGCATGCGACTATGGCGGATCACGGCCGAAGAGTTTTATCTGCGCCACAGCTACGTCTATCTGGCGAGCTTCTTTCACAACTCGGCGATCTGGGAATCGCAGATCAAGGCTGCCCCGCACTACAGCAATTTCCTGGGCGTCACCTGCCTCCACGATGCTCCCTATATGGCTATTTACGAATGCTTTGACAGCTTCACTGCCTTCGAGCGATATCTGAAGGACAGCGGGCCCGACCTTGATCCTGCCGCACGCATGCTGATCAGCGAGTATTGTCGCTACGCCTTGCACCGGGCGTGGTTCTATTATCCAGACGCGCTACCCCAGGACATCATCGCAAAGGACATCCGCAACGGCCATATCGACCCGGCGCTCTCCTTCCCGCTCGAAGATCTCTATCACGACGGCCAGCCCGCAGGTCAGGTTGGCCAGGAAATCTACGGTGCCGGCGCAGCCTTGGTTTTCGCAAGCCGCGCTTTCCACGCGGTCGAGGGTGAGACCTTCCAGATATACTGCGATCATTTTCTAATGGCGAGCGAGCGCAACAGTGCCTCATCAATGACCGTGCGCCTCGATGGCGGCGAGGGCTGCCAAGCGCGGCTCGCGCTCGTGCGCCGCGGCCGCAAGCCGCTGCCGGAATTTATTGTCGAAGCCTCAGGCGGCGACCGTGTCCGGGCTTCGCACAAGGCCATCGATCAGATCGACTTCACCATCCCGGCCAGCGGCCGCGTGACGATCCGCTGGACCAAAGGAAAGGACCAAACATGATCGAGACGAGAGACGCACACACCGCAATGCCAAGCCTCCAAGGGCGTGAGGCGATCATCTCCGGCGGCACGACCGGGATTGGCCGCGGCATCGCGGCTCTGCTCGCCAGTGAGGCGTGAAAGTGTTCATTTGCGGCCGCACGCCAGAACACCTTGACGATGCGCTCGCGCGAATCCGAGAGGTCGGCGAAGGTAACGGGATTGCGCTCGATCTCGCCGAGACCGACGGCGTGGACCGGTTCTTCGCGCAGCCCGCGAATATGTGCCGCAGGCAGATATCGTTGTCGTCAATGCGGCGGTTCCCGCCAAGGGCCTGACGGAAATGACCGACCAGGAGCTGCGCTATTCACTCGCTACCGACTTCACCGCCTATGTCATGAGCGCCAATGCCGGAGCGAAACTGCTCGAGGATAAGGGCGACATCGTGCTGATAGGGTCGATGTCCGCGCACATCCTTGGCCCCGGCTCCACCGTTTATGCCGGAATGAAAGCTGGTATCGCAGGCTTTTCCGAAGCGCTGCGCAAGGAGCTTGGCCCCAAGGGCATCAAGGTGGCGCTAGTGGAGCCCGGTAAGACCGGTGCCGACTTCCAGTATCCCGATATCCCCGCAGAAAAGCAGCGCGAGATGATCGAGGAGGAGACGATGCTGCGCGCCGAGGATGTTGCCGTTGGCGTCCACTATCTCCTGACCCAGCCGCGGCGAGCCGTCGTCCAGCAGCTGACCATCGCTCCGCGCATGCAGGACAAGGAATGAACCTCGACATCAATTACCTATTGCCACACACTTTGGTGTCGGGGCCTAAGTGCTCGGCTCCTTCACGCCCGGCATGATGCGGCTGGCGAACGGCAATCTGCTGATCATGATGCGGGTCGCGTAAGCCTCGCGACGTGCTATCCGCGGCGACCTTGTCCATGCCATTCGCTGGGAAACCGAAATCATCGACCAGACAGACTTACGCGTCGGGCGGTGACGCCATTATTCGTGGGATGGCCACCAGCAATTCGCGGGCAAGATAGCCCACCGGGCCGGTCGTCTCCGCACAATGTTGGCCAGCCGCTCCATGTGCCCAGACCGCCCAAAGCGCACCTTCGAGCGCGGGCGAGCCTCGAGAGAGTAAAGCGCCGACGATTCCCGCCAGCACATCTCCGGACCCGCCGGTCGCAAGGCCAACATCGCCCCCGCTGTAGACGAAACATTTGCCATCCGGTTCCGCAACCAGCGTTGCGGCGCCCTTCAACACGACCACGGCATGGAACCGAGCAGCAGCCTGACGTGCGGCGGCGACCCTGTCGCGCTCGATATCCTTCACGTCGCACTGGAGAAGGGCCGCCATCTCGCCCATGTGGGGTGTGATGACGCACGGCGCCGCGCGCGCCCGCAACCGAACGGCGTGATCGCCCAGAGTCATCAGCGCGGATGCATCGATCACCAGCCCGCAATCCCCGGCCTTCATCCCAGAGCCGGCCCTTGAATCCGGCATCGCGTCGAGGACCGCTCCCATCAGACGCGAGGCGTGGTGCTCGCATGTCATGGCTGGCCCGACGACGACCGCATCGCAGCGCGCCAGATGAGGAGTGAGCATGTCGGCTTTGACGTCGATCTCGCCGGTCGGCCCTTCGGGCAGAGACAACATGGCGGCTTCGGGAAACATCGTCCCGATGGGAATGACAGCCGAAGCCACGGTGGCGATACGCACCTTGCCCGCGCCTGCCCGCAAGGCCGCCTCCGCCGTCAACCGGATACCGCCCGGTACCTGCAGGCCGCCACCGATAACCAAAACTCGCCCACGCTCGTTCTTATCGACTTCGTTGGAAGGCATCGGGAAGGGATGTGCGCGCAGCCAAGACGCGTCGAGCGCGGCGCAATCCGACCCGTTCTCAACCGGCTCAGCCACGGGCTGCTATCATCGGATCAGGCTCATGCGTAGCCGGAGTGCCTTCGCGCTCCAGCGGGGCGACGGCATTATATCGCTCCAATGCAAGACGTCCGGCTTGCGAATCGAAACGGTACTGCGTGACACTGCAATTGGCTACGTCCCCTTCCGCATCGATCGCCAGGATTTCCGTTTCGTTTAGGTTTTCCAAAACATAGCGCATGCACAGCACCACCACTTGGTGGGCAATGATCATTACCCGCCGCCCGGCGTAATGCAGCGAAACCGTGTCCAGCAGGGCGCGGAGGCGGAAGATCACGTCCACCCAACTCTCACCGCCCGGTGGACGGTGGTAGAACTTTCCCAGTACCTTGCGGAAATTCGCCTGCTCCGGCTGCAATTCGCGAATGCCCACAGTGGTCAGCCCGTCGAGTATCCCGAACTCTTTTTCCCGCAGTCGCTCGTCAAGGCAGATCCTGAGGTCGGGTGCGCATCCGCTCGCCTCGCGGAAAATCTCTCCGGTCTGAAGCGCGCGCAAGTATGGACTGGAGAGGATCACTTCGGGGCCCAGCCCTTCTTCGCCCTCCGCGAACCAGTGTCCAAGCGCTCGGGCTTGGTCCATACCAAGAGGAGAAAGAGGCACGTCGACGTCGCGATGATCGAGCGCAATGCGAGGCAATCCATTCGCATGCGCCATATCGCGCGCGACATTGCCGGCGCTCTGGCCATGGCGGATGAGCCAGAGCACGCTGGGCCAACGATGGGATTGTGCCGAGCTTTCCATCTTCGCTAAACGGAGGCCTTGCAGGGTGGTTCCAGAGATGGCCTCATCCTCTTGGTTGAGCATCAACCCTCCCAGTGGCAAGGTGCGGCGGGGCCCCCGAAAATTGCTCACTCCCTCACTCGCTCACTCGCTTTGACCTGAGTGTCGTTCGAGCTTCTATCGCCTTCCTTAAAGTCGCAAACGAACTTCATGCTTTGCATCCGCTCCAAACGTCCCGAGCAGTATCGCGCGAGTGACATGACAGCCAAGTGGTCGCTCAGGATTCTCCTTCCCCAGCGGGAATACACTTGAGCATCATCATTAACTTCAGCGGCGTTGCAGGCAAAACCCAGGCGAACGTGCCCTCCACCCCTGCTAAGACCGAGTCTACCTGCGAAGGACCTAATCTACGGGCAACCTTCTCGCTTTACGTCCGACTGTCACGCATCAAGGAAAAGGTCACGCTCGACGCTTTCGAAGACGAGCTGGTAGTTGGCTTCGCTCCCTCCCCGAAAAGGTCGCGCAACTGTCAGCCTTTGCCCGCATCCGCCTAAACGCGCGGGCGCCGGGCATCGCGGGGCCGCGACGGTCGCCCTAGGGCTGCGCCGCGATTAGCCGGTTAGCTTCGCTGCCATTGGCTTGGCCAAGAGCAAGGGACGCTGGCTTCTTGCGGAAGCTCTTTCCGCCGACGCTGATCGCATCGCGCGCGTCGAAAGCCTGCTCAACGCGTTCGGACACTGACGGCCTATTGCGTCCGGACGTGTTCCCAGCGGGATTATCTTTCGGCTGTGCTGGGTCTTTATGCGCGCGGCAATCGTTTCATTTCTGAATGCAGCCGAGTCCGACTTGATCGGCGGCCCATCCGAAAACATGGAGAGCAGGAATGGCAACCGTAAACGACGACGCGCCACCCAATACCTCGAAGTCGCGAGAGACGCGCGACGCTGCGGTGGATACGTTTCCCCAAGCTCGGGGCGATGCGCTGATCGGGCGGACCGTAACGATCAACCGCCCCCGTACAGAACTCTACGCCTACTGGCGCGACTTCGCGCGGCTGTCCACCTTTATGGACAACGTCGAGCGGGTTGATGTGCTTTCGCCGACCCGCTCGCACTGGGTGGTGAAGGCCCCGGGAGGCAAGAGCGTCGAATGGGATGCGCTAGTCACTGAGGAGACCGAAGGCGAACTGATTGCCTGGGCCTCGACCGAGGGCGCTGACGTCCCCAACAGCGGCCGTATCGAATTTCGTGACGCGGGCGAGCGGGGAACGATCGTCACCGCGACGATCGTCTACGATCCTCCGGCGGGCGTGGTGGGCAAGCTCATCGCCAAAATGTTCCAGCGTGAGCCCGCTATTCAGGCGCGGCGCGACCTGCGGCGGTTCAAGCAACTCATGGAAACGGGAGAAATCGCCACCTCGTCGCGTACCCGCGCCCAGCTTCTAGAGGAGACAGCCTGATGCGCGCGCTCACCTGGCACGGCAAGCATGACGTCCGCGTCGACACCGTCGACGATCCCGAGATCCTCAACCCGCGCGATGCGATCATCAAGATCACCTCGACCGCGATCTGCGGATCGGACCTTCACCTCTACG
>NZ_DAMDBA010000030.1:0-8537 GCF_032093395.1 Novosphingobium sp.
GGACAAGGCATCGGCCGCATCCTCGGGCGATGCGCCGTTCAAGGTAGAGCAGATCGCGGGCTTCGACGAGCCCTGGGCCATGGCGATCGACAAGGCCACCGGCACGATGATCGTCACCGAAAGGAAAGGCACGATCAAGCTGCGCCTCGCGGACGGCACCCCCGGCACCGTTTCCGGCGCCCCCGAGGTAGCCTATGGCGGCCAGGGCGGCCTTGGCGACGTGATCTTCGCGCCCGACCAGAAAGGCGCCACGCTCGACGGGCGCGTGATCTACCTCAGCTGGGCCGAAGCGGGTCAGGGAGACACACGCGGCGCGGCGGTCGGCAAGGGCACCCTTTCTTGCCCGCAGCCCACGGCTTGCGCGATCCAGGGTCTCTCGGTGATCTGGCGGCAGGTGCCCAAGGTGACGGGTCAGGGCCACTATTCGCATCGCCTCGCCTTCTCGCCGGACGGCAGGTACCTCTTCATCGCGTCGGGAGATCGGCAGAAGTTCACCCCGGCACAGGATCTCGGCGGCAATCTGGGCAAGATCGTGCGCCTCCTGCCGGACGGCACGCCCGCGCCCGGCAACCCCTATGCCGACAAGCCCGCGCCGACCAACCAGATCTGGTCCTACGGCCACCGCAACGTGCTCGGCCTCGCCTTCGACGACCGGGGCCGGCTCTGGGATCTGGAGCACGGACCGGCGGGCGGCGACGAACTGAACCTGGTGGCGCCGGGCAAGAACTATGGCTGGCCGCTGGTATCGGACGGCGATCACTACGACGGCAAGCCGATCCCGCGCCACGCCACCCGCCCCGACCTTGCCGCCCCCGCGATAAGCTGGAACCCGGTGATCGCGCCGGGAGACTTCATCTTCTATTCCGGCGCGCTGTTCCCCCAGTGGAAGGGCCAAGCGCTGATCGCATCGCTCACCCTGCCCGGCGTCGTCCGCGTCAGGATCGACGGAGAAAAGGCGGTCGAGGAGGCGCGCTACCCGCTCGACAACCGCATCCGCGAGATCGAGCAGGGCAGCGACGGCACGATCTGGCTGCTGGAAGACGGCAAAGAGGGCGGCGCGGGGCGTCTCCTCAAGCTGACGCCGAAAAGCTAAGCCGGGAGAGAGAGGCCCACGAGCTCCAACCCCGTCATGCTGAAACAGTTCAGCATGACGTTGAAAAATAGCGGAACCTGGCCACCAGCCGACCAGCTTGTCGCCATGACAGCGCCGGGACCGCTCGCGAATTGAATCGACAAATGCGCGCGCCGCACCTATCGGCGCGCGCCATGTCCGAAGCTGCCACACTCATCCCGCTCGACAATGTCGATCCCGTTCTCGTCGAGACTCTCCTCGACAGCGCTTTCGAGCCGGAGCGACACAAGCGCACCGCTTACAAGGTCCGCGACGGGGTGGACTGGCTACCCGGCCTCAGCTTTGCGGCGCTCGATGCGGACGAGATGCTGGTCGGCACGATCCAGTGCTGGCCGGTCGCGCTCACCGACCCGGACGGCCGCGCCCATCCGATGATCATGGTCGGCCCGGTCGCGGTCATGCCCGGACACCAGGGTCAGGGTTATGGCCAGGCGCTGATGTCGGCCGCGATGGCCGGCATCGATTCGCGCGCGCCGCTGCCACAGGTGATGGTCGGCGATCCCGAATATTATGGCCGCTTCTGGGGCTACAGCAACGAGTGGACGCAAGGCTGGAGCCTTCCCGGCCCGTTCGAACGGCACCGCCTGCTGGTGCGCTGCGATAACCCCGCCGTGCTCCCGCGCGAGGGTATGCTCGGTCCCTGGCTGCGATAAGAGGATTTCACTGCGCGCAACCACAAAGGCGCGATATCCCATCCTCCCTCGGCGCTGGACCTTGGCGCGCGCCCCCCTATCTGGCATCGGGAAGCCATGCCTTATGAACCGCCGCCCGAACTGAACGCCCTTTCGCTCGGCCAGGTGGCCGATCTGGTCGCGGCCCGAAAGCTGCCGCCGGTTTCCCAGTGGTCGCCGCAGCACATCGGCGAGAGCGAGATGGTCGTCCGCGCCGACGGCCGCTGGTTCCATCAGGGCGGCGAGATTCGCCGTCCTGCCATGGTCCGCGCTTTCGCCTCGCTGCTGCTGCGGGACGGCGAAGGCGCGCATTGGCTGGTCACTCCGGTCGAGAAGCTGGCGATCAAGGTCGAGGACGCGGCTTTCATCGCCGTAGACGTGCGGCGCGACGGTGACGCGCTGGTGTTCCGGCTCAACACCGACGATCTGGTCATTGCCGGACCCGAGCATCCGATCCGCAGCGAGGGCGATCCCGAGACCCCCGCGATCTATCTCGGCGTCCGCAACGGTACCGAAGCGCGCCTGAACCGCAGCACTTACAGCCAGCTCGTGGAGATCGCACTGGAGCGCGGCGACGATCTGACCGTCTCCAGCCAGGGCATGACCTTCAGGCTGATCCCTGCATGAGCAGCCTGTTCGACGATGTTTCCCGTCGCTTCGAAGCAGGACGAACGGCCGTGCCCGGCGAACTCTGGATCGATCCACGCATTCATGCGATAGAGACGTTCAAGCCCGCCGCCGTCCTCATCACCCTTACCGAGCGGCCGCGCCCCGGAATGCTGCTCCTGCACCGGCCTTCCAACATGCGCGCCCATCCCGGCCAGATCGCCTTTCCCGGCGGCCGCCTCGACCCCGGTGAAACCGCGACCGAAGGCGCCCTGCGCGAAGCCGAGGAGGAGCTGGGCATTCACCCGCGCGACGTGCAGGTGATCGGCACCGGAGACCGTTACCGTACCGGCAGCGGCTACGAGATCACCCCGGTCATCGGCGTCATCCCGCCCGACCTGCCGATCACCCCGAACCCCGCGGAAGTCGCGCAATGGTTCGAAGCCCCGGCCGAATTCGTACTCGATCCGGCCAACCAGAAGACGAAATGGATCGAAGCTGAGGGCGAACGCCACGCCTTCGTCGAGATCACCTGGTACGAACACCGGATCTGGGGCGTTACCGGCGCGATCCTTCATAACCTTGCCCGCAGGCTGAACTGGAATGACTGAGACACTGACTGCCGACTGGATGGCCCGCGAAGATCTTGCCGCGCTGGTGGCCGCGCTGGGTCACGACAACGTGCGCTACGTCGGCGGGGCCGTGCGCGACACCCTGCTCGGCCAGCCGGTCAAGGACATCGACATGGCCACGTCGCTGCTGCCCGAAGACGTCATGCAGCGTCTTTGGAATGCCGATATCCGCCACGTCCCCACCGGGATCGAGCATGGCACCGTCACCGCGGTGCTGCCCGGCGGCCCGGTCGAGATCACCACCCTGCGCCACGACGTTTCCACCGACGGCCGCCGCGCCACCGTGGCCTTCGCCACCGATTGGCGCGAAGACGCCGCCCGGCGCGATTTCACGATCAATGCACTCTACGCCGATCCGGCCACGGGTGAAATCTTCGACTGGTTCGGCGGCCTGGCGGATCTCGCCACCCGCCATGTCCGCTTTATCGGCGACGCCGCCCAGCGCATCCGCGAGGATCACTTGCGCATCCTGCGCTACTTCCGCTTCCAGGCCCGCTTCGGCTCGATCCCTGCGGACGCCGAGGCGGAAAGCGCCTGCTCCGAACTCGCGCCGACATTAAAAGGCCTTTCGCGCGAGCGGGTGGGCATGGAGATGATGAACCTGCTCGGCCTGCCCGATCCGGCAGCGACCGTGGCGCGCATGGCCGAACTGGGCGTGCTGGCCGTTATCCTGCCCGAAGCCCGGCCCGAGGCTTTGGCAACGCTCGTCGTGGTGGAACGGGCGCAGGGTGTGGAACCCGATGCGATCCGCCGCCTCGCCGCACTGCTGCCCGCGCAAGTGCCGCTGGCGGAGCAGGTCGCCTCGCGCTTCCGCCTGTCGGGCGCGCAGAAGAAGCGCCTCGCCGCCGCCGCCGGCCGCTCGGATGAGGCTGGCGATGCACGCGTGCTTGCCTACCGCATGGGCATCGAAGGCGCGCTTGACCGCGTGCTGATCGCCGGGGCCGACGCCTCGCCGCTCACCGGCTGGCAGGTTCCGGCCTTTCCGCTCAAGGGCGGGCAGATCGTCGCGCGGGGGGTAGGCGCCGGGCCGGAAGTCGCGCGGCTGCTGAGACAAGTGGAAGATCGCTGGATCGCCGAAGGCTTTCCCGACGAGGCCCGCGTTTCGGCCCTGCTCGATGCGGAACTGGCAGGCCAGACCCCATGAATCTGGGCGAACTGGGCAGCCTCCTCTACGCGAAGCCGCTGCTGGCGCTGACCATTCTCGCCATTCTCGTTTCGGTAGCTGCCGGAACGATGGCGCAGCATCGCCCGCGCCTGGGCCAGACCCTGCGCAACTTCTCGCACATCGGCATTGTCGCGGCGCTGCTGCTGACGGTGACGCAGATCGCCTTGCACAATACCCGCTCGGAGGCCGCGCTCTTGCTCGATCGGGCGCAAGAACTCACTGTCCAGGGCCACGAAACGGTGATCCCGCTGCGCGCCAACGGCCACTACTGGGCCAGGGCCCGGCTGAACGGCGAGCCGGTGGACTTCCTTATCGATACGGGTGCCTCCTATACCGCCATTTCAAAATCGGTCGCAGCGCGCGTCGGGGTCCGGGAAGATGCAGAGAATCGCGGCGTCCCGCTGATAACCGCCAACGGCGCGATCATCGCCCGGCTCGCCGTAGCCAATTCGCTCAGTTTCGGCTCGATCGAAGCGCACGAGTTACCTGTGGCCATCATGCCGGACAATGCGACAGGCACGGAAACCAATGTCATCGGCATGAACCTGCTTTCGCAACTGGCAAGCTGGCGCGTCGAGGATGACCGTCTGATCCTTGTGCCCCGGCCTGTCGCGGAGCCGTGATCCTGTCAGCATTCCGACAGGATGTTCCTGTTATGGGCCGGTGATGGACTTTCCCGAACTCCTGTCTTTCCTGGCGAGCCAGCCGTTGCTGGCATTGGCCCTGGCGGCGATTTTCGTCACCGTTCTGGGCGGATTGCTGCGCGGTCCGCTGCCCTTTTTCGGCGGCTTCATTCGCGGAATCGGCAATCTCGGCCTCGTCGCGGCACTGCTGCTGACGGTGGCGCAGGCAACCCGCCTCACCAGCGGCATGGACTTCGCCCTTCCCGGTCTCGAACTGCCGGAACTGGGCCTGTCGCGCCAGAGCGTGAGCGGCGGCGAGACTCGCGTAGCGATGAAGCCGGACGGGCACTTCTGGGTCCGTGCCACGATCAACGGCGTGGAAGGCGATTTCCTTGTCGATACCGGGGCGACCCTCACCGCCATCTCGCCGCGAATGGCCAACGCCGCCGAAGTCCGCGCCCAGCCGCTGCGCCAGAATATCGCCATGCGCACCGCCAACGGTACGATAGCGGCGCAGTTGGGAATGGTGGACGAACTGCGCTTCGGCAGCGTAGTTGCGCGTCAGCTAGATGTGGTGGTGGCGCCGGGTCTGGAGGACCAGAACGTCATCGGCATGAATCTGCTCTCTCGCCTGGCAAGCTGGCGGGTAGAGGGGCGGACGCTGATTTTGGTGCCGCATCACCCGCAGCCAGTGAAGTAAGGCAGAAATACGTCGTCCCGGACTTGATCCGGGACCGCTGGCCTAGCCGCGGCCAACCCTCGGCTGGGCGCCGTTCCGCAAGGTCGCGCCTAAAGGATTGCCAGCGGTCCCGGATCAAGTCCGGGACGACGATTTACTCACGTCAGCCTTGAAACTTATTATCCCTTGGGAACCCAACCGGCGGCAGGCGGCCAGCCGCGCCGCGCGCGACCTTCCACATGACCATGTCCTTCTCGGTCCGGGTGCGGCCGCTTTCGCCGCCCATCGTCCAGGAGAGACCGTCTTCCAGCTTGAGCGTGATGATGTCGGACAGCCCCCCGTCGCGGTAGCGCTGGAGCGTAACGCCCTGGCCCTTGGCCATGACCGGCAGTTCCTCGAGGCTGAAGATCACCAGCTTGCGGTTGTCCCCAACCACCGCGACGTGATCGTGCTCCACCGGGATCTCTCTCACGAAGGTCAGATGCACGCCCTGCTTGGTGGACATCACCGCGCGCCCCTTGCGGGTTTCGGCCAGAAGTTCGTCCGCCTCCGCCGCGAAGCCGCGCCCCACGTTCGAAGCCAGCAGCAACTGCGCCTTGGGCTTGTAAGGCAGCGCCGCCACGACATGCGCTTCCGCGTCGATATCGACCATGGTGCGGATCGGCTCGCCGAAGCCGCGCGCGCCGGGCAGCTTGTCTGCGCCGAGGGTGTAGAAGCGGCCGTTGTCCACCGCGATCAGGATCTTGTCGGTGGTCTGCGCGTGGAACGCGAAAGCCGGGCCGTCGCCTTCCTTGAACTTGAAGTCGCCGTCTAGCGCCACATGCCCCCTGGCCGCGCGGATCCAGCCGCGCTGAGAGAGGATCACCGTCACCGGCTCCTTCTCGATCATCGCATCCATCGAGAATTCGACCGTCGGCGTCGCCTGCGCGATCGTGGTGCGGCGGCGGCCGAGTTCGGTATCCTCGGCATAGTCCTTGCGCAGATTGGTGAGATCGCGCTTCAGGCGCGTGCGCTGGCGGGCCGGACTTTCGAGCAGCTTGTTGAGGTCGTCCTGCTCCTTCAGCAGGTCCGCGTGCTCCTTGCGAAGCTCCATCTCCTCAAGCTTGCGCAAGCTGCGCAGACGCATATTGAGGATCGCTTCGGCCTGGCGGTCGGTCAGTTCGAACTCGGCCATCATCACCGGCTTGGGCTCGTCCTCGGTGCGGATGATCTCGATGATCCGGTCGAGGTTGAGATAGGCGATGATGTAGCCCGCGACCAGTTCCAGCCGCGAGGCGATCTTTTCCAGCCGGTGCCGGGTACGGCGCAGCAGGATGTCGATCTGGCTGTAGACCCATTCGGACAGCAGCAGCTTGAGACCCAGGACGCCCGGCGTGCGGTGTGAATCCAGCACATTGAGGTTGAGCGAGAAGCGGCTTTCCAGATCGGTCAGCCGGTAGAGGCTTTCCTTCAGTAGTTCCGGATCGACGTTGCGGCTCTTCGGTACGAAGACGATGCGGATCTGCTCGTCGCTCTCGTCGCGGATGTCTTCGAGAATCGGCAGCTTGCGATCGGCGATCAGCTGCGCGACCTGCTCGATCAGCTTGCCTTTGGCCAGCATGTAGGGAATCTCGGAAATGACCAGCTGCCACTGACCGCTGCCGAGTTTCTCGACGCCGGTTTCCTCCCAGTGGCCCGCCGCATCCTTGCCGCACGAAAAACGCCCGCGGACGCGGAACGCGCCCTTGCCGGTCGCGTAGGCGTGGCTGATCGCCTCCGGGCTGTCCACCACCATGCCGCCGGTGGCGAAGTCCGGGCCGTGGAAGACCTGCATGAGCTGGTCATGTTCGGCATGGGGATTGTCGATCAGCATCATCGTGGCGTCGATGATCTCGGCGACGTTGTGGCTGGGGATAGAAGTTGCCATGCCCACGGCGATGCCGGTGGAACCGTTGGCCAGCAGGTTCGGGAACATGCCGGGGAAGATTTCCGGCTCGCTTTCCTCACCGTTGTAGGTGGGGACGAAATCGACCGTGCCTTCGTCCAGCCCCGCCATGAGATGGATCGCGGTGCGCGTCAGGCGCGCTTCGGTGTAGCGATAGGCCGCAGCGTTATCGCCGTCGATATTGCCGAAGTTGCCCTGCCCCTGCACCAGCGGATAGCGCAGCGAGAAGTCCTGCGCCAAACGCACCATGGCATCGTAGACCGAGGCGTCGCCATGGGGGTGATATTTGCCGATCACGTCACCCACGACGCGAGCCGACTTCTTGTAGGCGCTGGCCGGATCGAGCTTCAACTGCCGCATCGCCCAGAGCAGGCGACGATGCACCGGCTTCAGCCCGTCACGCAGATCCGGCAGCGAACGCGCTGTAATCGTTGACAGGGCATAGACGAGATAGCGCTCTGACAGCGCGGCATCGAAAGGCGCATCGACGATGGCGTCGAACGGATCGGAATCTTCGTCGGTCGTGGTCACCATGACCAACAGACCTAGCAACGCGGCGAGCCGAGCGGAACCACCGGAACGGAAGTTTTCCGCCACTCATTCCTTTTGCAAACCCTAGATGCAGGAGAATTTTCCATGACCAAGCGCGTTCTCATCGTCGCCACCAACGGTTTCGAGCAGTCCGAACTCACCGGCCCGCGCGATGCGCTTAACCAGGCCGGCATCGAAACCGTGATCGCCAGCCCCGAAAGCGGCGAGATCAAGGGCTGGCAACACACCGACTGGGGCGACAGCATCAAGGTCGATGCCACGCTCGATGCGGTAAGCGCGGCCGATTTCGACGCGCTCGTGCTGCCGGGCGGCCAGATCAATCCCGATGTGCTGCGCACCAAGCCGGAGGCCGTCCAACTGGTGCGAGATTTCCTCGACGCCGGCAAGCCGGTGGCGGCGATCTGCCACGGGCCCTGGCTGCTGGTGGAAGCCGATGTCGTGCGCGGCAGGACGGTGACCAGTTGGCCCTCGATCCGAACCGACTTGCGCAATGCCGGAGCCGAGGTGGTGGATCAGGAAGTGGCGGTGGATGGCCTGCTGATCACCAGCCGCC
>NZ_DAMDBA010000030.1:8547-37506 GCF_032093395.1 Novosphingobium sp.
CCGACGACATTCCGGCGTTTTCGCGGGCCGTGATCGAAGCGGTGCAAAACGCGACGGCAGCCGCCTGATCCCCCGTCGTCCCGGGCTCGACCCGGGACCGCTGGCCGGGAACAGCCCAACTCAAGTCAGGGCGCCGTTCCGTGAGCATGCGCCTCAAGGCCGCCAGCGGTCCCGGATCAAGTCCGGGACGACGCCGTTCTTCATCGACCTTATCCCTCAATCTTCCTTTTCAACGAAACCTCAGCCGATCTGCATATCGCGCGAAACGCCCGGGATCCGCACTTCCAGTCCGTCCAGGGCATCGGTCAGCTCAATCTGGCACGAAAGGCGGCTGGTCCGCGCCACCCCGGCGGCCAGATCCAGCATGTCTTCCTCGTCCATCGAGGCGGGTTCCAGCCTGTCGAACCAGTCGGGCGAGACGATGACATGGCAGGTCGAGCAGGCCATCTGGCCCTCGCACGTTCCTTCCAGCGGCATGCCGACGCCTTGCGCCACGCGCAGAAGCACGTCTCCCGTCTCGGCCTCTGCCAGGACGAGTTTTCCTTCCGCGGTCAAGAACCTAACGTTCAGCAACTCAGACTCCCTGCGCCGCTGCTGCGGCTTCTATTCGTTCGCAGGCATCCATCAGCTCCCCAAGGTCACTATATCGCCCGAATCCCAGACGGATAGAGGCTTTGGCGTCTGAATCGGACAGTCCGATCGCCTTGAGCACGTGACTGGGCCGACCCGAGCCGCTCGCGCATGCCGAACCGGCGGAAAAGGCCAGATCGCGAAGATCCGACATCAGACGGCCTACATCCAACCCGGGCAGCCGCACATTGAGGTTTCCGCGCCAGCGATGGTCCGGCGAACCGTTGAGCAGCCAGCGCGAAAGCACCGCGCGTGCCGCGCTCCACAAGGTCGCAACCCTGGCTGCGTCCTCTTCCATGCAAGCTGCCGCCAGCTTGGCAGCAGCCCCGAACCCCGCACAAAGCGCGGGGCTGAGCGTCCCTGAGCGCAGCCCCTGCTCCTGCCCGCCACCGAGGATCATCGGCGCCAGTTCCAGCCCGTCCCGGACCCAGAGCGCGCCGATTCCCTTGGGTCCGTAGAGCTTGTGCGCCGAAAGCGCGATCAGATCCGCGCCACGGGGCGCTTGCAGCTTTCCCGCTCCCTGAACGGCGTCGCAGAGAAACAGCGCTCCAAGGGCATGAGCCCTTTCGGCCAGAGCCTCGACCGGCTGGATCGTGCCGATCTCGTTGTTCACCTGCATCACCGCGACAAGGCCGACATCCGCCGGGAGCGCGGTTTCCGGATCGACCAGCCCGGCCCCGTCCACCGGCAGAACGGCGAGACCGGGATCGATCGCCCGTGCGGTATCGAGCACGGCGGCATGCTCGATCGCGGAGACGGCCAGCCGTTTTCTTCGGCTTCCGGCCAGCGCCAGATTGATGGCCTCGGTCGCTCCCGAGGTAAAGACCACCCGCCCGCCCCTGGGCAGAAGTGCAACCACCTGCTCTCGCGCCACCTCGACCATCGCGGCGGCAGCCCTGCCCGGCCGATGCGGACTATGTGGATTGGCGAAGCCCATGGCCTCCGGGCCGCCGAGCCAGGGCAGCATGGCGTCACGCGCCTCAGGCGCCAGCGGCGTGGTCGCCTGATAGTCGAGGTAGATCATGCGTTCACTTTCGCCCAGGCTTCGGCAAAGGCATCGAGATGGTCCGGCGTGGTATTCCAGCCGATGCTGACCCGCACGGTGCGACGGGCGAGATCCTCCGCGACGCCGAAACCCTTGAGCACCCGGCTCTGCTTCAGCGTGCCCGATGAACAGGCGCTTCCGGCCGAAATGGCAAAGCCTGCGGCATCCATGCGGATGAGCATGGCCGTCGCCGCAAGGCGCGGCGCGGCGAGTGCAAAGATATGCGAGCACGGCACGCCGGGCTGCAGAACCTCGCCGTGGCGGGTGAGCGTGTTCCTGAAGTCGAAGCGCTGCTCCGCCGTGGTGGCCCAGCTATCCCCGCCGCCGGCTTCCAGCGCGGCCGCAAGACCGAGCGCGCCCGGCAAGTTTTCGGTCCCGGCCCGATATCCGCGCTCCTGCCCGCCGCTGGGCTCGATCATGGCGAAGTCCTTCACCAGCAAGGCACCGATACCGATCGGACCGCCAAGCTTGTGCGCCGACAGGACAACCATGTCGGCATCCGGCAGCGCCATCTTTCCCGCCGACTGCGAACAGTCCGCCAGGAACAGCCCACCCGCCTCGCGAACCCTTTCGACCAGGAGATTAGTAGCATGGGGCAGGAGAACGGTGCCAGTCTCGGAATTGACCGACTGCACCGCCACGACGGCCTTGTGCGGCAAGGCCAGCGCATCCTTCAGGGCGTCGATATCCACCTCGCCCTCGCGCATGGACAATTTCCGAGCATCGGGCGCGGCGCGGAACACCGCATCGTGCTCAACGGCCGAGACCACCCGGCGCGCCGCCTTCGCCCGCCCCAGACCGATAGCCAGGGCTTCACTCGCACCGGATGTGAAGATCACCTCGCCATCCCAGCCGAGCGCTTTCTTCACCCGCTCGCGCGCATCCTCCAGCGCAGCGCGAGCGGCTCGGCCCAGCTTGTGCGGACTGGACGGGTTCGCCCAATGCGCGGCACCTTCCAGCCACGCCTCGCGCGCCTGAGGCAGAAGCGGCGTGGTCGCCGCATGGTCGAGATAGATCTGTTGGGCTGACATCGCTTGAAAAGTTGTTTTCGGAGCGAAGGTTTCTATATAGCGATCTTCCCTTTTTCCACTCCCGCGATGGCTGGCGAGAAAATCGCCGCCGTTTTCGCGGGAGTTTCAACAGGTCAGGTTCGCGAAACTTATGCCCGCAGTCATTTTCCCCGGACCCGAAGGTCGCCTCGAAGGCCGCTTCCAGCCGGCGCCGCGTCCGCGCGCGCCCGTGGCGATGATCCTTCACCCGCACCCCCAGGCCGGCGGGACGATGAACGATCGCATCACGCAGCATCTCTACAAGACCTTCGTGAACCGCGGCTTCGCAACCCTGCGCTTCAATTTCCGGGGCGTCGGCCGCAGCCAGGGCAGCTTCGACAACGGCGTGGGCGAACTGTCCGACGCGGCGGCGGCGCTCGACTGGGTGCAATCGATCCATCCCGAAGCCTCGACCACCTGGATCGCCGGCTACTCGTTCGGCGCGCTGATCGGCATGCAGCTGCTAATGCGCCGCCCCGAAATTCGCGGCTTCATCTCTGTCGCGCCTCCGGCGAACATGTACGACTTCTCGTTCCTGGCCCCCTGCCCCGCTTCGGGCATCCTGATCCAGGGCGCGGGCGACACCGTCGCCACCCCCGTCGCCACGCAGAAGCTGGTCGACAAGCTGCGCACGCAGAAGCACATCACCATCCACCACGACGAAATCCCGCGCGCGAACCATTTCTTCGAGAACGAAATGGATGACCTGATGCGCTCGGTCGACAATTACCTCGACATGCGTCTTGCGCCGGACTGCCCGATCAAGTGAAGTGAACAGTTAGCGCCCGCCCAGCGGGCGCTTGCGGTTCACGTCACCCTGAACTTGTTTCAGGGTCCATCGTGGTTCTGGATCTTAGGCCTATCGGGATAATTCGCCATTTCCGCGCGGAATCGGACACCTCCGGTCCAGACCGAGAAATGGACCCCTGAAACAAGTTCAGGGCGACGATGCATAAAGGTTGGTTACGAACCAAAAGGCGCCGCGAGCTTACTCCGGCGCCTTTTCCGTATCCGCAGCCTTCACCAGAGACTCGCCCTCCGAATTCGGCAATGTCCAGATCGCGACGTTTGCAATGAGCACCGCCGCCAGCACCAGCATGAGCCCCGCCTGTTTGCGATTGCCGCCTCGCCGCCAGAGCGCGACCGCGCCCAGCACGAGCGCCACGATGGTGAGGGTCATCAGCGAGAGGGCAATATCCATGGTTTATCCCCTAACCCACTCCTCCGCATCGCGCGAGCGGGTTTGACAGGCGCAGTCGGCCCGGCCAGATTTCGCCGCCATGAAGAACCCTGACACGACCGCCGCATCGCTCTCGCGGCGCACCACGCTCCGACTCCTCGCCGCAGGCACCGCCGGTATGGCGCTGCCCCGCGTCGCCTGGGCCGCTGCCACCTCGAACCAGCAGAACGCCGCTGCCCTGCTCGATTCGATCGCCTGGCGCCTGCTCGATCACAACCCCGAAGGCGCGACCGGACTCGGCATCGATGTCGGTGCCCATGCCGCGCTGCGCGCTAAGGCGGAAGACCGCTCCTTCGCCGGGAAGGCGGCCCTGGCCCAGACCCTGCGCGAAGACCTCGCCCGCGTCGAGGCATTCCCGACGACCGGCCTCGACCATGCGACGCAGACCAGCCTTGCAGTCGTGCGCAGCGCCTACAAGACCTCGCTAGACGGCTTTGCTCAGCCCTACGGCGACGTTGCCGTGGGCGGCTGGCGCAACACGCCTTACGCCGTGATCCAGAACGTCGGCGCCTATCTCGACACGCCCAAGTTCCTCGACGCCGACCATCCGGTGAAGTCCGCCGAGGACGCCGAAGCCTATGTCTCGCGCCTCTCGCAGTTCGACAAGCAGCTCGACGGCGAACTGGAACGCATCCGCAAGGCCACCGACCAAGGCCTCGTCCCGCCCGATTTCCTGCTCGACCGCGCCATCGCACAGATGACCAGCACGATCGAGGATGCCCGCAACAATGGCGGCGGCCTCGTCACCTCGCTGGTGAACCGCACGAAAACAATCCCCGGCAATTGGGAAGGCCGCGCAAAGGCCATCGTTTCGGCCGAAATCGTGCCCGCCCTCGAACGCCAGCTGGCCGAACTCCAGCGCCAGCGCGGCCTCGCCAAGAGCGACCCCGGCATGCGCGAGCGTCCGCACGGCGCGGAATTCTACGCCTGGGCCCTGCGCGCCAGCACCACAACGCCGGTCCCTGCCGAAGACATCCACCGACGCGGACTTGAAGAACTGGCGGCGCTCCACGCCCGCATGGATCCGATCCTGCGCAAGCTCGGCTACACCACCGGCACTGTGGGCGAACGCATGACGGCGCTCGGCACCGACAAGCGCTTCATGTTCTCCGAAGGCGATCCCGGCCGCGCCGAGATCATGGCCTTCATCCGCCAACGGATCGACTGGATCCGCGCCCAGATGCCGCGCGCTTTCCGCGATCCGGTGAAGGGCAATGTCGAAGTGCGCCGCCTGCCGCTGGCCGAGGAACCGGGCGCGCCTACCGCTTATGGCGGCGCGGGTTCGATCGACGGCTCGGTTCCGGGCAAGATGTGGATCAACTTGCGCACCACCGACCTGCACCGCAAGTACGACCTGCCGACACTGGTCCATCACGAAGCGATCCCCGGCCACGTCTGGCAGGGTGAATATGCCAACCGCCTGCCGCTGATCCGCTCGATCCTGGCCTTCAACGCCTATTCCGAAGGCTGGGCGCTCTACGGCGAGCAGCTTGCCGACGAACTGGGCGCCTATGCCGACGATCCGGTGGGCCAGCTCGGCTACCTCCAGTCGATCGCCTTCCGCGCCTGCCGCATGGTGGTGGACACCGGCCTCCACTCCAAGGGCTGGACGCGCGAACAGGCCGTACGTTTCTTCATGGAGCAGAACGGCAACAAGCGCGAGGAAGTGGTCAACGAAGTGGACCGCTACTGCTCATGGCCGGGTCAGGCCTGCGGCTACAAAATGGGCCATTCCGAGATCAACCGACAGCGCACCCGCGCCCAGCAGGCACTCGGATCGCGCTACGACTTGCGGGACTTCGACCAGGCCGTGGTCGATGGCGGCAACGTCCCGCTAGACGTGCTGGCGAAGAACATCGACAGCTATATCGCCACTCGCAAACCGGGTTGATCCGAGCTGAAGCGTTGAAAGAAAACGTCGTCCCGGGCTTCGACCCGGGACCGCTGGCCGAGCATCGCCCAACTCTCGTGAGGGCGCTCTTCTGCGAGGCTGTGCCTCAAGTTTTGCCAGCGGTCCCGGATCAAGTCCGGGACGACGATCATCCACTTACATTCGCAATCGCGCTCACTTCTTGCCGAAGAAGCCCTTGGCCATGTCGGTCAGGTCGTCGATGACGCTGCCGTCGCCGTCCTTGTCGAGAAACGCGGTGAATTTCGAAGGGTCGCTGCCCACGAGGCTGGCGAACTGCGAGAGCGAGCCTTCGCCGCCGATCGCTGCGATCACCTGCTGAATGGTGCCGACCCCCAGGCCGGTCTTTTCGGCCGCCAGCTCGGCGGTATCGCCCGGTTCCTGATGAGCCAGGCCCAGGGCCGCGATTGCCTTTTCGGTCGTGCCCGTATCAAGCCCCAGCTTTGTGGCGAGGTTCGCAACATCGGGATGATCGCTGACTTGTCCAAGGATACCGTCGAATAGTCCCATGGTCATTCTCCTAGAGGGGGACCATGAAGATGCACGGTATTGATGACAAAACAAGGGGCTCCATGGCCTGGGCCAAGGAGCCTCCCTGTAATCAGGCAGAGTTTATTTCAACGCGGCATGTTCAGGCCGCGACGGGAGCCGCTATCGGCGCTGCCTTGCGAACGCCTTCGTCCACATGTTCCTCGAACTGCGCGAAGTTGTCGATGAACTGCTTTACCAGCGTCTGCGCGGTCCTGTCATATTCCGCGCCATCGGCCCAGGCACCACGCGGATCGAGCAGCTTGTCGTCGACGCCCGGCACCGCCACCGGAACCTCGAAGCCGAAGTTCGGATCTTCCTTGAACCGCGCATCGTTGAGGCTGCCGTCGAGCGCGGCATTGAGCAGCGCGCGAGTCGCCTTGATCGGCATGCGCTTGATGCCCTCCATCGTGGCCTTGCCGCCCGACCAGCCGGTATTGACCAGCCAGCACTTCACGCCGCCCTTGGCGATCCGCTCCTTGAGGAGGTTACCGTAGACCGAGGGGTGACGCGGCATGAAGGGTGCACCGAAGCAGGTGCTGAACGTCGCTTCCGGTTCGGTCACGCCGATTTCGGTGCCGGCAACACGCGCGGTATAGCCCGAGAGGAAGTGATACATCGCCTGATCGGGCGTAAGCCGCGCGATCGGTGGCAACACGCCGTAGGCATCGGCGGTGAGGAAGATGATGTTCTTCGGCACCGGGCCCAGGTTCTTTTCCGAGCAGTTGGGAATGAAGTCGATCGGATAGGAACCGCGGCTGTTCTCGGCCAGCGTATTGTCGTCGAGATCGATCTGGCGCGTGTCCGGGTCGATTACCACGTTTTCCAGCACCGTGCCGAACCGCTTGGTAGTCGCGAAGATTTCCGGTTCTGCCTCGGGCGAGAGGCGGATCATCTTGGCGTAGCAACCGCCTTCGAAGTTGAACACGGCAGTGTCCGACCAACCATGCTCGTCGTCACCGATCAGGGTACGCGAAGCATCGGCCGAAAGCGTGGTCTTGCCGGTGCCGGAAAGGCCGAAGAACACGGCCGTGTCGCCTTCGGGGCCGATATTGGCCGAGCAGTGCATCGGCATCACGCCCCGCGTGGGCAGCAGGTAGTTGAGGATGCCGAACACCGACTTCTTCATCTCGCCCGCATAGGCCGTGCCGCCGATCAGGATCAGCTTCTCGGTGAAGTTGACCGCGATCACCGTTTCCGTGCGCGAGCCGTGACGTTCGGGGTCGGCGCGGAAGCTGGGCAGATCGATGATGGTATATTCCGGCTCGAAGCGCTCCAGCTCGGTCTCGGTGGGACGGACCAGCAGGGTGCGGATGAACAGGTTGTGCCAGGCGAACTCGTTGATGACGCGCACGTTGACGCGGTGTTCGGGCTGCGATCCGCCGAACAGGTCGGCAACGTAAAGCTGGTCTTTCTCGGCCAGGGCGGCGAGGAAATCCTCTTTCAGCGCGGCGAAGTGCTCGGGCGTCATCGGCACGTTGGTCTTGCCCCACCAGACCGTATTCTCGGTCTCGGCATCCTTGACGATGAACTTGTCCTTCGCCGAGCGCCCGGTGTGCTTTCCGGTGGCCACGACAAATGGACCTTCGGCGGCGAGTACGCCTTCGCCATTTCTGATGGCCTGCTCGACCAGCGGCGCGGTGCCCAGGTTGGCCAGGATCTTCGCCCTGGTTTCTATGCCTTGGCTGGCAAGCGAATATTTAAGGGTAGCGGCCAATGTCATCTCCTCCATTGAAGGCGGGACCGGCGGGAACCGGGCACGCCCCGACATTTTTGCGCAAGAATCGGCTGGCGATTATTCGCCTGCCTCCTTTTCCGTCAATTTTTTGCAAAAATAAATGGAGCGAGCGAGGTAGGACGAATGCACCCGGACCATTCCGGTGCAATTTCGGGACGAGTCGCAAACCCGTGGACGGGCCGGCGGGCCATCGCTAACTACAGCGCTCGATTGCACGGAAGGAACGCAGCGCAATCCATGGTCGAACCCAAGGCATCCTCCAGTTCCGGCACTCCAGCCGTCGCCCTGCCAAGCTCCTCACCGGGCAGCGCCTCCACCGACGAGATCGCGCCCGCGCGCCCTCGCCAGCAGTCGATCGCGCTGGTGGATGACGATCGCAATATCCTCACGACGGTATCGATCGGCCTCCAGGCCGAAGGCTTTGCCACGCGCCTCTACACCGATGGCGAAACCGCGCTGAAAGCCCTGACGGACAATCCACCGGACCTGGCCATCTTCGACATCAAGATGCCTCGCATGGACGGGTTGCACCTGCTCCAGGCCCTGCGGGAGCAATCCAGCCTGCCGGTGATATTCCTGACCTCGAAAGACGAGGAGCCCGACGAGGCGCTTGGCCTGGCCATGGGCGCGGACGACTACATCACCAAGCCGTTCAGCCAACGCCTGCTCGTCGCCCGCATCCGCGCCATCCTTCGTCGCAGCGAACTGGCCAGGGCCAGCACCGAGGAAACCGTCCAGGAGAACCTGCCCGATCCGGTCGTGCGTGGCCGGCTCAGCCTCGATCCGGCGCGCCATCAGGTGACATGGAACGGCGAGCCGGTTTCCCTGACCGTCACCGAGTTCCTGATCCTGGAAGCTCTCTCCCTGCGGCCCGGCGTGGTGAAAAGCCGCAACCAGCTGATGGACGCGGCCTATAGCGAGGACGTCTACGTCGACGACCGCACGATCGACAGCCATATAAAACGCCTTCGCCGCAAGTTCCGGGCGGTCGATCCGGAATTCTCCGCCATCGATACGCTCTACGGCGCCGGCTATTCCTTCACCGATGGCTAAAAGTGACGCGCCCCAACGCAAGCGCAAGCGCCGCAAGGCATCCTTGCCGATCAGGCTGGGATTGTCCTGGCGCGTCTCGCTGACGGCGCGCATCCTGGCCGTGAACGTGATCGCGCTGGCCCTCCTCGCCGGCAGCCTGTTCTATATCGATTCCTATCGCCGGGAGCTGCTGGACGAACGCTTCCGCCTCGCCCGCGCGGAAGCCGAGGTAGTGGCCATCGCCTTGGCCGAGGAGAATCTCGATCACCGGCGCGACCTGATCGCGCGGATCGGATCGGGCCAGGCGCTGCGCCTGCGTCTCTTCGATGGCAAGGGCGCGCTCGTGGCGGACAGTTTCGCCCTTGCCAAGCCCTCCTACACCCTTGTCGATCCCGCCAGCGAACCTTGGTTTCAAGATGCCGCCCGCGCGCTCGACAAGGGCATGGACTGGGTGCTCGGCTCGCCGCCGGTGGCCGATTATCACGACGCACCAGGTGCCGGCGCATCGGCCTGGCCGGAAGTGGCCGCAACCCTGGCCAGCGGGCGCACGGAAGTGAGCCACAAGGCCGCGCCGGACCGCACGCCCGTGATCATCGCGGCGACCCCGGTCGGAAAGGGCGGCGAAGCGCTCCTCGTCACGCGCAACGCCCGCGACATCACCGAAAACGTACGCATGGCGCGGCAGACGCTCGCGATCATCGTTGGCGCGGCGCTTACGGTGTCTATCCTGCTCTCGCTGTTTCTGGCCCGCACCATCGTCGAACCGCTGCGGAAACTGGTGCGCTCCGCCGTGCGCGTGCGCCTGGGGCGGGATCGCAGCGTCGTGGTTCCGCGCCTGCCCGACCGGCGCGACGAGATCGGCCTGCTGGCACGCGCCATCTCCGACATGAGCGGCGCCTTGCGACAGCGTATCGACGCCGTGGAAAGCTTCGCCGCCGATGTCGCGCATGAGTTGAAGAACCCCCTCACCAGCCTGCGCAGCGCACTCGAAAATCTCGACCGTGTCGACGACCCGGCGCTGCGCCGCCAGCTTCTCGGCATCGCGAAGGACGACGTGCGGAGAATCGACTTCCTGGTGACCGAGATCGCCGACGCCAGCCGCATCGACGGAGAGCTAAGCCGAACGACATTCGAACCCGTCGACATGCTCCGCCTCGTCCGCGCGCTCGTGGCCGAGCGCGAGCAGCGGGGCGTCAACGGCGCCTGTCCTATCCAGGTAAATCGCGAGGCCGACGGCCCGCTCCTCGTCGCAGGCGACGCCCCCCGCCTGGAGCGCGTGCTCCAGAACCTGCTGGACAATGCAATTTCGTTCTCGCCGGAAGGCACCCCGATCGAAGTCGCGGTCGGCCGCAATGAAGGCCGCATCACGCTCTCCGTCTCCGACCACGGGCCTGGCATCCCGGAAGGGGCACGGGAAAAGATCTTCGAGCGATTCCATTCCCTCCGCCCCGCCAGCGAAGAATTCGGAAAGCACTCCGGCCTCGGCCTCGCGATCGCTCGCACCATCGTGGAAGCCCACTATGGAAAGCTGCGGGCCACCGATCGGACCGACGGCAAGCAGGGCGCGCGCCTGCTGATCTCGCTCCCCGCTTGGCTGGGTGAATGACGATGGCGGATGCTTTCACCCGGCAATCGACTTGCGTGGCGATCAAGGACCGGGCCGTGCTGATCGAGGGCGCTTCCGGCATGGGCAAATCCAGCCTTGCGCTGGCGCTGATCGATCGCGGCGCGCAACTCATCGGGGATGACGGCGTACTCCTTCGGAACTGCCACGGGCGCCTCCACGCCCAGCCCCATCCGAACACGCGGGGCCTGTTGGAAGTGCGCAATCTGGGCATATTGCCCTTCCCCTGCCGAGAGGAAGCTCAAGTGGCGCTTGTCGTCACGCTCGATGACGGGGCGCCAAGGTTCATCGAAGCGGCGGACAGCCTCGTCATCGGCGGTGTTTCGCTTCCCGCCTTGCGCCTCTGGCCTCACGCCGGACCGCTGGTGCTGAAGGTGGAGCTGGCCTTGTTGCATTATGGCCTCACCTAGTGACAAACCTGTAGGATCGCCTCTTTTCTTTCGCGGCAGCCGGGCGCAAACACCCCCCGATGCAGGACGATCTTCCCCCCGAGACGGCTTCCGAAGCTGTAGAACGAGCCCATCGCCAAAAAGTACTGCTGGTCACCGGCATGCTGGGTGCCGGCAAGACCACGGTGCTGCGCGTGCTGGAGGATCTCGGCTGGGAAATCATCGACAATTTCCCGGTGCGCCTGCTGGAACGCATGATCGAGGGCAAGCCTTCGGACGATCCCTCGCCGCTGGCGATCGGTTTCGATTGCCGCACGCGCGGCTTCAATCCGGAGCGGGTCATCGCCCAGGTGAAGGCCCTGGGCGAGCGGCAGGATCTCGAGGTCACCACGCTGTTCCTCGACTGTTCGAGCAAGGAACTCGAACGCCGCTTCAACGAGACCCGCCGGCGCCATGTCCTCGCTGCCGACGGCCCGGTCGACAGCGGCATCCGCGCCGAGCGTGAGCTTTTGGCGCCCCTTCGGCGCTGGGCGGACATTCTCGTCGAAACAACCGAATTCACGTCTAACGACCTGCAACGTGCGATTCGCGAACGCTTCGCCACGGACGAGCCGGAAGACCTCACCATCACGATCTCCAGCTTCGGCTTTTCACGCGGGATGCCCCCACTGGCCGACTTCGTTTTCGACATGCGTTTCGTAAACAACCCACATTGGGATTCCGAACTGCGACCAATGACCGGACAGGACGCTCCGGTAGGCGATTACATCCGCACCGATCCCGCGTTCGATGAAGCTTTTGCGCGGATTCGCGACCTTCTGCTGCTACTGCTTCCGCGTTATCGCGCCCAGGGCAAGGCCTATGTACATATCGCCTTCGGGTGTACCGGAGGGCGACACCGCTCCGTTTTTACGGCCGAGCAGATGGCTGCGGCCTTGCGCGAAGCAGGTTTTTCGCCCACATTGTTGCATCGCAACCTGGGCTCGCGGGCTGCTGATCTTCTCGAGGGGGGAAATTCTCGAAGGGGTCCGGTAGCGTGAAAGAAGATTATATAACCCGGTCGCATTCGCAGGAAATTCGGAGCCTAATCCCAGCATGATCGGCATGATCCTGGTCACTCACGGCAATCTTGCCGAGGAATTCGTACACGCGATGGAACACGTCGTCGGAGACCAGTCGGCGGTGGCTACCGTCTGCATCGGTCCCAACGACGACATGGAACGTCGTCGCAGCGAGATCGCCCAAGCCATCACGGCCGTCGACAGCGGCGAAGGCGTCATCATTCTCACCGACCTGTTCGGCGGTACGCCTTCCAACCTCGCCATCTCGCTGATGCAGGCCGGCAAGGTGGAAGTGATCGCCGGTATCAACCTGCCCATGCTGATTCGTCTGGCCAAGGCCCGCGCCTGCATGTCGGTGCGCGATGCCGCCGCCGCCGCGCGCGATGCCGGCCGCAATTATATCACGATCGCCAGCGAATACCTGGGGCAAGACGCCGCATGAGCGATTTCCGCGAGACGGTTCTCATCGTCAACAAGCGCGGCTTGCACGCCCGCGCCAGTGCCAAGTTCGTCAACCACGTCGCCGAACTGCCGGAATCGGTATTCGTCACGGTCGGGAAAGACGGCACCGAAGCGGCCGGCAATTCCATCCTCGGCCTGATGATGCTGGGCGCCGCCAAGGGCGACAGCATCGAGATCGCCTGCAAGGGCGACGGCGCGCAGGATGCTCTTGCAGTCCTGGCCACGCTGGTGCGCGACGGTTTCGGCGAAGAATGACGCCTGCCGACCGCGCGGTTTTTCGCCGCACCATTACCGGTTTCTCGAACCCTCTGGTGAAATTCCTGCGCTCCCTGCGCGAGAAGAAGCATCGCAAGCGGGAGCAGCGCTTCCTGGCCGAGGGCCTGCGCCTGCTCACCGACGCGCGTGAATGTGGCATCGTGCCCGAAATGCTCGTCATGGCCATCGGCCGCGATCCGCACCCCCTGCTCGACGCGCTTGAAGAAGCCGTTGCCGCCGCAGGGGGCGAGATCGTCGAGATGGACGTGGAGATTCTTGCCAAGGTGACCGGCAAGGAGAACCCGCAGGCCGTCGCCGGTGTCTTTGCCGAGTTCGACACGCGGATCGCCAACCTCGACCGGGCCGCGGCGCCGATCTGGCTGGTGGCGCAGGCACTCCGCGACCCCGGCAACCTCGGCACCATGCTCCGCACCGGCGACGCGGTTGGAGCGGGTGGGCTGATCCTCCTCGACGACTGCGCCGATCCTTTTTCCGTGGAAGCCGTTCGCGCCAGCATGGGCGCGATCTTCACGCAGAAAATCGCCATAGCCCGTTGGGACGAGTTTCATGACTGGCTACGGGCGGGCGACGGGCAACTCGTGGCCGCCTCGCTGCGCGACCCCACCGACTATCGGCTCGCGCCCTATGCCGCGCCTTGTTTCCTGATGGTGGGCAACGAATCGCAAGGCTTGCCGCAAGCCTACGAGGAAGCCTGCGACCTGCGCGTCACCATCCCGATGCGCGGCCGGGCCGACAGCCTGAACGCCGCCGTGGCCGGCGCCGTGCTCGCCTATGAAGCTCTGGCGCATCTTGAGGGCGATACCTGAGCGGTACGTTCATCCGGGCATCATCTGGGATGTGTAGAATGGCGCGATCATGCGCGCCGTTTTGTTTTCATGTTGCCTCCTCTCCCCTATCGCTGCCTTCTGCGTGGCATCCTGCTCCGTGGAAGGAGAAGATTCGCCCCTCGCCCGAACGACCTGGCGATTCGCCCTGATCGATGGCCAAAGGCCCGATTCCAATGATGCCAGCCTGACGTTCGAAGGCCGCAAGGTGGGCGTCCAGGTCGGCTGCAACCGCATGGATGGTCCATGGCGAATCGATGAGGAGCGCCTGATCGCGGGGCCTCTCGCCCTTACCGAGATGACCTGCACGATCCCGGCCTGGGATCAGGAGAAGGCCGTCAACGCGCTGCTTGTGGCTACCCCGCGTTTCGCCATCGAAGGTAACCACATGATCCTACAATCGAGCGGTCACACCGCCGAGCTCGTGCGCGAAGGCGGGCCGATGGAGCGCCCCACCCGCACCGCCGGGAATTGAACCTTACTCCGCGATTTCTGGCAGGATATTCTCCTGCAAAGGTGGGGTTTCAGCGATCGCCTCGATTTCTTCCGCGATGGCTTCCGAACCATAGCGCGGCGTCGAGTCGATCTGCGGCACATCTTCGATCTCGCGCTTTCCGATCTCGATATGCTTGTCGCGCAGGCGGCGACCGGAACTGAGCACGTTGCGCTCGAAGCTGCCGACGAACTTGTTGTAATTGTTGACCGCCGATTCGAGGCCGTTGCCTACCCGCTTCAGATGTTCGCTCGCAGTTGCCAGACGGTCGTAAAGTTCGCCGCCCATCCGGCCGATTTCGCGCGCCTCGCGAGCAAGGCCATCCTGTCGCCAGACTTGCGCCACGGTGCGTGCGATCGCGACGAGATTGGTCGGAGTAGCCAGCAAGACCTTGTTTCGGAATGCGAAATCCCAGAGCTCCGGATCCTGCTCCAGTGCCGCAGCCACGAAATGCTCGCCCGGCACGAACATGACGACATAGTCCGGCGCATCCTCGAACTGGCTCTGATAGCTCTTGGCGCCCAGAGTCTGCACGTGATTGCGCATCGAGGCGACATGCTGACGCAGCGCGGTGTCGCGGGCGACCTCATCCTGCGCTTCGAAAGCTTCCTGGTAGGCGTTGAGCGAAACCTTGGCATCGATCACCAGCCGCTTCTGACCGGGAATGTTGACGATCGCGTCAGGGCGA
Source organism: Novosphingobium sp. (assembly GCF_032093395.1). Classification (GTDB taxonomy): domain Bacteria; phylum Pseudomonadota; class Alphaproteobacteria; order Sphingomonadales; family Sphingomonadaceae; genus Novosphingobium. The sequence goes on from NZ_DAMDBA010000030.1 coordinate 23,536, forward strand.
AGACGCCCTTCCTCGGTATCGATAGAGTGCTCGGTAACGAAATCGGTATGTTCGGACAGACCGCATTGCTCCAGCACGTTGCGGAGCTGCTGTTCTCCCCAGCGCCCGCGCGCCTTGGGTGCATTGCGTAGCGAATTACCGAGCCGCTGCGCTTCTTCGCGCACCTTTTCCTGCCCTTCGCGCATCGACTGGATCAGGCCGGTAAGCTGGCCGAAGGAATCGACACGCTTGGCCTCAAGCGCGGACACCTGCTGCTCGTAGGACTTCAGCCGCTCGCCCACCGGCGCAAGCAACGTGGCGATACGCTCGGCATTGGCCTTTTCGCTTTCCTCGAACCGCGCACCCGCGCGCCGCAGGAAGGCGTCCTGAGCGCCGGCCAGAACTTTGGCCCCCGCATTCTCGAACTCCTTGCGCAGCGCTTCCTGCGCTTCGAGAAGCAAACGCTTCTGCTCGTCGAAATTGGCGGACTTCTCTCGAAGCGTCGCCAGTTCCGAAGCCAGCTCGCGCTGTTCGCGGCGCAAGGTATCGACGATACCGGAATGCTCCGCACGGGTGCGTTCGAGAACCAGCGTCAGTTCGCCGCGCGTGCGATCGAGCGTCTGCATATGCTCGAATCGCAGCCGCTCGACTGCCTCGCCGTGCTCCTTGCGCAACCCGTCCACCGCCAGGCCATGATCGACACGGGCGCGTTCCAGAGCATCGCCCAGATCGTCGGCACGGGTAGCGCGCTCCGTAGCGCTCGCAAGATCGCGGATGGCCGCCCGGAAGCGCTCGTCCAGATCGCGCGCTTCCCGGTCGCGCGCTTCGTACCTTGACCGCCATTCGGCGACCGGCCGGGAACCGAAGAACCAGCCGGCTCCAAGACCGACAACGAGCGCGAGGATAGCGAATACAGCGATTTCCATCCCGGAAGCCTATCCGGAACGTTTAGAGAACGCCAGCCCCTATCGATGCTTTTCCACCGAAGTGGATCAAGCTGCCTTGCGCAGCTTGTCCAGCTTCTTGAGCGCCATCTGCCGCTTGAGACGCGACAGGTGGTCGATGAAGAGAATGCCTTCGAGGTGGTCCATTTCATGCTGGAGACACGTGGCCATCAGGCCGTCCATGTCTTCCTCGTGCACCGTGCCGTCGAGATCCTGCCAGCGGGCGCGGATTCGCGAGGGGCGTTCGACGTCCGCGTAGATCTCCGGAACCGAAAGGCAGCCTTCCTGGTAGACGGTATGATCTTCCGAAGGATCGAGAATCTCCGGGTTGATGAAGATCCGGGGCTCGTTCCTGGTCGGCTGGTGGGTGTGATGGTGGCCGCCGTGGGCGGTGCACACTTCCGGCTCGGCATCCTCGTCGTCCGGCTGGAGATCGATCACCAGCACGCGCAGCGGCACGCCCACCTGAATGGCGGCAAGGCCGATGCCGGGCGCATCGTACATGGTCTCGAACATGTCCTCGACGAGCGTCTTCAACTCGTCGTCGAACTTTTCGACGGGGACCGAAACCTGCTTGAGACGCGGATCGGGAACTTCGAGGATTTCACGGATAGCCATGGCTCGCAGATAAGCGCAATGGCCGATTCCCGCAAGATGGACGGTTAGATGACAGTAATCGCCTACAACACGGGACGGCGCGCCCGGATCGCCTGAGCCAGGGTGCCCTCGTCCAGATAGTCCAGTTCTCCACCTACCGGAAGGCCGTGGGCAAGCTGCGTGATCCGTACCGGAAGCCCTTCAAGACGCTCAGCAATATAGTGCGCGGTCGTCTGCCCTTCGAGCGTGGCGTTCATGGCCAGCACGACTTCGTCGATACCGCCCTCGCCGACGCGGCCGAGAAGGCGGTCGATCGTCAAATCTTCCGGCCGCACCCCGTCGAGCGCGGACAGTCTGCCGCCGAGTACGTGGTACCGCCCGGTGAACAGGTGCGCACGGTCCAGGGCCCAGAGATCCGCCACTTCCTCCACCACGCAAAGTGAGGTCCGGTCGCGGCGCGGATCGGCACAGATGCCGCAAGGGTTGGTGGTGTCGATGTTGCCGCAGGTCTGGCACTCGACGAGCGCTTCCTTCACGGCCGCCAATGCATCCACCAATTGCACCAGCGACGTCTCTCGACGCTTGATCAGCCAAAGTACCGCGCGGCGGGCGGAACGGGGGCCGAGGCCGGGAAGCCGCGACAGTGCGGCAGTAAGCGTCTCGATCTCTTGCGATGCCATGGCGCCGGAGATAGGGCCTTCGCAGCCTTAGAGGAAGTGTTTCGGAGAATTCCCCACACCATGCGCATCGTCTTCATGGGAACGCCGGATTTTGCGGTGCCCGCGCTCGTCGCACTGGTCGAAGCCGGACACGAAGTCGTGGCCGCCTATAGCCAGCCCCCTCGCCCCGGCGGCCGTCGCGGCAAGGAACTGACGCCCTCGCCCGTCCACAAGGAAGCGGAGGCACGCGGGATCGAGGTGCGCCATCCCGTCTCGCTCAAGGGCGCGGACGAGCAAACCGCGTTCGCCGCACTGGACGCGGACATCGCCGTAGTGGCGGCTTACGGCCTGCTGCTGCCGCAGGCGGTGCTCGATGCGCCGCGCCTCGGCTGCCTCAACATCCACGCCTCGATCCTGCCGCGCTGGCGCGGCGCCGCACCGATCCAGCGCGCGATCCTGGCCGGGGATCCGACCACCGGCGTGACGATCATGCAGATGGAAGCGGGGCTCGACACCGGCCCGATGCTCGCCACGCTGCGCACCACGATCGACCGCAAGACCGCAGGCGAACTCACTGCGGAGCTGGCCGATAAAGGCGCCCAGCTCATGGTCGGCACCCTGCGCGATCTGGCCGTTCATCGCGCGGTCACCCAGCCGGAACAGGGCGTCACTTACGCGAAGAAGATCGAAAAGGCCGAGGCTCGGATCGACTTCGCGCAGGCGGCCGAGCAGGTGGAACGGCAGATACGGGCCTTCATGCCTGCGCCGGGTGCCTTCTTCGAACTGGAAGGGGAGCGCTACAAGGTATTGGCGGCCGATCCGGTCGACGCCTCGGGCGAGCCCGGCGTCACGCTCGACGATTCGCTCACGATCGCCTGCGGCAAAGGCGCTATCCGGGTGACCCGTATCCAGCGCGCAGGCAAGCCGGCCATGGACAGCGCCGACTTGCTGCGTGGACGGCCGATTCCCGCCGGTACTCGCCTGAGCTGAGCGTCAGGTCCGTTCGGGCGATCCGCGCACGGGACGCTGGCGAACCGGGGGTGCCTCGTTCGCCCATCGGCCCTGCGCTTCACGAACCCGCTCGGCGGCTTTCGCCCAGCCTTCGGGCGATTTGTCGCGCACACGGATATCGAAGGCGTCCGTCGCGCGAAATTCCAGGACTTCCGCGCCTTCAGGGCCCGCGACATAGGCATAGGGCACCGCGCTACCAACGAAGAACCCGTCCCCTGCGGACAGTGTCTCGGTGCCCAGTTCCACGCTTCCGGCCACGATGTAATAAAGGCAGTCGCAGTCGTGGCTATGGAGCGGCAGCGTGAACCCGCTCTTGAGCATGAGCCGCGCGAGGCTCATCCCCGGCCTGCGATAGGGCACGTCCACCCGTTCGCCCGTCTCCGGACCGGCCCCGGCGAACAGCGGAAGCGCTGCGATCATGTTCGGCGCTTCGCCCGCCAGCGTCATGCAGCCGCATTCGTCCAGCGAAGGCGCGTCGCAACCCCGGAAAATCTCGAAACGCGGTGCTTCCTCGGCCATCCGCCGCTCTCCCCATCTGTCTGCTGTCCGTCCGAAAAGAGGATGCGCCCCTTCCCGCCTTGCGCCAAGCCGTTTGCAGCGGCCGCGCAGTCCTGTATCGGCGGCGCGATGACCCGCTTTGCCCTGACTCTCGAATTCGACGGCGCCCCCTACATGGGCCTCCAGCGCCAGGCCCATGGTCCCTCGGTGCAGCAGAGCGTCGAGGAAGCGGCCTTTGCCCTGACCGGCGAGACCACCAGCATGCATGCCGCCGGCCGGACCGACGCGGGGGTTCATGCGCTGGGCATGAAGGCCCATATCGACATCGACAAGCCGTTCACGCCGTTCCAGTTCATGGAGGGCATGAACGCCCGGCTGCGGCCTCATCCCATTGCCGTCGTCGCCTGCGAGGTCGTGCCGGACGATTGGCATGCGCGTTTCGCTTGCGTGGGCCGCGCCTACGTCTACCGCATCGCCAACCGCCGTGCGCCGCTTACTCTGGAACGTGGAAAGGCCTGGCAGGTCGCCAAGCCGCTGGACGAAACCGCCATGCACCGTGCGGCGCAGATGCTGGTGGGACTGCACGACTTCACCACGTTCCGCTCTACGCACTGCCAGTCGCAAAGCCCACTGAAGACGCTCGATCGGCTGGATGTGCGGCGCGAAGGCGAGATAGTGCTGATCGAGGCCGAGGCGCGCAGCTTCCTGCACCATCAGGTCCGCTCGATGGTGGGATGCCTTGCGCTGGTCGGCATGGGGCGCTGGCCGGAGCGGCAGGTTGCCGAGGCGCTGGAGGCCCGAAACCGGCAGGCGCTGGGGCTGAATTCGCCGCCGGATGGGCTCTATTTCGTGAAGGCCATCTACCCGGAGGTTTGATGTCCGAGGCTCGATAGGCCGCCGAAACGAAAAAGGGAGACCGCAGCCTCCCTTTTTGCCACGTCGTATGCCCGGGCCTCAGACCTTGCCGACGACGCTTTCCGGCAGGTCGTTGCCGAAGACGCGCTGGTAGTATTCGGCCACCATCACCCGCTCGGTCTCGTCGCACTTGTTGAGGAACGAAAGGCGGAAGGCGAAGCCCACGTCCTTGAAGATTCCCGAATTCTGCGCCCAGGTGATGACAGTACGCGGGCTCATCACCGTCGAGATGTCGCCGTTCATGAAGCCCTGGCGGGTGAAGTCCGCCACCTTGACCATGTTCGATATGGTCTTGGCGTCCACCTGCGGCACCTTCTTCGATACGATTTCGGTCTCGACCGGCTCGGGCAGGTAATTGAGGCCGACCACCAGGTTCCAGCGGTCCATCTGGCCCTGGTTGATCTGCTGGGTGCCGTGATAGAGGCCCGAGGTGTCGCCAAGGCCCACCGTATTCGCGGTGGCGAAGAGGCGGAAGTTGCGGTCCGGGCGGATCACGCGGTTCTGGTCGAGCAGGGTCAGCTTGCCCTCGGTTTCGAGGATGCGCTGGATCACGAACATCACGTCCGGGCGGCCCGCGTCATATTCGTCGAAGACCAGCGCCACCGGGTGCTGGAGCGCCCAGGGCAGCAGGCCTTCGCGGAATTCGGTGACCTGAAGCCCGTCGCGCAGGACGATGGCGTCGCGGCCGATCAGGTCGATACGGCTGATATGCGCGTCGAGATTGATGCGGATGCACGGCCACTTGAGACGCGCCGCGACCTGCTCGATGTGCGTCGACTTGCCGGTGCCGTGATAGCCCTGCACCATGACGCGGCGGTTATAGGCAAAGCCCGCCAGGATCGCGAGGGTGGTGTCCGGATCGAAAACATAAGTCTCGTCAAGATCGGGCACGCGCTCGTCGGCGACGGAGAAGGCGGGCACCTTCCAGTCGATATCGATTCCAAAGGTCTCGCGCACGTCGAGTTCGATGTCGGGAGCAGCCAGCACGGTGGCGTCACGATTCTCGGCTTTCATGGTCTCGGTCTCAGTCATCGTTGCACCCGCGTAGACAAGCGGGCGCTGCACCGCAACAGGCTTTGCGGTTTATGGGGATGTGGGGGGAGGAAAGCTGGCGGTCTGCACGCGCCCCCTCCTTTCCATTGCCGGTGTATTTTGCCCTGCCCGAGAGCCGCCGCTTCACGTCAATCGGATTTGATGAACCATCGGAAACCACAAGCAAGCAGAACGTTGTGCGTCAGGGGCCTGTGCGCTCCGCGAAAGAATCAGTCTATCAAAACTTCCACAGGGGGAAGCGGGTAGGGCGCGCCATTCGCAAGGAATTGGTGAACGATTTCACTAAGGGACAATGGGGTGATACGTTCGGCTGCAGAGGCAAGGTCTTTTATGTTCCACCATCGTAATTCGGTAACGTGCGCCGCTTCCCCATCGTCAAGCATCGCAGCTTCGAACCTATCTGTAGAAACAATATAGTACCGCTCATACTGAGACAGCCGCCTATCCTTCCAAGAAAAAGTATGATGCCTGAGCCAGACGAGAGGCCCTACGTCCCATGTGCGTGTTCCTAACTCCTCATCCAACTCACGTTTCAGCGCCCTCTCTGCGGTTTCACCTGTTTCAACACCCCCACCCGGAGCGACCCAGAAAACATCACCCTCAGGGCTTCTAACTTTGATTAGCAAAACCTGATTGTCGTTATTGAGTAGGATTGCACGCACCGCTTCGCGTTCGACGAGTTTCATTTGGCTTCGCCCTTGTTCCAACGGCGTCACCGTAGCACCCGTTAACAATGGCAGCTCCATTCATTCCGTTTACCCTTAGCTGCCAGTCTCCTTCCCACCCAAAGCTGTCATCCCACGCTCCAGCACGAAAGATACGTCAACGCCCCTGCGAGCTTGTGACCACTCCTCAACCAAGCTTCCCCGGCAAGGCGAACAGATCGACAAACCTCTTGGCGAGGGTCTCGTTTCCTGAGATTGCGAGCCTCCCGCCCGCCTCCTTCACGGAACGCTTGCCGTAGAACACCGGCAGGTAATCGGTAGCCGTCTCCGCCGAAAAGCGCAGGTCTGGCGGAGGCACGTCTTCTCCGGCGGGCGCGATCCGGAGTTCGCCCTGCCCGAGCGTCCCCACGAAGCGCGCCGCCCCCACATCGAACAGCACCCGCAGTTCCAGGTCGCCGATCCGCTCGGGCACCAGCATCGTCCGCAGCGAAAGCATGAACGCCACGGGCGTCAGCGGCAGCATGGGATCATGGCCCGGCGATCGCACCGCCCAGCGACCAAGCTCCTGCATCACCGGCTCCAGCGCCAGCCCCCACTCCGTCAGTGCATAGACCTGGACCGAGGCCGGCGGCGGTAGTGCCACGCGGCGCACGATCCCGGTCCCCTCCAGGCTGGCCAGCCGCTCGGTCAGCACTTTGGCGCTGAGGCCGGGCAGCGCGCCGCGCAGACCGTTGAAGCGGCGCGGACCGAGCATCATTTCCCGGATGATCGGCAAGGTCCAACGCTCGCCGACGAGTTCCATCGCGAACGCCGCTCCGCAGGCGTCGCGATACCAGCGACCATGAGGCGTCGCCTGACCATCGTCCGGCGACTGCTGCCTTTTGCGTGACCCAGTTTCTTTTTCAAACTTCATGGTTGCTTTTTGTAACCTGAATTGTCAGGCTCCCGCAATAACGAATCGCTCCCGGCGCGCGCAATCGCACCGGAGAGAAACCGATCGCACCGGAGAGAGAATCGATGCCGCAATGCGATTCCGCCTCGACCGTCCTGACGGCCTATGCAGACGTTCCCGCGCCGGTTCGCGGGCAGGTCCGCGACTTGCGGATCCGTTGGGCCCTGCAGGAAATCGACAGGGACTACCGGGTGGAACTGCTGGACGTGTTCACGCCCCGTCCTGACAGCTACAAATCCTGGCAACCGTTCGGGCAGGTGCCCGCCTTCGACGACGGCCGGCAGCGATTGTTCGAAAGCGGCGCCATCCTGCTCTATCTCGGCGAGCAGGACGCCCGGCTGCTTCCCGTCGATCCCACAGCCCGCTGGCAGGCGATCACCTGGCTTTTAGCGGCGCTCAACAGCGTGGAGCCCTTCATCGGACAGATCGGCATGCTGGACTTTTTCCAGGCCGGAAAGCCCTGGGCGAAAGAGGCCCGGCCAAGCGCCCTCAAGCTGGTGGAAGCGAGGCTCTCCGCAACCGAGGCCGCGCTGGGCGAAGCCGATTGGCTGGCGGGGCCCTTCTCCATCGCCGACATTGTGATGATCACGGTGCTGCGCATTCTCGATCATACGCCGATCCTCAGGGACTACCCCGCGCTCGCCGCCTACAAAACGCGTGGGGAAAGCCGCCCCGCCTTTCGCCGGGCGCTTGCAGAACAACTCGAAAGCTACGCCTCTCCCGCCAACTAGGAGAATAGCCATGCCTTATGTCGATGGTTTCGTGCTCGCCGTACCGCTTGCCAACAAGGACAAGTTCATCGCCCATGCGCGGGAGATGGACGAATACTTCCTGGAATACGGCGCCACTCGCGTCGTGGAATGCTGGGGCGACGATCTCCAGCACGGCAAGCAGACCGACTTCTTCCGCTCGGTAGAGGCCAAGGAAGACGAAACGGTATGCTTCAGCTGGATAGAGTGGCCCGACAAGGAGACGCGCGACCGGCAGATGGGCCTGCTCATGGAACTCATGAAGAACGACCCGCGCTTCGATCCGGCCACCAATCCGCCGCCTTTCGACGGCAAGCGCATGATCTTCGGCGGGTTCGACGCCGTTGTCGAGCTGCCCGCCAGCCGATCGGGAGAATGAGCGTGGCCAATCCCGTGGGAAGCTTCATCTGGTACGAACTGCTGACCAGCGATGTCGAGGGCGCGGCGGCGTTCTATCGCGAAGTGGTCGGCTGGACCATCGCCACCCATTCCGACCCCGAGGCGTCCGGCGGCCTGGACTACCGCATGATCGTCCGCGACGACGGCGGCATGGCGGGCGGCGCGATGCAGATCACCGAAGATATGGCGGAGGGAGGAGCAAGGCCGATCTGGCTCCCCTATCTCCATGTCGAGAACGTGGACGCGGAAGTCGACGCGATCACGGCGGAGGGCGGCAAAGTGCAGATGCCCGCCACCGACCTGCCCGTCGGCCGCATCGCCATGGTCGCCGATCCGCAGGGCGTGCCGATCTACCTGATGAAGCCGATTCCACCCGCCGACCGGCCCGACGCGGCCAGCGACGTGTTCTCCGTATCCGAGAACCAACGGGTGCGCTGGAACGAACTGGCCAGCCCCGACCAGGCCGGATCGATGGCCTTCTACGGCAAGCACTTCGGCTTCACCTTCGACGAGAAGATGTCGATGGGCGAGTTGGGAGATTACTGCTTCATCGGCCACCATGGCCAGACCCTCGGCGCGATCATGCAGCGCCAGGAGGAGAGCCAGCCCTCGGTCTGGATGTTCTACTTCGGCGTACCCTCCATCGCCGAAGCGAAAAAGGCGATCGAGGCGAATGGCGGAACGGTGTTGATGGGACCGCATGAAGTGCCGGGCGGCGACTGGATCGTCGTGGCGACCGACCCGCAAGGCGCCGGTTTCGGCCTCGTCGGGCCCAAAGGCGACTGAGAGGCGACAGAACCGCAAGGCCATTGACGGCGACGCGATGTTCTAGGATTGTTCCAGTGTTACACAGAGGGACGGAGCAGGAAGCATGGCCGACTACACCTTCTATACCAATCCGATGTCGCGCGGGCAGATCGCACGCTGGGCTCTCCACGAAGCCGGCGCCGACTATCAGCAGGTGCTCGTCGAATGGAAGGACAAGCCAGAGCGCTTTCTCGCCGTGAACCCCATGGGCAAAGTACCTACCATCGTCCACCATGCCGACGGCGTAGACCGCACCGTCACCGAGGCGGCGGCGATCTGCCTTTATCTTGCCGACATGCACCCGGAAGCGGGCCTGTTGCCAAGCGATGCGGAAGCGGCGGACTATTACCGCTGGACGCTCTTCGCCGCCGGCCCGGTTGAGCAGGCGATCACCTCGCGCCATTTCAAGTGCGAACCTTCCCCCGAGCAGGAGATGATGGCGGGCTGGGGCAATTTCGAGCGCACGATCAATGCGCTGGAGGGTCATTTCGAAAGGTCGGATTACGTCTGCGGCAAACGCTTCACCATGGCCGACGTTTATGTCGGCAGTGCGGTGGACTGGGGGCTGACGTTCGGCACGATGCCGCCTCGACCGGCTTTCGTGGCCTATGCCGATCGTCTCCAGGCTCGCGATGCCTACAAGGCGGCCAAGGCCGTGGACAACGCCCTCATCGAGGAGATGAAGAAGTGACGGCCAAGAACCGGGTCTGCCTCTGGTACGACGGCGCAGCCGAGGAAGCGGCGAACTTCTACGCCTCGGTTTTTCCTGAAACCCATGTCGCCCGTGTCGTCCAGTCGCCCACTGACTACCCGGACGGCAAGACGGGAGACGTCATCACCGTGGAGTTCACGGTGATGGGCATCGAATGCATCGGCCTGAACGGCGGCCCCACTTTCCCGCAGACCGAGGCGTTCTCCTTCCAGGTCGAGACGCTGACCCAGGAGGAAACCGATCGATACTGGAACGCCATCGTCGATAACGGCGGCGCGGAAAGCATGTGCGGCTGGTGTAAGGACAAGTGGGGCCTCTCCTGGCAGATCACCCCCAAGGCCCTCAGCGACGCCCTCATCAACCCCGATCGCGCCGCGGCGAAGCGGGGCATGGAAGCGATGATGACGATGCGCAAGATCGACATCGCCACGATCGAGGCCGCTGTTGCAGGAGACGCTTCCGGGACGATCGAGGCGTGAACCCGGAACCCAGCCTCGAACTGTTCGGCCACCCGTTTTCTTCTTATACCTGGAAGGCGCTGATACCGCTTTACGCCTATGAAGTGCCTTTCGCGTTCCGCATTCTGGACGAGGACCATCCGGACCATTCCGAAGCGGTGCAGATGGCCGGGCCGCTGGGCAAGTTCCCGGTGCTGCGCGACGGCGAAAACCTCCTTTTCGAAGCGACGACGATCATCGAGTATCTCGACCGGCACCATGTCTCGCCGGGGATGCTGATTCCGGAAGATCCCGATGCGGCGACGGCCATTCGCATGCTCGATCGCGTCTTCGACAACTACGTCATGAACGTGATGCAGATCGTGGTGAACGAATATATCCGGGACTCCGCCCAGCCCGACCAGGTGCGCTGCGCCGAGGCGCGAGACCAGCTCGACAGGGTCTATGCCTGGCTCGAAGGCTGGCTTCTGTTCTATCCGCAGATGGACCAGATCTCGCTGATCGAATGCGCCGCGGCGCCCTCGCTGTTCTATGCCGACTGGGTTCATCCGATACCGGAAGACCGCCCGCGTCTGCGCGCATGGCGTGCACATCTTCTTGCCCTGCCGCCGGTATCGCGCTGCGTCGAGGATGCCCGCCCGTTCCGTTCCTATTTCCCGCTCGGCGCCCCGGAACGCGATTGAGGAGAACCTGCCGTGAGCGATACGAACCACGAACTCTCGGTTACGCGCTATATCGACGCGCCGGTCGCCGAAGTATGGGAGGTCATGGCGAACCGGCAGGAGGAGTGGTGGTGCCCCCGCCCCTGGCGCGTCGAAATCGATGAACAGGACAGGCGTCCCGGCGGCGCCTGCCGCATGACGATGTTCGGCCCCGATGGCGAGACTGCCCCCCAGAACGGCATCTACCTGGCTTATGACGAAGGCCATCGCTTCGTCACCACGGATGCCGTCACGGAAGGTTTCCAGCCGTCCGGCCCCTTCATGATCGGCATCTGGGAAATCGCCCCCGAAGCCAACGGCACCCGCTATACCGCCCGCGCCCGCCACTGGAGCGCCGAAACTATGAAGCAGCATGAGGAGATGGGCTTCACCGAAGGCTGGGGCGCATGCGCGGATCAGCTCGCGGAGATTTGCGAACGGGAGAAATCCTGAACGGCAATCCGCGGTTCGTGCAAAAGCATGCGCTCGGGGCTCGACGTGGCAGCCAGGCCGTAAACTCATAACTCCTGATCGAGACGGAGCTTATGGCATCCCCTCATTGCTGTCTTAGGTTGCATGTGAATCCCCACGCACCCTAGAACAATGCCCATCCCATTGCCCCGCCTGCCGCTATAATCGCAGGCGTTACCCATGGCCCTTTGACACGCCACACGAATGACAGCGCGGCGGCGAACAGCGCGATTGCCACCATGTGGCCCGAAATGCGGGTACTGGTAGCATGGCCGAGTTGAAGGAACGTTGCAGCGATGATCCCTACCACCGCTGCTGCGACGCCCTCCAGAATCCGATGAAATGCAGGGTTTTCAACGAGAGCTTCAAGCTTCTCGAACAGGACGAGCGAGAAGGCAAAAGCCGGGAGGAACATGCCTGCGGTAATGGCCAGCGCGCCGGCCGTGCCGTTGGTGACGTACCCCACGAAAGTAGCAAAAATAACCAGCGGCGCAGGTAGCACCCCGGCAATTGCAATGCCGTCAAGAAACGCGGCATCGCCGATCCAGCCACGGCCGACCGTATCCGCTCGCACGTAGGGAATGGCAGTGTAGGCGCCCCCGAAGGTCAGGAGCCCGCCTTTCAAACCCGCCAGGAACAATGCAAAGACGGTCACAGGAACATGGGCTGTGTCCTTGGTCAGCAGCGGTGGAGGCGCATGTCCGTGCGCATGAAGCACTATCGCAAGCCCGATGGTTCCAACAACAGTCAGCGTAGTCGCTACCGGGCGGTGCGAGACGGCATAGGCAAGCCCTCCCATCGCGAGAGGAAGCCAGAACGGCACGCCTGCCAGGGTCACGACCAGGCTTGCTACCGCGATCAGGCCTAATAACCAATTCTCGACGATGTGCTCTCCTATCCGCACCACCGCGCGAAAGATTATCGCCAGGACGACGATCTGCACGCCAAGTAGAACGCCCGAAAGCTCCGCATCGCCAGCCACCCAGGTCACATAGACCCAGCCCGCAGCCAGCATGAGCAAGAACCCAGGCAGCATGAAACCAAGGCCAGCGAGCAATCCGCCGATCCTACCCCGCGCAATCATTCCCATATGAACGCACAGTTCATGCGCTTCAGGCCCCGGCAGCACCTGCAGAACCGCGAGCAGTCGGTTGAACCTTGCCTTCTCGATCCAACCTTCCTCGTCCACCAGCGCCTGCCGAAGCATCGCAATCTGGGCAACCGGTCCGCCGAAAGCGAGCGCGCCAAAGCGAAGAAACTTCAGGAACAGCGCCATCAAGGGTATCGGCGGCAACGGTATCGGTGGCGTCCCGGTTTCGATTGGCCCGGTTTCGATTGGCCCGGTTTCGATTGGCCCGGTTTCGATTGGCGATGTCGAAGGAGTTCCAATCGTCATTCAAACGCTCCCCTCGCCGCGCACGCGGCAGATGGAGCGGAACTTGGACGGAGCCGTCTGAACGGGCGCCCGCATATGCCCGTCATCGACATAACGCCTCACCGACCTCTCAAAGTCAATGCCCGTTCGCCCGCAATCATGTTGCGTCGAAGAGGCAGGCGCCTTCAAGCCAGAGCCGGTGACTTTCGCAGCAACTGGTAGGCTTCCACCACGCCTTGAAGACGCGAGGCGCGGCTGTGGTCACCGCCGTTATGGTCGGGGTGATATTGCCGCAGCAGGCGCGTGTAGCGCAGCCTCAGAGTTTTGCTGTCAACGTCGCCCTCCAGCCCCAGCACATCGAGAGCGCGACGCTCTTCCGGGTTGAAGCGGGCATTTTCGGGCTTCATGTCGGCCTGGCGTTGACGCATATGCGCCCGGGCCCGGCCGCTGATCGCTTCCAGCGGATCGGAGAAATCGGCCCAGCGCGGCGTGCCGTCCACTCCCGCATCCGGGCGAAACGCACGGCTCTGCGCCTCCCAGCCATGCAAGGGTGACTGCGCGCGGAAGATCTCCTCCGCACTCATTCCGTCGAAGTAATCGTATCCCGAATTGAACTCGCGAACATGGCCGAGGCAGAACCAGCGATAGTCGCCCGGCCCGTCGAAACCGGGCAGGCGGGCGCCCGGCGCGCGGAACTCGCCCGCCTCCTCGCAGCCCGGCCAGTTGCACATGCGACCACCGGATTCGACCCTGCCATGAAATCTAGAATGTCTCACCGGCTTCCAGATGGGGGATCGAACGCCTAAATGGAAGCCCATGAACGGACCGATCGCACAGGAAATGCGGCAGCTTCTCGAAGCCGCCTTCACCCCCACTTATCTTGACGTCGTCAACGATTCCGCCAGTCACGCGGGTCACATGGGCGATGACGGAACCGGCGAATCGCATTTCACCATCGATATCGAAAGTGCTGCCTTCGCCGGCGTCTCGCGCCTTCAGCGCCAACGCCTGGTGAACGCCGCGCTC
>NZ_DAMDBA010000030.1:37516-53809 GCF_032093395.1 Novosphingobium sp.
CCCCGGCCAGCGCGTCCATGCCCTTGCGATCAAGGCACGCGCGCCCGGAGAGTAAAACCGCGCGCCGTTATCCGCGGTTGAACCGGGGATCTATCCCCGGTTGCCCTTTTAGCAATCCCAGCCTAAATGCGCGCACCATGCCGACAACCCTGACATTCGCCGTGCCCAAGGGCCGAATCCTCGACGAAGCGCTGCCGCTGATGGCGCATGCCGGCGTGGTGCCCGAGGCGGAGTTTCACGACAAGAAGTCTCGCGCGCTGTCTTTTGCCTGCGAGAACAGCGACATGCGCCTGATCCGCGTGCGCGCTTTCGACGTGGCGACTTTCGTGGCCCATGGCGCGGCCCAGGTGGGTATCGTCGGTTCGGACGTGGTCGAGGAGTTCGCCTATCCCGACCTCTACGCGCCGGTGGATCTCAACGTCGGCCACTGCCGCCTTTCGGTGGCGGAGCGCGAGGGGGAACAGGGCGGCGCCCTGCCCTCGCACTTGCGGGTTGCCAGCAAGTATCCGAACCTCACCCGCAAGCATTATGAGAAACTGGGCGTTCAGGCCGAGGTAGTGAAGCTGAACGGCGCGATGGAACTGGCGCCTTCGCTCGGACTTTCCAGCCGCATCGTCGATCTCGTCTCGACCGGCCGCACGCTGAAGGAGAACGGCCTCGTCGAAACGAGCCGCATCCTCGACATCTCGGCGCGCCTGATCGTCAACCGGGCCGCCCTGAAGACCGACGATCGCGTAGCCGCGCTGGTCGAGCGTTTTCGCGCGCTGGTTGCCGAAGCGAAGGCCGCCGCCTGATGCTGCGCCTTTACAGCAAGGACGCGGATTTCGCCGAGGCTTTCCGACGCGTCGTCGCCGATCGCCGCGAAAGTGCAGTGGACGTGGCGCGGGACGTGGCGGATATTCTCGCCGCGGTGCGCGAGCGGGGCGACGCGGCGCTGGCCGACTATACGGCCCGGTTCGATGGCCATGACCTCGACCGGACCGGCTGGCGGATCGAGGCAGAGACGTGCCGCACGGCGTTCGAGGCGCTCTCTTCCGAACTTCGCGAAGCCCTCGAACTCGCCGCAACGCGCATCCGTGCCTATCACGCCGCGCAATTGCCCGAGAACCGCGACTACACCGATGCCGCCGGCGTGCGTCTCGGCGCGGTATGGCGCGCGGTCGATGCGGCCGGGCTTTACGTGCCGGGCGGCCGCGCGGCCTATCCTTCTTCGATGCTGATGAACGCGATCCCCGCCAAAGTGGCGGGAGTCGAACGCCTCGTCGTCGTCACGCCGACCCCCAAGGGCGAAGTCAACGCGCTCGTCCTCGCCGCCGCCCACCTTGCGGGCGTGGACGAAGTCTGGCGCGTGGGCGGTGCCCATGCCGTGGGCGCGCTGGCCTATGGCACCGATCGGATCGCGCCGGTCGATGTGATCACCGGCCCCGGCAATGCCTGGGTGGCAGAGGCCAAGCGCCAGCTCTACGGCGTCGTCGGCATCGACATGGTGGCCGGGCCCAGCGAAATCCTGGTGATCGCCGACGCCAGGAACGATCCCCGCCGCATCGCCGCCGACCTGCTGAGCCAGGCCGAGCACGACCCTACCTCGCAGTCGATCCTCATCACCGACGATTCGGCCTATGCCGATGCCGTGGCCGAGGCGGTGGAGGTCGAACTTTCCGCCCTCGCCACCGAAGCGACCGCGCGCCAGTCGTGGAACGACTACGGCGTGATCGTCGTGGTCGAGAGCTTCGACGAGGCTCCGGCGCTGGCCGATGCCCTCGCCGCCGAACATGTCGAGATCGCCACCGACGATCCCGAAAGCCTGTTCCGCAAGATCCGTCACGCCGGATCGGTATTCCTCGGCCGCATGACCCCCGAAGCGGTGGGCGATTACGTCGCCGGCCCCAACCACGTGCTGCCCACCGGGCGCCGCGCGCGGTTCGCCTCGGGGCTTTCCGTACTCGATTTCATGAAGCGCACCAGCTTCATCCAGCTCGACCAGGCGGCGCTTGAGGCCATCGGCCCCGCCGCCGTTGCCCTCGCCGACGCCGAAGGGCTTCCCGCGCACGCGCGCTCCATTTCCGTGAGACTTTCCCGATGAGCAACTCCAAGCCCAATTCCAAGCAGGCCCGTTCGGCCGCGCGCCTGGCCGCCGTCCAGGCGCTCTATCAGTTCGACATGGAAGGCACCCAGCAGGCCATCCTGCTCGACGAATTCCACCGCCACCGGCTCGGCGCGGAAATCGACGAGGACCAGTACGCCAAGGCTGAAGTCGCCTTCTTCGACGACGTGGTGAAGGGCGTGATCGCCCGCCGCGACGAGATCGACGAACTGCTCTCCGGCAAGCTGGCCGAAGGCTGGTCGCTCGCCCGTCTCGACAAGACCATGCTGCAGATCCTGCGCGCAGGTGTCTACGAGCTGCTCGCCCGCGCGGACGTGCCCACGGGCGCGGCGATCGGCGAATATCTCGACGTCGCCCACGCCTTCTTCGACGCGCGCGAGGCGAAGTTCGTCAACGGCGTTCTCGATGCGGTGGCCAAGGCCGTTCGCTGATTTTTTGCGCAGCATTGCTGCATTCTCGCCTGATCTCGACAATGGGCCCCGCGGGGCCCATTGTTGCATCATGACCCGCGAATTCGCCTTCATCGACGCTCTGCGCGCCATTGCCGTCACCCCCGCCGCGCGCGGGTTGGCGGACGACGCGGCCGTGCTCGATCTCGGCGGCGAGAAGCTGGTCCTGACCATGGACACGCTCGTTGAGGGCGTTCACTTCCTGCCGGACGATCCGCCGGAGGATGTCGCCTGGAAACTCGTCGCCGTGAACGCCTCCGACCTCGCCGCCAAAGGCGCGGAGCCGCTCGGCTGCCTCAAGTCCCACGCCTTGGGGGACGAGGAATGGGACCGCGCGTTCCTGGCCGGCCTCGAGCTTGCCTGCCGCCATTTCCAACTGCCCCTGCTCGGCGGCGATACCGTCCGCATGCCGCAAGGGTCGGCGCGCAGTTTCTCGCTCACGGCGCTGGGACGAGGCCCTGAAGACTGCCCGGTGCCGTCGCGCGGCGGTGCCCAGCCCGGCGATCTCGTCTGGGTCAGCGGGACTATCGGCGATTCCGGACTCGGGCTCGAACTCCTGACCTCGGGCAGCCGAGTGCAGACGCCGGAAGCCGCGCTGCTGGCCGACCGGTATCGCCGCCCGATGCCGGAGCCCGCGCTAGGTCTGGCGCTCGCCCCGTTGGCGACGGCGATGATGGACGTTTCCGACGGGCTGCTGGTCGATGCGCGCCGCATGGCAGCGGCAAGCAAGGTTTCGATTACCATTGCCGCCGACGAGGTGCCGCTATCCCGCGCCCTCGTTGCCACCGTGGGCGAAGGGCTGGAACAGCGAATTTCCGCGATGACCGCCGGAGACGACTACGTGCTGCTGTTCACCGCGCCGGCCGTGAACAGCGCCTATGTCCGCGCGGCCGCCACTTGCGCCGGTTCGCGCGTCCATCCGATCGGCGTGGTGAGCCCTGGGGACGGTATCGCGCTGGAATGGCACGGCCAGCCGACACCCCTGCCCGAGAAGCTCGGCTACCAGCACTGAAACCGGTATGTGTATCCGTCGTCCCGGACCTGATCCGGGACCGCTGTCAAAGTCACGCCCACAAGTAGGCGTGGCGAGACGCCCTGCAAGGTCGCGCCTAAAGAACTGACAGCGGTCCTGGATCAGGTCCGGGACGACGGATTGGGTACTATTCCCCATCCGATCAACGCGCTTGCCACTAGTCGCGCTTCCCTATAGCCATAGTCGCGTCGAACGGGAAAACCCGTCGTTACATCGTTGGGAAAAGGGGGCGTTTTGTGAATCCAGTCACGATCGCAATTGTCCTGGGGCTTCTGGCCATTCTCTATGGCTTCGTCACCAGCCGCCAAGTGCTCGGCTCGCCAGCCGGCAACGAAAAGATGCAGGAAATCGCCGCCGCCATCCAGGAAGGCGCGCAAGCCTACCTCAAGCGACAGTATTCGACGATCGCGATCGTCGGCATCGTCGTGGCGCTTATCATCGTCGTCACGCTGGGAACCGTCTCGGGCGTGGGCTTCGTGATCGGCGCCATCCTCTCGGGCTTCGCCGGCTTCATCGGCATGAACATCTCGGTACGCTCGAACGTGCGCACCGCCGCCGCCGCGCAGACCGGATTGCAACAGGGCCTGACGCTGGCCTTCCGCGCGGGCGCTATCACCGGCATGCTGGTGGCGGGGCTGGCCTTGCTCGCCATCGCGGTGTTTTATTGGTATCTGACCGGCCCGGGCGGGCATGACGTCGGCGGAGAGGACCGCACCGTGGTCCAGGGCCTCACTGCCCTCGCCTTCGGCGCTTCGCTGATCTCGATCTTCGCGCGCCTTGGCGGCGGCATCTTCACCAAGGCGGCCGACGTCGGCGCCGATCTCGTGGGCAAGGTCGAGGCCGGCATTCCCGAGGACGATCCGCGCAATCCCGCCGTCATCGCCGACAACGTAGGCGACAATGTGGGCGACTGCGCAGGCATGGCCGCCGACCTGTTCGAGACTTACGTCGTCACCGTGGGCGCGACGATGGTGCTGACCGCCCTCCTCATGAAGGGCATCGACAATTTCGAAGGCCTGATGGCGCTGCCGCTGCTGATCGGCGGCGTCTGCATCGTCACTTCGATCGTCGGCACCTATTTCGTGCGCCTCGGCAACTCGCAGAACATCATGGGGGCCATGTACAAGGGCTTTCTTGTCACCGCCGTACTCTCGATCCCGGCGATCTGGTGGGCGATCGACTATGCCCTCGGCGGCATCAACGCGGTGATCGGCGAAACCGGCTTCACCGGCCGCACGCTGTTCTACTGCGCGCTGCTCGGCCTGGTCATCACCGGCCTCATCATCTGGATCACCGAGTACTACACCGGAACCGGCTACCGCCCGGTGCGCTCGATCGCCAAGGCCTCGGAAACCGGGCACGGCACCAACGTGATCCAGGGCCTTGCAATCAGCCTCGAAGCCACGGCGCTGCCGACGCTGGTGATCGTCGCGGGCATCGTCATCGCGTACCAGCTCGCCGGTCTGCTCGGCATCGCCTATGCGGCCACCGCGATGCTGGCATTGGCCGGCATGGTCGTCGCGCTCGATGCTTACGGTCCCGTCACCGACAATGCCGGGGGCATTGCCGAAATGGCAGGCCTGGACGATGCCGTGCGCGAGAAGACCGACGCGCTCGATGCCGTGGGCAACACCACCAAGGCCGTGACCAAGGGCTATGCCATCGGCTCCGCGGGCCTGGCCGCGCTGGTGCTCTTCGCGGCTTATACCACCGATCTCAAGGAGTTCTTCCCCGGCCTCTCGGTCGATTTCAGCCTGGAGAACCCCTACGTCATCGTCGGCCTGCTGCTCGGCGCGTTGCTGCCCTACCTGTTCGGCGCGATGGGCATGACCGCCGTGGGCCGCGCGGCAGGCGACGTGGTCAAGGACGTGCGCGAACAGTTCAAGGCCAATCCCGGCATCATGACTTACGAGACCAAGCCGGACTATGCGCGGACCGTGGATCTCGTGACCAAGGCGGCGATCAAGGAGATGATCGTCCCCTCGTTGCTGCCGGTACTGGCGCCGATCGTGGTCTATTTCGTGATCTCCGCCGTCGCGGGCACGGAGAACGGCTTCGCGGCGCTGGGCGCACTGCTCTTGGGCGTGATCGTGGGCGGGCTGTTCGTGGCGCTCTCGATGACCTCGGGCGGCGGTGCCTGGGACAATGCCAAGAAGTACATCGAGGACGGCCATCACGGCGGCAAGGGTTCGGAAGCCCACAAGGCCGCCGTAACCGGTGACACCGTGGGCGATCCCTACAAGGACACCGCCGGACCTGCGGTGAACCCGATGATCAAGATCACCAACATCGTCGCCCTGCTGCTGCTGGCGGCGCTGGCGGCGGGTTGATCCGGTTCGACGGTTAGAGCCCCGGCGGAGCGATCGGCCGGGGCTTTTCCCTGTCTGCGTTAGCACTTCCTTGATAGCAATGCGCTAGACCGCCCGCGAGGATAAGCAGGCGAGGCCATGTTCGACCCAGAGGCCCATTCGGTTCGCGAAGAGACCGCCTCGGCGGTCGTTTCGCTGCGCTGCGTGCCATGGCGGACGCTGGAAACCGACGTTCCTGCATGGGACCGCCTCGCCCTCGAAGCCGGAGAGCCCAATCCCTTCTTCGAAAGCTGGTACCTCCTGCCCTCGCTGCGCCGCCTGCCGGATACAGGAGCGGTCATGATCCTGCGCTTCGAAATGGACGGCCGCCTTGCCGGGCTGCTGCCTATCCTGCGCAGCCCGCGCTATTACCGTTGGCCGGTGCCGAATCTGACAAGCTGGCTCCACGACAACTGCTTTTGCGGCGTTCCGCTGGTCCGGCGCGGCGCGGAAGACCTGTTCTGGCGGGCCGTGCTCGACTGGGCCGACCGGGCGGCGGGTCGGGCGCTGTTCCTGCATCTCCGGGCCATCCCCCTCGAAGGCCCGCTCCATGCCGCGCTTTCCCGGGTTCTGGCCGAGCAGCAACGCCGCTGCGAAGTGGTCCTGCGCGAGGACCGCGCCCTGCTTGCCTCCGACCTGGCGCCGGATGCCTATCTGGAAGCCTCGCTTTCGGGCAAGAAGCGCAAGGAACTGCGCCGTCAGGCCAGCCGCCTGGCCGAAGCCGGGACACTTGCGATGGAGCGGCGCGACGACGGAGAAGACCTTGGCGCCTGGTGCGACGCCTTTCTCGCGCTCGAAGCCTCCGGCTGGAAGGGCAAGGCAGGCTCCGCACTCGCCAACCATGCCGCCACCGACAGCCTCTTCCGCGACAGCCTGCAAGGCGCCGCCGCGCGCGGACGCCTCGAACGCCTCTCGCTCGCGCTGGACGGGCGCCCGATCGCCATGCTCGCCAGCTTCCTCACGCCGCCCGGCGCCTATTCCTTCAAGACCGCCTTCGACGAGAGCTATTCCCGCTTCTCGCCCGGCGTCCTGCTCCAGCGCGAGAACCTGCGCATTCTCGAACGGGCAGATATCCGCTGGACCGACAGCTGCGCCGCCGCCGACCATCCGATGATCGACCATATCTGGCGCGAGCGCCGCACGATGGCGCGACTCTCCATCGCCATCGGCGGCCCGATCCGCCGCCGCCTGTTCCGCCATTTCGTCCGCGCGGAAACCGCGCGCAGCCCCGCAGGAGGGAGCCGGTGAACCTGTTCTCGAAATCCCCGAGCGCCGCCGTCTTCCCCGAAGAGACCCGCGCGTGCTTCTCTGCCAGTTACCCCGAAGCGCCGCACAAGCTGCCCCACGCTCTCGGCGACCATCCGCTGATGACGCTGGAAGCGCTGGCCGCCCTCGCAGAATCGCTGCCGGCCGCTTCGGTCGAGTACAATTTCGGCAACCAGCCCCTCGGCGTGGACGGCAAGCCGGCGCCCACCGGCATTCCCATCGGCCGCACCATCCGCGAGATCGAGACGACCAACTCCTGGGCCGTCATCAAGAACATCGAACAGCACCCGGACTATGCCCGGCTGCTCGGCGAACTTCTGGACGAATTGCGCCCGGCAATCGAGGCCAGGACCGGCCGCATGATGAAGCTCCAGGCCTTCGCCTTCGTCACATCCGCAGGCGGCGTCACGCCCTACCACTTCGATCCCGAGCACAATATCCTGCTGCAACTGCGCGGCGCCAAGGTCATGACCCAGTTCCCCGCCGGAGATCCCCGTTTCGCGCCGGACCAGGTCCACGAAACCTACCACACCGGCGGCGGCCGCGAACTCCAATGGCGCGACGAACTGCTGCCCGACGGCACCGAATTCGCGCTCTCGCCGGGCGAGGCCGTCTACGTGCCGGTCATGGCGCCCCACTTCGTGCGCAACGGCAGCGCGCCGTCTGTATCGCTTTCGATCACCTGGCGCTCGGAATGGAGCTTCGCCGAAGCGGACGCGAGGGCGTTCAACGGATGGCTGCGTGGGCTTGGACTGACTCCGCGCCGGACCGGGCGGTGGCCTGCGCGGAACCGGGGCAAGGCTTTGGCTTGGCGGGTGCTTCGCAGGTTTAAGAACTAAGAGAGAAGCAGGGGAGCATAGCCCCCCTGCACCCCCAATACCGTCTAGGTCACGCGGACCAACAGCGTCATGCGCCCATGGCTGCGTCGGAAAACTAATGGCTGCGCCGCAGGGAGCGCACTACAGATAGGTAGCGCGCGACGACGACATTCCGAGGGCCCGGGGGATCATCCCCCGGAATCTTCCCTCTTTACTTCGCCTTCTTGACCCAAGCCGCAACCTCCACCCGCTGCCGCGGACGATTGGCCAGACGCTCCTTCAGCCCGGTCAGCGCCTGCACCACCGGCTTCGCCTCGTCAGCCGGAAGCGTCGCGGCATAGGCCTCGATCTTGCCGACCATCTCGGGGTTCGTGCTCGATGCGACGATGCGTGCGAAGAAGCGCGCGCGGCCCGAGTGTTCGATCAGCCCGTCGATCGCCGCCTGATGTTCGCGGACGAAATCGAAGGTCATCTCCGGGTGGGCACGGCCGACCGTGGTGATGATTTGCGACGCGCTGGTGGCGTCCGGCGTGCCCGAGATCGCGAGCGCGAGGGCGTCCTTGGCGATCGCCTCGTCCCGCACCATGCCGAGGTCGGTATAGTAGAGCTGGCGTTCGACGAAGCTCGTCGCCTTGGCGGCCTGTTGGCGCAGCAGGTCCCAGTCAGCGCGGGTCGCGTTGGTGGCGGCGACGCCGAGCCATGTGCCCTTGAGCGGACCGTCGAGCGACTTGGGATCGGCGGCGAGGCCCTGGAGGCGGCGGCGCGCTTCGGCCACGACGCGCTTGTCGCCGATGGAGCCGAGCGTATCGATCAACTGCGCGCGCAGCTTGGTATCGGTCAGCGGCTCGCCCGCTACCGGATCGAAGCCGAGCTTGTCGAGACGCGGCGCCCAGGTCTTCGAGATGCGCGCTGCGAGCTTGGCCTTCACCCTGGCGTCTTCGAGCAGACCGTAGACGCCTTCCCACTGGCCGATGACTTTGCCTGCCAGCGTCGCATCTGCGGTGCCGGGAACCGAGGCCAGCAGGCGCAGGCCCGCCGACATGTCCTGATAGCCGGCCAGCGACAGCGAGAGGTTGTCGCGCAGCAGGCCGTACTGGTCGATCGGTGCCAGCGAACCGAAGGCGGATACCAGCGCATCGAGCGCCTTGGCGTCGTAGAGCGTGCGGTAATAGCCGAGCTGGCCCGCGTTCACGAGCACGGCATCGCAGCTGTCGACGGTCAGGCTCTCGGTCCGTCCGCTCATCAGGTGGCGCATGGGTTCGCCGTTTCCGGCGCGGATCAGCAACGGCATCGGCCAGGTCGGCTTTTCACCGTTCCGCGTCGAGGGATCGAGCGAGAAGGCGTCCTGCGTCAGGTCGAGGCGGGTCTTGCCATCAGCGCAGGCCGAGACGTTCACGCGCAGCAGCGGCACGCCCGGCGTATGGGTGAAGGCCTCGGCGATCAGGTCCACGTCCTTGCCGCCCGCCGATTCCATCGCCGCCCAGAGGTCGCGGCTGCTGGTGTTCGAAAAGGCGTGATTGCGCATGTAGGTCTGCATGCCCGCGCGCCAGGTATCGGCGCTCACGTAGTCCTCCAGCATCGAAATGACCGCCTGCCCCTTCTGGTAGGTGATCGAATCGAAAGCCTGCTCCATCTCGGAAACGGTGCGGATCTTCTGCACCACCGGGTGCGTGGTAGGCAGCGCGTCCAGCGCCATGGCGCCTTCGCGGCCATCGACGCCGTTCAGCTTCCAGTTCCATTCCGGATTGAAGTGATCGGTGACCTTGTCGGCCATCCAGCTGGCGAAGCCTTCGTTCAGCCAGATGTCGTCCCACCAAGCCATCGTCACCAGATCGCCGAACCACTGGTGCGCGGTTTCGTGCGCCTGGACGCTGTAGATACTCTGCTTGCCCGAGGGGCTGGTCACGGCTGGATCGAGCAACAGAATGCGCTCGAACGTCATGATCGCGCCCCAGTTCTCCATCGCGCCGAAGAACTGCGACGAGCCGGGCGCGGCGATGTTGTCGAGCTTGGGCAGCGGGAACTTCACGCCGAAATAGTCGTCGAACCAGGGCAGGATCTGGGCGAGGCCGTCGCGCGCATAGTCCGCCTTCGCGCCGCTGCCGGTGGGCGAGACGATGCCCACTTCGACGCCATCCGCCGCCTTCTTCGCGCTGCGCTCGAAATCGCCCATGCCGAAGAACAGCAGATAGGAACTCATCTTCGGCGTCGTGGCGAAGACCACGCGCTTGAGGCCGCCGGGAAGCATTTCCTGGCCCTTCACCGGCATGTTGCTCACGGCCATGCGATCGGCGGGGACGACGGCGGTGAGGTCGAAGGTCGCCTTGTAGCTCGGTTCGTCGAAGCTGGGGACGAAGCGGCGGGCATCGGGTGCCTCGAACTGGGTGAACAGGCCGCGCACGTCCTTTCCGGTACGCTTGTCGGGATAGTCGAGCGCGAAGAGGCCCGAGGGCTGCGTGCCGATCTTGCCGCCGTAGTTCACCTCAAGCCGGTACTTGCCCGGCGCGATCTGCTTTCCGGCCGCGAAGCGCAAGGTCTGCGCCTTGTCGTCAGCCGTGGTCTGAAGCGCGATCTGCGTGCCGTTCGCGGCGACCAGCTTCGCGGCCGAGACGGTCAGTCCGTTGCCGTGCAGGGTCAGCGCGTCGCTGGCGATGAAGACGGTGAGATCGATGGAAACCGTGCCGGTGAAGGTCAGCTTCTGGGCATCGGGCGTCACCTCGATCCGGTAATGCGTGGGTCGGGCATTGCGCGGCAGGTCGCTAGGCACGGTCTCGGCCAACGGCACCGGCTCTCCCGAGGCGGCGGCAGGGGCGGCGGCGGGCACGCTCGCGGCGAAAACCGAGGTGGAAACGGCAAAGGCAATCACGGCGCCGGTCGTGGCAAGGTTACGCAGGGAAGATCGCATGAGAGGCAGAAGCTCCGGGAAATCGGATTTTGATGCCGGCGCACGGAGCTGACAACTTTCAAAAAGGCCGCGCGCGCAAGCGGATGCGCGCGTCCTAGCGCGAAGTGTCACGCGGTGTCACGCAGTGTCACACAAGGAGCATGTCGTTCGTCGATGGGAGTCGGCTGTTCGACCTTTCCGGCTATGCCTCAGCCTCACCTCTCCTCCCATCGCCCACCTTCGTCATTGCGAGCGTAGCGAAGCAATCCAGAGCGGAGCCTCGCCGCTCTGGATTGCCGCGTCGGCTTCGCCTCCTCGCAATGACGATGGGGCGGAAGTGGGGAACGCCGCGTCCCCCGCCCCCGTCTATCCGTTCGGGTGGTAGAAATCGTAGATCGTCTGCGCCACCGCCGCGCTGACGCCGGGCGCGCGCTGGAGGTCAGCCAGGCTGGCCGCGCGCACTTTGCCTGCCGTGCCGAAATGCAGCAGCAGCGCGCGCTTGCGCGCCGGGCCGATCCCGGGAATCTCGTCTAGCGGGCTGGCGGTGATCGCCCGGCTTCGCTTGGCCCGATGCGCGCCGATGACGAAGCGGTGGACTTCGTCGCGGAGCCGCTGGAGGTGGAACAGCAGCGGCGAATTGACCGGCAGCATCTTTTCACGCCCGTCGGGGAAATGGAAGATCTCGCGCCCTTCGCGCCCGTGGTTCGGCCCTTTGGCGATGGCGATGAGGTTCACGTCCTCGATGCCGAGTTCCTCCAGCGCGTCCTTCACGGCGCTCATCTGGCCCTTGCCGCCGTCGATCAGCACGAGATCGGGCCAGGTGCCGCTCTCGCGCTCCGGGTCTTCCTCCTGCACACGGCCGAAGCGGCGGGTCATGACTTCGCGCATCATCGCGAAGTCGTCGTTGCTCTGCGCCTCGCGGATGTTGAACTTGCGGTATTGGCTGGTCATGAAGCCCTCCGGCCCCGCCACTACCATCGCGCCGACTGCTTTGCTGCCCTGGATGTGCGAGTTGTCGTAGACTTCCACGCGCTGCGGCAGGTCCGGCAGTTCGAGGAATTCCGTCATCTCACGCCAGATCCTGGCCTGCGAGCCGCGCTCCGCCATGCGGCGGTCGAGCGCTTCCACGGCATTGCGCACGGCCTGATCCATCAGGCGGCGACGGCTGCCGCGTTGAGGCACCGATATTTCAACCTTGCCGCCCGCCAGTTCGCGGAAAGCCTCAGCCATGAGTTCGGCCTCGGGCAGTTCGCGGTCGACCAGGATCGTGCGCGAGGGCGGGACTTCCTCGTAGAACTGGGCGAGGAAGCTCTGGAACACCTCTTCCTCGGAAAGGCCCTCGGTATGGGTCGGGAAGAAGGCGCGGTGGCCCCAGTTCTGGCCGCCGCGAATGAAGAAGGCCTGGACGCCGATCTGGCCGTTCTTGCAGGCCATGGCAAAGATGTCGGCGCTGTCCATGCCTTCGGCGTTGATCGCCTGGCTGCCCTGGATGAAGGTCGCCGCCCGCAGGCGATCGCGCAGCATCGCCGCCCGCTCGAAGTCCAGCGCTTCGGCGGCCTCGGCCATCTGGCTCTCGATCTTCTTCTGCACCGCGCTGGACTTGCCGCCGAGGAAGTCCTTGGCCTCCTTCACCAGTTCGCCATAGCCCGCCTCGTCGATGCGGCCGACGCAGGGCGCCGAGCAGCGCTTGATCTGGTAGAGCAGGCAGGGCCGGTCGCGCCGCGAAAAGAAACTGTCGGTGCAGGAGCGCAGCAGGAACAGCTTCTGCAGCGCATTGATCGTGGTGTTCACCGAACCGGCGCTGGCGAAGGGGCCATAGTAATTGCCCTTCATCTTGCGCGCCCCGCGATGCTTCATGATGCGCGGAAATTCGTGCTCGGCGCGCAGCAGGATGAACGGGAACGACTTGTCGTCGCGCAGCAGCACATTGTAGGCCGGGCGGAAGCGCTTGATCAGCTGCGCTTCCAGCAGCAGCGCCTCTGCCTCGGAATTGGTGGTAACGATGGTCATGCTGCGCGTCTGGCTGACCATGCGCTGGAGGCGGCCAGGCAGGCGCTCCCACTGGGTATAGTTGGCGACGCGGTTGCGCAGCACCCGTGCCTTGCCGACATAAAGCACGTCCCCGCGCGCATCCTGCATGCGGTAGACGCCGGGCTTGGCGGGCAAGGTGCGCACGACTTCGCGGATCGCCTCGACGCCTGCCTGAAGGTCGGGCTGCTCCGAACCCCGCAGGGTGAACGTCGCCCGTTCCTCGTTGAAGCGTTCGGTGCGGTTGGGATGTTCCGGAGTTCCGGCAGGGGTGCGCGCCATGAGGGCCAGATAGAGATTGAAGGGCCGAAGGGGAAGCTCTGCAAGAACGTCGTCCCGGACCTGATCCGGGACCGCTGGCAGTGAACGGCCTACCTCACGGCAGAGCGCCTCTCACGCGAGCTATCGCCTCAAGAGCTGCCAGCGGTCCCGGGGCGAGCCCGGGACGACGTGTGGTTTAGAACATTTTCCTGAGATCGATGCCGAGCACCCTGCCCTGCGGCGCACGATAGGCGGCCTGGTAGGCCAGCGGCACCGCGCCGGTCGCGTCCGTCACCTTCTGGCGCGAATCGAGCAGGTTGTCGGCCACAAGAGAAACCCTCGTCCCCTTGAGGAACGGCATCTTCGCCACCAGGTCGGCGTTCTTGCCCAGATCGGCGAAGATGCGCAGGTTCACGTCGAATGTGCTGCCGAAGCGCAGATCGGAACTGGTTGCCGCGCCGGTACCGTCGACGCGGGTGGGCGCCTCCCACTCGGCCTTGAGGCGAATGCCGTAGCCGTTCTTGAACACGCCGCCCTCGGCCTCGATAGCATGGCGCGGCACCCCACCCGCAGTGAGCGCTTCGCCGTTGAGCTGATCGAGCACCGGCACGCCGTCCGCGATCTTCACACGGTCGGTAAAACGCCAGGTGTGATAGACCGAGAGGTTCCAGCGCCCTCCCTTGCCACCGGGGCCGCCCGGAGGGCCGCCGGGAGGAGGTCCGCCCGATCCGCCGCCCGCGCCCTTGGCTGCGCCCTGACCGGTGCTCTGGCCGCCACGGGGACCATTTCCGGGCGGCGGTGGACCACCGAAGCCATCCGACTGCTCCTTGCCGAGATTCCCCGACAGGTTCAGCCCCCAACGGATGCTCGAACTGGTTTCCTCGTCGAACGTCACCGCCCGTTGATCGATATAAGTCAGGTTGCCGTCCGCATCCCGCTGCACCCTGTCGGGAAACGCCGCTTCCACAGCCGAGGTCAGGAGCGGAAAGGCATTTGTCACGTTGGACGAGCGGTTGCGGAAATACTCGATCATGAGATTCGAGCGCTTCATGAACGGCAGTTCCCAGGTCGCCGACAGCTTGATGTCGCGTTGGGTTTCCTTGAGGAGGTCCGGGTTCCCGCCGCTCAGCACCGTCACCAGCGCCGTCGAATTCGTCGTGAAGTCATAGACCGAGACATTGTAGGTCGTGACGTTGGGCGCGCCGAGCTGGGCCAGGGTCGGGGCTTCCTGATCGACCAGGTAGCTCGCCTGGAAGGTCAGCTTCTCGGTGGGAGACCAGGTGAGCCCGGCGCTCCAGTCGGTCAGCGTGCCGAAGTCGGACAGATGGTTCAGGCCCGCGCTGACGTTCAGCGCAAGATCGCCGATGCCGCCCAGGAAGTCGCCCCGGCTGGTCAGCGGGATCGCCAGGTTCACGCCCCCGGAGACATCGCCGCGCTTCAGCGTGTTCTGCGAGAACGTGTCCGACCGGTAGGCGCTCTGCACGCGGCTGAAGTCGTAGCCGCCCTTGAACGTAAGATTGGCATCGCCGGCGGGCATGCTGAACGGCGTGCCGGAGAGCGTGGCAAGCGAAGTGAGCGAGGCCGTTCGGCTGCGCGCGGTATCCACTCCCGCACCGGGGATGCTCGGCAGTGCTCCGGCGATATCGAGCGTGCCCGCCAGCGCCGCGTCGCTAAGCGAGGTCAGGTCGCGCCGGCGGTCGGTCCGCGTGTTCGCATCGACATAGCTGCCATCGCCGGTGACGTTGAACATCCATCGACCGATCATCGTGCTGTAGCCGAGCCCGGCCGAGAACGTATCGGTAACGACGCGCGTCGTCAGCGGATCGGGCAGGGTTCGCACGGCTGTGGCGCCGGCAGGCGAGGTCAGCGTCACGGTGTCGAGGCCGGAAAACGACGTCGTCACGCCGTGGGTATAGGCGCCATTGGCGGTAATCGATCCCGCCATGCCGCCGTCCCCGAGGTTCTGCGTCAGCGTGCCGTTCAGCGTCAGCTCGGAATCGGCGGCCGCCAGGCTGCGATAGCGGGCCGGGTCCGGATCGCCTGCCACGGTGGGCACGGACGATTCGGTCTGCGTCACGTTGCGCTCGTCTTCGGTGAGCATCGAGGTGTCGGTATACTTGGCGTTGAAATTGTATCGGCGGGGACCGGCGATCTTCACCACGCCGCTTTCCAGCTCATAGTTGTCGTAGCCGCCGCGCGTAGGGGCATTGTATTCGCCGGCTACGGTGGTCGCCGAGAACCTGTCCTTCAAGATCAGGTTCACCACGCGCTGGTTGGCCGAGTAGCCGAAGCGCAACGCGACTTCTTCCGGCAGCACTTCCAGCTTCCGGATCGCCTCCGGCGGGATGTTGCGCATCTCCCGGAAGGACGTGATCCGCTGGCCGTTGACGAGGATTACCGGTGTTCCCGAGCCGCGACCACGCCCGCTGCCGGTCTGCGGCGAGATCGCATCGATCAGGTCGCCTATCGAATCGGCACCATAAGCGGCGATGTCGTCCTCGTCGAAAGTCACGATCGGCTGGTTGGGGACGTCGAGTTGACCCTGCATGCGCGGCGCCACGACGACGATGTCGGCGCCGGTGACTTCCAGCGGATCCTCGTCGTCCTTGTCCTCGTCGGCATCGATCGGCGCGGCCGGATTGCTGCCGCTCCCCGCCCCCCCGACGACGCTCGCTACTGCAAGCGATGTCGGCGCCAGCGATGTAGCCCCCACCTGGGCCTGGGCGAGCGCCGGCAGACAGACACTACCGAACAGGGCCCCGGCAAGGGGAAGGAGTTGAACGCGCCGCACCTGAAATCTCCGCAAGAAGACGGCAAAGTCTCCGTCTTTTACCGAACCTTATAGTCGGTTCGCCGTGCAGATGCCGTGTTGGCGAAGCTCCGGCAAGATCGCGCCGGGTAACTTTTTGTCGCACATTTCGTGCAGTTGTCGCAGGTCGCTTCGGTCTTATGCCCCCTGACGATCCTGCTGCATTTTGGAAACGGCGCTGCATGAAAAGCCCGTTTGAAAAATGCCCCGCAGGGGCATTTCAGAGCGGCACCGGCCCGCGCCCCCCACCCTACCACCCGCAGGATACTACCGTTGGGTGGTAGGGTGGGGGC
>NZ_DAMDBA010000031.1:0-53804 GCF_032093395.1 Novosphingobium sp.
TCCCTCGGACTGCGCCAATGGGCTCATGGGTTCTGATCAATGCACCTTGGTATAACATCGGAAATGCCGGAAACGATCAAAAATGAATCGCCCACCGCTTCTTATATGAGTAAAATTAGAGAAAGTTCAACGCCATATCCAATCCGCGTTCACGATTTCAGAACGATTGCTATAAACAATTCGTCGATTGAAGTGTCCAGGATGTTAACCTTCGGGCTGCCATCTGGATTTCCGTGCGGTTTAGTTGCGCCGCCTCCAAATTGATTGTATCGCGAGAGCGGAACGGCAATACCAAAGCTCAAGGGGCAGGGAGAATCATGAAGCGGCTCTATTTTCTTCTCCCCCTAGTCGCCGCGCTGACGGCTTGCGAAACCACTACGCACGGAACAGGCTTGCACGAAACGGGCGCACCGAACGGGATCGTTACGCTGTCAGGACGGGCCACATATCGCGAACGGATTGCACTGCCGCCGGATGCGCACCTCTCGGTCGCCATCAGCGACGTAAGCCGGATGGATACTGCTGCGACAGTCATTGCCTCGACCGAATTCGCTACGGAAGGGCGGCAAGTCCCCCTGCCTTTCGCGCTCGATTACGATGCGTCGAAAATCGATCCCCGCGGCCGCTACGCCGTGTCGGCCCGCATCACAGATGGCAGCGGACAACTGATATGGACGACGGACACGCATACGGCTTTGCCCGCGCCAGGACAGGCAGCGGAACTGATGATGGTGCGCGTTCAACGCTGAACCTCGGCGATTGCCAAACTCCGATCTTCTTGAGCCAGCCCCCCCCGCACATTCGAACTGGTATGAGTGAAGCCTGGGGTCAGGACTCGTTGATCACGCCACACGATGACGATTGCGGCGAGCGCGATGGCGGAGAAGAAGACAGCGGGCCAGCGATCGTAGCGAATGGCAACGCGGCGCCAGTTTGTGAGGCGGCCGAAGGTGATCTCGATGCGGTTGCGACGTTTGTACCGGCGCTGACCGTCCGGTTTTTGCAGCACTCTCGCCAGGCTTTTGGAGTTTTGCGCGTTTTGGCATTCAGCCTTTGCATTCGTAAGAACCCGCGGTAGTCGCGCAATATGATGAACATTCCCTGGGACCAGCCCGCAACGCTGATCGATCTGGATGGCAAGACGCCGGTGATCGGAGTGATGCTTGAATGCGTGATGCACTTCTCGCTTTTCAAGCCTTTCGCCAAGGAGCAGGCGCGCATCCTGCTGACGCGGCCCGTGTTTCGCGAAGGCCGTAAGACCCGCACCTGGATTCTCAATCCAGACGAGATCGAAAAGCTTGTCGAGCGGCTCAACGCCGAGAGGCAGGGCGCCCAGTAAACCCGCCCAGGAATCCCCTTCGGTCAGGCGGCATCCCTCGCGTTGATCGTGGCGGAAAGAGCGAGGATCGTGCGCGCGTGCCGCAGGGCCACGGCTTTGCGGTCCGCGCCGTAGCCACCGCCCAGCGTGCTCGCCAATGGAATGCCGCGCCGCTTCGCCTCCGTCGCTACGAAGCGATCGCGGTCCGAAAGGCCCTCGTCGGTCAGGGACAGCCGGCCAAGCTTGTCGTCCCGATGGGCATCGACGCCTGCCTGCAGCAGGATCAGTTCCGGCACGAAATGATCGAGCACCATGGGGAGTGATCCGGCGAGAGCGTCCAGATAGTCCGCATCGCCCACTCCATCGGGTAGTCCGATATCCAGCGACGAGCGCGCCTTGCGTGTGGGGAAGTTCTTCTCGGCATGAATGGAAAGCGTGAAGATGTCGCAGCGCCCTGCCGTCAGGGCCGCAGTGCCATCGCCCTGGTGCACGTCGAGATCGAGGATCAGGATACGCGAGACGTCGCCTTCGTCGATCAGCCTGTTGGCGGCGAGCGCCAGATCGTTGAACACGCAATAGCCCGCGCCGGTATCGGCCAGGGCGTGGTGGCTGCCGCCAGCGGAATTTGCGGCATACCCGTGCCGGAGCGCCAGCTTCGCCGCGAGCCATGTTCCACCGGGAGAAAGCTGCGATCTCCGGGATATCCGTTCGTCGATCGCAAAACCGATCCGGCGCTGCTTGGCAGTCGGCACCGAGCAACCGATGACTTCGTCGACATAAGTCGGGTCATGGACAGCCTCGAGCCATTCTCGCGGCATGACTTCGGGCGTATGGACCGTCATCGGTACGCCGCTTTCGCCCAGCGCACGCATGACCAGCGCATACTTGTCATGTGGGAAAGTGCCCGTATGTTCGGCTTCGACCACGTAACCGGGATGATGGACGACGTTCAGCATAGCCTTGCGGGTAGAACGCCAAGGCGCGCGGGTCGAGCAGCATTAATGGACGTAGGGCGTGGCGATTTCAACCAAGGCAGCCGTTCAGTTGCAGACCACCCGGTCTCCAGCCGCTGTCACCCCGAAGAAGCCCTTCGACTCTGCTACGGGAATGTGGCTTCACGCTGGAACCGGTCATTTACACCCTCACTGGTATGACAACGTCGGCATTCTGGTTCGAAAGGGCAGTGGACTAGAGTGCAGATGGCGATATGCCATGCGGCATGGCAATTGAAAACCCATCCAAGTCACTAGCAAAACATTTGGAAACGCAGCGCATTGTCGACGCGGCCCGTAGCGTGATCGCCATGAAGGGCATCGGAGGCATGAGCTTGCGCAATGTCGCGGAAGCCGCTGCCACTTCAGCGGGTTCGATCAGCTATCGCATCGGCGATCGTGCAGCATTGATTGCTGCCGTGCTGGATCGTGAGATCGAACTGGCTGCCACGGCACGTGCGGAATGGAGCGAGCGGGTCGGCGGTCACGACCCTGTGGTGAGTGGTATCCTGCCAGATCTCATCTGCGAATGGCTGGATCAGGGGGCAGGAACAAGGCGTACGTCAGCGATCGTCCTATGCGAACTGGCATTAACGGCCGGACGTGAACCCCAGTCGCTCCCCGCTATTTCGGCCTTGTTCGAAGAGACGGAAGGACTGTGGCGCGATCTGCTGTCTCGTTCGGAACAGGGGGAGAAGCTGGCGCGCCTCATCGCTCGATATTGTTTGGATGAACAGGTCTTTTCCATCCTTCTGGCAGACGAGACGGATTATCGTTTGCTGCGCCATTCGACTATACGCGGCATGCTGCGAAGTGGCGGCGTCAATGCAGATCCAACCGCTACTCAATGGCATATGGCGCTGGTCGAGCGTTTGGCGATACCGGCGGCGACGGCCTTCGATGAAGTATTTGCCGTTCCGTCCGGATCCAAGGGCGTCATTGCCGAAAAGATCGCCGACATCGTCGTGGAGCAAGGGGTGGGCGCGTTGTCTCACCGTACCGTCGCCCAGGCGGCGGGCGTCGCGACCTCCAGCGTGGCACATCATTTCCCGACCCATCGCGATATCCTGTTCGCAGGGGTGGAGGCAGTCTATCGTCGAATGCGCAGCCAGATTCATACCGCTGGCGCGCGCTCGGGTAATGGCGACATAATCCGCCTGACTCACGAATGCGCGCTGTCGGCCCTGACCGACCCGGCGTTTCGCCCTTTCGCCATCGATATGCGCCGCCGCCGCGCGGAGAACGTCCATGCCTTGTATGCCCAGTGGCTTGGCATCGCGGAGAATTCCGATCGCGCATGTGTGCAGGCGATGGTCATGGCCTCGATCGGCAGTGGCCTGCGCACAATGGCGGAACATACCGACTGGCCCGATATGGAGGAGCTGATTGCGGGTTTCATATAGGCCGTACACCTGTCTCGAAAATACGATTATGTGAGGTATATATACAGTACGAATGTCTCAAAAGAGTCACTGAGCCGCTCTAGGAGCTCCCCCTGAAGACCCCCGGTCAACAGGACGGAGCCCTCCCATGTCTGCTATCCATCGCAAGCGTACGATCCACCTTCTCTCGACGATCCTGGCCGGGGCGGTTGCGCCCTGCTGGGCCTTTGCCGCGCAAGCCGAGGAGGTTGCCGTTGCTGACGACGCGCTTCCCGAGATCACCGTCACCGCAGAGCGCCGCGCCGAAAGCAGTCAGAAGGTTCCCCTGGCGATCCAATCGATCGACGGCGAGACACTGGCCAAGATCGGCTACACCTCTGTCACCGACCTGCAATATACGATGCCGGGCGTGCAGTACGATCCCACCCAAGGCGCCGCGTTCCAGATCCGGGGCGTCGGCAGTACCTCGTTCGACTTTTCGAACGCCAAGTCGGTCAGCGTAGTCGTCGATGACGTGGTGATGGACGGTCAGCGCGCCAATGGCCTGACCGGCCTCGTCGACATCGACCGCGTCGACGTCCTGATGGGGCCACAAGGAACGCTGTTCGGCAAGAACGCCACTTCGGGCGTCATCGCGGTGAGCACCACGAAGCCCAAGCTGGACGAATGGTCGCTGCGCGCCAGCGCCAGCTTCGGTGAACATGACGAGCGTATCCTCAACGCCACCGCCAACGTGCCGCTCGGCCCGATCGCGGCCTTGCGCGTGTCCGGTTTCGACCAAGCCTTCGACGGTTTCGGCCGCAACGTTACATTGAACCGAAAGGTCGGGTCGCAGCACGAGTACGGCGGTCGCGCGCGACTCTATCTGGAACCTTCGGATAGTTTCAACCTGGCGCTTTCGGGCGACTATGCCTATCACTGGGACAGCAGCGTGCGCACGCCCGTTTCCGGTCAGTCCGCCGCGGTTACGGCGATCCTCAACGAACTGGGCGTCTATCCTGGGCCTAAAAGTGCAGACACGGCGGATTCGTCCTTCGGCCAGATCGTCACCGAGGAGTGGGGTACCTCTCTGCGGGCCGACGCCAAGCTGGGCAATCATGACCTGACCTCGATCACCGCCTATCGCGCCACCCGCTACGACAACTGGACGCCGGCAAGCCTGACGCCTTACGATCGCTACGCCTACATCCCCTTCAATCTGGGCCAGCTCGACACAGATAAGTTCAGCCAGGAAACCCATCTGGCATCGCCCACTGGCGGTTTCGTGGAATATCTGGTCGGTGCCTTCTACAACCGCCTGCATGCGCGGCAAACGCAGTTGCAGTGGTCCACCGGCGGGCAGCCGCTTTACGACAGCGCAGGCACGCCGCTGCCCACGCTGATCGCGCTGACGGGCGCGATTGGAGAGAACGGCAATGCCTCGCTATTCGATTCGGTGAACGAAACCATGGCCGCTTTCGGCCAGCTGAAGTTCAACTTCACCCCGCGCCTCGCCCTCACGCTGGGTGGCCGCTACACGCACGACAACAATTCCCAGAGTATCGACTACATCACCATCAACCCTGAACCGATCGCAGGATATACCCCTGCCTTCACCGCTTCGAGCGCAGCACCAGCCTACGATTTCGGCCGTGTGAAGGGCGACAATTTCTCGTTCCGCATCGCGCCGACGTATCAGGTTGCCGACAACGTCATGCTCTACGCAACCTATTCCACCGGCTACAAACCCGCAGGCATCGCTTTCGTCGGCAACAAGTACGCGCCTTATCAGGACGAAACGGTAAAGGCCTGGGAAGCGGGCATCAAATCCGAGTGGTTCGGCCGCCGCCTGCGCTTCAACCTCGATGCGTTCCGGTCGGACTTCAAGGACTTCCAGGCGACGATCCTGACGCAGATCCCCGATGGGGCGGGCGGAACGATAAACGCCACCGTCATCGGCAATGCCGGCGGCCTGCGCACCCAGGGTATCGAAGGCAGTCTGGTGGTCCAGCCCATGCGCGGCCTGCAGCTGTCTGGCGCGGTAACCTACACCGACGCCAAGTTCACCGATTACGTCTATAACGCCACGACCAACTACACCGGTTCGCGACTGACGAACGCGCCTGAATGGTCGGGTACGGCGTCGATCGATTACGATCACGAATTCGACTCGGGCCTCGGCTTCAAGGCCCATGCCGACTATGCCTATCGCAGCGAGTACTGGACCGTCGTGGGCCAGCCCGCCTATTCCCACGTTCCGGGCTATGGTCTCGTGAACGGTCGCCTCGGTGTCACGCTGCCCAATCGCCCGATCGAGGTCGGCGTCTACGCACGCAACCTGTTCGACAAGTACTTCTCGACCGGATGGCAGCAGTACGGCGTACTCGGCCTGCTGCACTACACCTCGCCCAATGCGCGCCGCACGGTCGGCGGCTTCGTTAACGTCAGCTTCTGAAACCAACACGGCCGGGCCGGGCTACCGACCCGGCCCAGCCGTGACCGGAGACTATTATGACCACACGCCGTGCGTTACTCGTCGGGGCGCCCACCGGCCTCCTGGCTGCTCAGGCCACCTTTGCGCCTTCCGCTTTGGGGGCCGCTCTGGGCGTTGCAGGCGCCGGGAGCGATGCCGAGGCCCTGGAGCGACTGATGGTAAAGACGCTCTATGGCGAGCTGGGTGATCAGGCCGTTGCTCGACAACTGGCCGCGCATCTTGCCGAGGCGGGATTTCGCTGGAAATATCCGACATTCCCGGTGCGCGAAGCCGACAGCGTCGTCGCCTATAGCTTCGGCTATCGTTCGCCGACCGGAAAGGTCGACCCTGATACCGGGCTTTCCGACAGCGGGGAGGCACCCGAACCGGGACCGATCAATGCGCTGCTGGCCGATGCCGTTTATGCCATCTCGCGCGCCCGCGCCGTGCGCGTCTATGCGCAGTGGGAAATCGCGCAGGTCCTGACGCGGAAGCATGGAATGAAGGACGTCGTCTCGATCCATCCCATCACGGGGCCGGATGGCAAAACGATTTACCTGAGCACCGATGGCGTCGCCAAGGAAGTGGTCGCCCGTGCCGGTTCCGCGCAGGCATTGGGCAAGGTTGCCGTTGTCGGTCACCGCGACCACATCAAGCGCTGCGTGATCGTCTCTCGCGATAATGGCATGAACGCATCTGTCGCGCGCGAGGTGCCGCTGCCGGTACAATACGATCCCGAGTCCGCTCAGCCATGGACGCGCCGCCGTGATGCCTATCTGCTGACCGACCTCGTTGCGCAGCTGTCCATCATGCGCAACCGCGTCATCGCCGAACTCGGCGCCAACCATTGATCGGAGGTGATACTGCCCCTTGAACGGCAAGATTTGGACGGTTCCTGCCCTGTAGTTATAAACCTGTCTTCATTGCCGAAAATCCGATGTTTCTGAAGACGCGAACCGGACTGAGGCGCTTTTTGCACAAACAGCGCCGATTACGGTCGGCCCGGCGCGCAAACGTCGCGCGCCGCAGTCATTGGTAAAGGGATAGAAGTCGCTCCGCGTAGCGCCTCAGATCCGCAGATAGAGGGTTTTGCGCGATCGGCGGTACCAGTCTGACGGATCCACACGTCGGGCTATATGCAGTCCGCTCTTGCGAATAAGTCGCAACTTGACTACGGGGCGCTCTCGTTTGGCGACAACGCCTGGGGATCGGAAAGCCTGGATCGATGGTGGACAATAGTGCCGAGGATATGGACGCGCTTGCCCGCGAGTTCCACGGCACGCTCGTCAATCATACGCGCAAGCTGATGCGCGGGGCACCGGAGGCGGAGGACATAGCTCAGGAAAGCTGGGTGAAAGTCTCCAATGGGATATCGAACGGCGGGCCGATTGCGAATATCCGTGGCTATCTCCTTAAAGTCGCCCGCAATCTGATGATCGACCATCGGCGTCGGGAAGCGCTGGGTGTCGAGACATGGGCGCCGGATGACGTCGTCGCCCGCATAGCCGATCCGCGCCCCAGTGCGGAAAAGCAGCTCATCGTACGGGAAGAACTGCGCCGCATGGACGCGATCATTGCCGCAATGCCCGCTCGCCCACGCCAGGTTTTTCGGTTGTCGCGCTTCGAGGGTCTGTCTTTCGCGGAAATCGGCCGCCGACTTGGTGTCTCGCGCCAGACGGTCCACGATCATATGACCAAGGCGCTGGTTGCCATTCAACTGGCCGCTGACACCGAATTTGACGACAGAGCCTGACAATCGTCATCCTCGCTCGTCTAGGGGTTAGTGCAAGGTGCGGTGGACGCACGGCAATGGGAATCTACGTGCGTGAACCGACGTCTTAAACCCGATCCGCTCGACCGGCTGGACCCGGCGGCCAGGGAAGCCACGCGCTGGTTCGTCGCGTTGCACGAAGACCCTGCCGACACAAGCCAGCGGGCCGCTTTCGAGGCATGGCGCAGCGCCGATCCCGAAAACGGCGCGGCCTACGACCGTCTGCAACGATTGTGGGGCGCTTCCGGCCATTTGCCCAGTCTTGCTCGCCTGGACGCTGCCCATGATCGCCGCGCCGTTCTGCGCGGAGCGGGCAGCTTGGCGCTTGTAGGGGGTGTGCTGGCAGGAACCGGCCGCGTAGTACTCGGTCCACATCCCTTGGCGGATTACACCACGGGCATCGGAGAACGGCGTACAGTAGCGCTTGGCGATGGCTCGTCCGTTGAACTTTCGACAGGTTCCGCGATCTCCGTCGCCTTTACCGGCCACCAACGCCACATCCACCTTCATGACGGCGAGGCATGGTTCAAGGTTGCTCGCGATCCAGCACGCCCTTTCGTCGTCGAAAGCGCAGGCGGCACCACAACGGCGCTAGGCACCGCTTTCGCTGTGGCGAGCGATGGCAAAAGCGGTCTTGTCACCGTTACCGAGCATAGCGTTCGCGTAAGGGCTTCAGGCCGTTCGACAGATCTACGCGAAGGCCAGAGTTGCCGTTACGGCGCCGATGGGCCGTCCAATCCGGCTGTATCGGACCCGACTGGGCTGGCATGGCGGCAGGGACGGCTGGTCTTCATCTCGCGCCCGCTCCGCGAAGTCGTGGCTAAGCTGGACCGCTGGCGATCTGGCAAAACCTGGATCATGGATGACAAGCTGGCCACGCAACGCGTTACGCTGATGATCGATGCCAGCAAGGCCGATGACGCATTGATCCAGTTGGGCGGCAGCCTGCCCATGCGCATTACCCAGCTGACACCGCTGTTGACGCTCATCCGATCGGCAGCCTGAAAATAATTATCATTAGCATACCTGACAATCGTGAAACCCGCCCGTCTTCCTTTGTGTGGGCGCTGCGAAGCGCTGACGGGAACGACGTGAAGCGGGGATATGAATATGACGATGAAGCAACGGCGGACGGCTGGGGCGATCCGGAGGGCAGCACTGCGCTGTGCTATTTCGGTGATGACGCTGGCTACGATTCAGATGGCTGCCCCTGTGGCGCAGGCCCAGACGGCAGGGACGGTTCGGTTCGAGATTGCACCGCAATCGCTGGGCGCAGCGCTGGCAGCGTTCACGGAGAAGACCGGCATCACGCTTGCCTATGGCGGCACCTT
The DNA here is from genome assembly GCF_032093395.1 of Novosphingobium sp. GTDB lineage: Bacteria > Pseudomonadota > Alphaproteobacteria > Sphingomonadales > Sphingomonadaceae > Novosphingobium. The sequence continues at coordinate 9,247 of NZ_DAMDBA010000031.1, forward strand.
GCCGGAAGTTGGCTCCCAGGGCGCCAGTGGCACAATGTCCACTCCAGAAGCTCTGTCGCGAAGCCTTGCCGGATCCGGTCTGACTTTCAGGTTTACAGGCGCCGCGACGGTCACCCTCGTAGCTGTCCCGCAGGCTTCGGCCAGTACCGTTCAACTTGGCCCTGTGCGGGTCGAAGGGGCCGAGACCGCCGATCTGACAAGCCTGACGGACGACCCTATTGCGTCCGAGGGCACCCAATCTTACGCCGCGCGTGGCGCAAGTATGTTCAAGGGTGACCAAGCGCTCAAGGAAATCCCGCAGTCCGTCACAGTGGTGACCCGCAAATTTCTCGATGACCTCAACCTCAACACCGTCGAACAGGTGCTGGAAAAGACACCCGGCATCACCGTCGGGGAATCGCCCATGGGTGGCCGCTATTTCTATTCGCGCGGCTTCCAGATGAGCGGTCAGGCCGGTCAATATCTCTATGATGGCGTGCCGCTGGACGTTGGCGGCAATTATGTTCAGGCCAGCAGCTTTAACGCCGACATGGCGCTCTATGACCGCGTGGAAGTCCTGCGCGGCACGGCCGGCATGCTGAGGGGCGTGGGCAACCCGGCGGGCACGGTGAATTTCGTGCGCAAGCGCGGTACCTATGAACCGACCTTTTCCGGCACGATCCAGGCTGGATCTTGGAACAATTACCGCGCCCAACTGGACGCCAGCGGCCCTCTCAATGCTTCGGGCACGCTGCGCGCCCGTGGGCTTCTGGCCATGCAGGAGCGGGACTATTTCTACGATATCGGGCAGCGCGGCGACCGGATCGCCTATGCGGCGCTCGACTATGACGTATCGCCGGACACGACGCTGGGCGCCGGCATTTCCTATGAAAAACTGAACGCCACGCCCTGCTTCCACGGATTGCCGCGCTACAGCGACGGCAGCGATCCGCATCTCGACCGCTCCACCTGTCTCGGTATGAAATGGAACCGCTGGAAGAGCGAGCGGACGACGCTGTTCGCCGATCTCACGCACAGGTTCAGCGAGGATTGGACGTTCAAGGCATCGGCCGTCTTCAGTCAGAATGACCAGGACATCAAATATGCCTTCGCCGAAGGATCGATCCCGCTGGGCAGCACGACCGCGCCGCTGGCGCTCTATTCGGGCCTGTTCGATTACGACCATCAGGATTACGGCGTGGATGCCTTTGTCGATGGCAAGTTCCGCGCCCTGGGTCAGGAGCATCAACTGATCGTCGGGATCAACGCCAGCCGTTCCAAGCATGATGATCGCTGGGCGCTGATCCGCATGACCGAAACGCAGGACGCCTTCCATCCCGTCAGCAACGTCGCCGAACCGGACGACAGCTATTATGCCCCCAATGCCTATCGCGGCGGGGCGGTGCCCGACGTCAGTACCAGCAAGAATTTTGGCATGTACGCCAACCTGCGGATGAAGGTCGCGGACCCGGTCACCATCGTGCTGGGCGGCCGGTTGAGCTGGTACGATTATGAGCGGGAGAATGCGGCCTTCTGGGGTGTCCATTCCTATCGCCATGTAAAGGACAATGCGAAGTTCACGCCGTTTGCGGCGGCGATTTTCGACGTGACACCCAACGTGTCGTTCTACGCCAGCTATGCGGAAATCTTCACGCCGCAAAGCGATTATGAAACGGAATCGGGCAATCCGCTGAAGCCGGTGACGGGAACCAGCTATGAGCTGGGTGTAAAGGGTGCATGGTTCGACGATCGCCTGAACGGCGCGATCAACCTGTACCGGACCGACCGCCATGATCTGGCCCAGACCGATTATGCCTCGTCCTGTCCCGGCTCTTCGGACGGCTATTGCTATATCAATTCGGGTGATGTTCGGGCCGAAGGATTTGAGGCGGAACTGAACGGCCGGGTGGCGCCGGGGCTGGAATTGCAGGCCGGGTACACCTTCACCAAGACCAAGATCACGCGAGACCTTAGCGATGCGAATGAGGGAACCGTCTTCAACGGCCTGACGCCGCGTCATCTCCTGCGGCTGTGGGCCAATTATGAAACCGGCAGGTTCAGTGTCGGTGGCGGCGTTACCGCACAATCCAAAATCTACACGCTCAATCGTGGAACGAGGATCACGCAGGGCGGATATACCTTGTGGAATACGCGCGTTGGCTATGATCTCAGTGAGAGCTGGAATGTCGCTGTCAATGTCAACAACCTGTTCGACAAGCGCTATTACCAGACGATCGGCTATACGACCTATGGCAGCTATTATGGCGAACCCCGCAGCTTCATGGTGACGCTGCGCGCGAAATACTGATCGATGATTGACCGGGTCTGTCAGCGCTTCAGCACTGGGGTTTTCCTATCGTATGGCCTGGGTTCGGCGGCGAGCATTTTGCTCGCCGCCATTCTGCCGCTTCCGCGCGGCGGCGCAGTCATGGCCGGGACGATGCCGGGCCATGCGCAGATGATGCCCGTCATCCTTTGGTGTTCCGCTACGGAGCGGCTCCTGCGGATGGCGCTGATCCTTGCCGGTGTGATGCTTGCAGCGCCCCTCCTTGAAGGCCTGACCGGATGACCCTCAACCTGTCTCATTTCCAAGAACTGCCCGTACAACATGCTGGGCCTGCGAGACCGGCAATCGCTGCTGTCCACTCGCAACCGCCAGGACGCTACTCCGATCAACCCATGTCGTTCGGCACGCGCCTGTTCGGCTTGGGCGGGGTAGCGTTGGTCGTTATGGTTATTATCAGCGGAGCTTTGTTCACATGGACGGTATTCCATGTCCCGAAAGAGGCCACGCATCTCAGCGTCTTCAACGTAGCGCCTCCCGCCGCCCGCCCCGAATCTCCGAGTGAGAAGCCGCCCGGCCCGGAACAAGAGCGGAAGGAGCACGCTGAACCGATTTCTGACAGACCTGTCATTCCCGCGCCGCAGATCCAATTGCCCAGCCCAGACCTTGTGCCTGCTCCAATCGTAAAGCCGATTGTTGATCCTGGCCCACCAGTGATGGAGACGACTGCGCCCGAGGCCAAGCCCGAACCGCCAGCACCGCAGGCTAGCAATGCCAAGCCGACATGGGAGGGCTTGGTCCTCGGCGCGCTCAACAAGGTGAAGCGCTATCCCCGCCGGGCCGCGATGCTCCGCCAGCAGGGCGTGCCCTATATTCGCTTCGTCATGGACCGCGAGGGCAAGGTGCTGTCCTCCCGCATCGAGCGGTCGTCGGGCTTCCGGTCTCTGGACGACGAGGCGGTATCGCTTCCCAAGCGGGCGCAGCCGCTGCCAAAGCTCCCTGCCGAGGTGAAGGGCGACAGCATCGAACTGGTCGTACCGGTAGAGTTCTTCATGCGCTGACGGAGACTGCGCACCGGCCGCTGGTTATCAACTACGCTGCCTCGGCATAAATCCCCCTATATCGAGGCTTCGGTTTCCCATGATCTTGTGCTGAATGCGAAAACACTTTTGCGATTGGTTCGCAACAACTGATCTGCTATTGGCCCGGAAATGGATAACCCCTTCGGGAGCAAAGCAGAATCGCAAAGGCCTGATCATCTCGGGGTGTTCACGAAGAACCGTCCCGCTCTCATCCGATACGCATCGACGATCACCCGCGACATCGGATTGGCCGAGGACATCGTGCAGGACGCGTGGGCCCGCTTCATCGCTGCCGCCACCATCCAGACGATCCACGAACCCGACCGCCTGCTGTTCCGGATCGTGCGCAATCTCGCGCTTGACGCCAGACGCCGCCGCGCTTTCGAAAGCCGCCTGTTCGCGCAGGACGAAACCGATGCTGCGCAGCGGATCGCAAGCGACATGCCGTCCGCGCAAGCCAGCTCGGAAGCCGCGGACGAACTCTCTCATGTCATGGACGCCGTCTCCCGCCTGCCCGAACGAACGCGACAGGCCTTCCTCCTGAACCGGGTCGAGGGGCTGACGTTGGTCGAAGTCGGCATGCGGCTCGGGCTGTCCAAGAGCCTCGTTCATGAACTGGTCGTTTCCGCACTGGAACACTGCCGCAAAGCCCGCCGACAAGGAGGGCCACGGCGGTGATCACATTGTTCCGGAAAAATTGCGGCATCATTCGTCTTCCAGATAACGAGAGAAAAAACTTCGGACATTCGACGGGAAAGACGCAAGTTCCATGATCAGCGAAGACGGGAACATGAGCGCCCCGGACCGGCAGACACTCGACCGGGAGGCGCTGGAATGGCTGGTACGCCTCGACGACCAGCCGGGCGACGACGCCGTGCACGCCGCTTTCGATGCATGGCTGGACTGCAGCCCCGCGCATCGGGCGAGCTGGGATGCGGCGCTCGATCTGGCCTGTGCGGTCGAAACCGCGTTCCCCTCGAACAGGGTTCCTGACAATGCGCCTGCGCACGATGCGGTAGTTTCGGACAACGTCTGCAAGTTCCCGCAGCGGACCGACCGGCGCGGTTTTTCCTACCGGCGCTGGGGTCTGGTCGGGGGACTTGGGCTTGCCGCCTGCCTTTGCCTCGCGCTCGCGCCGGACATGGCGCTGCGCCTTCGCGCACAGGAAATGACCGGCGCAGGCGAAGTCAGATCGGTCGCGCTGGACGACGGCACCCGCGTGACACTGGCGCCGGACAGCGCCTTGTCCTTCGACATCGACGGCAAGGCGCGATCCGCACACCTGCTGCGCGGCCGCGCCTATTTCGACGTCGCGCACGATAAGTCGCGTCCGTTCAGGGTCATGGCCGACGATACCGTGGTCACCGTATTGGGCACGGCGTTCGAAGTGGACGGCCTTTCCGCCGATGCCGCCGTGGCCGTGCGCCGCGGCATCGTCGCGGTCGATTACGCCGGACATGGTCCACGCACCGTGCTGCACCGGGGCGAGACGGTTGCACTCGCAGCGGACGGCCGAGCCGAACGCGGCGCAATGCGCGCGGAACGCGTCGCTGGATGGGTGGAAGGCCGGATGTTCGTGAAGGACCGCCCGGTCGGCGAAGTGCTCGATGCGCTGCGCCCCTGGTACGAAGGCTATATGGTCGTTCGAGGGCCAGGGCTGGCTTCGCGCCGGGTGACAGGAATCTACGACCTTCGCGATCCCGACGCGGCCTTGTCGGCCCTTGGGAAAGCCCATCCCATCCGCGTCAGGCGTCTCACCCCGTGGCTGAAAATCGTCACCGTGGAGTAAGCCAGCCCCTCCAGATTTCATGATTTTTTGTTTTAAATCATGACGTTATAAATTTTCTAAATTTTCTTCCGGAAATGCCTCTCGCCCATCCGTCAATGACATATGCGAATGCCAATCATTAGCATTTAGCATGCGACATTCAGATGTAGGGAGCGACAGTGTGATCTCGGGGGGACAGTACGGACGGACAGGGCACGTCCGAGCTATTGCAGGAATTCTGCTGGCAACGGCTTCGACAAGCGTGCTCGCATGGCCGAGCGTGGCAGCGGCACAGACGGGTGCGGCACAGGCCTTTCGCAGCTTCGATATCCCGGCACAGGCGCTCGACGAAGCGCTGATGGATTTCGGCAGCCAGTCCGGCCTGCAGGTCAGCATCAACGCCTCCGACCTCCAAGGCCAGCGCAGCGCAGGCCTTCGCGGCAAAATGTCCACAGAGGACGCACTGGCTCGGCTGCTGGCAACGAGCGGGTTCACTTTTCGCATCGAAGGCAACGTCGTCACTCTCGCCCGCGTGCGACAGGCCGCCGCCGATGCGCCCGCTGAGGCAGGCGCCGTGAACCTGGGTACATTGCGGGTCGAGGCGCAGAGCATCGAGGCTACTTCGGAGACCGGTGCCGAGCGCGATGCCCGCCGCAAGGATGCCGTCTACGATGCGGACATGTCCTCGGTCTACGCGGGCAAGGACGAGGTGGAGCGCTACAAGGGCGTCAACACCGCCGACGTGCTCAAGGGCATGGTCAACGTCTACAGCGGCGATGCCCGCAACGGCGGCGCCATCGATCCCAGCATTCGCGGCATTCAGGGCCCGGGCCGCGTCCCCGTCGTGATCGACGGCACCGAACAGGCGCTGACCGTCTGGCGCGGCTACAACGGCGCCAGCAACCGCAGCTATATCGATCCCAGCCTGATCTCCGGCGTGCAGGTACTCAAGGGGCCGGTCTCGGCGCGCGGAATCAACGGATCGACCGGCGGCGCGGTGGTGATCAACACCCTCGATGCCGACGACATCCTGCAACCGGGCCAGAGCTTCGGTTTCGAACTGCGGCTGGAAGGCGGCAACAACTCCACCAACCCGCGCCTTCCCACTCTGCTGACGGGGCAGAACTACAACGACGTGCCGGGCTTTCTCTGTTCGACCGGGGGCTCTCCCACCTATCCTTATTGCGATTCCTCGCTGCGTGTGAACCTGCGCACTTCGGAGGACAACGAGAGCTTCTCCTTCGGCGACCGCGCGATCCGGCTGGCTGCGGCGGGCCGGGTCGGCGATCTCGACCTGATGGGCGCCTATGCCTTCCGCGAGCGCGGCAACTACTTCTCGGGCAAGACCGGCGCACGTTATTACCAGCAGGAAGGCCTGCCGCAGAACGCCGATACTTACGTGCGCATCCTCGGTCTCAACTACGAGCCGGGCAACGAGGTGCCCAACACCTCCAGCGAACTGGAATCGGTGCTGCTCAAGGCCACATGGCACATCGCCGACGACCAGGCCCTGCAAGTCGGGTTCCGCGACAGCCGCACCAAATTTGGCGAAATCATGCCTTCGCGCATCATGACCACCGACGGTAATTATTTCGGCAATATCCAGTGGCCGCTGAGCAAGGTCCATGCGCAGGCCTACAACGCCGAGTACAAGTGGCAACCCGGAAGCCGCTGGCTGGACGTTCGTCTGACCGGCTGGCTTACCCACACCGTCAGCGACACCTACAGCTCCGGCGGCTTCCCGAATTCGGCATCGATCGCCGATCCCATCATCATCAACAGCGCGATCATGAACGCCCGCAACGATCGCTTCGGCTTTACCGCCAGCAACCAGTTCGCCCTGTCCGACACGCTCAGCTTCCTGCTCGAAGGCAACTGGCAACACGAGAAACTGCGTTCGGACGACGAATATTCGAATGCTGCCGCCAATGGCTGGCGCCAGTTGCCCCGCGCCGGTCGGCGGGAGGAATACCGCATCAACTTCAGCGGCGAATGGAAACCCACTCGCTTCCTCAAGTTGAACGCAGGGCTGGCCTATTCCGGTTACCGGGCAAAGGACGACTTCCTGCCCAAGTACATCGAACTGCAAGGTGGTTCGGTCGACCGGTTCTTAACTGAAAACTACTCGACGACCTACCAGACCTCGGAATATGGCGCGACCGCCTACGAAGCCTATCTGCGCGAACGCTATGGCGCCACCAATGCCAGCCAGGCGGTGATCAACCGGCTCGTGGCAACCGCTCTGGCCCGCTACAACGCCAACCCGACCACGTTCACCTGGACGCGCACCGGCGCCGACTGGAACGCCGACGCCAACGGCAACTACAACCGCGCCGACAACATCTGTCTCAACGGTTCGCTCGACAGCCTGGCCACCTATGTATCCGGTTCCTGCGTAGCCGGCCCCAATCTCGTCTCCGTGCCGGTCAACGAGGCCAGGCGCAAGTCCGGCCATGGCTGGACGCCTACGGCATCGGCCACGATCACCTTCAGCGATAGCAGCCGGGCCTACGTGCGTTATGCCGAAGCGCTGCGCTTCCCCAGCATGTTCGAAAGCACGATCGGCTTCGCGGCCTCGATCAACCCGCTGGCCAACCTCAAGCCCGAACGCATGCGCTCATGGGAAACCGCCTTCGTCCAGGACCTGCGCCCGCTACTGGGCCTCGGCGGCGAGGATCAGCACGCCGACATCAAGCTGACCTGGTATCACAACACCACGCGCAACGTGATCGAGCGCGATACCAACCTGATGTTCACCAACCTCGACAAGCAGGTGATCGCCGGGTTCGAACTGCAGGCTCGCTTCGACAACGGCCGCTTCTTTACCGACATCAGCGCCGGACACATGACCACCAACAAGGCCTGCGACGAATCCATCGCGACCCAGCTCGATCCGTCGCGCGGGCGCGTGCCGGACTGTGTCAAATATGGCTTCCTCGCCGGCTTCCTGCTTACCCAGGCAACGCCCGAGGACTCGGTGAACTGGACCGTGGGCGGACGCTTCCTCGATCGCCGGCTGGAGCTGGGTGGACGTCTCATCTGGTACAGCGCCTACGACAATCCGCAGCTGGGCGAATTCACGCAGGATAACGACTGCGTGGGCGGGTGCGCGCTCAACATCCCTTATACCTGGGGTGAGATCATCACGCTCGACGCTTACGCCAAGTTTCGGATCAACGCGCGCTTCAGCGCCGAGCTGACCGGGCTCAACCTCAACAACCGCTATTACCTCGACCCCCTGTCACGCTCCATGCTGCCCGCTCCGGGCAGGACGGTGCGACTGAGCCTGACGGGGAAGTTCTAAACAAAGTTTCAGGGCCGCCGCCGCGTCCAGCAATCCTGACAGACCCGGACAACGACAGCGACCCTGGATCGATGCGCCTGACGATCAGGCGCACCAACACGCAGGAGAAGTAGAATGAAATTCTCTCATCTCAAGGCCCTTGGTCTCTCCCTTGCACTTTCCGGCGCCATGGCGGGCACTGCCCATGCCCAGATCGTCGGTGAATCCAGCGACACCACCAAAGTGAAGATCGGCGTCAGCACGGTCTCCGCAGGCTCGATCCACGTCCCGGGGCGCGTGGGCATCAACGTGCCCAGCATGCTGCCCACCCAGTATATCGACTTCCAGGGCCTCCAGGGCATTCTCGGCACCGATGCGAACGGCGTGACCAGCTTCGTCAACACGACGCAGGCCACCACCGACCACTCGAAGTATGGCCGCTTCGATTACGCCAAGGTCGGCTCCCATGACGTCTACTATGGCGAATGGTCCCAGACCGGCAGCGCCACGGCGGGCGATCACACGGTCTATTACGGCGGCACCGGCGCCACTGCCGATGCCAGCGTACCCACCAGCGGCACCGCCACTTACGCCGTCAAGGGCATCAGCAACTACGCCTCCAGCGGCGCGCAGCTGACCGGCAACTTCACCGCCAACTTCGGCGCCGGTACCCTGACCGGCTCGATCCAGAACGCCGCGCTGAAGGTGGACATCGGTACCGCCGACATCGTCGGCTCGCAGGTCATCGGCCTCGGCACCGCCACCGCCTCGAACGCCTCCACCAGCGCGACGCTGGCATCGGGCGGTGACGTGAGCGCCCAGTTCTTCGGCTCGGCCGCACAGGCACTGGCAGGTGCCGCAACCTTCGCCGGCAGCCGCCAGTACGACACCGCTTTCGGCGGCACGCAGTAACCCCGGCGGCCTGAACAGGGAGACGGGGCCGGGCCATCCGGCACAAACGGTCCGGCCCCGTCCGCCCGACAACCTCTTTCGAACGAGACATGGCGCATCACCGCACATCCTTTCGGCTGCTCCTGTACGCCGGCATGGCAGCAATGCTGCTGCCCGCCCATGCGGCGGCGCAAAGCGCGAGCGATCAGGACACCCGCCTGCGCCTCGACCAGCAGGCCGACGTGCAGCAGCGCAAGGCCGAACGCGAGCGGCTGAAGGATGCCGAGGATTGGGACACCGTGCCCACCTCGCTGGAACTGGACGGCACCACTTACGTGGTCGGCGACAATGTCGACGACATGGGCCGCGCGCTCTACATCGCGATCGGACGCAAGCAGTGGCGCGACGTTCGCCGCTTCCTCGCCGCCTATCGCCGCTATCCCGATCACGATCCGATGCTGGTGCTCAGCGCCGAAGGCGCACTTGCCCGAAAAGACGGAAAGCTGGCCGAGGCCGAGCGCCGCTACCGCGCACTGCTTTCGCTCAGCCCCGAGTTCATGCCCGCCCGTCTGGAACTGGCGCGCGTGCTGTTCGAGAACCGCAAGGACCGCGAGGCAAAGCGCGCCTTCGAAGACATACGCCGTCTGCTTGCATCGCAGGGCCAGCAGACGCACGGCGTTCTCGCCACCGTCGATGCCTTCCTCGGCGCCCTGAAGCAGCGGCGCGGCTGGCAGGGCAGTTTCGCGCTCGGCCCCGGTTACAGCAGCAATCTCAACCAGTCCTCGGCCAGCTATACCTGCCTGCTGGCCGCAGCCGATGGATCGTGTCTGTTCGAGCGCAAGGTGCCCGATCCTATCCGCGCCATAGGCCTCAATTTCGAAGGCACGCTGGGCCGCACGCTGCCGCTGTCCGGGCATAACGCGCTGCGGGCCAGCGCCTTGCTGTTCGGCGATATCTACCCGCAGCACCACGACTATTCGCAATCGACGCTGATGCTGCGGGTCGGCTACCAGTACCAGTCCGCCCGCGACACCCTGACGCTGTCCCCCTCGCTCGATCTCGGCACTTTCGGATCGGCGCTGCTCTACACGGCGCCGGGGGGCAATGCCCTGTGGCAGCACGTGCTCTCGCCAAGGACATTGCTGCGGATCGAGGCGAACTACCGCGACTACCGCTATCGCCAACGCGTGTTCCGTTCGCAGGACGGAGGCATGACGGACCTGAGCCTGACGGCCTGGTACGCGCCCTCCCCCGGCTGGAGCCTGTTCGCCGGGCCGGATTTCGCCATGAAGGATGCCCCCGCCAAGGTCGATGCCTATCGCCAGTGGGGCGCTCGGCTGGGTGTGAACAAGACTTTCGGCAAGGTGGCCAGCCTGCTGCTGATCGGCTCCTGGCGCCACCGCGACACGCGTGCCTTCAACGAGGTGTTCGCTGCCCGCCGCCGCGACGACCAGTACAACGCCACCGCCATCGCCCGTTTCCCGGCGCTGCGATTGGCAAGGCTCGTCCCCGAATTCGTGCTCCAGCACACCCGCGTCGAAAGCACAGTCGACTGGCTCTATTCCTACCGCCGCACGAGCGCGAGCCTGCGTCTCAGCCGCACTTTCTGAAAACCACCCTGCAACAGGAGACCATGATGTCCATCACCATCACCGATCCCACCGACAGCCGAGCCAAGCGCCTCAAGGCCGCGACCAGCCCCGTTCATGAAGGCGTGGACCGCTCCATCATGTCCGCCGCGTCGTTCGCCTCGCTGGACGGCTATCGGCAATTTCTGCGCATCCAGTACCTGTTCCACCGCGACGTCGAGGCGCTCTACGCCGACCCTCACCTGCGCGATGCGATCCCCGATCTCGCCAGCCGCTGCCGCATGGCCCGCGTGATCGCCGACATGGACGACCTCGGCCTCGACGTTCCCGCCACCGAGGCTCCTACTTTCGCGCTCGACACCCGCGCTGATCTCGGCACCGCGCTGGGCTGGCTCTATGTCGCGGAGGGTTCCAACATGGGCGCCGCGCTGCTGCGCAAGGAAGCGCAGAAGCTTGCTCTGTCCGACACCTTCGGCGCTCGCCACCTCGCCCCGTCCGAAGCCGGTCCGGCCCCGCACTGGCGCGCTTTCACCGCCGCGCTGGACGCCGTACCGCTCTCCGAAGCCGAAGAGGCCAGGGCCGACGAAGGCGCCCTTGCCGCATTCGCGCGGGTTCAGGCCCATATCGATGCCCACATCGCCTGAAGTGGCAGAAGCGGAACAGGCGCCGGATCTGCTGAAACGCGGACGCATGGCGCGCAGTGCCTGGCTGGTGCTGGGCCTCATGCTGGTCGCGGTCGGCTTCGTCGGCATTTTCGTGCCACTGTTACCGACCACCGACTTCATGCTGCTGGCGCTGCCCTGCTTCGCGCGCTCTTCGCCGCGACTGGAGGCCTGGCTGCTGAACCACCCGCGCTTCGGTCCCAGCCTCAGGGCATGGCGGCGGGACCGCGCGGTGCCGCGCCATGCCAAGATCGCCGCCTGCATCGGCATGACGCTGGGCTTCGCGCTGTTCTGGTTCCACGTCCATCCGCGCCCCCTGACCGCCACCGCAATCTGCGCCTTCATGCTGTTCTGGGCCGTCTGGATCTTCCGGCGTCCGGAGCCGGAAACAGACGCATGAGGCCGCGCCATTTTTCTGCGCCCGCCTGCCCCGGAGCATCAGCAGCCACGGGCTTCGCCGCGAGCCCCGCGAGCGGGCGCTACAGCGAAAACCCCACTTCCAGAAGTTCCCGCCTTGCCGGACTCGCGGGAACGAGCTGCATCGCCGTCCTGCTGGCCTTTGCGCTGCTGTTCACATGGCAGGTGGTGAGGCCGTCGCTGTCCCCCTCCCCCCGGCCGCTCGTGGTCGAATTCCAGCCTCTGGCGGCTCCTCCCGACCCGGTGCGGGAATTGCCGCCCGGACCGGTTCAGGTGGAAAGGCAGGACCACAAGCCGCAGCCGGTTCGGGACATCCCGCCGCCGCAGATCGTACTGGGCCAGACCCCGGCGACACCGCCGGTCACGCCGAAGTCACCCGACCTTGCCGATCCGGGACCACCGGTGCCGCAAACCACCGCTCCCAAAAGTATCGCGGCTCCGACGGCAGACCGCCTCTCCAGCGAGGCTCATCCCGACTGGGAAGCATCGGTGCTTGCCCACCTCGAACGCTTTCGCCGCTATCCTTCCCGCGCCCGCGCCATGCGCCAGCAAGGTGTCGTTTATGTCCGTTTCAGGATGGACCGGAGCGGCGCCGTGCTCAGCAGCGGCATCGTGCGCAAGTCCGGTTTCTTCACGCTGGATCAGGCCGCGCTCGACACGCTGCACCGCGCACAGCCGCTACCCACCATTCCTCCCGGCCGGCCAGACATCGTTGAATTCACCATGCCGATTCAATTCAAACTCGATTAAATCGCTGACATTGCGGCCGCTAGGTCCCTCGGCGCTGTTGCCGACAGCGGCAGCCGCGCGCTTCAAAGCCTCGCGAGAAACGCCGAATTTGCTGGTCCCATAATCGGCCTCATGATCTTTGCCCATTGCAGCTCGGGAAACATCCTTCTTCCCGGGCACATCTTTATCGTCTGCCATCCTCTTTCTCCTCTCCAAGAATAAAGAACGCGACAAATGGCCTGGGGCGCTCGTCTGCATGGCACGGTGAATATCAGGAATTTAGCGGTGGCGTAATCTTGGAACCCGCGCCCGCACAAAGCTCTTAGGCATGCATACCCAAGTTCCGCAGCGCGCGTGGCTGACATCGTGGCGCTATCAGGAGTGAACGCATGCCCCTTTCACCGCCACTCTCCTATTCACCCGATATCGAGGAAATCAGCGACGAGGAAACCGCGCTGGTCGGGCAGCTCAATGCCTCTTTCGATGAAATCCTACAGACGACGCACCAGGACTACGGAAAGGCCGTGCGGGCCGTCCACGCCAAGGCTCACGGCCTCCTTTCAGGCACATTGATGATCGCTGCAGACGTCCCGCCCGAACTCGCGCAAGGCCTGTTCGCCATGCCGGGGAGCTATCCCGTCCATATCCGGCTCTCGACCAATCCCGGCGACATCCTCGACGATGCGGTCGCTCTTCCCAGAGGGCTTGCCATGAAGGTTCTGAATGTCGAGGGGGGGCGGCTGCCCGGTGCCGAAGGTTCCACCCAGGACTTCGTAATGATCAACGGTCCGGTATTCACCACACCTGATATCAAAAAGTTCGCCGGTAACCTCAAGATCCTCGCCAAGACCACCGACCGCGCGGAAGGCGCGAAAGTCGCAGCCTCCAAGATCTTTCAGGCCATCAACGGCGCTCTTGGTGCGGTAGGCCTGGAAAGTACGAAGCTCGCCGGTCTGGGCGGGGCGCCTCAGGTCGATCCGCTGGAAGAAACCTATTTCAGCGTGACCCCGTTTCGCTACGGCAGTTATGTCGCCAAATTCCGTCTGCGCCCGCTCTCACGCGAACTTACCGATCTTACCGGCAAGAAGGTAGACACTTCCCTCGGGAAGGACGCCATTCGAGAAACCGTGCGGCGCGAGATGGCGCATATCCACGGCGAATGGGCCTTCGAAGTGCAATTGCGCCGCGATGCGCAGAGCCAGCCGATCGAGGACGCCTCGGTGGAATGGAAAGAGGACGAAGCGCCCTTCGTGCAAGTCGCCACCTTGCTTTTGCAGCCGCAGGATAGCTGGAGCGAAGCGCAAGTGCGCGCCGTGGATGAAGGCATGCGCTTTTCCGTGTGGACCGGGCTGGCCGCACACCGGCCGCTCGGTGGAATAAACCGCGCGCGGCAAGACACGTATCGTCACTCGGCCGACTTCAGGGCTGCGACGAACGGCTGTCCCCTTCACGAACCATTGGCGTAGGACGCGGAAAATGGATGATCTCGCAAGACCGCGCCGTTACGAGAACGCCACCGGCGGTTGGGGCTCGCTGGACGGCATCGCCCGTGTCGAGAAGACCAGCAAGGCGAAGCCTGCCGTACTTCAGACCTTGGCCGAACAGAACAAGCCGGGCGGCTATATGTGCTCGTCCTGCGCCTGGGCCAAGCCTCCGAACCCGCATGTCGCGGAATTCTGCGAGAACGGCGCCAAAGCGACGATCTGGGACCTGACCTCGCAGCGCTGCGCGCCCGAGTTCTTCGCGGAGCATTCGGTTTCTGAACTGCTCGACTGGGAGGATCACTATCTGGAAAAGGCCGGACGTCTTACCGAACCGCTGCGCTACGACGCCGCGAGCGACCGCTATGTGCGGGCCGGTTGGGATGAGGCCTTCCAGGCGATTGGCGATAGCCTAAAGCGCCTGGCACCGAAGGACGTCACCTTTTACGCGTCGGGCAAGGCGGCGCTGGAACCGTCCTATCTCTATGGCCTGTTCGCGCGAATGTATGGGCATAACAACCTGCCTGACAGCTCGAACATGTGCCACGAGACGACCTCTGTCGGGCTGAAGAAGGTTATCGGCTCGCCAGTCGGAACCTGCACGTTCGACGATCTCAAGCATTGCGATGCGATCTTCTATCTCGGCCAGAACCCGGGCACGAACAGTCCGCGCATCCTGCATCCGCTGAAGGAGGCCGTGGAGCGCGGCTGCAAGATCATCGCCTTCAATCCGCTGCGCGAGCGCGGCCTTGTCGAGTTCGTCGATCCTCAAAATCCCTGGCAGATGACCGTCGGCGCTTCCACGAAAATCGCGCACCAATATGTGCAGGTCCGGCCGGGCGGCGACATCGCCGCCCTGGTGGGCGTGTGCAAGCGAGTCCTCGAACGCGATGCCGAACAGGGAAACGTCCTCGACACCGCTTTCCTGGCCGCCCACTGCCATGGGCTTGAGGATTTCCGCGCGAAAGTTCTGGAAACGTCATGGAGCGATATCGAGCGGCATTCGGGTGTTTCGCAAGGCGAACTCGAACAGGCCGGCGATGTCTACGTCGCGGCGAAGAACGTCATTGGCATCTACGGCATGGGTCTCACCCAACAGGTTCACGGCTCGCAGGCGATCGGCATGCTGGTCAATCTTCTGCTGCTGCGCGGCAACATCGGCCGCCAGGGGGCCGGATGCCAGCCGATCCGGGGGCATTCGAACGTACAGGGCCAGCGGACCGTGGGCATTTCGGAAAAGCCGGAACTGGTGCCGATGGAAAAGCTGAAGGAAATATTCGGCTTCGACCCTCCCACGGAAAAAGGCCACACGACCGTCGAATTCCTGGAAGCGCTGCTTAAGGGCGATGCGAAGGGATTTATCGGACTCGGCGGCAATCTGGCGCGCGCCGTGCCGGACCAGTCCCTGGTCCATCCGGCCTGGCGTGACCTCGAACTGACGGTTCACGTCGCCACCCGGCTCAACCGGACCCATCTCCTGCCCGGCAAGCAGTCGTGGATCCTGCCCTGCCTCGTGCGCGCCGAGGAAGACCTTCAGGATAGCGGCCCTCAGACCGTGACGATCGAGGACAGCTTCAGCCACATCTACGGCTCGATCGGCCGGCGCGAGCCCGCCGGCCCGCATCTCAAGTCCGAACTGGCCATCGTCAGCGGCATAGCCAAGGCAACCCTGCCCGCCCATCCGTCATGGCGCTGGGACGAGTGGACCGGGGATTACGCGAAAGTCCGCGCCCTGATCGAGCGGACCTATCCGGACCAATTCCGCGACATGGAAGCGCGGATGAATGAACCGGGAGGGTTCTATCGCGGCAATCCGGCCCACGACCGAATCTGGAAGACGGAAAGCGGCAAGGCGGAGTTTACCGTGCCCGATGTCCTCAATGCAAACGGGCTCGATGAGCAGAGCGGCCGTTACACACTCGTCACCTTGCGATCCAACGACCAGTTCAACACGACTGTCTACGGTCATTCCGATCGGCTGCGCGGGCTTGAGGGAAGCCGCATGATCGTCTTGATGAACCCGGAGGACATGCGGGAGGCCGGGCTGGAAGAAGCATCGACAGTCACCCTTGTCACCGATTGCGACACGCAACATCGCCGAGACGTGCGGGGCCTTGCCGTCACCCCCTTCGACCTGCCGCGCGGTTGCCTTGCCGGCTACTTTCCCGAACTGAACCCGCTCATCCCGCTTGGTCACCACGACGTTCTGTCGAAGACTCCCGCTGCGAAGGGCGTGCCGGTGAGGATCGAAGTTGGTTGAGGAGTGGCAGTGCGGGAACGAGCCGGCTCGCGGCGCGCTTACCTATCGACACCTGATGGAGAGTATCATGTCGGACACAGATGCTACCGGAGCCCGGCGCGGCGCGCTGGGAGACGCCCGGCCCGATGCAGTCGACCCGCACCGCCAGAAGGAAGGAGCGCAGAAGCCGGAGAAAATCGAGGACCGTCCCTCGGTCGGAACCGTCAAGCCGGAAGACTACCCCGAAGACCAGCGCGCCCGGAACACGGGGCAATGATGCCCGAAGGAGACAAGCCCAGTTCGCGTCGCCTCGGGCGCGCCGGAATCATGGTGGTAGCGATCCTGCTCGCCGTCATTGTCCTGGTCTTCGCGGGACGCAGCCTGTGGCACGCCGAAGAACTCGAGCAGGAACAGCAAACGGGCGTGAAGGAGCATGACGGCGAACAAAGGACGACCGAGAAGGCCGAATAGCTTGAGAATTGGGAGTCTTCTAGCCCAACGCTCATGATAGCAGGAACGATAGCTGGTCCAGGGAACGCAAACTTCCACTGCAACGAGCCACGAAAAAAGGGCCGGGCACCGAAGTGCACCAGCCCCCTTGGACCATCAGCCCTGCGTGAGATTTAGCTTCACCAGCTTACGGAAACGCCCGCACGACCGCCAACGCCGTTGGAGCCCGAACCGGTCACGCCTTCCACCTTCGCGAAGGCGGAAAGACCCTGCGACGAACCCTGAACACCCAGTTCCCATCGGGATCGCAGTCGGCAGTTCAGTCCGTTTCAGGGTATCCCCCGCCCATCGCCTCTTGCCTAAAACAGACCATCGTCGAAATCGTCGTCATCGAGGTCGAACGGGTCGGCACTGGGCGCGGCTTCGGCGCCCGGCTGGAAGGCTCGGTGCACTTCGCGTTCGCGGGCCATGGTATAGCGCGCCGCGATCGATCCCAGCAAAGCGCCGAAGGCCGCTTCGCCCGCCTCGGGGATTTCCGCAGCCTCGCGACCAAGCCCCGTGAGCCTTTCGGCGATCGCCATGAGGGGGCCGCCGACGTCTTCGTCGCAATCGATCGCGCCGGTGGTTTCCTCCAGGATCGCCGTGACCGAGACGGCGCCTTCGTCGAGTGCCGATAGTCCGGAGCGCATGCGCTCGCCGCCGCTTCGGATGCAGTCGAGCGATACCGTCAGGGCTGCCCCCACATCCTCGGGAGCACCGTCCTCGGAGCCGCGGATGACGGCAGCGGCAGCGGTCAGCCCGTCGAAGGATTGGGCGATTCCGGAGGCGATCGTCGCCAGAGTGGCGGCGAAACCGCGAATTTCGGACGCCACCACGGCCAGTCCGCGCCCTTCCGCGCCCATGCGATAGCAGCGAAGGTCCGTGTTCCAGGCCATCTGCTGCACGTCGCTGGTAATGCGGTGGACCGTCGCCAGACGCTGCGCCAGGTTCTCGGCCGTCTTCGAGGCATGGCCGCTCAGCCGGTTCGAACGGGCATCGGCCTCTCGCAACCGCTCGGTCACGCTTGCCACGTCTGCCACGCTGCGCTCCAGCCGGTGGAGGAACACGCCGTCTCCGTTCCCATCCTCGGAATCACCGCCTTCGCGCAGTTCGAGCAGGCTGGCGGCGCTCGGGCCGATCCCACGCAAGCTGCTGGCAAGCAGGCGGGATTCGCGCTGGAAGTTCTCCAGCGTATCCACCGCCTGCGCCGAGATCAGGGCCACGGCGTGGTCCGCGATCAGGGCTGCGACATCCGCCGGAAGCTCTCCGGGGGCGGCGATGAAGGCATCGATATCGATCAGCCCATCGGCCAGATGCTCCAACCGCTGCCGGGTACTGTCGCCGACCTGGAGCGCCCCCAGCGCGGTGCCGACCTGCGCGCGAATATGACGGGCCACTTCGGCGATCCGCAAGGCGCGCTCGGCAAGATCGACCTGATGCCGTTGCAAGGCTACGGCATCGTCGGACAGCTTGCGCGGGATGTGCGGGATCACCAGCGCGCATTCCCCGGCCAGCTGGCGTTCCACCTCGAACATCGCGGGCACGGCTTCGGCCAGCCAGGCGATCTCTCGCGAAAGGCCTTCCATTTCGGTTTCGCCCAGGTCCAGCTTGACGAACATGCTATCGGCAAAGCCGGAAAAGTCGCCCGAGCCAGCCGCCGCCACCTTGATGTTGAGACCGCATATCCGCAGGAAGCTGAGCGTACGGTTGACTTGGTCGATCTGGTGCGAAAGCGCGGTGCCGGCCCGCTCGATCGAGACGAGCGCTTCCTTGCGCGCGGCCTGGATCGCGGGCAACTGCATCAGCCGGTCGGCGGTGCCGCGCATGTTGCCCACAGCGGCATCGGCGGCGTCGCGCTCGAAGGCATTGGTCACGCTTTCAAGCGCGCCGACCAGGCCCTCGACGATCTCATAGGCCCGCGCCAGTGCCGTGCCCGCCGCCACGAAACGCGCGTCGAGCCCTCCGGCGATGCCGGCGATTGCCTCGCTCATTTCCGCCAGCGAAGGCCCGGTATCGAGCGCGATCGGGAAAGAGGGCGCAGCGAGAACGGATTGGGCCAGATCGGCTTCGGGGAAAGTGGCGATATCGGTCATCTGCAATCTCTGTTCCTGGCCGTATTCTTGCATCGTCATCAGCGGTTGGTCGCCGCCAGCAGTTCGCGGGCGATGGAACCGAGCGGGACCACCCGATCCGCCGCGCCGCGCGCGATGGCCTCCTTGGGCATGCCGAAGACGATCGAACTCGCCTCATCCTGCGCGAACGTGCGGGCACCAGCCTGCTTCATCTCCAGCAAGCCCCGTGCGCCGTCGTCACCCATGCCGGTCATGATGACACCCACCGCGTTCGAGCCCGCCGCGCGCGCGGCCGAGCGGAACAGCACGTCCACCGAAGGACGATGCCGCGAAACCAGCGGACCGTCCTTGACCGCGACGTGATAGCGCGCGCCCTGCCGCTCCAGCATCAGGTGCTTGCCGCCCGGCGCGATCAGGACATGGCCGCGCAGCACCGGATCGCCGTCCACCGCTTCCTTCACGTCCACTTCGCAGAGGCCGTTCAGCCGCTTGGCGAAAGCGCGGGTGAAATTCTCCGGCATGTGCTGGACCACGACGACGCCCGGCGCATTGGCGGGGAGCGCCTCCAGCACTTCGCGCAGCGCCTCGGTGCCGCCGGTGGAGGCGCCGAGGCAGACCACCATCTCGGTGGTGCGGCTCATGGCCCGGCCGCTCGGCGGCGGCAGCACGGCATCGGCGGTCAGCTTTTTCTGCGGCCCCTCCGGCTTTACCTCGCGCACCGCGGGCCGTCCGCGCACCCGCGCGCGGGAAGCCCCTTTTACCACGTCACGGATCTGGAGGTTGTGCTCTACGAGATGGTCGGCAACGCCGATGCGGGGCTTGAGGATCACGTCCACCGCGCCCGCTTCCATCGCCTGGAGAAGCGTTTCGGAGCCCTCTTCGGTCAGCGAGGAACACATGACCACGGGCACTGGGCATTGCGACATCAGCTTGCGCAGAAAAGTAATGCCGTCCATGCGCGGCATTTCCACGTCCAGCGTGATGACGTCGGGCACTTCCTCCTGGATGCGGCGCGCGGCGCTGAACGGATCGGGCGCGGCGCCGATCACCTCGATCTCCGGGTCTTCCTGGAGGATCGTGGTCATCGCCTGGCGGACACTGGCGGAATCGTCGATGACGAGGACGCGGATTTTCCTGTTCTCGAGCATCGCCTCAGCCCTTCCGGAACACGGTATTGGCCACCTGGGTCAGCGGCAGGTCGTGACCGGTGATCGATTCCGAGTGGCCGAGGAAAAGGTAGCCGCCCGGCTTCAGACAATCGACCAGACGGGAGACGACCTGCTTCTGAGTCGGCTTGTCGAAATAGATCAGGACGTTGCGGCAAAAGACCAGATGCATCGGCTCGCCCACCGGGTAGCGATCGTCCATCAGGTTGAGCCGCGCAAAGCCGATCGCGCTGCGCAGCGCGGGTACCATGCGCACGTCGCGTCGCGCCGGATCGCGCGGGAACATCACATATTTGCGCTGAAGCGCATCCGGCACCGGATCGACGAGTTCCGCCGGATAGATGCCGGCACGCGCGGCTTCGAGCACGTCGGTATCGAGGTCGGTAGCCAGAATGCCATAGTCCGGTCCGCCCTGGGTCTCGGCATGATCGTCCAGCACCATGGCCAGGGTGTAAGGTTCGGGCCCGGTCGAGCAGGCCGCGCTCCAGGCGCGGATCGTGCGCACGCCGCGGGCGGTCATTTCCGGCAGGATGACCTTGCTCAGGTAGTCGAAATGGCCGGGCTCGCGGAAGAAGTCGGTCTTGTTGGTGGTGACCGCGTTGATCAGCGAGAGCCCTTCCTCCGCCAGATTTTCACCGGCAAAGATGTAATCGCAGTAGTCGTCAAGCGTGCGCGCCCCGCTCGCCCGCTGGCGGCGGCGCAGGCGGCCTTCGAGCATGGTCTTCTTGCTCTCGGGCATCTTGATACCGGAATAGTCGTAGATGTAGGCCGCCAGCCGCGCAAAATTGCGCTTGCTCATCGGGTCGCTGCCCTGGTGCGCCGCTGCGGGGGCACTGGACGAATTGCGACTGGCCAAGGCTGTCGTTTGCGCGGTTGCGGTCATCTGCGCGGCTCCGGGATTCGAATTGAGGGGTCAGGCAGCGAAGGACGTCAGGCAGCGAAGGACGTCAGTCAGCGAAGGACAGGCGTGAAGCTTCCTCGGCGGAGAAGATGCGCGGCATGTCCACCAGCACGGTGAAGCCCTCCTCGCGCTTCACAACCCCGCCGATATATTCGGACGGCCAGCGCACGCCGACGTCCGGCGCGCCGCCCATCTGGTCCGCCCGGAAGCTGGTGACCTCGATCACCCGGTCCACCACCAGCCCCAGCACCAGCACGCGGTCCTCCAGCGGAATGTCCACCACCAGAATGCGCGTCGCCGGGGTCGGCTCCGTCTGCGGCAGGCCCAACCGCAGACGGAAGTCGATCGTGGTCACGCCTTCGCCGCGCATGTCGGTGAGGCCGAGCAGGTAGTCCGGCCCGCCCGGAATGCGGAAGGTTTCGCGGTAGTCCAGGATCTCGCGGACCAGTGTCACCGGCACCGCGAAGATCTCCGCTCCGAGGCCGAAGGTAACGGCCTGGATCTCCTGGACGTCGCTCATGCCGCGTGCATCCCGAAGGCGTCGTCGCGGTCGTCCGGGCCGCCCATGGCAAGGTCGAGCGCGAAGCCGTTGGTGCGGGCCTGGCCATTGGCCGCCGCAGGGCGCTTCACCGGCGCCTTCACGGCCGTCTTGATCGGGGCGGCCTTACGTGGGCTGGCGGCGGCGCGGGGCGCCTTGCCGGCATCATCGACCCGGAAGTAGGCGATCGAGGCCTGAAGTTCCTCGGCCTGGGCAGCCAGTTCTTCCGACGTTGCGGAAATTTCTTCCGAAGCCCCGGCGTTCTGCTGGGTGACCTGGTCGAGCTGCTGGATCGCCTGGTTGATCTGGCCCGCGCCGATGTCCTGTTCGCGGCAGGCGGCGCTGATTTCCGAGATCAGTTCGGCGGTGCGGCGAATATCGGGCACTAGCTTGGAGAGCATCTCGCCCGCCTCGGTGGCGGCATCGACGGTATTGGACGAAACCGCGCCAATTTCGGCGGCAGCGCCCTGGCTGCGTTCGGCAAGCTTGCGCACTTCCGAAGCGACGACGGCGAAGCCGCGGCCATGTTCACCCGCACGCGCCGCCTCGACGGCCGCGTTGAGGGCAAGCAGGTCGGTCTGGCGGGCGATTTCCTGCACGATGCCGATCTTCTCGGCGATGGTGCGCATGGCGCCTACCGCACGGTCGACGGCAATGCCGCTGGCTTCCGCGTCCTGGGCCGATTGGCGCGCGATCTTCTCGGTCTGGGCCGCGTTCTCGGCGTTCTGCTTGATGTTCGCCGACATCTCTTCCATCGAGGCCGAGGCCTGCTCGGCAGCGGCGGCCTGCTCGGTCGCGCCCTGCGAGACCTGTTCGGAGGTCGAGGAGAGTTCCTGGCTGCCGCTGGCGACGTTGTTGGCCGCCACGGTGGCATCGCCCACCACGCCGCGCAGGCGCTCGATCATGCGGACGAGAGCATGGCCCAGCTTGTCCTGTTCCGACAAGGGCTTGTGGCTGACCGTCAGGTCGCCATCGGCGATCTTGTCGGCCAGGGCGGCGCTGACGCGCAAGTTGGCGGTCATCTTGTTGACGGTATCGACAAGGTCCCTGATCTCGTCGTTCGAGGTCACTTCCACGTCGTTGTCGAGGTCGCCGATGGCCACTGCATTGATCGCATTGCCGACCCGGCCGAGACCGCGCGACACGATCAGCGAAATCCACACCGCACCGACGAGCGCGCCGATGAAGGCGACGGCAGCGACCGTCAGCAGCGTGACGCGCGCCGAGCCATAGAGCGCGTCGGTTTCCTTATCGACCTGCTCCATGTCCTGGCGGGCGCGGACGACGAGATCCTCTGTCTGCTTCGTCACGCGGTCCAGGGAGTCGCGGGCACTGCCCAGCGCCAGCGCTGCCGCTTCCTCGTTCTGACCGGCCCGTGCCAGCGTCCTGATACGCGCGTCCAGCGGCTTGAAGGTCTCGTACGAAGAGCGCATTTCACTCCAGGTCTGTTTGGTTTCGGCCACGGCATTCGCCTCGCCTTCTTCCAGCAGACGGTCGAATTCGGACATCGAGCGGGTGGCCTTGTCGTCGAATTCCTTCACCAGTTCCGGATCGTTCGTCATCGTCATGTTGCGCTCGTTGCGCGCCAGCGTGCCGAACACGACCTGAACCTGCTGTGCCCGGTCGAGACGGGCCGCCGGACCGTCGATGAGATCGGTGATCGCAGTGTTGAGCGTGCCGAGGCGCGTCAGGCTGACGCCGACGACGACTGCAAGCAAGATCAGGATGATGGCGAAGGTCACGCCCAGTTTCATCTTTATGGTAGCGCGCATGGCAATGGGAATCCTGGAAGGCGGATTGGGGGGAAAGTCGGTAATGTGAAGTCGGTATGGGGGGCGTCAGGCCGCGTGGGTGCTGAACGCGTCGTCCTCGCTGTCGGGACCGCCGGTCGAAAGATCGAGCGCGAAGCCGCGAGCGCGGGCCTGCTGTTCGGCCACCGAGAGCGCGCGGGGCTTACGGACCGCCGCCGGGGCGGCCTTACGCGCCGCCTGTACCGGCTTGCGGACCGGCGCGGGCGCCATGGAACGGCGGCTGCCGCCATCGGAGGTGCGGAAATAGGCGATCGAGGCCTGAAGCTCCTCCGCCTGCGCGGCGAGTTCTTCCGAGGTCGTGGAGATCTGCTCGGAGGCCCCGGCGTTCTGCTGGGTCACCTGGTCGAGCTGCTGGATCGCCTGGTTGATCTGGGCCGCGCCGATATCCTGTTCGCGGCAAGCCACGCTGATCTCGGAAACCAGTTCGGCCGTGCGGCGGATGTCGGGCACCAGTTTGGAGAGCATCTCGCCCGCTTCGGCTGCCGCCTGCACGGTCTCGGTGGAAACCGCGCCGATCTCGGCGGCGGCATGCTGGCTGCGTTCGGCCAGCTTGCGCACTTCCGAGGCGACCACCGCGAAGCCACGGCCATGTTCTCCGGCGCGCGCCGCTTCTACCGCCGCGTTCAGGGCAAGCAGGTCGGTCTGGCGGGCGATTTCCTGGACGATGCCGATCTTCTCGGCGATCGTGCGCATCGCCCCGACCGCGCGCTCCACGGCAATGCCGCTCGATTCCGCATCCTTCGACGATTGGCGCGCGATCTTCTCGGTCTGCGCCGCGTTGTCGGCGTTCTGCTTGATGTTGGCGGCCATCTCTTCCATCGAGGCCGAAGCCTGTTCGGCAGCGGCGGCCTGCTCGGTCGCGCCTTGCGAGACCTGCTCGGAATTGGCCGAGAGTTCCTGGCTGCCCGCCGAGACGTTCTCGGCCGCCACGGTCGCATCGCCGACCACGCCGCGCAGGCGCTCGATCATGGTGTTCACGTTGCCGAGCAGATCACCGATCTCATCGTTGGAAGTAACCTCGGCGGTGCGGGTCAGGTCGCCTTCGGCCACCTGGCGCGTGGCATCTCCGGCTGCCTTCAGCCCGCGCGAGATGAGCAGCGCGAGATAGGCGGCGGCGATCAGGGTGATCAGCACGGCGGCCAGACCCATGCCGATCATCAGCGAACGCGCCGATCCGTAAGTCGCTTCGGTATCGTCGTCGGCCTGGCTCATCATGCGCTGCTGGGCCTGGACCAGGCTTTCGACGGTCTTGGTCACGGCCTGTGCGCGATCGCGGGATTCGCCCATGGTCAGGGTGGCGGCGGCAGCCTTGTCATGGGCGCTGAGTTCGCTCACCTGCTGGTTCACCGGCTTGAACGCATTCCACTGCTCGCGCAGCTGCGCCCAGCTTGCCCGCGTGCTTTCCGATGCGGCCGCATTGGCCTGCTCGACCTCCTGCTCCACCCGGTCGCGCCAGGTGGTGATGCGCGTTTCCAGTTCGCGCCGCTCCACCGGGTCGTTGGTGAGCACCAGGTTCTTTTCGGAACGAACCATCATACTGACGCCGCCATCGATCGCGCGGGCGCGGTCGAGTTGCTTGGCCGGGCCGGCAACGAGATCGCCCACGGCGTCATTGAGCGTGGCGAGGCGGGAAACGCCGACCACGATGACGGAGGCCATGATGATCAGCAGGAGCCCGAAAGTCCCCCAAAGCTTCAGCTTGATAGTTGCGCGCATGTCGGCCCCCCGGCTCAATGTACTGTGGATGGCTGGGCCACGGCGGGATCGTTCCCACCGGCCAGCGAGCGAAAGATTGCGGCAAGGTCTGGCAGGACGACGACGCCGTCTTGCCGACGCACCAGCTCGCGAACGAAATCGCGGCGCCAACGCATGCCGACGGCGGGCGGCTCCTCGCTGGCGTCTCGCCGGAGCGTGGCCACTTCGTGGACCTTGTCGGTGCGAATGCCGATCTGAAACGTCTCGCCTTCCGCTTCGGTCTCGATCACCACGATGCGGCTGTCGACCGTGGCTTCGGCGGCGGGCATGGCGAAAGCCAGACGAAGGTCGGCGATCGGGATGATCTTGCCGCGAAAGTTGACGACGCTGCCCAGGAGCGGCGCCGCGCCGGGCACGCGGGTTTCGGGAAGCAGGTCCAGAATCTCGCGGACCAGCGTTGCCTCCAGCGCGAAAGTCTCGGCGCCAAGGTTGAAGGTCAGGACTTCGAGATTGCCGGCGGCATCCCACTGCGTGGCTGTCTGTTCGGGCATGGGGCTTATCCGGCGGCGCGAAGCCGCTCCTCCTGGTTCTGGCCGAGCATGACGAGCTGCGCGACATCGAGGATCAGCGCCACGCCGCCGTCGCCCAGTATCGTGGCGCCCGCGAAAGTCGCGACGTCGCGGTGCAGCGGCGACATCGACTTGATGACCGTCTGGTGGCTGCCGATGATCTGGTCCACCACCAGCCCGACACGCTCGGTGCCGGTGGCGATGACGACGATCTTCTGGTGCGGATCGGGCCGCGTGCCGGTGTCGAAGATTTCGCGCAGGCGCAGGAACGGCACCAGCCGGTCGCGCAGCGTTATGAAGCTGCGGCCGCGCGAACGCAGGTCTTCCTCAAGGCTAAGTTCGAGGCATTCCTCGACCGCGCCAAGCGGGATCACGTAGCGCCCCTCGCCCACGCGCACGAGCAATCCGTCGATGATCGCCAGGGTCAGCGGGATACGCAGCACCACGGTGGAGCCTTCGCCGGGTGCCGAAGTGATGTCGATGGCGCCTCGCAGGCTTTCGATCGTGCGCTTCACCACGTCCATGCCGACGCCGCGCCCGGACAGGTTGGTGACCTGTGCCGCCGTGGAGAAGCCGGGATGGAAGATCATCTGGAGCAGGTCGTGGTCGGAGATCGACTGGCCGGGCTGGATCAGCCCCTGCGTTTCCGCCTTGGCGCGCACGCGGGCGCGATCGATGCCGCGTCCATCGTCGCGGATGGTGATCAGCACTTCGCCGCCCGCCTGATGCGCGGAAAGACGAACCTGCCCGGCGGCGGGCTTGCCAGCGGCAAGGCGATCCTCGGGCGTTTCCAGGCCATGGTCGCAGGCATTGCGGATCAGGTGGACCATCGGATCGGCCAGACGCTCGATCATGGTCTTGTCGACTTCGGTGGTCTCGCCCTCGGTCGAGAGTTCGATGGTCTTGCCGGTTTCGCGCGCGAGGTCGTGGACCAGGCGGCGGAAGCGGCTAAACAGGCTGGCGACGGGCACCATGCGCAACACCATCATGGTATCGCGCAGTTCGCCCGCGAGCCGCTCGATCTCCTCCGAGATCGAACGCAGCGCCAGTTCGCTGCCGACCGCCGCGCCGTGGCCATTGGCAAGCTGCGAAAGGCGGCTCTGGACGATCACGAGTTCGCCCACGCGGTCCATCAGCTCGTCGAGCCGCTCGGCGGGCACGCGAACGCTTTCACCCGCGGGCTTTGCAGGCGTTCGGCTGGCAGGACCGTCCTGGGCCATCGGGGATGCCTCGGCGACGGGCGCTTCGGCCTTGGCATCCTGGGGTGCTTCGACCGATGTCAGTGCAGGTTGATCCGGCGCCGCCTCGACTTCCAGCGGCGCGATGGTCAGTTCCATGTCGTCCATCACGAAGATGAACACGTCGTCGATGTCGTCGCGCGAGATGTCACCGCGAAGTTCGACATCCCAGCCGATGTGGCATTCGGTCGGCACCAGTTCCGCCAGCGGCGGGATCGTATCGGTGCGCGCGACGATCCGGCAGTCGCCAAGGTCGCGCAGCTCGTCGAGCAGCATCAGCGGGTTGGTGCCATTGGCCATAGCCTCGGCGGGGAGGCGGAAGAACAGGCGCCAGCCCTTCGAGGCGGGAGCAGCAGGAGCGGTGGGCTCGCTGTCCGAGGCGCCGTCGATGGCGTCCTGAAGCTGCGCGAGGATGGCGGCGCCGGCACTTTCCAGCCCTGCTCCATCGCCCTCGATCAGCGCACGCATGTGGTCGCGCGCCGAAAGGATCACCGCCACCAGTTCCTGCGTCGCCGGGGCCAGCCCCTTGCGCACGCGATCGAAAGCGGTTTCGCAGTGATGGGTGAATTCGGCCAACGCGTCGAAGCCGAACATCGCGCCCGAACCTTTGAGCGTGTGCAGGCCCCGGAACACTTCGTCGATCAGGGCGCGATCGTCGAGCCGGTGGCCGAGATCGAGCAGGCCCTGCTCGATCTGGTCGAGCAGGTCGCCCGCCTCGACGCGGAACGCCGCGATCGGGTCTTGCGTGCTCACCGGCCCAGGACCTTGCGCGAGACCTTGATGAGCTGCTCTGGCACGAAGGGCTTGACCAGCCAGCCGGTGGCACCGGCGGCCTTGGCCTGCTGCTTCATCGAATCATCGCTCTCGGTAGTGAGGAAGATGATCGGAATGCCGGCCTGCTCGGGCGCCTTGCGCAGTTCGCGGATCATCGTCAGCCCGTCCATGTTCGGCATGTTGAGGTCGGTGATGATGAGGTCGAACCGCTTGGCGCCTGCCGCAGCGAGCCCTTCGACGCCGTCGCCCGCTTCGGTGACGTCGTAGCCCGCGCCGGTCAGCGCGATGCGGATGGCCATGCGCAGGCTGGGGGAATCGTCGACGGTAAGGATAGAGGCAGTCATTGCGGCAGTTCTCCGTGGAACCAGAATTCCAGATCCCGAGGGGTGATATCCGTGAGGAAGCCGGCACGTTCGAGCAGCGGCAGGACCGCGCCCTGGACGGGATGCGTCAGACGCAGTTCACGACCCGCCATCGCCCATTGCGCGCGGGCAGAGTAAACTATTTCTATAAACGCAAGATCCACATCTTTTAGCGCAGACAGATCAAGATCATTATCGCGCCCAGCTTCGAATTCACTGGAAAGAACACTGGCGAACTCGCGAGCGGAACGCACCGTCACGGAGTCCGTGACTGCGATAACTTGGCGCATTTTATCCTCTGGGTTCTTTCCGGCCAATTTAATCATTTAGCCGCTTGCAGGGTGTTAATCTGATTCTAGAGGATTGACGGCGCAAACGGGCGTTCCTGCCCATATATTTTGATGCGCTGCGGAATTTTCCGTCTCCCGACACGCACGCTTCCGCCCCCTACCGGGATAGCCGCCACTTCCGATGAGTGCACTTGGCAGTCTTGGCTCGAGTGCAATAACAGCGCTCAGCTAAGCCCTCCAATTTATTGCGACCCCTGATTTTCTTATGAAGAACTCACAATATCGCATTCATTGAAACAGAAGTGCAATAAAACTGACCTTGAACTTTCACAACTTTATTGTCCCCGATACCCGCCCTGCACTCTCTCCACCCCGACCGCCACGGATGTTCCTGCTCGTGGCCTTGTGATCGGGGAGTTATTCAAATGTGCACCAAGCGCAGCCTCTGGCTGGTATCGACCGCTATCGCCATGAGCGCGATGGCAATTCAGCCCGCCTTTGCCGAGGACGAACAGGGCACACAGGCCCCGCAGCCGGCAAGCGATATCGTCGTCACCGGCTTTCGCGCCAGCCTCAAAGGCGCTCGCGACGTCAAGCGCAGCGCAACGATCATCCAGGACTCGATCGTTGCCGAGGACATCGCCGCCTTCCCTGACCTCAACCTTGCCGAAGCATTGCAGCGCTTGCCGGGCGTAGCCATCAATCGCGAGGCGGGCGAAGGGCGCCGCGTCAGTCTGCGCGGGCTTGGTCCCGATTTCACCCGCGTCCAGCTCAATGGCATGGAAGTGCTGGGCAACGTCGATTCCGCGCAAGACAGCCGGGGCCAGGGCACGCGCGATCGCGCCTTCGACTTCAACATCTTTGCCGCCGAGCTGTTCAGCCGCGTGGATGTGCGCAAGTCGTTTTCCGCCGAGCAGAGCGAGGGCGGACTGGCCGGCACCGTCGGCCTCTACACCGCACGCCCGTTCGATTCCGAGGGCACCAAGGTCGCCTTCTCCGCCTCGGGCGGCACCAACACCCTGACCAAGGACTTCCAGCCGCGCCTGACCGGACTCGTCTCCAAGAACTGGGGCGATTTCGGCATTCTCGTCTCCGCCGCCTACAGCCATCGCCAGACCCGCGAAACCGGCGTCGACACCTATCGCTGGCGCCTGAACAAGGCCAACGGCTCGGACATCTCGGCGCTGACGCAGGAAGAGCGGGACAAGATCAACTCCGGCACGCTGCGCTTTGCGCGCGGCAATCGCCTCTCGGTATGGGACAGCACGCAGGACCGCCTCGGCGTGACGGCTTCGGCGCAATGGAACCCGGCCGATACCGTCCACCTCACGCTGGACGGCCTCTATGGAAAGTACAAGGCCGATCGCTTCGAGACCCATCTGGCTTCGCGCGGCGGTGGCGGCTCCACCTGGCTGGGCGGCGGGCAGACTTTCGCGGGTGTGACCTATCCCAACTCCAGGATAAACGCGATCGAGTGGAACGATCAGAACGAGGTGACCTACCTCGATGTCTCGGGCGGCCAGACCGCGACCGAGACGCGTGTCCAGAAAGCCACGAACACTTTCAAGCAGCTTACGTTCAGTGGCGACGCCGAGATCGCGCCGGGCCTGAAGGCGACGTTCCTCGGCGGTATCGAGCGTTCCAGCTACGACATGCCGCTGAGCGATCAGTTCTACACCGAGGCCTATGGCGATGTGGTCACCGACTATCGCGGGGGAAGCTATTCGCTTTCCAACACGTACGGTTGGGACGCCGGCGATGCGTCGAACTATCACGCCCATGAAATCGACATGAACCAGAGCTTCCAGGACAGCGCCTTCGATAATGTCAAAGGCAGCCTGGCCTATGAAGTCACGCCTGACGACAAGATCTCGATCGGCGGCGAGTGGCGTCGGTTCGAGAACTCCGGCTTCAAGCGCACTTACAACGATGCCCTGCTGACCGGGTTCAAGAACGGTACCGTCAGCGCAGATATGAGCCACTATGCGAAGGTCTACGACGGATACAAGGGCCAGGACTGGGTGATCGTCGACTATGACAAGGCCCTGTCCACGCTCGGGATTGATCGCGGCAAGTACCTGACCAGCAAGAACAGCGTATTTTCGGTCGAGGAGCGCACCGCCGCCGGTTACGTCCAGTACGATTGGAACCACATGCTTGGCAGCATGCCGTTCCGGGGCAACATCGGCGGACGTTACTATCACACCGATATTCTTTCGGCGGGGATCGGCACGGTAGGCGGCACGGAAGCGCCGATCTCCGTGTCGTCGAGCTATCAGGGCTTCCTGCCGGCCATGAACCTGATCTTCGATGCGACGCAGAACCTCGTCGTCCGCGCTTCGGCGGCGCGCAACATCAATCGACCCGCGCTCGGCTCGCTTGCTGTGAACGGGACCGTCTCCGTCGGGGACAACGGCGAACTCTCGGTCTCGGTCGGCAATCCGGCGCTGAAGCCCTACAAGTCCACCGACCTCGATCTTTCGGTCGAGTATTACTTCGGCAAGGTCGGCTCCGTCAGCGCCGCCCTGTTCTACAAGACGCTGGACGGCTTCATCACCACCCAGACCGTCAACGACGTGCCCTATAGCCAGACCGGCCTTTCCACCGACCTCGTCACGGGAGTGACTGGCAGCACCAATGTCACCACGTTCTCGCGCCCGGTGAACCTTGGCAAGACCGACCTTTGGGGACTGGAACTGGCCGCGCAGACCGACTTCACGTTCCTGCCCGCGCCCTTCGACCACTTCGGTACGGCGGTGAACTTCACTTACGTCAATTCGAAGTACGATTACTCGACGATGTACGCAGGCGGCGCCAACACGACGCTGGAAGGGCTGAGCAAGTATAACGGCAACATCACGCTCTATTACCAGGATGCGAAGTTCGACATTCGCGGCTCGGCCAATTACCGCAGCAGCTACGTCTACAGCGCGGCGCCGATCACCAGCACATTGGGCCTCGATCAGGACCTCTCGGGCTATGCGGCAACGGTCTACGTCGACATGTCCGCCCACTACAAGGTGATGGAGAATGTCCAGCTGACGCTCGATGCCATCAACCTCACCAACCAGCACGAGAAGCAATACTCGGACAGCACCAAGCGGCTCTACGTCAACACCCGTTCGGGCACGACGATCATGGGCGGCGTGCGCTTCGAGTTCTGAGAGTCCGTTTGAAAATTCGCTGAAAGCGAATTTTGCGGCGGCGGCGCAGACCGCATCCATCGAATAAAGTGAAGGCGTAAGGTGAAGGCGCGGGGCGATCATTGCCCCGCGACTTTGCATTGAGGTGTAGCCGCCCCCGGAACGGTCACATAATCGTCATCCCGCCCTGATAGCCGCCCGCGCCGGAGGGCTCGTGTTTCCCAAGGTTCGCGGTCGGCGCGTCGCATGCTGCATGGTTCTGGCACTGGCCGCCCCGATGGCGGCCGGAAGCGCCACCGCGCGCGAAGCGGCCCCCGGACACGGCGCGATTGCCTTTCACATTCCTTCCGGTCGTCTTGCCGACGTGCTGCGGATGATTTCCCAGAAATCGGGCGTGCAGATCGTCACCTCCGTCGGCCCCGATCTGCGCAGCCGCCATGCCGTGAACAAGCGCCTGACGGTCGAACAGGCACTTGCCCAGGCGACGCGAGGCCTTCCGGTCGAAGTCCGGCGGATGCCGGGCGGTTTCGTGGTGATGGACGCGCGGGCGTCGATGCAGAGAGCGCCCGAACCGGCTGCGTCGCTGCCGTCGGCGCTACTTGCCAGCCATCCGCCGGAGACCGAAGGCCCGCCGATCCTCGTTACCGGCTACCGGGAAAGCCTCCGCCAGGCAGCCGCAACCAAGCGGACCGCCCGGTCGATCATGGAAGTCACGCGGGCGGAGGACATCGCCGCCTTTCCCGATCACAATGCCGCCGATGCGCTCCAGCGTCTGCCCGGTATCGCGGTCAGCCGGGATAACGGTGAAGGACGGCAGGTCTCGCTTCGCGGCCTCGGCCCACTGTTCACCCGTACGACGCTGAACGGCATGGAGACGCTGGCAACCACCGCGTCCGGTCTCGACAATCGCGGCTCCGTCAGCCGTCAGCGCCGGTTCGATTACTCGATCTTCGATGCCGGGCTTTTCTCGGAAGTCGAAGTGCTCAAGGCCTGGTCGGCCGACCGGGATGCCGGCGGCGTCGGCGGGACAGTGGCGCTGCGTACCGTGCGTCCGCTGGAACAGACCGGGCCGGTCACCCTGCTCTCGGTGCAGGGCCGCGCCGGCGCCAACAGCCGCAGCGTGACGCCGCAGGTGACCGCCGAACTGTCGCGAAGGAACGAGGCCTGGGGACTGCTGATCGCGGCGTCCTGGAGCCGCAACCGGGTGACCGAATATGGCTATCGCAACTGGGATTGGGTGCCGGTCGTCTTCGGCGAGGAGAACATCGGCCCCGGTGTGGACGCCAAGGACCGCGCGCGGCTCACCGGCACGGGAAAGCCGGTCTACATGTCGCGCGCGCAATCCTATTCCACCTGGACCAACAGCTTCGAGCGGTTGAACCTCGTGGGCGCCATCGAGCACGAGAGCGACACGGGCCTGCGCATCGCACTCGAGATGCTCTATGCCCGGCTTGCGAACGACCGGCAGGAATATTCGCTCGCGGCGGCGGGGACGAACGGCCTCACCGCCGACGTCACCGGCACGCAGCGCCTGGAAAGCGTGACGATCGCGGGAGATACCATGGCCGCCGCCGACTTCAGCGGCGTCGACTTCCGCTCCGAATGCAAGCGCACGGCAGACCATACCGCATTCGCGCAGGCCGTGCTTTCGCTCGAAGCACCGCTGGATGATGCCACCACGATCGCCGCCCGGTTCGGCTATGCCCGAAGCGATTTCGAGGAACCGGTGTTCGACAAGGTTTTCCTCCAGGCGAAGGGCAAGCGTTTCAGCTACACCGCGACAGGATCGGAGACCGGCAATCGCTATGGTTTCGATCCGGCCGATGCCGCGCAATGGGGCCTGATGCGGGCCGACACGCGCGAGGATGCCATTCTGAACCAGAACGCCACCGCCCGGCTCGAAGTGGCCCGCGTGCTCACGCCCGGCGCAACCCTGAAGCTCGGCGGAATCTATCGCTATTTCGGCAATGACGGCTATGAGCGGCGCGTGCGGGTCGACTACCCGGCCGGAAGCGGGCTGGCCGCCGTCACCACTTTGCTGCCCGGCAAAACCCTGGCGCCCTATGTCGTCGCCGATGTCGACCGCACTTTCGCCGCCACCGGGCAGAACCGCGTGCTTTCCGGCACCGACGACATGCCCGGCACCAGCTATGCGGTTCACGAGGACAGCTACGCGGCCTTCGCCCTGGCGACATTCGACACACGGCTGGGCCCATGGCCGATCAAGGCCGAAATCGGGCTTCAGTACCAGCGCGTCGATATGCTGTCGTCAGGCAAGGCCAGCACCGATGCCAGCCAGTACCGCGTCTCCCAACGCAGCCACCGCGACGCCTGGCTGCCCTCGTTCCAGGCACGTGCCACCCTGCGCCCAAATCTCCTGCTGAGGCTGGCAGCCAGCCGCAATCTCAACCAGCCCGATGTGGCGGACTTGCGCGCCGCAGCGCAAGTCAACGCCACGCCCTTCGGCGGCACGATCACCTCGGGCAACCCGGCGCTCAAGCCCTTCACCTCCGATGCGCTGGACCTTTCGCTGGAACAGTATTGGGGCCGGGACGGCTACGCTTCGCTCGGCCTGTTCTACAAGCACCTCGATTCCTTCATCACCTCGGAGACGAGCGTGATACCCTACGCGCAGACGGGCTATCCGCTGGAGTTCCTCTACGCGGACCAGGACGGCTCGATCCTCTACAACGTCATCCAGCCGGTGAACGGATCGGGGGCGTCCATCGTCGGTGTCGAGGCGGCCATCCAGCGAGACTTGCGTTTTCTTCCCGCGCCGCTCGACCGCCTGGGCCTTGCCGCCAATGTGACGTTCGCCTCGGGCAGGAGCGAGGTCACGTACGATAGCGGTACTGTCCGCCTGCCGCTGATCGACCTCTCGCGCTGGTCGGGCAACACCACGCTCTATTACACCGGGCGTGGCTGGGACGCGCGCGTGGCCGCGGCCTATCGCGGCACCTACCGCGTGGGGATCGGCAACAACGGCAATATCGGTGAGTGGATCAAGCCCAGCCTGACGCTCGATTTCGCGGCTCACCTGGCGATCGGCGCAAGGATGCAGGCCTTGATCGAGGGACGTAATCTCACCGACGCCCCGGTCGTCCAGTACACCGATCACAGCGCACAGCGTCTCCTCGCCCGGACCCGCAGCGGACGCGTGTTCTCGGCCGGGCTGCGATACCGGTTCTGACCGAGATGGACGGAATTTACCTGTCCCCGTTTTGCCCGCTCCGCACTCTTCATCGCAGGCCTCATATGGGCCGGATATTTTATGGATCGCCGGACATGCAGAGCTTCCTGCCGGACTGCCGCCGATGTACATGAGCGATGTCGCCAGCCAGCTTTCCGCGGGGCTCGGGCGGCTGCGCAGCTATGTGCGCCGGCGCCTGCGCGACCCCGAAGGCATGGAGGACGTGGTGCAGGAAACGCTTATGCGCGTGATCGAGCAGGAGCGCCGGCAGGTGATCGAACAGCCCCTGGCCTATGCCTTTCGGGTTGCGGATTCGGTGATCATGGCCGGCGCGCGCAAGTCTTCGCGGGAAGCGGGACTGGACGGCCTGGATTTCGCTTGCGAATTGCCGCTGGCCGATGAAGTGCTGGATTATCGCCAGCGCCTCGCCCGCTTCGAGGCGGCGCTGGAGCGCCTGACACCGCAGCGGCGCGCGGCCTTCCGCCTCCGCCATATCGATGGCAAGTCGCGGCAGGAGATCGCGGCGGAACTGGACCTCAGCGTGGAGGCGGTGAAGAAACACCTCGTGCGCGCGATGGCCGACCTGACCCTGTCGTTGGGCGGAGATTGGGCCAGCGACTGGAAAACCGATCGGATGGGAACGACGGGCCATGGATGAACGACAGCTCGAAACGATCGAGACCGCCGCCGACTGGGCAGACCGCTATGACGAACTCGACGAAGCCGAGCGGCGCGAGCTGGCCCAGTGGCTTTCCGAGCGCCCCGAACATGCCCGCGCCTTTGCCCGGATCCGCCAGGTGCTCAGCGATGCTGCGCTGCTGGAGGCCGTCGATACCGCGCCTTCCCGCGATGCGCGTATGGTGGACTTCGCAGCGGATCTGCCGCGATCGCGCCCTCTGCCTCGCACACGTTTCTCCCGTCTTCACGACGCCCTGCCCACGCAGCTCGGGCGCCGACAGGCACTGGCGGCAGGGCTTGCCGCCCTCGTCGCCGCGCCGCTGGGAGGTTATTTGTTGACGCGTAGGCAGCCGGCTTCGGCGCCCGATCCGCTGCGTTTTGCCAGCGACGTCGGCCAGCGGCGTCACGTCGTACTGCCGGACGGATCGAGCATGCTGCTCGACGCCGCATCGTCGGTCAGGGTTCATTTCACGCCCGAGCGGCGCGGCATCGAGCTGGACCGGGGTGCCGCGCGCTTCGACGTACGCCACGATGCGGCGCGTCCCTTCGAGGTGCGCACCCCCGGCGCGGCCATGACCGCGCTGGGCACCAGCTTCAGTGTCGACCGGCTCTCGGACGCTGCCGAGCTGCGCGTCTTCTCGGGCCGCGTCGCGATGGCGGCGCACGGGCAGCAGCCACTGGTGGTGCCCGCGCGGCAGTGGGCGCTGTTCGATGGGAGAGCCATCGATGAGGGCAGCTTCGATCCTGCCGCCCACGCCGACTGGCAGAACGACTGGCTCGACGCGGAGTCCATGCGGCTCGGTTTTGCGATCGAGCGCCTCAGCCGCTACAGCGCCGATCCGATCCGGCTTCAGGAACCGTCCCTGGCGAGCCGCACCTTCAGCGGTCGCTTCCGCCTCGACGAGCCCGAGCAATCGCTGGCGCTGATCGGCGCGCTGTTCGGCCTGCGGCCCAGCAAGCGGGCCGACGGAATCTATCTCGTTGCGGCATAAGTCAAAGTGGCCCGCCGCACGTCGTATGCGCGGCGGGCCACTGGGATATAAGGACAAGATTTCCGTTTAGCGGAAATCGGCCTTCACGATATTGTTGGCGAAATTGGCGTCTTTCATCGGGACATTGCCATCGCCGAAGCTGGTGTTCGTCAGGGCGTTGCGCGCGGCAGCCGGCAGCTTTTCCCACTGAATCAGCGGCTGCTGGCCACCCTGCGAGGTGGTCGAACCGAGCTGGTGGTTGGTGATGCCGTTGGTGTAATAGCGGATCTTCGGGTGGCTCCCGTCGAGCGGCGGCGAGGTCGATTTGTCGTAGCCCGAATGTGCCGAATAGGAGACCGCGACCACGTTTGCGGATTCCTCGCAGCTGGACAGCCAGACGACCGCGCTTTCCCAATCGTGCCGGTGGCCGTCTATCACCTGGTCCTTGGGAAAATACCAGGCGTACATGACCGCGCAGAGACCGTAATGGGTCTGGGCGCGGACGTAGACCTGGCCGGTGTTGGAGGAACATCCGCCGTTACGAGAGCCGGTCGGGTTCAGCCCCCCGTTGGTGTTGCCAGCGGCATCGACGGCGGGAAACGGCACGCAGCCGCTCTCCACCTTCAGCACGGGCTGGAATTTGGACATGTAGCTTTCGGCGGCCGCCGGTATGGACTGGACCTGATCATGGCCTATGACCGCGGCGAAAGCAGGTCCGGGGAAGGATGCAACCATGGCTGGAAGTATCCACGGGATAAGCCGGTTCAGGCAGGAAGCAGAACGCATCAAATTGCTCCTTTTTAGAGGAAACAGGCACAGATCGCTGACCGGGTGCGCCTGTCGTATCGCCTGAGCATCGTTCCAGAAGAGAAACGAGGAACAAGGCGAGCGGAGACCGGATACCCCCTGCCTGAGAAGATTCGATGCTTGCGATGTCATGCACATCGGATCCCCTTCACGCCGAATTCAACCGGTCAACCAAGGAGGAAGATTGTGCCCAACCGCAAAAGGGGACAAAGAATTTTATGAAGGTTTTAAGACGGTTAGGGGAGAAACGGCCAAACGGGTGAGTGAACTGCCCCAGATGCCCATCGGTTGCGGCAATTGGACGACGAGAACTGCAAACTGAAGCGGCTCCTGGCCGACAGCATGCTGGACGAGGCGATACGTGCGCCGACGACGTTGCCGCAAGCGTGCCCGGGGCAGTCGAACGCCAGTCCAGGGGGCACTTCGCGCTGGCGACCGCTGGTCGATGGACTTTGTCGCCGATACCTTTGGCGCGTCGCGCAAGTTCAAGATTTTGGCGATCAATTATGATGTTGCCGGGAGAACCTGTGCCTGGCGGCGGACACCAGCATCTCGGGGGCTCAGGTGGCGCGTGAACGGGATGCTCTGGTTCGTCTACACGGGAAACCTGCTTGCATTATCAGTGGTAATGGCACTGAATTTACGAGCCGGGCGATCCTGCAATGGGCCCGCAGCGCAAGGCAATCCTCCGGGGCAGAGTGGGGCGAATTGGTTTTCGCTACACAGCTACGGCACTAGAAGTAACATACGTAAACACTTGCACTGTCCAAGCAAATTCCTGATCTACTCCCTGCAAGGGTTCCGATCAGCAATTTGCTTGGGGATGGCATGAGATCGTTTGGCATTGTCATTGCGGGATTGGCATGCATGCTTGCGCAACCAGTAGCGGCGCAAGGGGCGAAAGCCAGTTCGCCTCCTGAATTCGCGCGAATGATAGAGGATCTCCAACCTGGCCAGTGGGTCTGGGCGTCTCAGGTCTCGCCAAGGGGGCCGATCCTGATCTATGTCGACCTCTCCCGCCAGATCGCCATCGTCTATCGCAACGGGATCCGCATTGCCGCCACGACCGTTTCGACCGGCAAGGCAGGTCACGAGACGCCGACCGGCGTATTCACCATTCTTCAGAAGGACGCCGATCACCGGTCCAGCAAATACAACAGTGCGCCGATGCCGTTCCAGCAGCGGCTGACGTGGGATGGGGTCGCGCTCCATGCGGGCGGTCTGCCGGGCTATCCCGAGAGCCATGGATGCGTGCATCTCCCTTTCGAGTTCGCACGAGAGCTTTTCGGGATAACAAGCCTTGGCATTACCGTGGTCGTCGAGGGCGACGCCGCCCATCACGTGCGGACCAGCGACAACAGCCTGCTTGCCCCTTTTGACGCGGCCGGCCGGGCTCGGGACACGCAGCCCCTTGAGGGAATGGAATATCGCTGGACACCGCAAGCAGCCGAGCAAGGGCCGCTCAGCATCATCGTGTCGAAATCCGATCAGCGCGTCGTCGTGCTCCGCAACGGAACAGAGATCGGACGCAGCGCCGCACAGGTGAATGACGATGATCCCGGCTCACATGTCATCACCCTGACGCTCCGGCAGGGAAAGCCGCACTGGGTCTATGTGGGGATGAACGGGCATGAGGCCGATGAAGGCAAGGAAGTCGATGAAGCCATTGTCAACCGGGTCCATATGCCGAGAGCCTTCTACCAACTGGTCAAGGCGCAATTGAAACCGGGATCGACGATCCTCGTCACGGATTCGCGGGTCGGTGCCACGCCGCTCGAACGGCTGACGATCATGGATGCGGTCGTACCGCAGCCGTGATGCCAGACACTTCAAATGCATCGGCCAGGAGGCCAGTGAGTTTTCGGCTCGCCCTGGGCCTGACGTCGGCGATCCTGCTCTTGATCGCATGGCCCGCGATGGCCGAAGTGACTGACAGCACCAGCCAAACCTGGGAGGCGACGGCGACGCGGGCCGAAACGCTGCTCCAGCTTCCACCGCCGAGACGTGATCGGATTACCTCGGAGCAATGGGAAGAGTTGCGCCTGCAATTGACCCTGCAGCGCGAGGAAGCGCT
Source organism: Novosphingobium sp. (assembly GCF_032093395.1). GTDB lineage: Bacteria > Pseudomonadota > Alphaproteobacteria > Sphingomonadales > Sphingomonadaceae > Novosphingobium. Next base: position 48,419 of record NZ_DAMDBA010000031.1, read on the forward strand.
GGAACAGACATCGCACGGAAGCCTCGGAAGCCGGATAGCGGCCGCTCAGCTCAAGGAACTGGGCGCCGCAGCCAAAGGGCAGCCCGAGCCTGAATGGATGCGTACACGTCGCGCTGCGCTCAATGCCGAACTGGCGGCGGACCAGGCACCGGTCATGGCCGCCCGGGATTTCCACGCCCGATCAAGCGTGCTCATCTCGGACATCGATGAAATCCTGCGCAAGCAGCGTAGCCGTGACCTTTTTGCAAACCGCAATTCGGTGCTGCTAGTGCAGACATGGCGAGCGGCCGGATCGCAAGTATCTACGCTGCTTTCCGCTGCCTTGCCCGCTGGCGGCGCATTTTCCGCTGCCGCGCGGTTCGTTGTCGCCTTCGCTGCGGGGATTGTTGCGCTGTGGCTGGCATTCCGCGTCCGTCGCCGGACACGCGTGATGATCGACCGGCGCTCCCAGGCATCGACTGTGCCGGCGAGGCGTCTCGGGTTCGCCTTCTTGCGCGATCTCATCGACATTGCCGCTCCGGCGCTGGCCTTGTTGTTCGTCCATCTGCTTTTGCGGAGCATGCCCGATCAGCTACCGGTCCTTGCTGCAATCGGCGGACGGGTGACGCTTGCGGGCATGACCGTCATTTTCGCCCGCTGGCTGGGCCACAGCATTTTCGAACCGGCCTTTCCGCCCGGACGGCTTCTCACCCTCCCGGAAGGCAAATTGGGCAATGCCATCACACTCATGGCGCTGCTTGGCGCCACGCTTGCTGCGAATACCCTGCGGCAGGATGTCAGGCTGTTGCCCGGCAGCGCTCCCGCGCTCGATGCCATCATCTCGCTGGCGATCATCGTGTTCGGCGCCGCCTGTATCTGGCGACTGACCGCACTCCTGCGACTTGCCCGGCCCGGAAGACAGGCTGGCACGAATGCTGAGGCTGGATCGCACCGCGGCGACATGCTGTCCTCGGTCATCCTGTTCCTGAGGATCATCGCGATACTCGCGGTGCTTGCGGCGATGACCGGTTATTCCAAGCTGTCACAGTATCTGCTGATATCGACGCTGACGTCGTTCGCCACCGCTGCTACTGCGTTATTCCTGTTCCGCTCGCTTACCGAAGCCTCGGGTCTGCTGTTCATGGCTCCAGGCCAGCCTCAGTCCCGCTACATGCAAGTCGTGCCGCTCGTATTCGGCTTCGTCCTGCTGATAGCCACTCTGCCATTGATCGCGCTGATGTGGGGCGTCAGTGGTGAACGAGTCATCGACCTGGTGCTGGCGTTCAAGAATGGCGTGGCGCTCGGCGACATTCGCATATCGTTCGGCAGCGTGATGACGTTCGCGCTTGTGTTCCTGTTCGGCTACATCCTGACCCGCTGGATCCAGCGTATCGTCCATTTCGCCGTGCTGGACCGGCTTCGGGTGGACGTGGGAGCAAGCAGTGCGATCCTGACCGGAACCGGCTACCTGGGACTTACGCTTTCGGCGCTGGTAGCGATCACGGCTGCAGGGCTCGACCTTTCGAGCCTCGCCTTCATCGCCGGGGCCCTGTCAGTGGGCATCGGCTTTGGCCTGCAGTCGGTCGTCGCGAACTTCGTCAGCGGTATTATCCTGCTCATCGAAAGGCCGATCAAGCAAGGCGACTGGATCGAGGTCGCGGGCTATTCCGGCCATGTCCGCAAGGTCGCGTTCCGCTCGACGCACATCGAAACGGCCGATCGCCACGAAGTCATCATCCCCAACAACGAACTGGTGGCCGGCAGCGTCAAGAACCTGACCTATGGCGACAGCGAGGGGCGGATCGTGCTACCGATCGGTGTCGCTTACGGTTCCGACCTGGAAAAGGTGCGCAAGCTGCTCGTCGACATAGCGGTATCGCACGAGAAGGTGCTGGGCGATCCGCTCCCTCGCGTCGTGATCGATGCCTTGGGGGACAATGCCATCAACCTCAATCTGCTATGCTTCGTGGGCGACGTGAACCAGCGCCTGACCGTGCGATCCGATCTCTACTTCGTGATCGTCAAGGCGCTGGACGACGCCGGCATCTCCATTCCGTACCCTCAGCGCGAATTGTGGATCCATGATGTCCGAGACACTCAAGGGGCATGAAAAGATGGTCGGCGCGGGCGGAGGCAACATGCCCGGCGATTTCATGCTGACGGGCTGGAAGAACATGCATCCCGACAAGCAGTACGTCGAGAAGTTCGAGACCCTCTACCGCAACATAGAGGATCGCAACTACATCGCCCGCACCTAGAAATTCGCCAGCTGGTACGAGAATCCGCTGGACCTGCCGGGACGCTATTATCTCCAGGCGATCAGCCAGCTGTTCAAGGAAAACCGGCTGGCCAACGGCACTTTTAGCGCGCTAGGGCGGACGCTGGACCTTAAAGACATAACCATACCCACCTACCTGCTGGCGGGCGAGGAGGACGATATCACGACGTCCGAGCAGGTTTTTCGCGCCCGCGACTTATTCGGTACGGACCCCGATCTGATCGAGAGCAGGCTGGTTCCCGGCGGGCACATCGGGCTGTTCATGGGGCATCGCACGCTCGCCTATGCCTGGCCGGAGATCGCGCGCTGGATTCTCGCGCATGACTGAGGCCCCCATCACTCAAGCGACCGAGCAGTTTCTGGCTCAATGTGGCCGATTTCCGCCCATTCCGATCGCCGTAGTCCATCCCGTCAACGCCATCGCAATTGAGGCGGCAGCCGATGCGGCCCGGCGCGGCCTCATCGCACCGGCGCTGATCGGGCCGCGTTCGCGCTGACACACAAGTCGCACAACCATGACGACGGCAAGCACCGGGGAGCCGAAATACATCAGAAGCGGCGATGCTCCTGCCCATCAATCAGGTCGCAGGTTCCGCGAAACGCATAAGGCGCGGTGCCCTGCACGCTGATCTGACCGCTGCGGCGGTTGATCGTCACCAGCGGCTTGTTGAGACCATTGAGACGGTATCTGGCCCGGATCACGTCCGGCCCCATCTCCACATCATAAAGATCCCACCAGCCGTCATTGCCCCGGCTGTTGATGGGGGGAACCAGCTTCTTGGGCAGGCGGATTCGCCCGCCTCCGTCCCAGAACTGGAGCATCAGCGAGGCATCGAACTGCTGCCCGGTCATCTCGGTGCGGTTGCCGTAGTCGTATCGGTTCGTCCGCGCGTTCCACGACCAGCCGTACGTCGTCGACACCCCACTGCGCTGACCGTCGCCGAAGCATACGCGGTTTGAGGATGCCTGAATGATCGGCGATATTCCAGGTTGCGGCGCTTGCCGATTAGCAGCTCAGACCCGGATCGGCTGATCATTTTTAAGTCGCGGATAACCGCGCGCTACGCCTTCGTCGTGGTATCGCCAAATAGTTACAATAATAGCGACTACGTTCATGGCCGGCGCTTCACATCGATCAGCTGACAGGCCGCCGTGTCGAACGCGATGTATCGAACGATGGCGTGGCTCAGAAATGACCGATTTTAAGCGCTTTGCTGCCCGGCCGCTCCGGCGGCGGCCTACCAAGCTACTGTTTGGCTGCTTCCTGACCGACGACTTTGATGGTTTTTACCCGTGGGCCAACAGACGTCGTAATCTCCAGAGTGTCGCGGCGTTCTTGCTTCCTAACCGGTATTTGTCCCTCGCCCTCTCGGGGGAGACCCCAATGTCGGGATTATGGCAGCGGGGTAACGTGGCGGTCTGAGGAGACAAGTTTATGTCCGGTGCCATTTCGTCAGCCGCCAACGATGACGCTCGCTTTTCGCTCGGATATCCCGATCCAGAAACCGCTCAGGACGCCTACGACGCGGCAGACCTGAACCGTGCCATCACCGCCTATCGGTTCTTTTACCCGACCGTTGTGGGGGCAGCGATCTTGAAGGGTAATCTGGATTGCGGACTGGTGCCCAACAAAGTGTTCGGGACCATGCATTCCGGGCCGGAACAGATCGTCTACACCACCAACAACGATACGCCTTACGGTCCGCTGCTTCTTGACCTTGGAGTGGGACCGCTGGTGATCGAGCTGCAGCCCGGGGCGTTGATCGTCTGTTCGATCGACGTCAACCAGCGCTGGGTAGCGGACATGGGGCTGCCGGGACCTGACGGAGGCAAGGGCGGCAAGCATGTCCTGGTTCCGCCGGGCTGGCAGGGCGAACTGCCCAGCGGCGAGGGTATCTACCTCCACGAGGCGAGCAGCAATCTTCAGATCGTTGGCGCGCGGGCGTTGCCGGTGGGCGGCGATGTCGAAAGCGCCAAACAGCTGCTGACCACCATCAAGGTCTATCCGCTCGATCCTACGGCGGCATGGGACGAGCCGCAATGGATCGATCTCACTGGTGTTGAGCAGGACGGTACGCCGATCGCGTATGAGCGGGAGTTTCACTTCTGGGAGGTTTTGCACCGGACCCTTGAACACGAACCGGCCTTTGCGGGATATCACAACGAATATGGCGAGCTTGCCGCCCTGGGAATCGGAAAGGGCACGCCTTTTGCACCGGACGAACGGATGAAGGACATCCTGACACGCGCGGCGCAGATCGCCAACGACCAGATGCGGGTTCAGTCCTTTGCCGACCGCCGGCCCGACCGGTTCCCATGGCCGGACCGCAAGTGGGAATGGGCAAGCCTGCGCTATGAGGATGGAGACTTCAACACCGCGTTCCACACGGATCTCGAAGCGCGGGAGAAGTGGTTTTATCAGGCGATCGGCGCCTCCCCGGCGATGTTCCGTCGCGATGCGCTGGCTGGCTCGCTCTATTGGCTGGGCCTTCGGGATGGCAAAGGGGCCTATCTCGACGGCGGAAAAAACTATCGGCTGTCCGTGCCGCTGTCGGTGCCCGGACGGCTGTTCTGGTCGGTTACCGTCTATGAAACCGATACGCGAAGCCAGATCCGCACCGATCAGAACAAGGCAGCGTTGCGTTCGATGTTCGAACTGAGCGACCTGACCGGAGACAGCGTCGATCTTTTCTTCGGGCCGGAGGCATCGGATGGCCAAGTGGCGCGGTGGATCAAGACGACCCCGGGCAAGGGCTGGTTCGCCTATTTCCGCATTTATGGACCCGAAGGCGGTGCGTTCGATGGAAGCTGGAAGCCGGGTGATTTCGACGAGATGAGCTAAGGCGAACTTCCTCGAAATCACCCGAGCCTGTTAAATTAACACAATTGCAGGGTCCGCTTTGGGGCGCGGCGTAAGGCCTGTCGAATCGGAGTATTTTCCAGCCGATGGCACTAGGGCGTAAACTCATAAACCGCACCATCGAGGCGCCCGAATGGCGAACAGCTCGGGCCAAAGTGGCCGCCGGGCGGGCTGGTTGCCCGTCCAAGGTCACTTTGGGGACCTGTTCACGGCCGTCGGCGTCCATTCCGGCGTCGCGCGTGGCACGATCCGGACCTTACCCTCGGCGC
>NZ_DAMDBA010000032.1:0-23152 GCF_032093395.1 Novosphingobium sp.
TAGCCGTTTACAGGATGCTAACCATATCCCAGTAGCGATGCGCCATGTTCCCGCTGCTCTCCAGACGACTTCGCCTGCCATTGCGCGAGGCCGTTCTGACAGCCACGACCTATTTCGTCTGTGCCGCGATCGCCCTGCAACTGACCCGCTTCGATGCCGGGATAGCTGTGGTGTGGCTGGCGGGACCGGTCCTTTTCGCGCGTCTGTGCAGCACCCCGCGCCGGCATTGGATCGGCATGGCGCTCGCTTGCGCTCCTTTGGCATTCTGCGCTTCGATCCTTTTCGGGTTTCACGGGCTGGTCGCTCTGCCGCTGTCGATGCTCTGCATTGCCGAAGCCTTCTCCGCTGCCTGGCTGGTGCGTCGCATCTACCCCCGCTTCGGCAGGTTCCAGTCGCTGGCCGAGGTCGGCTCTTTCCTCCTCGTCGCCGGGGCGCTGATACCGGCAATCACCGCTTTCGCTGCCGCCTATAGTACCCACGTCACGCAAGGCCTCGCCTATTGGCCCGCCTGGCGGGACTGGTTTGCAGGCCATGCGCTGGGCTTCATGACCTTCGCGCCGCCTCTGCTGCTGTGCCTGCGCGGCGAAACCCGCCAGTGGATCGCCTCGGCAGGACGCAAGCGCATGGGCGAAGCGGCGGTGCTGCTAGGCCTCGTGCTCGTCGCCTCGCTGATCACTTTCGGGCAGAACGCGAGACCCCTGGTAATCGTCCCTTTCGTGCCCACGATTGCCGCCACGCTGCGGCTGGGTCGCTTCGGCGCGGTGTCCTCCATCCTCATCCTGGTGACCGTAGGCCTCTCGTTATCGCTCGCCGGTCGCGGGCCGACCACGCTGCTGGCCGGTCCGATGGCTGTGAAATTCCAGGTCCTCCAGATCTACTTCGCCTCGGTCGTTCTCATCGTCCTGCCGCTCGCCGCCGAGCTGCGCTCGCGCCGTCGCCTTGTGGAGCGGCTGCACGCCGCCGAGGCGCTGCACCGCGCCGTGCTGGACCGGATGAGCGACATCGTGGTGCGGATCGGCGCCGACGGCCTGGTCCGCTATGCCTCTCCCTCGGCCTTGCAGGTCTCGGGTTACGCGCCTGCCGAACTCGTCGGTCGCTCGATGTTCGACCTGATCCTGCCCGAGGACGTGCCCGTCATCGACGAAGCGCGCGGCAAGGCCCTTGCCCATCCCGACGACGCGGCGATCGTCGAATACAGGGTTCGCTGCAAGAACGGCGATATCGTCTGGGTGGAAAGCCACATTCGCGGGATTGTCGACGAAGACGGCCGCACGTCCGGCACGGTCAGCATCATTCGCGAGATTACGCGGAGACGGCAGCTCGTGGAAAACCTTACCGCCCAAGCGATGACGGACCACCTGACCGGCGCCTTGAACCGCCGCGCCTTCGATGAGGCGCTGGCAGCGATGTTGGACGCTTCCGGGCCGGAATCTTCCAAGCCAGACACGTCCGACCAGGGGGCGACGGCGGGTTGCCTCGCCCTGTTCGATCTCGACCACTTCAAGCAGATCAACGACCGCTATGGCCATGCCACGGGCGACGATGTGCTGGTGCGCTTTGTGGCCATCCTGCGCGGCGCTGTCCGCGAGGGAGACCTGGTGGCCAGGCTCGGCGGCGAAGAGTTCGCCGCCCTGCTCAGCGGCCTGAGCCTCGATCAGGCCCATCTTGTCTGCGAGCGCATTCGCACGCGATTCGAGGAGGCGGCCGTCCGCGATCCTTCGGGTGCCCGCGTGGAGGCGACGGTCAGCATCGGGATCGCGCCATTGTCTCTCGGCCAGGATGGCCGCGCAGTCATGGCGCTTGCCGACGATACGCTCTATCGCGCCAAGCAGGATGGGCGGAACCGCACCGGCCTGCCGATTTTGCCCGGCTCCACGCACCGCCGAAGCGCCTGAGTGTGACTTTGCGGAAGAACGCCCGCTTGGCACTTGCACCAAGCCCGCGTCGGCTCCACAATGCTGCAATGCAAAATCCATCGAATACCGAATTGGCCTGACCTTACAAATGATCGACACCCGTCTGAGCCTCATGGAAGCGATCTCGCTCCGCAAGACCGTCAATGCCCGTTACAACGGGGGCATCATCAAGCTCGCCCCGCACCTGATGTTCGAGCGGCATGGCGACCTGTTCGTCAGCGCTTTGAACCTCACCAAGGCATGGCGCTCGCCAGAGGAACGCCGTCTCGGCCAGTTCAAGCTTGCCGGTCTGGAAGTGACCGAGCTGCTGGACGAAGTGTTCGAGCCCCTGCCGGACTTCGAAGCGGCTCCCCCCCGAAGCGACGACACGCTGCTTCTCGCGGTCTGACGATCCGGGCAACACGCGGATGCCAGACCTGTTCGCCGGGTCCGATCCGGTTCACAACACACCGCTGGCCGCATTGCTTCGCCCGGTTTCGCTGGACGACGTAATCGGACAGGACCATGTCGTGGGCGAAGGATCGATCCTTCGCCGGCGCATAAGGGCAGGCACGCTGGGAAGCGTGATCCTCTACGGGCCGCCCGGCATCGGCAAGACCTCGATCGCACGCGCCGTTGGAGGAGCGCTGGGCAAGACGTTCCGGCCCCTCAACGCGACGCGCGCCGGGGTTGCCGAAATCCGCAAGCTGGCGGACGAGGCGCGCGTCCATCCCCTGCTGATCTTCGTGGATGAAGTGCAGCGCTTCACCGCCACGCAAACCGACGACCTTCTCTCCATCTGCGAGGAAGGCATCGCCGACTTCATCGGTGCGACCACCGGCAATCCCTATCACGTCCTCACCCCGGCGCTGGTTTCGCGTTCCACCATCCTCAAGCTGGAGCCGCTTTCCATCGAGGATATGGCGAAGGTGGTTCGGCGCGGGATCGAGCACCTCCATGGCCGCGGCATCGCCATGGTCATGACGCCCGAACAGGTCCGGCTGGTGGCCGGCCGCTCCGGCGGCGATGCCAGGCGCGCCCTGACGACGCTGGAAAGCCTGGCGCTGGGTCACGAGGAAGGCGTGTTCGACGTCAGCGACGCCATGATCGAGGAAGCCTATGCCGCTGCCCCGATCAACCACGACCGCTCCGGCGACGCCCATTACGACGTCGTCTCGGCCTTCGTGAAGTCCATGCGCGGATCCGATCCCGACGCGACGCTCTACTGGCTGGCCCGGCTGATACACGGAGGCGAAGACCCCCGTTATATCGCGCGGCGGATCATGATCCACGCCTCCGAAGACGTCGGCCTTGCCGACAACACGGCTTTGCAGACCGCGGTGGCGGCGCTGCATGCCGTGGAGAAGATCGGCTATCCCGAAGCGCAGATCGTCCTTGCCCACGCGGCCCTTCACGTAGCGCGGGCGCCCAAGTCCGCCTCTTCATCGCGCGGCATATCGACAGCGCTCCAGTTCGTGGCGGGGCACCCCCCTGCCCCGGTTCCGCTGCACTTGCGCGACGCCCATTACAAGGGCGCGGCACAACTGGGCCATCAGGGGTACCTCTGGCCGCACGACGATCCACGCGGTTGGGTGGAGCAGGTCTATTCGCCCATGCCTGCCGGATCTCTCTACCGAAGCGAGGCGCGCGAAGGCGGTACTTTCGAACGGCGGGCCGACGAGCATTGGCGCAAGGTAACCGGGGCCGAACAGCCCCGGCGCCAACCCGAACGCCAACCGGATCCGGCCGACTGAACGTCAGCCCCGCCTGAAATCAGGCGGCCGCTTCTCGAAGAAGGCCGCGAAGGCCTCACGCGCTTCCGGCGATTGCAGGGCCTGCCGGAAAATCCGCGCTTCTTCTTCGATCCGGGCCGAGATCGAAGCCGGATCACCCTTCATCAGCCGGCGCGTCGCAAGCAGCGCCTCAGGCGGCTTGGTAATGAGCAAGGCCGCTTTCGCCCGCGCATGGTCCAGCAATCGATCCGCCGGCACCAGCGCCGTGACCAGGCCCGCCCGCTCCGCGCCCGGCGCGTCCATCGGCTCGCCCAGCAGCAGCATGGCCGCCGCTTTCGCATGGCCGAGAACCGCCGGGGCAAGAAGGCTGGCTCCGGCTTCCGGCACGATGCCCAGGTTCACGAAGGGCATGACGAACGCCGCATCCGGCGCGGCATAGACGAGATCGCAGTGGAACAGCATCGTCGTGCCCACGCCCACCGCCATGCCCTGCACCGCCGCGACTATGGGCTTTTCGAACCGCGCGATCGCACGAATGAAATCCAGCGCCGCCTCCGCGCCGTCCGGACCCGTCATGAAATCGGCAAGATCGTTGCCTGCGCAGAACGTCTCGCCCCGGCCCGAGAAAAGTACGGCGCCGATGTCCGCACGGGACGCGGCCTCTGCCAGGGCAGCGGTCATCACCCGATACATCGGCGCCGTCAGCGCATTCTTCTTTTCCGGACGATCAATCAGGATTTCGAGGACGCCTCCATTCTCGATCACCGCGACGGCTTCTTTCACGCATCTCTCCCTGGCTTGTCCCGCCGGGATGCCTCAAGCCGCGCGAATTGCCAATATCAGAACCGGAAGCCCACGCGGGCGTAGTAGAAGCCGCCGCTGAGGCCGAAGGGGGCAAAGCCTCCGAACTGGCCCGAGCCATCGGCGGCGATCGCGCCGTTCTTCTCGGGATAGACGTCGAAGAGGTTGTTGGCGCCCACCGCGACATCGAGATTGTCGGTAAGCTGATAGCCCAGTTCGGCATCCGTCACCCATCTGGCGCCGAAAGTCCGGTCCGACGCCGCGACGTTGCTGGACTCGGTATATTTGCCGAACCGGGTGACCCGCAGAAGCACGCGAACCTTGTCCAGCGACCAGTTGCCGGACAGCACCACCTTGCTGCGCGGCGTGGCGGCAACCAGGTCTCGCTGGGCCTGGCGCCCGAACAGGGTAACGTTGAGGGTGCTCAGTTCCGGTGGATTGTCGATGACGTGCAGGATTTTGGTGCGGTTGTAGCTGTAGGCGGCGTTTAAGCGGAATTCGCCCAGGCGGTCCGTTCGCAACAGGTATTCCGCCACCACGTCCACGCCGCGGGTGCGCGTGTCGATGGCATTGGTGAAGAACTGGGCGCTGTCCACATCGTCGATGCCGTTGGCGACGAGAATGTTCTTGATCGCCGCGCCCCCGTTGGATGCGGTGCCGAGGAACTCGGTCTTCACGATCCGGTCGTCGATGCGGATCTGGTAGGCGTCCACGGTCAGGCGGAAGGGACCGGTCTCATACGTCAGCCCGGCCGTAAAGTTCAGAGACTTCTCCGGCTTCAGCGGCGTTGCCCCCAGCGCGATGGCGGCCGCACTGTTGACCGGCAGGAACTTCGAAACCGTCGAGACGCGCTCTTCGCCGATGACGGTGACCGTATTCTGGGTGGTCGAGAACGCAGTCTGCGCCAGCGACGGCGCGCGGAAGCCCGTGTTGACGCCGCCGCGCAGAGCCAGGCCCTTCGCCAGTTCCACCCGTGTCGAGCCCTTGGCGGCGAAAGCGTTGCCGGCACTGTCCGAATAATGCTCGAAACGCCCCGCCAGGCCCACGAACCAGCCGGGTGTCAGGTCGGTGGAGACATCCACATAGGCCGCCACGTTGTTGCGGCTCGTGCTCGATGCATCGGCGGGTGACGTCCCGGTGAACGACACCAGACCGGGCGACGGCGAGCGGCCGCCATAGAGCTGGCCGAACGGCGTCCCGTCAGCCGGGATCACGTAGCCGCCGTCACGATAGGAATCGGGCTCGCCGGCTATGTTTCGAAACCGCTCCCAACGATGTTCCACGCCCACAGCCAGGCTGAGCGGCCTGGCAAAGCCCAGGTCCACTTCCCGGCTGAGATCGAGATTGTTGACCCACAGGTCCTGCTTCTGGCGCCCCATGAAGAAGCTGGTCTTGCTGTCCGGCCCGATCGACGGATTGAGCGTATTGTCCGCGCCCAGCTCCACGTTGTCGCGGCCGTAGCTGGTGGACAGGTCCAGCGACCAGCCCGAGAACTCCGTGCGCAAGCCGAGCGCGGCCTGCCAGTCCCATTCCCATATCCGCCGATAGGCCTGGAAGCCTGCCGGATAGAGCTGTGGCAGCACGGAGGCGCCGGATGTGTTCGCCTGTCCATTGTACCCGGTAGGCGCCGCGAAATAGGCGCCGCGCGCATCCTTGATGTCACGGTAGCTCAGCGTGGAGAAGGAATAGAGCGTGGTATCCTCTCCTACCGGCAATTCCGCATTGTAGCTGCCGTTGACGATCTTGTCGCGGTTGGAGCGGCCGTAGCCCCCGGCAATGAGATGGTCCGCATCCGCTTCGCGCGGATCGGGCTGGCCGTTCACGAAAGGATAGAGATAAGGCACCGGCTGCGCGGAGGAATCCGCGCGATCGTGGTATTTGGCCTCGACGGAAAAACGGGCGAAGCCGCCGTCTCCCAATGGCGTCCCGTAGGTTCCCGCCACTTGCGCCAGTGCCCCGCCCTTTTCGTAGAGTTGGCCTCCAGTCACCGAGAATTCCCCGCCGCGCGGCGTATTGTCGAGAATGATGTTGATGACGCCGGATATCGCGTCCGATCCATATTGCGCCGCCGCGCCATCACGCAGCACTTCGATCCGGCCCACGCCGACGGTGGGTATGAGGTCGATATCCACCGGCGTGGAACCGCCGGAAATGCGCGAAAGGTTGTTGATCAGCGAGGTCGTATGGCGACGCTTGCCGTTGACCAGAACCAGCACGTAATCCCCGGAAAGCCCGCGGATCGAGATCGGACGAACGCTTGCCGAAGTGCCGCCGCCGCCCAGCGCGGGCATGCTCAGGGAGGGGATGATATTGCCCAGAATCTCCTTGAGCCCGGTGCGGCCGGTATTCTTGAGTTCCTGCGGGCTGATGACGTCGATCGGGACCGGGCTGTCCGCCACCGACCGCTGTATCCGCCCGCGCGCGCCGGTGACGACGATGGCGGATCCGTCCGCCGCTGCCGCCGCACTATCGGCAGCGGGAAGAGCATCGACAATATCCTCTGCCTTGGCGGAAGAAATGGTGATTATGGAAACGCCGACAAGAAAACTGGAAACCAGAACTTTTTTCACATTAGCCCCCGAAAATCAGAACCACGAGAGCTTATTGGCATCTCAACTGATTTAGTTGAAATTGATTTGCCTGATCCGTTGGCAAGTTTTTCTTGATTCAAACATCGAGAACGAAAGCCTCATTCAGAGGGCGCACTGACTTTACCTCCCCGAAACGCTGAAATGTGTCCAGAACCACTTTCTGATCGGCAATGACGGCCTGATCGATCGGCACCCGTGACCGCAGGTTCTTCTCCGCCGTCTGTCGCGCGATATCCAAGGGAAGACCGGTTTCCCGCGCGAGCACGGCGCTGAACGCATCGACGTGACCATCCGCCCAGGTGAGCGCCTTGGCTTCCCGTCGCAGGAAGTCGGACAATTGCTCGCGCTTGCTCGCGATCGCGCTCTCTGCCGCGATCTCGAACCCGTACCCTTGCGAGAACTGCCGCCCATCCACCACGATCCGATCGCCCTCGGCCTGTGCGGCGGCGATGTAGGGCATCCATGTCGACCATGCATCGACGGCGCCGCTCTGCAAGGCGGCGCGGGAGTCGCTGGGCGAAAGAAACACGATCTTCACATCTTCCGGCTTCAGCCCGGATTCCAGGATCGACCGTAACACCAGGTAATGCCCCACGCTGCCGCGCGTGGTCGCGACCTGCTTGCCCTTCAGCCCCTTGCCGTCGCGGACCGGCGATGCGGCGGGCACCACGATCGAAAGCGCTCCGGGGAACCGCGCCTGGCTGCGTTGAGCGCCAACGGCCTTGATCGGGCTGCCCGCCTGATAGGCGAACTGAAACGGCGCATCCCCGACGAGGCCCAGATCGACCGCGCTGCTGCCCAAGGCTTCGAGCAGGTTCTGGGCCGCGGGAAACTCTGACCATTCGACCTTGTAGGGCGCTCCATCCAGTGCGCCGGAGGCCAGCATCAGCGCCTTGGTGCCGCCTTTCTGGCTGCCGACCCGCAGCACGTCCGCATTCGTGCCAATGCCCCGGCCGCAAGCGGCCAGGGCAAGACTCGTCGAAATTCCCGCAAGCAGGTTGCGTCTGTCGAGCATTCTTCAGAGATCCGTCCAGAGCGGTTCGTCGGCGATGAGGATGCGGTGCAGTTCGCGGGGGAAGTCGCCGTAATTGCGAACGGCGAAGTGAACCGTCGCGCGGTTGTCCCAGAACGCCACCGTTCCCGGTCGCCAAGAGAAGCGGGCTTGAAGGTCGGGTCGCTTGTATTGACGCAGCACTTCGTCCAGCAACTCACGGCTTTCCGATAGTTCCAGCCCCAGGATTTGCGGCTGCTGCTGGAAGTTGACCCAAAGTATCTTCTGCCCCGTCTCGCGATGGGTTCGCACGATCTTGTGGGAGACGATCGGATATTCGTGACCCGAAAGCTCCAGCGCGGGCACGAAGTTATGCGTGACGTACTTGCCTTCGAGGCGTTCCTTGATCTCGCCCGGCAGCGTCTCGTAGGCCAGGTTCGCATCGACCCAGATCGTGTCGCCGCCGACTTCGGGCAGGTTCACGTCCCGCAGAACGGCGCCCCAGGTCGGCACGAGGCGCCAGCTGGTATCGGTGTGGTAGGCATCGCCCGCCTTGAGCTTATAGCCCAGCTTCTTCTCATAATCGCGGTCGTACTTGGCCGCGATCGCGTGAACTTCCTTGTTCGCTGCGTCGTGGCGCGTGGTCGGATGGGTGTAGAGCGGACCGAAGTTCGCCGCGAAGGCCGCCTGCTGGGCGTCGTCGATCGACTGGTCGCGGAAGAACAGAACCTTCCACTTGAGCAACGCGGCACGGATGGCGCCTCGTAGTTCGTTGTCGAGAGGCTTGGAGAGGTCGATCCCCTCCACCTCGGCGCCTAGCGTCGGCTGAACGGGGCGAATGACGAGACGGTTGTCGGCGATATCGAAAGTGGAAGCTGTGCTTGCCATTGTTCTGCTCCTTTCCGTGGATTTCTTCAGGCGGCCGCGCGGTGCTGGCGCGCGGCGGTGTTGCGGTTGACGGGAACGTCCAGCCCGAGCGTCTCGCGCAAGGTGCCGCCGGGATAGTCCTGCTTGTAGATCCCGCGCGCCTGAAGGATCGGCACGACCTGATCTACGAAGACGTCCAGCTGTCCGGGCAGGGACTCGAACAGGTTGAAGCCATCGGATCCGCGTGCTTCCAACCAAAGCTGGAAGCGATCGGCGATCTGCTCCGGCGTGCCGGTGAAGTGGCTGCGCGGGGTGGCTACCCGCAGTGCGATTTCACCCAGGGTCAGCCCGCGCGCGGCGTCGGCCAGCACCCGTTCGGATGCGCTCTGGTTGCTCTTGCGCCCCTCTTCGGCGACGTGAGCGGGAAACGGACCATCCGGATCGTAGACACTGAAGTTGTGATCGTTGAACGAACGGCCGAGCGCGCGCAAGGCGTTCTCCAGGCTGACAAGGCCGGCCAGTTCGCCGTGGAGCCGTTCGGCTTCGTCCTCCGTCGACCCTACGATGGGGCGACCGCCGGGCAGGACCAGCAGCTGGTCGGGATCGCGCCCGAACCCCCGCGCCCGCGCCTTTACGTCGGCGTAGAAAGCCTGCCCTTCGGCAAGATCCTCCTGATGGGTGAAGATCGCCTCCGCATGGCGCGCGGCGAAGTTGCGGCCGTCTTCGGAGGAACCGGCCTGGAATATCACCGGCTGCCCTTGCGCCGACCGCGAAATGTTGAGCGGGCCCTTTACCGAAAGGGACTCGCCCTTGTGGCCCAGTTCATGGAGCTTGTCGGGATCGAGAAACTGCCCGGTTTCCTTGTCGCGCACCAGCGCGTCGTCTTCCCAACTGTCCCACAGGCCCTTCACGACATCGAGGTACTCCTCGGCCAGGCGGTAGCGGACGTCGTGATCGAGATGGCTGTCGCGGCCGTAGTTGGCGGCGCTACCTTCGAGCCATGAGGTCACGACATTCCAGCCGGCCCGACCTCCGCTGATATGATCCAGCGAGGCGAACTGCCGTGCGAGATTATAGGGCTCGGTATAGCTGACCGTCGCCGTGCCCACGAGACCGATGCGCTCGGTCACAGCGGCAACGGCGGAAAGGATGGTCAGCGGCTCGAAACGGTTGAGATAGTGCGGCGAGGACCGGGCATTGATCGAAACGCTATCGGCCACGAACAGGTAGTCGAACTTCCCGCGCTCGGCCACCTGCGCCTGGCGGGTGTAGAACGAAAGGCTGGTGCTGGCGTCCACCTGGGCGTCCGGGTGGCGCCAGTCGTCCCAGCCGGGACCGACGCCGTGCAGGATGAACCCCAGCTTGAGTTGACGAGTGCTCATGTCATTGCTCCTTCTGCGTGGGTTCAGGCTATGTCCCGGAACGCTGCCCGACCAACGCGGATGGCTGATAGGAACATGAGTAATTCCAATGCCGCGAACTGTTTTCAGCTTGCCAGCGCGGTTCGGTCTGCCGCTTCGCGCGACGCAACCCTGGCCCGGACCAGCGGGATCAGTTCGCGGCCATAGTCGATCGCATCTGCGAGAGGTTCGAACCCTCTGATCAGGAAATGATCGATGCCGATATCGTAATATTCCAGCAGGGCATCGGCCACCTGCTCGGGCGTGCCCACCAGCCCGGTGCTGTTGCCGGCCGCTCCGGTCAGCGCGGCGACGCCGGTCCAGAGGCGGGTATCGCGGCGCTGGGTCTGCGCGGTCTCCAGCAGTCGCAACGATCCCGCATTGGGCGGACGATGGCCGCTGGTGGGCAGCCCGGCCGCCTCGCGCTGGGCGCGGACCTGTTCGGCGATGGCGTCGGCCTTCTTCCAGGCTGCTTCCTCGGTGTCCGCGATCACCGGCCGCAGCGAGAGCGAGAAGCCGGGATTGCGGCCATGGCGAGCCGCGGCGTGGCGTACCGTGCGCACGGATTCCGCGACCTGTTCCAGCGTCTCGCCCCACAGGGCATAGACATCGGCATGACGCCCCGCGACCTCGATAGCTTCGGGCGATGAGCCTCCGAAGAAGACCGGCAGGTTATCCGGCTTCACGGCGCTGAAACCGCCGCGCACTTCGTAGAACCGGCCGGAATGATCGAACGGCCGGCTTTCGTTCCATTCGCGCTTGAGTACGTCGAGATACTCGTCACTGCGCAAGTAGCGTTCGGCCTTGAGCGTATGGACGTCGCCGTCGCGCGCCATTTCCTCGTCGGCGCCGCCGGTGATGATGTGCACGGCAACGCGTCCGCCCGAGAGCTGGTCCAGCGTGGCCAGCTGCCGCGCGGCCAGGGTCGGTTGGGTGAAACCGGGCCGGTGCGCGACCAGGAAGCCCAGACGCGTCGTGATTGCGGCGGCATGGGCGGCGACGATCTGGCTTTCCGGCGAACTGGAGCCGAACGGGATCAGCACGCGGTCGAAACCGCCTTCTTCCTGCGCGCGCGCGGCGGCATCCACATAGTCGCGATCGAGCACCCGCGAGCGCGGCCCTCCATGAATCTCCGAGGTGTCGTTGAAGCCGATGTAGCCGATGAACTTTACGGTCATAAGGAAAGTCTCCCAGCGGGAAGGATCAGATGACGAAGAAGCCGTGGGTGCCGTCACGCTCCAGTTGCGCGACAAGGCCGTATTCCCACTCGAGATAGGCCTGCATGGCGGCGGCCCGGTTGTCGGTGCCCTCGTAAGGGCGCTTGTAGCGACCGTGCGGTCCGCGCGGGGGCGGTGCGCCGTCCTCTCCGGTTTCCAGAGGGCCGTCGAACGCATCGGCCAGCACCAGCACTTCCCAGCCGAGCTGGGCCAGCCACGAAGCGGTCATGTCGGCACGCGGCCCGAGGTCGTCCGCCAGCACGATGCGGGCGCCGCGCACGGGGGCGAAGTGGTCCGTCTCCTGCACGAGCTGGCCGCCCGGCGCGTTGCGGAAGCCCGCCGGATGGCCCGCCGCGAAATCAGCAGGCTGGCGCACGTCGAAGCGGTAGAGCGTACGCTCGGTCTCCCCGAGCAGGGCCCGCAAATCCTCGCTGTCGATCCGGCGAACCCCGGCGCGATAGGCAACGTCGCGCGCGCGTTCGCGCGCCACGTCGAGTTCGGGTTCCGCGCCGCGCTCCACGCTCTCCTGCCGCCCCGTCTCCAGCGACTGGCCGGCAAGGGTCCAGCCGATGGTCCCGTTGCGCAGCGCGAAAACCCTGTTCGGCAGGCCCGCGTTGATCAGGGACTGGGTGCCGATGATGCTGCGGGTACGGCCCGCGCAGTTGACGATGATCGTGGTATCCGGATCGGGGGCCGCAACGGGGGCGCGCAGCACGAGTTCCGCTCCGGGCACGCTGCGTCCGCCGGGAATGCTCATCGTGGCGTACTCATCGAAGCGACGGGCATCGAGGATGGCGATGTCGGCTTTCTTCTCGATCAGTGCCAGCACGTCCGGCGCAGGCAGCGAAGGCGTGTGGCGGCGATGCTCCACCAGTTCGCCGAAGGCCTTGGAGTAGCTGTTGACGTCCTCGAACAGTTCGTAACCCGCTTCGCGCCATCCCGTGAGACCGCCTTCCAGCAGCTCGACCTGCGTATAGCCGAGTGCGCGAAACTGGTTCAGCGCCGGCTCGGCCAGGCCTTCGCCGTCGTCGTAGACGACGATCGCCGTATCCTTGCGCGGGATGCGCCAGGGCGCCTCCAGGGCGATGCGCTGCAAGGGGATCTGCGCGGCGAACAAGGGATGGCCAAGCGCGAATTGCGCTTCCTGACGCACGTCGACCAGCGCGATTTCGCGCCGGGCCAGAAGGCTGCTGCGCACGTGGGACGGCGTCACGCTCATGCCCGGATCACTCCATTCCAGAGGTTGGGCAAGACTTCGTTCGCATAGCCCGAGATGAAAGGACGCTCCTCGCCGCTGTCGCGGTAGATCGCGCGTTCGACAGCGCCGATATTGCCGCCATAGACATGGATGGAGATCGAGGTCCGGTCGTCGAAGGCATTCGCGACGCGGTGAATATCCCCCGCCTGCGGATCGATCGCCTCCACCTCTCCCTCGCCCAGTTCCGTCGGAGCGCCTTGCCGAACGAGCGGGCCGTCATCCCGGCGACGGTAGCTCTGCACGCTTTCCGCTCCCCGCAGCACACCTACGAGGCCCCACACGCGATGGTCGTGGATCGGCGTCGCCTGTCCCGGGCCCCAGACGAACGAGACCACGCTGAACCGCTCGGCGCTGTCGCAGTGAAGGAGGTATTGCTGATATCTCTCGGGATGCGGTTGGGCGAATTCCTCCGGCAGCCAGTCGTCGCGCGAAACCAGGCGCGAGAGGAGCTTGCCGCCGTGCTCGAGAATGCCGGCGCGGGATGCCCCGCTGTCCAGGATGGCGGCGAAATCCCTTACGAAACGGCGCAGCGGCGCGACATCGATTTTCGGCACCACCAGCGAGACCGGCGCATTCATGCCAGACCACCTGCGTGAAGAGCGATGACTTCTGCCGGCGAGGGACCGTTCTCCACTTTTCCGCCCAGCGCGCCGAGCAGGCGCGCGCGCAGTCCCCGCGCGACCTGTCCACGCTCACCGCGCGGCGCCTCGATCCGTTCCTGGGCGACGATGCGGCCATGGTCCAGCAGCACCACGCGATCGGCCAGGGCAATGGCTTCATCCACGTCATGGGTGACCATCATCACCGCCGGGCGGTGCCGGTTCCAAAGCGAAAGCACCAGTTCGTGCATCCGCAACCGGGTCAGCGCGTCCAGGGCCGCGAAAGGTTCGTCCAGCAGCAGCAGGCTGGGCTCGCGCACGAGCGCCCGTGCCAGCGCCACGCGCTGCGCCTCGCCACCCGACAGGGTCAGCGGCCAGGCATCGAGCCTGTGACCGAGGCCAACTTCGCGCAGAGCGTCCTCGGCCCGCTGGCGAACATTCCCGCCCCGCAGGCCCAGCGCCACATTGCGCCAGACTTTCTTCCACGGCAGCAAGCGGGCATCCTGGAACACCACGGCGCGGGAATCCGGCACGATCACGTCCTGCCCCGTCGTCGGATCGAGCCCGGCCAGCGTCCGCAACAGCGTGGTCTTGCCCGAGCCCGAGCGGCCAAGCAGGGTCACGAACTCGCCGGGCGCAATATCGAGATCGAGATCCGAGATGATGGTATTGTCACCGAAGCTGCGGGTGAAGTCGCGCAGATGAACGACGGGTTGGCTAAGGTAGTAGTCGGGTGCAGCCACGCGAGAATGGCCAGTCTGTCGAGCATTCATGGCATTGTTCTCCGATCCTGGGGCAATTACGAGCGTCATTGCGAAACGATGCGCTCATTGTGAAACGATACTGGGACGCCAGACGAGCGCGCGCGCCTCGATCGCGCGGACCAGCGCGTCGGCGGCAAGGCCGAGCACCGCGTAGATCATCAGGCACACGACGATGATGTCCGTCCGCATGAAGTCGCGCGCATTGTTGATGAGATAGCCCAGCCCCGCCGAAGCGTTGATCTGTTCGGCCACCACCAGCACCAGGATGGCCACCGACAGCGAGTAGCGCAGGCCTACCAGCAGCGACGGCAAAGCGCCCGGCAGGATGACGTGGACGATCTGCTCCGCCCGGCTGAGCCCAAAGCTGCGCGCACCTTCCAGCAGACGCAAGTCCACCCCGCGAATGCCGCTGTAGAGGTTGAGGTAGACGGGAAAGATCGAGGCGAAAGCGATCAGTGCCACCTTCGGCGTCTCCCCGATGCCGAACCAGACGATGAACAGCGGCGTCAGTGCCAGGGTGGGGATCGTGCGCTTGATCTGCATGATCGGATCGACCGCCACTTCGCCCTGGCGCGACAATCCGGCGACGAGCGCCAATACCGCGCCGGACAGCACGCCGATGGCAAGCCCGATGGCGATACGCAGGAACGACACCCACAGATTGGCGGCCAACTCGCCGGAAAGCGCCATGTCGAACAGGGTAGACAGCACTTTCGAAGGGGCCGCCAGCGTCCGCTCCGGAATGAAGCCGGATCGCGAGCCGGCTTCCCACAAGAGCAGCAGCAGGAGCGGCGAGAGCCATCGCGCGCTGCCGAGCCGTGGCACCAGGCTACGAACAGGTGATGAGGAAATTGGGATTGCCCTGGGCATCGTTTCTCGCTTCCACGGTGAGGCGAGAGGAGACGCCATATTCTCAACTAATTCAATTGAGTTATGGGAGCTGGCCTATCAGCTATGCTCATAACGGGTGAAATTGCGCGGATTCCGGCTGCCAGCCCGTGCCGAAATTGGGGTGAACGCCATGCGCTCCAACGCGGACCAGCGCCTTATTGAAAACTCTCAAGCGCCGCACCGTGCTTCTCGTTGTTCCCCGTCGCCCCGCGAAACTAGCTTGGTCGCGGCCAACTACACGCGAGGAAAAGATGACCAGGAGCCTCAAGGACCGATTTGCCGATTTGCAGGCCGAACGGGAGCGCACATGGAGCGCCGAACAACTTTCACGCAACGCCGCCCAGCGTCGGGTGCTGGTGGAGCGCCACGATCCGTTCGCCTTCCCACAGCGCGGTGAGGAAATCGCGCCCTTCACGTTGATCGATCAGAACGGCGCCACCGTCACCCGCGACGAACTGCTGGCGGATGGCCCTGCGGCACTGGTATTCTTCCGCTTCGGCGGCTGCCCGGCCTGCAACGTCGCCCTGCCCTATTACAACGAAACGCTCCTGCCCGAACTGCGCCGACAGGGTGTGAAACTTGTGGCAGTCAGCGCTCAGGTGCCGGTCGATCAAGAACTGGCGAGCCGCCATGCCCTGGGCTTTCCCGTCACCGGCGATCCGAACTACACGCTGGCCCGGCGGCTTAACATCACCTTCTTCCCGGAGGAGCAGCCCCCGGTTCCGGAAGGCGAGCCGTGGATCGGCCGCACCCTTGGCACTTTCAGCTACGAGATCGACCAGCCCGCCGTTCTTATCCTCGATCGGAACGCCCGCGTCCTGTTCTTCGATGCCAGCCCGGACTGGTTGCACCGCACCGAAAGCGAGACGATCCTGGCCGCCTTGCAGGACCAGAAGGAAAGCAGCATTCCGGGTGAGTGAAAGACGCATTAAAAACGGGTCGATGAGCCCAAATGGTCTGCAACGCTTCGCTTGTTTCTGGGGTGTTGATTACGGTCGGCCATTCGGCTTAGACTTTCCCCTGCAAAGTCCTGATCGACATCGGGACTTGCCGTACAGGGGGTTTCAAAGAAGATGCGTTCATCCAGTGCTTCCTTTATCGCCGCGCTGACGCTGCTGCTGGCAGGCACCGCTCCAGCCGCGGCTCAGGTTGCCCCACCGGCTGCAAGTGAAGCGGCGGGCGAAATTCCCGAAGGCTTCACGCTGGATCGGGACGGGACCACGCTGATCCACTCGGCAAGCGGGCTGCGCTTCCCAGCGGAGTTCGAAGGGTTCAAGCGCCTGAACGAACGAACCTTCGATCCGAGCGGCGAATATGTGGCGATCGGCTACGATCGACCGCTTGGAACCAGCTCGGACGCAGCCTCAAGCAAGAACCGCATCGTCGTGCGCATGGCGATCGTCCATATAGACGAAATGCCGGCGCGCGATCACTACATGATCATGCGCCAGGCCGCGATGGCCCACTTCGCAGCGCCGTCGATCGTTTCCGAAGGTCCGGCCAAAATTCCCACCAATACCCGGCTGGACGCCTATCGCGGCACCTTCAGCGGCTATAGCGAAAACCAGCCCTGGCTGTTCAGCCTCACCACCGTCAACTACGGCTACTGGAGCGGCCGCATGACCGCTGCCTACCCGAAAGCCCAATCCGCCGAAGCCGAGAAATACCTCGGCCTGCTTCTGGGGGAAGTGAGGTCGCAAAAGCCCAAGCCGCCGAAGCGCTGAGAGCCCGAATTTCGCAAAAGTCGTTCCCAGCACATTGAAAATCTGGAAAATATGGCGCAGGCGGCAATCATGAAGCTCTTCCTTCCGGTTGCCGCCGCGCTCGCTTTCACGCCGTCCATCGCCGTCGCGGAAACGCCCGACTTCTTCTCTGCCGCCTTATGCGAACCACCCTATTCGACACAATCGGCAACGCAGCTTTACGAAGCTGCCGAGGAAATGGGCCAAGCGGATACCTCTTCGCTCGGAGCTGCGATCTATCGCCTGGGAGAACCGATCGAACGGGACGGCTTCACGACGCGAGAGGTCGTCTTTGCCGGCATGTCGGTGGGCGTCCTGCTCGATGGCCAGGTCGCCGCCGAGGTCGCCCGGCGCTATGGTCTTCAGCCCGAGGAAAGCCACCTGTTCGGAGCTTCCAGCGCCGGTTTCGCGCGCGCTCTGCCGGAAGACCAGCAGGGCATGAAGGATTTGGGGATCATCTCGATCGTCGCGCGGGAAGGTCCGGCAATGGTCGTCAAGACCCTGCTGGCCTGTGAGTTCGTTTCGAACGAGGATCGGCAGGCTCTGGAAGCCTACGAGAAAGGCGAAAACTGACTGCGGCTTTCGCCAGTTCGTGCGGGCCATGGCGCGACAGAGCGGCGCCAGCCTGCTACGAACCATCGATGCACGCGATCCACCATATAGCCATCATCGGGTCCAACTACGCCCGTTCACGCCGCTTCTACCACGAAGTTCTGGGCTTTCCGATCATCCGCGAGATTTATCGCGAGGAGCGCGCGTCCTGGAAGTGCGATCTTGACGCAGGCAATGCCCAGATCGAACTTTTCTCCTTCCCCTCGCCCCCGCCGCGCCCCTCCCGTCCGGAAGCCTGCGGACTGCGCCATCTCGCCTTCGCGGTAACCGATCTGGACGGAGAGATCACCCGGCTGGAAGCGGCCGGGGTGGAATGCGAACCGATCCGCATCGATCCCTACACGGACAGACGCTTCACCTTCTTCGCGGACCCCGACGGCCTGCCGCTGGAGCTTTACGAGATGGCGGGTCCAAACGACTGACCTGATTAGAGGAACTGGCATGGCGGGCCGGTTGCTGTATGGAGTGCGGCCATGCGCTATCCGACTCTCTCCCTTTCGCTCGCCGTCACGCTCGCCACGGTCATCGCCCCCGCATCGCCCGCCCTGGCCTGGGGAGCGATAGGCCACCGCATTACCGGCGCCATTGCCGACGAGAACCTCAGCGGCGTTGCCCGCGCGCAGGTCCGCCTCTTGCTGGGCACGGAAGATCTTGCCGAAGCGGCCACCTGGCCGGACGACATGAAGTCCGATCCCGCCCCCTTCTGGCAGAAGCAGGCCAGCCCCTGGCACTACGTGACCGTGCGCGAAGGAGACGCCTATGCGCCGTCCGACGCGCCGCCGGAAGGCGATGCCCTGACCGCGCTCACCCGTTTCACCGCCACGCTGCGCGATCCGAAGGCCTCCTTGGACGATCGCCGCTTGGCGCTGCGCTTCATCGTCCACATCATCGGCGACCTGCACCAGCCGCTCCATGCCGGCGGCGGCGACGATCGGGGCGGAAACGACGTGAAAGTCACCTGGTTCGGCAACCAGACCAATCTCCACTCGGTGTGGGATTCGGGCCTGATCGAGCAGCGCTCGCTGTCCTACTCCGAATATGCCGGTTGGCTTTCGCGCAAGATCACGCCGGAGCAGGTCGTAGCCTGGAACGTGCGCGATCCGCAGGTTTGGGTGGCCGAGAGCATCGCCCTGCGCAAGACGATCTATCCGACGAACCCGGTCATCTCCTGGGACTATGCCTACCAGCACCGCGCCGAGGTGGACGACCGGCTGGAACATGCCGGAATCCGCATCGCTGCATACCTGAACTGGATCTTCGACCAGGACGCGACTGCCACCAAGCCTGGCCGGCGCGGAGTATCGCGATGAGCTTCTGCGAAACGATCTGGGCGGAACTGGCGCCCCTGCGTCGCGCGATCCTGTCCCACCCCTTCTTGGACGAGCTGGCCGAGGGCACTCTGCCGCCGGAGAGCTTCCGTCACTACATCGTGCAGGACAGCCTCTATCTTGCCGAATATGCCCGCGTGCTGGCCATCGCCGCCGCGCGAGCGCCAAGTGCGGCGGGTCGGCTGGAGTTTTCGGACGGCGCCAAAGTGGCCGTGCAGGTCGAGGAAGCCCTTCACCAGGCGTTCTTCGCCCAGTTCGGCGTGACGCCCGGAATGGCGGAACAGAGCGAGGCTACCCCCGCCTGCCTCGGCTACACCGGCTATCTCGCCAGCCTTGCCGCCACGCGCAGCTACGAGGAACTGATCGCCGGAATCCTTCCCTGTTTCTGGGTCTACTGGGAAGTGGGCTGCGACATCAAACCGCGCGCGGCTTCACCCAACCCCTACGCAGCATGGATAGAGACTTACGCGGCCCCCTCTTTCGGAGAGGCCACGCAGCGGGTTCGTGCGCTGGTGGACCAGGCCGCCGCCGACGCCACGCCGGCTATCCGCACAGCCATGGCCACGGCCTTCCGCAACGCCACGCGCTATGAATGGATGTTCTGGGATTCCGCTTATCGGCGAGAGACCTGGCCGATCTGAACCACCCGGCCGAGCGTTCCTTGGGAGGCTTGAAACGGCCGCTCAGTCCGGCTCGCCGGCGGTCCACTCGTCCAGGTCGGGCGACTGGCCGATCAGCGCAAGGCCATGGGCGATCGAGGTCAACTCGTTGCCGGAAGCAAGCCGTTCTTCACCGAAGCGTTCCACGAACAGCCCACGCACCGCGGGTATCAGCGAGGAACCGCCCGTGAGGAAGACATGGTCGATCTCGTCCGCCCGCAGTTCCGCCTGCGCCAGCGCGCCGTCCACCGTTTCCCCGATGCGCTGGAGATCGGGCGCGATCCAGCTTTCGAATTCGCCCCGGCTCACTTCGGCCTCGATGGTCAGCGCTTCGCTTTCGAAGCGGAAGGCGGCATGGTCCGCAGCGGATAGCGTGCGCTTCAGGCGGCCCACCGCTTCGTAAAGGCCGAAGCCCAGTTCATGCTCCACCACCGCGATCATGCGATCGATGGCGGCGGGATCGGTGGCGCCATGCTTCAGCCGCGCCAGTTGTTCCAGGGTACGACGGTTGCGCATCATGGCAAGGCGGGACCAGTCCCCGAAATCGGCGAAGTGGCCCGCAGGGATTTCCAGGACCTTGTCGAACGATCGATAGGTGCCGCCCTTGCCCAGCAGCGGCAGCACCAGATGATCCATGATGCGATAATCGAAGCGATCCCCGGCAATGCCGATCCCGGCCGATCCCAGTGGCAGGCACCGCCGCGCCGCGCCCGGCGCCTCCACCCGGACGATCGAAAAGTCGCTGGTGCCGCCGCCGAAATCCGCAACCAGCAGGGTCGCGGGCTCGGTGAGGCGGGACGCGAAACTGAATGCCGCGCCGATCGGCTCATAGACATAGTGGACGGTCCGCCCCAGCAGCCCGAACATGGCATCGTAGCGCTTGCGGGCCAGCGCCTCGTCCGGACGCGACCCGACATAGCGAACCGGCCGCCCGACGACGACGCGCTCCGGCACTTCACGCAAGGCATGCCCCGAATGCCCTACCAGATGCTTCAGGAAGACCTGACCCAGTTCCTCGAACCGCAGCCGTTTCTCGAACAGGGTTGCATGCTCGAACGCCGGGTTGGCCGCCACGGACTTGAAGGATTGCAGGAAGCGCGACCCTTGCGGAAATTCCAGAAATTCCGAAATCGCCCAAGGCCCGGCCTCATGCGCCAGGCCGCCGCGAACGGCTTCGTCCTGCCAGAAGCACAAGGCGGAGCGAAACACCGAACCCGCCCCGCCTTGCGCGGCGAACTCCACGAGTTCGGCGTCCTGCGCATGTTCGGCGATGGCGATGACCGAATTGGTCGTGCCGAAATCGATGCCGACGGACCGGGAAGCGACCGGGTTGGCCGACATGACGAAAATCCTCGCTGAAACGGAAATGGGCTGCGCCTATCGCAGCCTCCAACCCGACGCGCAAGTCGCTGTGCGGTGTTGGTTACTGGCTAAGGGTCCGCCTCAAGGCATCGTGCCAACCGTCGATCAATCCCCTGCGGGTCCGGCCGTCCATCCGGGGCGTGAAAAGGCTTCCCTGCATCCAGGTGGCGGAGAGCGCGGCGAGATCGGGCCAGACGCCTGTGGCCAGACCCGCATGGAAGGCCGCGCCCAGCGCCGTCGTTTCCAGATGAACCGGGCGCTCAACCGGCACCTCCAGCATGTCCGCCAGGAACTGGCAGAGCCAGTCGTTCGCCGCCATGCCCCCATCCACGCGCAGCTTGGCAAGCGCATCGCCGCCGTCAGAGACCATGGCCTGGGCCAGGTCCATGGTCTGGTAGGACACCGCTTCCAGTGCCGCGCGGGCCAGATGGGCCTGGGTGGCGCCCAGGGTCAGGCCGAAGATGGCGCCACGCGCATCCGGATCCCAATGCGGCGCGCCCAGCCCCACGAAGGCGGGGACCATGTAGACGCCGTGATTGTCGGGCACCTGCGTCGCCATGTCGTTGGTCTCGCGCGCGTGGGTGATCACCCCGATGCCGTCGCGAAGCCATTTCACCGCCGCGCCCGCCACGAAGATCGAGCCTTCCAGCGCGTAGGTCATTTTGCCATCCAGACGGTAGGCAGGCGTGGCCAGCAGCCGATTTTCCGAAGCGAGCGCTTCCGATCCGGTGTTCAGCAGCATGAAGCAGCCGGTGCCGTAAGTGGACTTGGCCATGCCCGCCTCGAAACAGGCCTGGCCGAACAGCGCCGCCTGCTGGTCGCCCGCGACGCCGGCCAGCGGGATCTCGACGCCGAACAGCGCCTTGTCCGTCATGCCGAACAGATGGGCGTTGTCGTGCACTTCGGGCAGCATCTGCATCGGCACGCGGAACAGGCGGCAAAGCTCCTCGTCCCAGCGCTGCTCCCGGATATTGTAGAGCAGCGTCCGACCGGCATTGGTCACGTCGGTGGCATGGACCTTTCCGCCCGTGAGGCGCCAGAGCAGGAAACTGTCGATCGTGCCGAACGCAAGCTCGCCACGTTCCGCACGAGAGCGGGCATCCGCCACGTTGTCGAGGATCCAGGCCAGCTTGGTGGCCGAGAAGTAGGGATCGATCAGCAGACCGGTGCGCACCCGAACGTCCGGCTCGGCACCTTCCGCCTTGAGATCCGCGCAAAGACGAGCGGTGCGGCGGTCCTGCCAGACGATCGCGCGATGGATCGGCTTGCCGCTCTCCCGCTCCCATACGACCACCGTTTCGCGCTGGTTGGTGATGCCGATGCCGGCAATGCCGCGTTCGCCCACACCGCTGCGTTCTATAGCTTCGCGAGCGACCCTGACGGTATCGCGCCAGATGTCTTCCGCATCGTGCTCTACCCAGCCCAGATCCGGGTAGTGCTGCTCGAACTCGGACTGTGACGTGCCGAGGGGACGAGCGGCATCGTCGAAGACGATGGCACGCGTGGAGGTGGTGCCCTGGTCAATGGCGAGGATGTGGCGGGGCTGGGTCATGGCGCGTATCTCCGAGGGTATCCTGTCGATCCAGTCAAGCCCGGCGCATAACGATCGACGCCGCCGTTCTGCGCATGCTTTCGAACGAACGTCAAATGTTTCGTTTGATATTTCGTATTGCCGTGTCTATTTTCATAAATCGAAACCACGGTCATTTTACGAGAGTTCCCATGCCCCAGACAGAGGCGCAAGTTTCCGCGCAGTCGTCAGTTCCGGATGATCAGATCGAAAGTTACGACCTGCTGATCGTCGGCGGTGGCATAAACGGTGCGGGGATCGCGCGCGATGCGGCAGGTCGGGGTCTTTCGGTGCTGCTGGTCGAACAGGACGACCTTGCCAGCCACACGTCCTCGGCTTCTACGAAGCTGATCCACGGCGGGCTTCGCTACCTGGAATACTACGAGTTTCGCCTTGTTCGCGAGGCGCTTATAGAACGCGAAAGGCTGCTCGGCATGGCGCCGCACATCATCTGGCCCTTGCGCTTCGTCCTGCCCCAATCGCGCTCCCCCCGCCCGGCCTGGATGGTGCGGCTCGGCCTGTTTCTCTACGACCACCTGGGCGGACGCAAGAAGCTGCCGGGCACGGAAACAGTTGATCTGGATCGCGAAATCCAGGGCAAAGGGCTGAGACGGCAGGAAACGAAAACGAAAGGAAAGGGCAAGGCTTTCGTTTATTCCGACTGCTGGGTGGAAGATAGCCGCCTGGTCGTGCTCAATGCCATGGATGCCGCCGCGCACGGTGCCCGGATCGAAACCCGCACCAGACTGACCGACGCAGCAAGCGAAAACGGCGGCTGGATCGCCACGATAGTAGGAGACAAGGGCCCTCGCCAGGTCCAGGCGCGCATGCTGGTCAACGCAGCCGGGCCTTGGGTCGCAGACCTGCTGCGC
>NZ_DAMDBA010000032.1:23162-52739 GCF_032093395.1 Novosphingobium sp.
TGCTGCGCCAGATCGGACGCGCCAGGGACGACCGCGGCGTGCGGCTCGTCAAAGGCAGCCACATCGTCGTCCCGCGGCTCTATCCCGGCGATCACGCCTTCATGTTGCAGAACCCAGATCGCCGGATCGTCTTCGCCATCCCCTACGAGCGCGAATTCACCCTGATCGGCACCACCGACGAGCCCTGGAACGAGGCGCCGGGCAAAGCCACGATCAGTACCGGCGAGATCGACTACTTGTGCGAGACCGCCAATCGCTACTTCGAGCGTCAGGTGAGCCCGGCCGACATCGTCTGGAGCTATGCCGGCATTCGTCCGCTCTATGACGATCATGCGGCCAACGCTTCGGCGGTTACGCGCGACTACGTGCTCGATTTCGAACAGGGCGACGATCGGCAGGCGCCGATGCTGTCGATATTCGGAGGCAAGATCACCACCTTTCGCAAGCTGGCGGAGCACGCCATGGAACACATCGCACAGCTGTTTCCGCAAGTGACCATGCCCTGGACGGCAGGCGCGGTGCTGCCGGGCGGCGACATTGCGGATGGCGACTTCGAAAGGTTCGTCGTGGAACTGGTCGCCGGTTATCCGCAGATGCCGGCCGAACTCCTGCGCCGTCTCTCCCGCGCCTATGGTACTCGCGCCATCGACATCCTGGGCGAAGCGCACACCACGGCAGACCTCGGTCGAGACTTCGGCGGCGGCCTCCATGCCCGCGAGATCGAGTATCTCGTGGACGCGGAATGGGCCCGCACTGGGGAGGATATCCTGTTCCGGCGCAGCAAGCTGGGACTTCACGTCCCACCCGATACGGCCGAGGCCATCGATGCCTGGCTTTCTCGCAATTGATAAGCACGGCATCGCGGGCCAAAAGGCCCAACCGACGGCACTACGGGGACGGGACGCGAATATGATCGACGCAACGGCAGAGACCAACGGCGATATCGTGGCCCGGCGCCGCGCCCATATATTGGAGATCGCACGCGGTGCCGGCAGCGTCAGCGTGGATGACCTTGCCGAGCGGCTCGGCGTTACGCCGCAAACGATCCGCAAGGATCTGAACGTGCTTGCCGGGCAGTCGCTGCTCTCGCGTGTGCATGGCGGCGCGCTCGTCACTTCGGGGGTGGACAACCTGGCCTACGACGAGCGCCGCGATGTTGCTTCGGCCGCCAAGGCCCGGATCGGCGCCGCCGCCGCCGCGCTGATCCCGGACGGCGCCTCGCTCTTCGTCAACATCGGCACGACGACGGAAGCCGTAGCCGCAAACTTCGCGCATCACCGCAATCTGATGGTGATCTCCAACAACCTGAACGTCATCGACACCCTTTCGAACCACCCGGCGCTGGAGCTTGTCAGCGTCGGCGGGAAAGTGCGGACAGGTGACCGAGCGGTCGTCGGCGCCCTTGCGATGCGCTTCATCGAGAACTTCCGCGTGGACTATGCCCTGATCGGCATTTCCGCGTTGGACAGCGATGGCAGCCTGCTGGATTTCGCCATAGACGAAGTCGAAGTTTCGCAAACGATCATCCGCAACGCGCGCAAGGTGATCCTCGTTGCCGATTCCTCCAAAGTCGGGCGCTCGGCCCCTGTCAGGGTCTGCGGGATGGAAGCGATCGACTTCCTCGTCTGCGACCGGATCGACGATCCCGCATTGCGCGGCGCCTGTGAGCGCAACGGGGTCAAGCTCATAGAAACGCAACCGTCCAGCGCCTTGCCCTAGGGTGTGTGGGGGTTCAGTTCAGGTGGAGCCGAGAATGGTGGGCTTTTGCGAACCGGAGCGCAGCGTACTTCATGTACGTGAGCACCGGAAGCGCGAAAGGCCGCCGTTCGCAGGCCCGCCTGGGCTGAATCCCCACTCACCCTAGGCTGAGAACGGGAAACATATCTCCACTGGTCTTGCCCGGCGCCATCGGCCATGCTGCCGTCCCGAAGGCCCTGTCAGGAGAGCATGTGTTCCGTTCCATGATGTTTGCCGCGAGCGCAATGGTCGTCGTTGCCGCTGCCCCTGTCGCCTTGGCCGATACGCCCCGCGAACTCCTGACCACCGCTGCTTTCCAGACCTCGGACAAGAAAAAGGCGCTGTCGCTCATAAACCAGGCGATAGCCGAATCCGACCGGATACTGACCGCCCAACCCGGCGATCGAGAGGCTACGCTTCAGCGTGGTATTGCAATGGGTTATCGCGGAAAGCTCACACGCAACCGCACCGATGCAAAGGCCTCGCTAGGGGTGTTCCAGCGTCTTGCCTCCCAAAATCCGCGCGATGCCGAGGCGCAGATGGTCCTCGCCGGTTGGCATCTCGATGCGATCGACCAATTGGGCGGCTTGGTGGCGCGCACCGTGATCGGCGCTAGGGCCGACGCCGGCGAAGCCGCGCTGACCAAGGCCGTCGCGCTGGGCGGAAACCGGGCGTTCTATGCCGGGCTGGCAGCGATGATGCGCATCCGCAAGGACCAGGGCCAGGTCGCACAGGCCCGACGACTAGCCGAAACCGCCGCCACCGCTCCTGCTCCGACGCCTCTCGACGCGCAGATGAAACGCGCCGCGCTGACAATATTGCCGGCTTTGCGCGCAAATGACGGAAAGACAGCCGCTCGGCTTTCACGAAAGCTCCTGCCGTTTGGGAAGATCGATGACTAACATCATGTTATGACGTAATTTATAGAATAACGCTCGCTCATTCCGTGAAACCATACCCGGCGCGGAAGAGCGGGTTACATTTTCCGGCCGGCGGCCTATATGACCCTCATCGGCACGCCCGCGTGACAGATGGACGGCCAGTTCGGCGGAGAGGATTTTTCAGTCCGCTAGTTCGAAAGTTGCCCATGTCACTCCCCCCTCGAAGCTCGCAGGCCCCATGCTGAGGCCGCGCCGTCGCGGCGTTGCCTCGGTCAATGCGGAAGTTCGCGACGGCATCGTGCCCGCCGCCGGCGCACTCGCGAAAACGCGCGACGAAGGCCCGGAGGCTTCGGGAGCGAATTATCGGCTGGTGGCGTTGATCATCGCCTCGGCCCTCTTCATGGAGTTCGTGGATTCCACGGTGCTCGCCACCGCATTGCCGACCATGGCGCGCGATTTCGGCGTCCGCCCACAGGAAATGAGCGTCGCCTTGACCTCTTATCTCCTGGCGCTGGCCGTGTTCATTCCGGCCTCCGGCACGATTGCCGACCGTTACGGTTCGCGCACGGTGTTCAGGGCGGCAATTCTCCTTTTCGTGCTGGGAAGTCTTGCCTGCGGTCAGTCGCGAACGCTGGAGATGATGGTCGTTTCCCGCTTCGTCCAGGGCGTGGGGGGAGCGATGATGATCCCGGTCGGCCGATTGGTGCTGCTGCGATCGGTGGCCAAGCAGGACATGGTCAACGCCATGTCCTGGCTGCTGGTGCCGGCCCTCATCGGCCCGATCATCGGCCCGCCATTGGGCGGCCTCATCGTCACTTATCTCGACTGGCGCTGGATCTTTTACATCAACCTGCCGATGGGCGTGCTGGGCTTCTATCTGGTGGGGCGTTTCATCGCCAACATCCGCGAGGACGAGCCCGCCCGGTTCGACACGCCCGGCTTCGTGCTGAGCGGCCTGTCGCTGGGTTGCCTGTTGTTCGGCTTCGAGATGGTCAGCCGCCCCAACGAAGGCGCCCTCGCCGCGGTTCTGATCGGCGTGGGGCTGGTCACGGGAACGCTCTACGTGCTTCACGCCCGCAAGCGCGATAACGCCATTCTCGATCTATCCCTTTTGCATGACGACACCTTCCGGCTTTCGGTCATCGCCGGGTCGATCACCCGCATTACCCAGGGGGCGCAGCCATTCCTCCTGCCGTTGATGATGCAGGTGGGCTTCGGTTTCTCGGCGGCCCGCAGCGGGACCATAACCGTGGCCACTGCGATCGGATCGCTCGCCATGAAGAGCTTCGCGCCGCGCGTGCTGCGCCGGTTCGGATTCCGGAAGGCCCTGGTGTGGAACGGCGTCATCGCCACTTTCGGATATGCCGTCTGCGGCCTGTTCGGTCCCGGCTGGCCGGTCTGGGCGATGTTCTGCGTACTGGGGCTCTCCGGCTTCTTCATGTCGTTCCAGTTCACCGCCTACAACACCATCGCCTACGACGGCATCGACAAGAAGCAGATGAGCCGCGCGACCGCGTTCTACTCCACCTTCCAGCAGCTGATGCTGTCCCTGGGCATCTGCGTGGGTGCCCTCGGCCTCCATCTCGCCATGACGGCAAATGGACGCGAGGCGCCTGCCCTCATGGACTTCTCGGTGGCCTTCTGGGTGGTTACCGCGATTTCATTGACCGCCACCTTCTGGAACTTGCGCTTCGCCCCCGATGCCGGCGCGGAGATTTCCGGCCATGCCGCAGGCAAGCCGTCGGCCCCCCGGCGCGAGGCTGCCTGACCCTGGATTGACCTGAATCATGTCGCCGATGAGAGCAGGCGTGCATGATCGGCCCGGCAGCAAGATGGAAAGAGCGACGATGACGCATGACGTTGTAGTGGTGGGAGCAGGCCCGGCAGGCCTTGCCTTCGCCGCCGCCCTGGCGGGCACGGACCTGCGCGTAGCCGTGGTGGAACGGCAGCCGTTGGACGCTCTCGCCCGCCCCTTGCCGGACGGGCGGGAAATCGCGTTGACGCAGCGCTCTGTTCGCGAATTGCGCGAACTTGGCGCCTGGCATCGCATCGACGCGCAAGGCATCGCGCCCTTGCGGGAAGCGCGTGTCCTGAATGGAAAATCCGCCTTCGCGCTTTCCTTCGGGGCGGGCCATGCGGAGCGGCTGGGCCATCTGGTCTCGAACCACCTCATCCGCCAGGCCCTGTTCGAAGTGGTGGACGGCCTTGCCGGGGTCGATATCCTCGGCGGCCGCGCCGTCCATTCCATCGAGCGCGGCCCGCACCGGGCGGTCGTCCGCCTGGATGACGGCGAAGCGCTGCAGGCACGGCTCGTGGTCGGTGCAGACTCTCGCTTCTCGTTCGTCCGTCAGCAACTGGGCATCGGCGCCGAAGTGAACCGGCTCGGCCGGGCGATGCTGGTCTGCCGGGTAGCGCATGATCGCGATCATGACGGCATCGCCACCGAATGGTTCGACCATGGCCAGACGATCGCCATGCTGCCGCTGAACGACCGCCAATCCTCTGCCGTCCTCACGCTGTCGTTAGCCGAGATAGACCGGCTCGCTGCCCTCGATCACGAGGCGCTGGGGGCGGAGCTGACCCGTCGCTATCAAGGACGCCTGGGCCGGATGAATGTGATCGGGCAGCCCCATGTCTATCCGCTGGCAACGACTTATGCGCGCCATTTCGCGGCATCTCGCGCGGCGCTGATCGGCGATGCGGCGGTAGGTATGCACCCGGTGACGGCACATGGCTTCAATCTGGGACTGACCAGCGCCTGCACTCTGGCCGGTCTCATCCGCGAGGCGGCGGCAAGGGACCGAGACATCGGCGCGTCGTCGCTGCTCCGCCGGTACGAAGCAGCGCATCGCCTCGCCAGCCGGCCGATCTACACCGCGACCAACGCCATCGTCGGTCTTTATACCGCCGAGCACCCGGCAGCGCACCTCGCACGGCACGCCGCCCTGCGTACCGCCAGCCTTCCGTTCATTTCGAAGAGCGTCAGCCGGCTGCTGATGCAACCCTGAAGCCGCTCAGCCGTATTGCTGCTCGACCAGCGCATGAACGCGCCTGAAGGCGGCATTGGCGCCATCGACCACCCGCGCTTCCTCGGCCGCGTCCAGCGTGACGCCGTCGAGCGCACCCGTGAACGAGCGCCAGTGCTGCGCGCGGCCGTCGGGATGCCCGGCGAGATGGCGGGCGCCGTGGTTTTCGTCGAGACCGAGCGCCTTCGCGATCTTGAACAGAAACGCCGCACCCAGATTCGAGCCCTCAGCGACATAGAGCCATCCCAGCGCCGTCGCCAGATCAACTGCGTCATCCACTGCATCCGCCACGAACCGGGGATCTTCGTCCGGCTGCGGCAGGTCCAGCGCAAGATCCTTCATGTCCTGTCCGATCTGCCCGAAGCGGCGACGATCGGCGAGATCGGGCAGGAGCGCCGACAACGCCGCATTATCGTAAAGCGCGTCGATATCGCGGTGGAACTGGTGCTGCACGGCCAGAAAGCGGCCGTAGTTCGCAACGGAAGCGAACGGTTGCCCGGCCATGATCCGCTTGTCCAGCCGATCGTGCGTCTCCGTGGTGGCAGCCTTGAGGCGCTTGGCGCGGCTCGTTTCGGAGTGGGCGGTTTCAGCATGGTTCTGAAGTGCCGTATCCATGGATTATCCTTCTTCCATTGTTCGCGGGGGGACTGTGTGAGGCCTGCCCCGCCTCACACGCCCCCCAAAAAGCCGCAGGTCAAAATGCTCCCGCAGATCAGAACGCCAGTATCATCGACGCCTTGTAGGTCCGCCCCGGCTGGCTGTAGTAGCTCTGCGAGGCCGTGGCGCTGTCCGAAATGTCCAGCGCGTTGTAATAGGTCTTGTCGAGGATGTTGTATACGCCGCCCTGAAGACGCAGGCCTTCGAACAGGCCGGGCTTCACCCAGGCCGTGAAATCGACGATCCCGTAACCCGGCGTCTTGTTGGTCGAGGAAGCGGGATTTTCGACCTTGTTTCGCTTCGCGGCAACCGTGGCGGACAGGTCGGCGCCGAAGCGGGACTGGCTGTAGCCGAAACCGGCGATGCCGCGCAGGGGCGGGATCGAGTTGAGGTGGATATCCTGCTCGGTGTCCTTGCCGTTGGCGTAGGCGATCGATCCCCAGACGCGCCAGTTATCGGTCAGCGCCCACTGCGCGCTGGCTTCGACGCCATAGATACGAACGCGGTTGCGGTTGGCGTAGGTGGTTATGCCGAAGGGATAGGAGCCAGTGACGCCCGCTTCGGCGGCTGTCGTACTGACGTTGTCGATGAAGTTGCGGTAGTAGTTGTCGTAGAAGCTCACCTTGGCGCCGCGCTTGGCGTCACCGAACTTCAGTCCGACCTCGTAACCCTTGCTCGTCTCCGGCTTGAGGTCGGGATTGCCGATATTGAGATAGGTACCGGGCCCGCCATAGGTGAGATAGAGTTCGGTGGCCGAAGGCGCGCGGAAGGCCTGCGCATATTGGCCATAGGCGGTCAGGCCGGGAACGATATCGTACTCTGCCAGGATTTTCGGCGAAAACTGGGAATCGCTCGACCGCCTGTGCAACCCTTCGTCAGTCGGATTGGCCGTGTAGCCCGGCGTATCCTGCGGGCGACGGCGATACCAGTCGAAGCGCAGACCCGGCGTCAGGTGCAAGGCGCCGAAGCTCATCCGGTCCTGTATGAACAGGCCCAGGTCCAGGCTCTTCACGTCGGGCATGTCGGACTGGTTCACATGCAGGAACGAGCAGGATGCGATCGCCGGCGTGCAATTATCCACGCCGGCGGCGTATTGCTGGGTCTTGGTGGCGAAGAACTCTCCGCCAAGGCTGATCTCGTGCTCCACCGCTCCTGTGGCGGCTCGCCCTATGATGGAGCCGTTCGCGCCCCAGGATTCGTTCTGAAGGTCGCTGTCGCGATCGAACTGCCCGGCGGGCCGCGTAATGCGCATGGCCTGCGTGTAAGTGCGCAGGTTCAGCCGCTGCCAGTAGCCGACGAGATGGGCCTCCTGCACGAACCCGTCGTCTTCCGCCTGATAGTCGTAAGTGCCGGCAATACGCTTGCGCTTGTTCTGCTCCAGCGTGGAGTAAGTCCGGTAGGTAGCGTTGACGCTGGTCAGCGTGTCTTCGTCATAGCTGCGCTTGAATTTCTCGCCAGTAAGGCCGATCCGGTGTCCTCCGCCGAGGTATTGGTGGACCTTCAGCAGCAGGTTGCCCTGATCGTAGGAGGCGGGATTTCGCGCGGTTCGGCTCGTACCCGTGCCGTAGACCGTCCCCTGGTTCTCCACCTCATGGCCGTTCTGGTAACCGCCCTGGATCAGGACGAGCGTATCTCCCGTGCGAAACGCCGCCGCCTGGTTGAGGTAGACGCTGTCGCTGGTGCTATCGTAAGTGACCTTTCCGAGCGCGCCCTGCTTCTTGCCCCCGGTCAGCAGATCCTCGGGATCGAGCGTTCGCACCGCGAACACGCCGCCTAGCGCACCCTGGCCGAAATAACTGGAATCGCTGCTCTTCACTACGTCGATAGCACTGAGCGAGTTGAAATCGAAGGCAGCCACACCGCCCTGCACGCCGCGTGCGCCATCGTTCATCCACGGCAGGCGGATGCCGTCCACGGTCGTCAGCACGCGGTTGGCGTCGAGGCCGCGAATGTTGATGCTCTGGTTGCTGCTGCTGAAGTTTACCCCGGCATCCACGCGACGCGCATATTCGGCGATATTGTCGACCATGCGCTCCCGCAGGGTGTCCGCCGTCGTGCTGGTGGTGAGCACGGCGGGCTTTCCGGCCGCATTGCGATCGACGCCCTCCCGCTGATCGCCGATAGCCGTGTCCTCGACACGCACCGAGCCGAGCTTGCCGGCATCTTCGGGTCCGGCAGTGGTATCCTGCGCGGCATGGGCCTGGATCGCGGCACAGAACATCGCGACGGCACCGAGGGCAGACGTCTGTTTCAGCGCGCAAAGCAAGGAGCGCCGTGGGGAGAAGATCATTGAGGTTCCGTCCTACTGCTAATGATTCGCAGGAGCGTTATGTGCACAAGGTAGCTATCTGATTTCAATGGCCCCGATGAATTTTTTCGTGGAACTCAATCGACCGGAATCGTTCGCGCACGAATGAGGTGAAGGAGCGCGCTTCGATGGCCCGAAAAGGCCGGCCTTTGTAGCATTCCGGTAATCCCGAACCGGCAAGGCGAACGTTCGGGGTTCTGGTGCATTTATCTTATTGAGACCACGGATCGGCAACGCCTACCCGTCTTGTCGAACAGAATGGAGATCACGTCATGACGGCCGTCCCGAACGAGGAAGCCGAACTGAAGCTGGAACTCGCGACGGACAGTGCAGATCGTCTTGAAAAATCCGGACTGCTCAAAGGCGATCCCATCGTGGTGCCGCAACACGCCATCTACTTCGACACGCCGGATCATGACCTGGCCAGCGAAGGCCTTTCGCTTCGCATTCGGCGCGAAGGCGAGAAGCGGGTGCAGACCGTCAAGGCGGACGGTTCCGCTGCCGGGATGTTCATCCGACCGGAATGGGAGCGCTCCGTCACCACCGACGAACCGGTCATCGATCATGCCACGCCCATTCCCGCCCTGCTGGGCAAGAAAACGGCAGCGATCGCGCCGATGTTCACCGTCGAGAACGAGAGGCACCTCTGGCTTCAGGACGGCATCGAGATCGCGCTGGACCGGGGCCGCATTCTGGCCGCAGAACGCGAAATGCCGATTTGCGAAGTCGAGCTGGAACTGAAGCGCGGCCATGCCGCCGCGCTCTTCGCACTGGCGCGGCGGATAGACGAAATCGTGCCGGTGCGCATCGGCGTATCGAGCAAGGCGGAACGCGGCTATCGCCTGCTCGGCCCCGCACCCTCCGCCTTCAAGGCCGAACGCGTGAAACTGGGCAAGGACCAGACCGCCGCAAGCGCCTTCCAGACGGTTGCAACGGCGTGCCTGCGCCATTTCCGGCTCAACGAACCGCTGGTTCTGGACCATCGCGATGAAGCGGCGCTGCACCAGTTGCGCGTCGCCATCCGCCGCCTGCGTTCCGCACTGACCTTGTTCAAGCCCCTCTTCGACGAGAAAGCGCGCCGCCGGTTCAACGACGAACTGCGCTGGTTGGCCACCGAATTGGGCAAGGCGCGGGATCTCGACGTACTTGCCGGGCAAGTGGAATCCGGCCCCCTGCTCGACCGTATCCTCTCGGCGCGGGACGACGCTTATGACGGCGCGATCGCGGCGCTGGATTCGCTCCATGCGCGCAGGCTGATGCTCAACCTTGCCGAGTGGATCGCCGTAGGTGCGTGGCTTTCGAATGCGGAAACGCAGGACATCCGCGAAACGCCGGCCCGCGAGTTCGCCACCGGGGTGCTCGAGCGGTTCCGCCGCAAGGTGAAGAAGGGTGGCCGGAGAATGGAAAAACTCGACGACCATGCCCGCCATGAAGTTCGAAAGACGGCCAAGAAGATGCGTTACGCAACGGACTTCTTCGCGGGCCTGTTCCCCGACAAGCGCGAGAGGCGGCGCCGCAAGCGCTTCATCTCCGCGCTTGAGGAGTTGCAGGACGGTCTGGGTGCCCTCAACGATCTGGTGGGCGCGCCTGAACTTCTGGCGAAGCTAGGCCTCGAAGGCTCACCGCAGGCAGCGGGGATCGTCGCCGGGGATCGCAAGGCCGGTCTTCTGGAATCGGCTGCCGAAGCCTACGATGCGTTCGTCGATGCCAAGCGCTTCTGGCGCTGACCGGCAACCAAGCGGCAAAAGTCCAGGATCATGACGGCAGGTGCAGCCGCGCGAAGTCGCCCCCGGTCGCACGGCCCAACATCTCGCTGTAGATGCTGAAATGCCCCATGTCGGCAGTGACGAGCCCTAGTTCGACACTCTCGCCATCGACCAGCTTGCGCAAGGCGATCGGCGCCGCGGCAGGAACGAGTTGCGACCCGCTGCCCACTTCCAAAGTGGTCAGGATACCGAACATCTGCCCTTCGATCGTCGGGCGTGAAAGAATGGCCAGGCGGTACTGTCCCTGCTCGTTGGTGACGAGATATATGTGGCCTGAGAGATTGGGCATGGAAACATGCCCCGCCTGTTCGAACCGGGAATCCGAGCGGCCGGATTCCGCAAATCCCAGACATCCCTTTTCCGGCATCCAGCAAACGGTGGTGAGATAGGCGAACAGCCCGCCCGGCGTGCCGAAGCTGGGCCGCAGAGTGAGGTAGCGGCCTTCCAGCCATGTCACCGCCGAGCGCGCATAGGCGCCCATGGTGTCGGGCGCCACGTCGGGCACGATGGGTCCGGCCATCGCTGGGGCCGCCTGGCCCTCGGCCCCTGGACGCAAGCTGACGCCCAGGGCGTCTTCGATCCGCAGCAATGTCGCCAG
This sequence comes from Novosphingobium sp., assembly GCF_032093395.1. Taxonomy (GTDB): domain Bacteria; phylum Pseudomonadota; class Alphaproteobacteria; order Sphingomonadales; family Sphingomonadaceae; genus Novosphingobium. The sequence goes on from NZ_DAMDBA010000032.1 coordinate 34,136, forward strand.
CGTGAAGGAACGCTTGCCCGCCAAAGCCTTTTCCAGCGTAGACAAGCTGATACGCGCCATGTCTGCCAAGGCCTGTCGGGATATGCGACGGCGCGCGATCTCCTCGCGCACCAGGCGGGCGAGTTCGGCCGAATCGGCAGCGGCATCGACAGGGTCGGTAGCGGTCGTAGTCATACTGCGCACCTTTCCGCACAATTGCGCACATCACGTCAATACCCGCATCGCTTTGCGCAATCCCGCACAGGCGTTGCCGGAACCGGCCGAAACTGCTCGTGGCTGTGCGGTAAGCCCGGCGCATAAGGAAAGGGCTCCAAGCCAGATGGAGCTTCGCCATGCCGCAATCTTCCGCAAACCGCCGCGCCTTTCGTCACGCACTGATCCCCGCCGCCATGCTCGTCCTTGCAGCCCCGGTGGCGATCGCCATCCAATCGACCGCCGCCGTGGCCGAGGGAACCGCTCAGGGATCATCCTCGGAACAGGAATTGGCCACCGGCACGCTGCTGCTGCGCGGTCAAGGGGTCGCACACAGCCTCCCCGCCGTGCGCCTGGGCACCGACATGGACGTGACCGTTACCGGCCAGATCGCCCGCGTGCGGGTTACGCAGGCCTTTCGCAACACCTCGGATCGCTGGATGGAAGCGAGCTATCTCTATCCCCTGCCACAGGACGGCGCGGTGGATTCGCTGAAAATGGTCGTGGGGCAGCGGGTCATCGTCGGCCGCATCCAGCCCCGCGAAAAGGCCCGCGCGGCTTACGAAGCCGCCCGGAGCAGCGGCCGCAAAGCAGGGCTTGTGGAGCAGCAGCGCCCGAACATGTTCAGCACTTCGGTCGCCAACGTCGGCCCCGGCGAGACGGTGCTGATCTCGATCGAGTATCAAGCCCCGGTCGCCCAGGCGAACGGCACCTTCTCGCTACGCCTGCCGCTGGTGGTCGGGCCGCGCTACACGCCGCCGCATACGCTGACCTCCTCCGCTGCGGCGGACGACGCCAGGGCTGTCACCGCCGCGCCGGTCCTCGATCCCGCTCTGGGTCCGAACCAGAACCCCACGTCGATCTCCGTCCACCTATCCCCGGGGTTCGACGTCGCCAACCTGATCAGCCGCTATCACAAGATCGACGTCGCGGGTCCGAACGATAACCGCACCGTCCGCCTTGCCGAGGCCACCGTGCCTGCGGATCGCGACTTCGTGCTCGAATGGCGCTCCGCTTCGGCAGACCCCACGCTCGGCCTGTTCGCCCAGAAGACCGCTTCGGGAGACTATGTCATGGCCTCCATAGCCCCGCCCGCCAATCTAGACGGCCTGCCCCGCCCGCCGCGCGAGATGGTATTCGTGATCGACAACAGCGGATCGATGGGCGGCGCCTCGATGGAGGAAGCCAAGGCCAGCCTCGTCCATGCGCTCGGCACCCTGCGCCCGCAGGATCACTTCAACGTCATCCGCTTCGACGATACGATGACCCGCCTGTTCGAGCACAGCGTCGCCGCCACGCCCGATCAGGTGGCCCTGGCCACCCGCTTCGCGCAATCGCTGGAAGCGCAGGGCGGCACCGAGATGCTTCCCGCTCTCCAGGCAGCGCTGGAAGATGCCGGAACCGGCGGCGGCAACGATCCGGATATCCTGCGCCAGATCGTGTTCCTCACCGACGGCGCCATTTCCAACGAGCGCGAGATGATGGCGGCGATCGGCGCCGACGGCGGCCGCAGCCATGTCTTCATGGTCGGCATCGGCTCCGCGCCGAACGACTTCCTGATGGAACGGATGTCGACGATCGGTGGCGGTGTCTACACCCATGTCGGCGCGCCCGGCGAGGTTGCGGCAAAGATGATGCCCTTGCTGGACGTGCTCAGCCATCCCGCCGTCCGCGACCTTTCCGTGCGGGTCGAGGGCGGCGCGCTGGACCTCACTCCCTCGCGCCTACCGGACGTCTATGCCGGTAGGCCGCTGGTGCTGGTCGGCCGCGCCGACAAGCTGACGGGAACCCTGACCGTCAGCGGCAGGATCGGCGATCGGCCGTGGGAGCGTCGGGTCGATCTTGCCGCCGCCCTGCCCAGCCCCGCCATCGAAAAGCTTTGGGCGCGCCGCCGCATCACCGATGTCGAAGCCGATCGCGCACTGGGCAAGCTGGAGGACCCACGCGCCGATGCCGAAGTCGAACGGATCGGCATGGAGAGCGGCATCGTCACCAGCCGCACCAGTCTCGTCGCAGTCGACGAGACGCCATCTCGCCCGGCCGGAGCGCGCCTGAGCCGCGAGGAATTGCCGATCAACCTTCCCGCAGGCTGGGATTTCGACCTTCTGTTCGGACAAGATGCCGTCCAGGCCGCGCCGAAGGACGGATCGGGAGACCTGGCCGCCATGCAGGCTCAGGCGCTGGAATTGCCGCAGACGGCCACCGGCTTCCTGGGCCTGATCGGCAAGGGGCTTGCCCTGATGCTGGCAGGCCTGACCGGCCTTGCGCTGCTGCGCCGGAGGGCGGCATGAACCGGGTGGTGGTGCCGGCACGCATCGGGAGGGTCGCGCCGATACGCGGGCTGCTCATGCTGATGCTGCTGGCCCTGTGCCTCGCCGGGCTGGTGGAGGTCATGCGCGGGCTCTACATCCCGGCGAAGGCGGCCGTGGCGCAAGTCCTGCTCGACCGGGCCTTCGAACGGAGCCGCATCGATCATGCTCCTCGCAAGCCCTGGCCATGGGCGGACATGACGCCGGTCGCCCGCTTGGTGGTGCCGACGCTTGATCTCTCGCGCACGGTGCTCGACGGCGGTTCGGGCCAGGCCCTGGCTTTCGGGCCGACGCTCCTGCCCGGCGGCGGCACGCTGGGACGTTCGGGAACCGCCGTGATAGCCGCCCACCGCGACACGCATTTCCGCTTCCTGAAGGACTTGAGGAAAGGCGATCTCGTTTTCGTCCAGACCCGCGAAGGCACGGAACGGCACTACCGGGTGACCGGCGCGGAAGTGGTGCGATGGGATGGATATGCGGTAGCGGATGTCGATGCAGGGGAGCGGCTCGATCTGGTGACCTGCTTCCCGTTCGACGCGATCCGGCGCGGTCCGTGGCGCTATGTCGTCCACGCCGAAGCCGTTGCGCCATAGGGACCAAAGGCGCCCGGCCTTGAGCCGGGCGCCCCTGGGACATCGATCAGAAGTGGAACTTCACCTCACCGCCGATGATGCGCGGCTCGTTGACCATGCTGGTCAGGTTGTTGAAGTCGATGGCACCGACGATGCGGATCTGGTTGGTGATGTTGCGCGCGAAAGCGGCCACTTCCACGCCCATGGCATTGTCGCGCCAGCCCGCCCGCAGGCCGCCTTCGAGCGAGGCCTTGCCGGTGAACTCCACCGAATCGTAGAGGAACAGGTTCACCGCGCTGCGATAGGCCCAGTCGGTATAGGCGAAGACTTCCTGGTTCGCGCTGATCGGCACGGTGTAGCTGGCCGTCCAGTTGGCGATCCAGCGCGGTGCCTGCGGCAGGCGATTGCCGTCGATCGAGACGAACGGAGTGCCCGCCACGATGGGGTCGAGAACGGTGCAGCCGCCCGAGCAGGGCGCGACCACCAGGTTCTGGTCCTTTAGCTTGGTGAAGTTGTAGCTGCCGCCCGCCGTCAGCACGAGGCCCTCGACCGGCGTGAGCGTCACTTCGCTCTCCACGCCCCAGCCAATCGCCTTGCGGGCATTGATCAGCGTGGTGGTGTTGGAAGCGCCGCCCACGGCGGTCAGCTGGATATTGCGGGTGTTCATGTAGAACACGTCGGCCGAATAGCTGACGAGGCCGTGCTCTTCGCCCTTGAAACCGACTTCGAACGAAGTGGTCGTCTGCGGCTTGGCTTCGGTGGCGACACCGGCGACGACATCGTTCTTCAGCGAAGCACCGAGATAGCCCGATGCGGCGCGGGCATAGAGCGAGTGATCGTCGTCAAGCTTGTAAGTCGCGCTGGCGTCCCACGATACCTTCGAACCCTTGGCACGACCGTCCGACAGCAGGGCGCCGTCGACATCGTTGAGGACGCTGTACTTGCGGTCATGCGACCAGCGCAGGCCGCCGCGCAGGATCAACTGATCGATCGGGGTATATTCGACGGAGCCGAACACCGCGTAAGTCTCGTTGTCGAGATGCGCGGTGTTGCCGTCAGTGCGGACGTTGGTCTCGTTCCAGCTCACCGCTTCGGTGTTGAGGTTCTGGTTGAAGTAATAGGCACCGGCCTGGAAGCTGACATCGCCGAACTTCTCCGAAGCGAAGCGCAGTTCCTGCGTGAATTCGCGCGGGCGGGCCTTGCTGCCGGTCTCGACCGAGAACGGCACGGCGGCGGGATAGCTGCCGTCCGTGTCGCCGCGCGAGAAGACGTTGACCTTCTCCCAACCCGTCACCGAGAACAGGGTGCCGATGCCGTCGAAGTCGTAGCTGGCCTGGACATTGGCGCCCCAACCGTCGAGGCGCTGCGGGTTCGAACCGTTCTGCGCGGTGTGCTCGACGTCGAAGCCATCGACGAAGTCGTTGGTGCCCGGCTTGATCGAGTTGCCACGGAAGACGCGCGCCGAACCGCGCAAGTGGCGCGCGTGAACATTGGCGAGAATGTTGAGCGGCCCGTTGTCGTATTCCAGCAGCGCACGACCGGCGAGATCGTCGTAGCCGTCGAAACGGCGCTCGTTGATCGTCTGCGCGTAATCGTTTTTCACCCAGTCGTCGCGGTGCTGGAGGTTACCTGCCACGCGGAAACGCAGGGTGTCGGTAATCGGCCCGCTGAGCGCCAGCTCGCTGTTGATCGTGTTATAGGTGCCCCACGAAACGCTGCCGTGGCCGGTATAGTGATCGGTCGGCCGGGCGGAAGTCAGCTTGATGACGCCTGCCGGGGTATTGCGGCCGAACAGGGTGCCCTGAGGGCCCTTGAGCACTTCGATGTTTTCAAGGTCGAACGCGGGAAAAGCTTTCAGAAACGGGCTTTCCAGCGCGATGTTGTCATAGACCACCGAGACGGGCTGTGCCGCGTCGGACGAGAAGTCGGTGTTGCCGAGACCGCGGATATAGAAGCGCGGGAAAGTGCGGCCGAAGGACGATTCCGCCAACAGACTGGGCACGCGGCCGGACAGGAAACGGATGTCCTGGCCGCTGGAATTGATCGCGGCGAGCTTGTCTCCGCTCAGCGACGAAACCGCGATCGGCACGTCAACGGCGCGTTCCTCGCGCCGGGTCGCCGTGACGACGATATCGGTGCTGGGGGTGGCATCGGCAGCCGGGACAGCGGTGCTCTGAGCATGCGCGGCATATGGCGTGGCACAGGCGATCGCGAACAGCGAGGCGGCGGCGCAGTGACGGAATCGGCGCTGATGCATGATTTTATGAAACCCTGATTACCCTGACCTTGTTGGCGCGGGCGCTTAAGGACTCCAGCACGCTCTCGCAAACGCAATGTTTCTGTTGCTGCGTTGCAAAAATCAGATAGCCGCCGACCTGTGGTGGATCGGCCACAATGCCGAAATCGGCCGATCTCCTAGCTTTGCGCTATGCTGCAACGCCTATCTTCTTGAGATCGATCCCTTTGTTTACCGAACCCGGGCGCCTCATCCATATGCAAGAAGGGGCGCTCTTGCGAAGCGCCCCTTCTGGTTCACGGGTTCTTACCTGACAGGCTCAGAACGGGATATCGTCATCGAGATCGTCGCCGAAGCCGCCGCCGCTGCTGCTACCGCCGGTACGGCCCCAGTCGCTGCCGCCGGCAGCGCCGCCCGAGGCCGCGCCACCGGTGCGTCCCCAATCGTCTCCGCCGCTGCGAGCACCGCCACCCGATCGACCGCCGCCGAAGTCGCCGCCGCCAGAGGAACCGCCCTCATTCCAGCCGCCAGCACCACCGCCGGAGCCGCCACGGCCCCCGCCCTGCGCGCCGTCCAGCATCGTCAGCACGCCGCCGACGCCGCCTACCGAAACTTCGGTGGTGTAGCGGTCGTTACCGTTCTGGTCCTGCCACTTGCGGGTGCGGAGCTGGCCTTCGATGTAAATCTTCGAACCCTTGCGCAGGAAGCGTTCGACGACGCCGACCAGGCCTTCCGACTGGATCACCACGGAGTGCCATTCGGTGCGTTCCTTGCGCTCGCCCGTCGCACGGTCTTTCCAGTTTTCGGAGGTCGCAATGCGCAAGTTGGCGATGCGCCCACCGTTCTGGAACGACTTCACTTCGGGATCGGCTCCGAGGTTGCCGATCAGGATGACCTTGTTGACGCTGCCTGCCATGAGGGAATCGCTTTCTTCTGAATCTCGGCGGTTGGGGTAGCGAATGGCGGCCGCCGGCGCGAGTCCGCCGACGGCCGTTTTTCACAGAGCGGTGCAGACTTGGGACTACAGCCCGGCGCTTATCGCTATCCAATAAGTCACGCCCGCCGCCACGTAGGCCATGGCGAAGAGGTAGACCAACATGAACACCGGCCATTTCCAGCCGTTGGTTTCGCGCCGGGTCACGGCAATCGTCGACATGCACTGTGGCGCGAAGACGAACCAGGCAAGAAACGCCAGCGCCATCGGCAGGGTCCACCGGCCCTTGAGGCGCTCGCCCAGTTCCATCGCCTGGGCATCCTCGTCGTCGCCCGCATCGACGGCATATGTCGTCGCCAGCGAGGAAACCGCCACTTCGCGCGCGGCCATGGCGGGGATCAGTGCCAGCGCCATGTCACGGTTGAAACCGATCGGCTCCACGACCACGGCCAGGCCGTTCGCCAGCTTGCCCGCGATCGAGGCATCGACCTGGCTTTCCCCGGGTCGTGCTTGCGGGAAGTTCAGCAGCACCCAAAGGACGACCGTGACAGTGAAGATGATCGTACCGGCGCGGCGCAGAAAGATCCAGGCGCGCTGCCACAGGCCGATCGCCATGTCCTTCAGCCGGGGCATCTGGTACTTCGGCATCTCCATGATGAAGCCCGAAGCCGCGCCCTTGGTCACGGAACTGCGCAGCAGCAGCGCCACGACCATGGCCCCGACGATACCGGCGACATAGAGGCCGAACAGCACCACGCCCTGGAGTCCGATACCCCAGCCGAGGTTGGTGTTCGGTATGAAGGCGCCGATGATCACCGCATAGACCGGCAATCGCGCCGAACAGGTCATCAGCGGGGCGATCAGGATCGTCGTCAGGCGGTCCTTGGGGTCGGTGATCGAGCGGGTCGCCATGATGCCGGGAATGGCGCAGGCGAAGCTGGACAGCAGCGGGATGAAGCTGCGCCCCGAGAGCCCGACATAGGCCATCAATCGATCCATCAGGAACGCCGCGCGGGCCATGTAGCCGGAGGCTTCCATCGCCAGGATGAAGGCGAAGAGGATCACGATCTGCGGCAGGAAGACCACCACCGAGCCGACGCCGGAGATCACGCCGTCGGTCAGAAGGTCGCGCACCAGACCCGGCGGCATTGCGGCCTTGACCGTATCGTGCAGCCAGCCCGCGCCCGCATCGAGCCCGTCCATCAGCGGCGCGGCCCAGGCGAAGACCGCCTGGAACACGACGAAGAGGAACGCGAAAAGGATGATCGGCCCCAGCCAGGGGTTGAGCAGAATCTGGTCTAGCCGCGCGTGGAGGCGATGCTGCTTCGACTCCGACAGAATCGCGGCATTGGCCATGGCATGGGCGGCGACGCGGCGTTCGGTCTGGCCAAGGTCGGTGAGGCCGGGACCGGCATGGCGGCTTTCGGCCGATGCGATCGCCTCGCCCAGTTCGGCCAGGCCGCGGCGACGCACCGCGACGGTGGGCACCACCTTCACGCCGAGTTCCTCTTCCAGCACGGCGGCGTCCAGCACCAGTCCGTCCCGCTCGGCAAGGTCCACCATGTTGAGCGCCACCACCGAGGGCTTGCCCAGCGCCAGCAGTTCCTGCGCGAAGACCAGGTGCTGTTCGAGGTTGGAAGCGTCCAGCACGATGACGAGAACGTCCGGCTCCGCCTCTCCGGCGAACTTGCCGGCGATGACCTTCGACGTCACTTCCTCGTCGGGACTGGTCGCATCCAGGCCATAGGCGCCGGGAAGGTCGGTCATCTCCACCGGCTCGCCGGTGGGAAGGACCATGCGGCCGGACTTGCGCTCCACGGTGACGCCGGGATAATTGGCGATCTTCTGCCGCGCGCCGGTCAGCGCGTTGAACAGCGCGCTCTTGCCCGCATTCGGGTTGCCGACAAGGGCGATCTTGCGTTGGCGGCTCATAGCGGCGAAACCTCCATGGCCATGGCATGGGCGCGGCGCACCGCGATCGTCATGCGGCCGATAGCGATCGCAATGGGATCCCGCCCGCCTGCGACACCCCGATGCGCAATCGAAACGGTCGCGCCTTCCTCAAGACCGAGTGCGCGAAGGCGACGGGCTTCTTCGGGTACGAGTGCCGTCCAGTCCACCGCGACGATTCGAGCGCGCTGGTCGATAGGGAGAAGATCGAGAGTCATGTCGCTCCGCTGCCAGATCGGCGGATCGATTGCAACTTGTTCGCAATAACTAACAAAACATCTGCAAAAAGGCCGCTGAAAAGACGGCGCGGCTCTCGCATGCTTGAGCCGGACGTCCCTGTCCTTGCCGACCGCTCGGGCTACCGCGCCGGATAACGCAGCCGCCCCAGCAGCCGAACGAGGCTGATCCGTTCCTCCGGCGCACGCAGGAACTGCGCCTTGGTCTTTTCGAACCGAATGATGCCTTCGATCCGTCGATCGAGGAAAGCGCGGGTTTCAGCCTTGTCCTCGCTCTTGTCGGACACTAAGACCCGCAATGTCGCGGCGTAGATGCTGCCCAGGATCGTGCGCTTGGTATAGTGGTTGTAATCGGTGGCCGTATCGCCGGCGAGCCGCCACATGGCGTCGGCGCTGCGCCAGCCAAGGCGCAACGAAGCGCGCAGGTTCTGCGGCATCGCCATGATGGTGAGCGCCCGGTTCAACGCTTCCTCGCGGCCCGCCACCGCATCCAGCCGCGCCATGACGAGGCGACGGATGCGTTCGCGGATCGACACGCCCTTGAGCGACGAAGCCGGAGTGGTGCGTTCCATTTCCTGATCGACATGGCTCACCCAGGCCGAGATCATCGCCATCTGACCATCCCGGAAGGCAAATTCCGCGAGATCCTTGTCGATACCGGCCATTTCCGCGGCCTGTCGCACCGCATCCGTCGTCCAGCCGTCGAAAACGGCCGCATCGGCGATGGCGGGTGCGAGTTGGCGGCGCAGCGCCTCCAGGGTTTCTGCCTCTTGCATCATGGCGCTCAGAACGTCGGGCCGTAAACGGCCTTGCCCTTGCCCGAATTTTTCTTGGCATAGTCGTCGAGCAGGCTGGCGAGCGTGCTGCCGCGTGCTTCCTGCGCGGCATAGTCGCGTGCGCTGCGGCCTGAATTGTCCGACCTGCTGGGATCCGCGCCCGCTTCCAGCAACGCCTTGACCATGTCGGTATCCTTGCGGTGAACCGCAAAGATCAGCGGCGTTTCGCCCGCATCGTTGGAGGTGCTCGGATTCGCCTTATGGTCGAGCAGCAGCGAAACGCCATCCCGCCAGCCGAGGCTGACCGCGACGGAAAGTGGCGTACGTCCGCGATCGTCGGCGGCATTGACGTTGGCGCCCTTGCCGATGAGATAGCTCAGCCAGGTAAGGTCGCGGCGATTGGTGACGATCAGCAGCGCCGTCTCGCCCGTGGTCACATCCTTGGCATTGACGATCTGACCATTGTCCATGAGCGCCTGCTCGACCTTCTCACCTTCCTTCTTCTTGACCGATTCCAGGAACTTGTAGCCATCGGAGAAATCGGCATGAGCCGGGGAAGCGAACATCAGGCCCGCCGCAAGCGCGGCCAGGGCCATCCTGACAGGGCCCATTTTCAGGATTCCGCGCGAGCTTGGCGAAACGTTCCCGGACATGGTCTTCGACACCTTCATTACCTCCAGACAGACAGGATGCCCGTGACGACCGGCCCTTCCCTTCCGGCATCGCACCCTTGCACCGGAGGCTCTAGCAGAGCATGAAGCGCGGCGCCATGACATACCTGTTCCGCCGTATCGCCCTTGTCGCCTTCGCCCTTTCGCTGAGCGGAACGCTTGCTGCCTGTCAGCAGAACGCGGCCGAAGCGCCGCCGCTGGAAGGCGCGCAGATCGGCGGCCCCTTCACCCTGAGCGACAAGGATGGCAAGGCCGTCACCTGGGATAGCTTCAAGGGCAAGTGGCGGATCGTCTACTTCGGCTACACCTTCTGCCCGGACGCCTGCCCGATGGACGTGCAGGCCATGATGCGCGGCTTCGCGCAGTTCGAGAAGGCGGAACCGGCGCGGGCGGCCAAGGTGCAGCCGATCTTCATCACGATCGACCCCGAGCGGGACGATCGCGAAATCGTAGGCCAATGGACCGCGGCGTTCGGCCCCCGGCTCTACGGCCTCACCGGCACCCCCGCGCAGGTCAAGCAGGCGGCGGCAGCCTTCGCGGTCTACTACAAGAAGGGTGAGCCGACACCGGGCGGCTACCTCATGGACCACAGCCGCATCGCCTATCTCATGGACCCGGACGGCAAGCCGATCGCCATGCTGCCGGTGGACAAAGGCCCGCAGGCGGTAGCCGCCGAACTGGCGAAGTGGGTGAAGTGAACGCGCGCGCCTCTTCTGGCCCGTCTTCCGGTCGGCCTGCCGGCGAAAAGCCTTTCTGGGAGCGTCCGATCGAGACGCTCGACCGGGGGGAATGGGAAGCGCTCTGCGACGGGTGCGGGCAATGCTGCCTGCACAAGGTGGAGGACGCCGATACCGGCGAGATCTACCACACCAACGTCGCCTGCAAGCTGCTCAACCTCAAGACCGCGCAATGCAGCGATTATCCGCGCCGCCACAAGTTCGTGCCGGACTGCATGAAGCTCACTCCGAAGTCGGCAGGGAACCTTTCGTGGCTGCCGCCAAGCTGCGCCTACCGCCTGCGCGCCGACGGCGAACCGCTGCCGGAATGGCATTACCTGGTCTGCGGCGATCGCGAGGCCGTGCACAAGGCGGGCATCTCGGTGGCGGGAAAGGTCATCAGCGAAACGGTGGCGGGACCGCTGGAGAACCACATCGTCTGGCCCTATGGCGAAGACGACGAGGACTGTCTCGAACCCGAAGGCCCCGCCCCCTGGGAGACCGAATAGCCCGTGCTGGACTGGCTGCGCCGCGATCCCCGCGAAGACCCGGTGCTGGACATTGCCGGTCGGCAGGTGCCCGTGATCATACGCAGGTTGCCCCAGGCCCGGCGCATGACCATGCGCCTCGCACCGGACGGCAGCGAAATCCGGATTTCGATCCCGCGCTGGACGCGCACCGAGGATGCGCTGGAATTCGCGCGTTCGAAGCAGTCCTGGCTGGCGATCCAGATCGAGGCCCTGCCGCAGGCGACACCGCTGGGCGACGGGGAGACGCTGGACTTTCGGGGGCATCGCTTCGTGGTCCGTCACGACCCGGCCCTGCCCCGCCGCCCCGTGCCGGACGATGGGGCGCTGCTGGTCGGCGGCCCGGAGAGTTCCCTGGCATCGCGGCTGAAGCGCTGGCTGGAAACGGAGGCGCGTAGCGCGCTTACCGAGGATCTGGCCGAATATTGCGCCCGGGCCGGGCAGCACACGCCGCCCTTGGCGCTGTCCAGCGCCCGGCGGCGGTGGGGCAGTTGCGCAGCCGACGGCTCGATAAGGATCAACTGGCGATTGATCATGGCGCCGGATCCGGTGCGACGCTCCGTCGTGGCGCACGAAGTGGCGCACCTTGTGCATTTCGATCATTCGCCGGCATTTCATGATTTTCTCGGCAGCCTGTTCGAAGGCAGCGTACCTTCGGCCAACCGCTGGCTGAAGGAGAACGGCCGGTCGCTCTATATCCCGTTCGGTTGATTGGTCCGCCCACCTTCATGCGGGCATGGCAAAATGCGAAGCGCGCATTTCCAAACCGCACATAAACCACTACATAGCGCGGCATGGCCCTGTTCAAGCGTTCCGGATACTGGAAAGACGTCAATCCCGTCGGCATGATCGCGGATTTCCGCGAGGTGTGGAAGCAGGCGGGCAACAACCGCTGGCGTATCGCCGCCGTGTCCGCCGCCTGCACGTTCTCGGTCTTCTACCTGATGTCCACCCAGGAAGCGCGCGGACCGCATCCGCCACCCAAGGTGGTCTACATTTCCGTGCTTCCGGCCCATCGTACCGAAGAACAGATCCTGGCCTCCAACATCGAGAACCAGAAGCGCAAGGAGGCCTGGGCCGCCGAACAGGCCAAGCGCGACAAGGAAGTGCGGGACATCTACAAGACCATCGGCCGCTACTCCGGGATGGACGTGGACAAGATCGCCCGCGACGCGGAAGTCGAGGAAGCCGCGCGCAAGAAGGCCGAGATGGAGCGCATCGGCAAGCCGCGCCTGCCCGAAGGCCGCACCCTGCCGCAGATCGACCAGGTTCCCACCGGCACGGCCGAGCGACCGCTCCCGTGAAGGACGACGCTGGCTGGCTTGCCGCCGCTGCCGCGCTGGCAGCGCGGGCGCGTCCGGACAGCCGCCCCAATCCGGGGGTCGGCGCGATCCTGGTAAAGGACGGAAAGGTCGTTGCGCGGGGCTGGACGCAGCCGGGCGGGCGTCCCCACGCCGAAGCGGTAGCGCTCGCCGCTGCCGGAGAGGCGGCGCGCGGCGCTACGCTCTATGTCACGCTGGAACCCTGCGCGCACAAGTCCGCACGCGGCCCGGCCTGTGCAGACCTTGTCTGTGCCTCCGGCTTGGCGCGGGTGGTGATCGGCTGCATGGACCCCGATCCGCGCACCTCGGGCGCGGGTCTATCGCGCATCCGGGCCGCTGGAATCGAGGCCGGCCACCTCCGGTCCGCCGCTTGCGAGCGGAGCCTTTCCGGCTACCTCGTTTCCCGGCGCCTGGGCCGCCCCGAAGTCACGCTCAAGCTGGCGCTCTCGCTCGATGGCTGCATCGCGCTCGCCAGCGGCGAAAGCCAGTGGATCACCGGGCCCGAGGCCCGTGCACATACGCATGCCATGCGCGCCTTTTCCGATGCCATTCTCGTCGGTGGCGGCACCCTGCGCGCGGACGCGCCGCGTCTGGACGTGCGCCTTCCGGGGCTGGAAAGGCGCAGTCCGCAACGCTTCGTCCTGACGAGAGGCGATGCACCGCAAGGTTGGCGTGCCCTCCCCTCGCCAGAGGCCATCGCCGGTCTGGACGGCATCCAGTACCTGTTCGTCGAGGGCGGTGCCGGCGCCGCCACAGCCTTCCTGCGGGCCGGGCTGGTCGACCGGCTGCTGATCTATCGCGCGCCGATCCTGCTTGGCGGCCGCCCCGCTCTTTCCGACTTCGGCCTGTCCGCCCTGTCCCAGGCCCATGGCCACTGGCGCCTGGCCGAACGGCGGCAGCTTGGCATCGATACGCTCGAAGTCTACGAGGCCGCAAACGCATCTGAGCAACCGCTCGAAAGGTAAGCATGTTCACCGGAATCGTCACCGCCATCGGCCAGATCCGCGAAGCCCGCCAGACCGGCGACTTGCGCGCGGTCATCACCTGCCCCTTCGATCCCGCCGGCATCGCCATGGGCGCTTCGATCGCCTGCTCGGGCGTCTGCCTTACCGTGGTGGACAAGGGCGGCGTTGCGGGAGACGCCTGGTTCGCGGTTGATATTTCGGCCGAATCCGTATCACGCACGGTCGAAGGCCGTTGGGCCGAAGGCACCAGCCTCAATCTCGAACCCGCCCTAAAACTGGGTGACGAACTGGGCGGCCATATCGTTACCGGCCATGTCGATGGCGTGGGCACCATCGTCAGCGTCACGCCGGAAGGCGATTCGAAACGGTTCGTGATCGCCGCTCCAAAGGAACTGGCGCCCTATCTCGCCCCCAAGGGATCGATCACGGTGGACGGCGTATCGCTGACGGTCAACGAAGTCTCTGATCAGGCCAACGGAAGCTGCCATTTCACGCTGAACATCATCCCCCACACCTCGGACGTGACCACGATCGGCGCACTCGGGGCGGATGACGGCGTTAACCTGGAAATCGATGTCCTGGCGCGCTACCTCCAGCGCATGCAGTCGCTGCGCGGCTGAGACACGAAAAACGCCGGCGCCGCAGGTGAATTCCGCGAGGCCGGCGTCTTGTTCATGAAAAGCGAAGCGGGCCGATCCCTCAAGGAACCGGCCCGAATTCCTGTCAGGCCGTGACGTCCGCGACGGCGGCGACGAACTTGTCGATATTGCCCATGGTCAGGCCAGCGACGTTGATGCGTCCCGAACCGGCCATGTAGATGCCGTGCTTCTCGCGCATCGACAGAACCTGATCCTTGCTCAGGGGCACGATCGAGAACAGGCCGTTCTGGCCGCCCATCGGCGTCATGTCCACCGAACCGGCGGTGCCGGCGGCGGCAAGCCGCGCGCGAACCTGGCGCATGCGCTCACGCATCTCGTCAAGCTCGGCGAGCCACTGTGCCGTCAGCGCTTCGTCCTCAAGGATCAGGCGAACGGCAGCGCCGCCATGATCTGGCGGCTGCGACCAGTTGGCGCGCGCCAGGTTGTGCCCGTTCGACATGACTTTGGCCAGATCGGCCGGGTCTGCCACCATGGCGTAGAGGGCGCCCACGCGATCGCGATAGAGCCCGAAGTTCTTATCGCAGGAATAGCAGATCAGCGCTTCCGGCACGGCCACCAATACGCGGCGCAGCCCGTAGGCGTCTTCTTCCATGCCCATGCCCAGGCCCTGATAGGCCAGGTCGAGGATCGGCAGGATCTTGGCGTCGGCGATGAGCTGGGCGATCTCGTCCCACTGCTCGTTAGTGTAGTCGATACCCGTCGGGTTGTGGCAGCAGCCGTGCAGCAGGATGGCGTCGCCTTCACGGGCATCGGCAAGTGCCGCGCGCAAGGCGTCCATGTCGGTCTGGCCCGACGGCAGAGCATGGTTGAACTCCACCACGTCAAGGCCGAGGTCCGCGCAGATCTGGGCATGGTTGGGCCAGCTGGGCGTGCCGACGACGATCCGCTGGTAACCCGCACGCTTCACCATGGCGAGCGCCAGACGCAGCGAGCCGGTGCCGCCGGGGGTCTGCATACCTTCGATACGGCCGCCCATGTCGGCGGTGTCCTTGCCGAAGATATAGGGCATCAACGCTTCCACGAAGCCCATGTCGCCTTCCGGCCCGAGGTAGGCTTTCGAATCCTGCTCGGCGACGAGCTTCGCTTCCGCCGCTTTGATCGAGCGGAAGACCGGAGTGTCGCCTTCGCCCGTACGATAGACGCCGACACCAAGGTCGATCTTGTCTGCGCGCGGATCTGCGTTGTGGAGCTTGATGAGCGCGAGAAGCGCGTCGGCGGGCTGTTGCTGAAGGTTCGTAAGCATGGCGCGCGGGGCCTTAGACCGAGCAGGAACGGCGCGCAATGCCCGATCGACCGAGAATTGCCGAGAACACCGAAAAAAACGTGGCAATCGCCTTTGCGGCCCGACGAAAGCGAAACTTTGTTTGAAAACAGGCGCTGGCGGCGCGCATCGCGGCAAGTGGGCGCGCCGTGAAGCAAGGGAAGCGCCGCCAGACACGACGCCCCCTTCCACCGAAAAGCATGCAATCCTGGTTTAGAAGGGCATCCAGCTCTGCTTGTGCGTGAACTTCATGTAGCCGATGTTGGCGCCCAGTCGCAGGCCCGCGCCCGCGCGAACGGGAATCAGCACCACGTTGCCGCGGCGAAGATAGCTGACGGTGAAACCGCCGACCAGATAGGCCTGTCCCTCACCCGCACCGAATCGATGATAGAGGTCCTCGGTGTCGTAGAGGTTGTAGACCAGAACAAAAGCGTTGCCGGCATTGGCGCCGGCGTCGAAGCCGATTGACGGCCCGGTCCAGTAGACCGGCTGCTGGCCTTCCACTTTATGATAGAGCGTACCCGAACCATATCGCAGCCCGACGGCGATAGCGCCGCCGCCTTCGCGGCCGATGATATAGCCGTTGGGCTCACCCTGCTTTTTCAGCAGGTCTTCGATCACTCCGGCAAGGCCCTTCGCGCCCTTGCCGAAAACACCCTCGGCAGCGCCGATAAGGTCGTCCTGACGGTAGGTGGTCGAATTGTCCGCCGGCAAGCCTGTCGGCGCCGCCGGAGCGGCCTCGGACCGATACTCGGAACCGTTCGCGGTCGATTCCACGGGTGTTCCGTTGCCGGGGTAGCCGGGGGCCGCATCGACGGGGGGCTGGGATTCCGCAGGGGGGGCGTAAGTCGTCCCCGCGGAGCCGGAATTGAGATCGCTGTCGATCGCCGCGTCGGGATCGACGGTGGTGACTTGCGCCATGGCCGGGGCGATCGGTGCGAACAGGACGAACATCGCCGCCACGGCCGTGCCGATCTTCCGCGACAAGCCAACCGGCGCCCCCCTGGCGGCGATTTGCGTGGTGAATGACATCTGGTGGCCCTCCAATGGCGATCCCGAATTTTCGTAATGCAGTTACGCTCTAGGCGCACAATGCGTCATGTCACTAAAGAATCCAGAGCGCCTGACCCCGCAATGAACGGGCGACAGGGCGAGTCGGTTTTGCGGCAGGCCGAACCCCGCAATATCGCGAGTTCCGCAAACATTTCCACAGGTACGAAAAACTGAGTCACGACCCCCTTGCCGAGCCACCCTACCCCCGTTATACGGCGCCTCCTAGGCCGCATGCGGAGACGTGGGTGAGTGGCTGAAACCAGCGGTTTGCTAAGTCTCCGATCATTTTTCCAGCATCGCTAGCAAACCCGCAGAAATCAAACATTTTCTGCACTTTCGCCGTTTGCAAACCGCTGTTCTCGTGCCTCATTATGTGACACCCCATGTATCGCCGCCTGCCTTTCGCTAGGCTTCAGGTGGTCGAGGTACAGCTCGGTCGTCTTGACCGATGCGTGCCCCATGATCTGCTGCAACTCGTATAGGCTACAGCGCTGTTTTCTCAGGGATTCCACCGCGAAAAGGTGGCGCAAATCGTGAAAGCGAAACACCCTGAACGGCAGGTCATCTTGTGCCCTCTTGCGTGCCACTCTGCGCACCGTCGAGTAGAATTGAGCGTCCACGTTTTTGAACCTCTCCCCAGCGCCTCTCCAGAACACGAATGGGCTCCTGAGGTACTGCGGCTGACGGTCGATAATCTCTATCGCCTTGTGGCTCAGAGGAACCTCGCGCGCGCGCCGGCCCTTGGTTCGGATCAAGCTGGCCGACATTCTGACGCGATCGACCTGGTTGTGGGTCAGGGAAGCGATTTCCTCCTGACGCATGCCGGTCTCGCGCGCGAACTCTGCCATCTCTACGAACCGGCTTCCGACTTCGAGCACCGCCGCGATACTGACGTGATCCGGCAATTCGATCGGGTCGCGCTGTTCCTTCAGGCGGCGCCGGTCATAGCTATGCGCCGGGTTCTCCGAGATCCAGCCTTCATCGATTGCACAGTCCAGCACACTCGACATGGCCGTGAGGTCGCGGCGGATGGTCGCATTGCTCACGCCCAGCTTGGCGCGGTCGCGAACGATCTGCCGGACGAGATCGATATCGATCCGCTGCACATCCTTGTCGTCAAGCCACGGGCGAAGCTGGCCGATGCTGACGAGGTAACGCTGGACAGTGCCCTCGCGCTTACCCTGCCGCTTGATCCAGGCATCCCAGGCGACAACTGCCTGCTGCCAGACGACCGCTTCCGCCGCGCCGTAATAGACACGGTTCTCGATCTCCTGGCGGATCGCCGTTATGCGCCTTTCCGCGACTGAGACAGAACGTGTTCGTAGGCTTTCGCGATATTCGACACCTTTGACCTTGAAACGCGCCCAGAGAATGTCGCCGCGGCGGTAGATGCCTTTCGGGAGTTTTTCGTCGGGCAAGGTGCGTGTCCTAATTTCGAGAGCAATACGGGGTCGTAGGTCCAGCGGCCGAAGACTTTTCGGGCGCCGGGAATTAGGCCGGATGCAGCCTTCTCCTGAAGGGTCCGGCGGTCAAGTCCGGTGAGGCGGGCAGCCTCTGCGGTGCGAATGCGCTCTGCCGTCACTCTCCCTCTCCTTTCATTGCAGGCCAGCGGGCGATGCTATGGGGGGTCATGGCTTTGACTCTTTTTTCGCACCGGCGCCCCGGGCGCGGCGCACCGTTTCCCATTCCCTGTTGATCGTTCCCATCTTCGGAACATCCTCCGGGAAGATACCCTGATGGCAATGAGGGCACGCAGGGACCATGTTCTTGCGCCGGAAGTGCTGGTCCATCTGTTTCGCAGCGATGCGGATGATGTTGTGCTCGCGCGCCTCTTTCACCTCGGCGAGTTGCCGCTCGATCTTCTTGGCGGCTTGATCGAACTGCTCGGTGATCAGCAGGAACGCGTCGAAGCCCTCGATGTCGGTCTCGCAATCCTTGCACCAGATGCGGCGTTCTCGCTGGTCGTAGACCAAGGGGCGATGATTACAGGCCGACACGGGGCGACGCGACATCCCGCGCGCAATGCGAAGATCGCCAATGTCGACGACCTTCAGCCCGGCGAGATATTCCTGCTCGACGACAGGTGGCGTCTTGTCGGTCATGCTGCCTGTCCAAACAGATCGACCTGCCCGAGCAACGGCCCCCACTGTTCAGCCATGGCCGCGGCAATGCCCGGGAAGAACCGGCTACGCTCCTTCGCGCGATCGGCGCCGGGCGGCATGCGG
>NZ_DAMDBA010000033.1:0-51325 GCF_032093395.1 Novosphingobium sp.
AATCCAGAGCGGCTCTGCGCGACTCTGGATTGCTTCGCTACGCTCGCAATGACGACAGTGGGGCTGGTGCAACACCGATCATCCCACGAACGGGAAGGCCAGCACCAGCATCCCCACGATCGTCATCACCAGGCAGCACAGCGCCGCCGGGACCAGGGTGAAGCGCTGGTGGTCGGCAAGGTCCACGCCCGCAAGGCTGACCAGCAGGTAGGTCGAGGGCACCAGCGGGCTGAGCAGGTGGACCGGCTGGCCCATCAGCGAGGCGCGGGCGATCGCCATCGGCTCCACGCCGTAATGCGCGCCTGCCTCGGCAAGGATCGGCAGCATGCCGAAGTAGAAGGCGTCGTTCGAGATGAAGAACGTGCCCGGCAGGCTGATCAGAGCGGTGATCGGCGCCATGTAGGGGCCGAGGAAAGGCGGGATGACGTTCACGACCTCGCGGCTCATCGCCTCTACCATGCCGGTGCCGGAAAGGATGCCGGTGAAGATGCCCGCCGCGAAGATCAGCGAGACGACCGCCAGCACGTTGCCCGCATGGGCGGCGATGCGCTCCTTCTGCTCCTTCACATGGGGATAGTTGGCGATCATCGAGATGGCGAAGGCCAGCATCATCAGCACCGGCAGCGGCAGCACGCCCCAGACCAGCAGCACCAGCAGCGCGACGACCAGCGCGGCGTTGAACCAGATCATTTTCGGACGGCGCGCTTCGGGCCATTGCGAGACGGCGAAGTCGGCCAGTTCCTTGGGGGTCGCGGCCTCGACACGGCCGATGCGGCGGCGTTCCTTGCGGCCGAAGTGGATCGCCAGCACGACCAGAAAGGCAAGGCCCGCGACCATGCCCGGAATCAGCGGCACGAACAGCGTCGAGGGATCGAGCTTCAGCGCGCTGGCGGCGCGCGCGGTCGGCCCGCCCCACGGCGTCAGGTTCATCACCCCGCTCGTCACCATCAGCAGGCAGACGAGGTAGAGCCGGTTCATGTCGTAGCGCTTGTAGAGCGGCAGCATGGCGGCCATCGTGATGATGTAGGTCGTGGACCCGTCGCCATCGAGGCTGACGAGCGCGCAGAGCACCACCGAACCGATCAGGATCAGCATCGGATCGCCATGAACCAGCCGGATCAGGCGGCCCACCAGCGGGTCGAACAGGCCGGTGTCGGTCATCGTGCTGAAGAACAGGATCGCGAAGAGCAGCATGACGCCGGTGGGCGCCAGCTTGGTCAGGCCCTCGATCATCATGTCGCCCAGCCCCGAGTGGAACCCGGCGAGCAGGGCGAACAGCGTAGGCACGACGACCAGCGCGACCAGCGGGGTCATCCGCTTGGTCATGATAAGCGTCATGAAAGTGGCCACCATCAGGAAGCCGATAAGGGCGAGACTCATGATTGTCCCCGAATGTCTGGATGAAATTATTGGAAAAATGCCCGGAAGGGCATTTTCGAGCGGCACCGGCCCACGCCCCCACCCGACCTCCCACGAGTGTACCTTGATGGGAGGTCGGGTGAGGGCGTGGGCCGGTGCCGCATGATCAGAACGTCACGCCGACGCGGGCGGTGAGGGTCTGGCCGTCGTCTTTCCCGGTGTAGGCACCGGCGGTATTCTGCGTTTTCCAGTGGATCGCGTTGACCTGGAAGCGGGTGAAACTGTTGAGATACCAGTTCACGCCCAACGTCGCCGCCCAGCCTTGCGCGGGGGTGACGATGTCGTCGAACTCCAGGTTCTCGTAGCGGGCGGTCAGTTCGATCGCGCCGGGGCCGCCTTCGAAGACGGGGCGCAGGACCTTGGGCTGGCCGAAGCTGCCGAGGCGCGGATTGTAGGGGGGCAGGTCTCCGGTGAGGAACCAGCCGCCCGAAACGCTCCAGGCGCGGCTGACGAAATCGGGCCGTCCGCCGTCGAGCCGGGCATGGCGCTCGCCCGCCTCGCCCATGATCCAGAGCGGGCCGGAATAGCCGCCCAGTTCCACGCCGTAGCCGGTCGTGCCGGTGCCGCCGATCAGCGTGCCCGTCGAAAGCCTGAGCGCGCCGTTGAAGCGGCCGCCGATCACGGTGTTGCGGGTCAGCGTGTTCTTGCCGGGATGGAGCATCTCGTCGAAACCCCAAATGCCAAGGTGCAGCACCTGACGGTCGGACTTCACCGGATTCCAGTGCGCGCGGGCGAGCACGGTGCGGTTGTCGGAGCTGGACTGGTCGCCATCGATCCGGTCGCCGGTGACGGTGAGCGAGGCGTGGCCGGTCTTCCAGAACAGGCGCGGCATGATACCGAGGCCGTAGAAGGCGCGCTGCGGAATGATCGCGGTGGCGACCGTCGAACGCTCGGTGAAGGGCGTCGAGTCCGAACCCGTCGAGCCATCGAAGCTGCGGTCGTTGAACAAGTGGCCGACGCGAACGTCATAGTCCATGCCCGGCGCGATGCGGTTGCGCCAGCCCATGAACGCGGTGACGACATCCACCTCGTTCTCCGAGAAGTCGCTTTCGAACTGATAGAAGAAATGCGTGCCGACCGTGCCTTCGAGGCCCATGCGCAGCGCGCGCATGCCGGTAGTGGTCAGGTTGCGACCGCTGTACTTCGAGCCCATGGTGGTGCTGACATCGGTAATGATGCGCCCGCGCGGCTTGAAGCTGAACATGCCGTCCGCCGAATGGAACACCGGCAGGCCCGCGCCCCATTCGGTGCTGACGCCCGAAGCGGAGACGGCGGCGGCGCGCACGCGCTCGATATCGCGCTCGGCCGGGCCGGGCGGGAGGAGTTGCGGGGCGTAAGGCTCCGTCACCACGACTGGCGGCGCGGGTTCGGGCGGGGAAGCGGCAGGCGCTTGCGGTGCGGCGGCCAGCGCGGGGGCGGCCCCCGCCTCCAGCTTCTCCACCCGCTGGCGCAGCGAGGCGATTTCGGCGGCCTGTGCGCGCACGAGTTCGGCCAGGTCTTCCTTGCTCGGTTCCTGGGCAAGGGCAGGCGTCGCCGCGATCAGGGCGGCAAGGGCAGTGCCCGCTGCAAGAATTTTCATCTGATATTCTGTCCAGAGGCAAGGATCGCATTCCAGTCGCGCAGGAAGCGGGCGCGGGTCAGGCGATCGAGATTGACGAGGAGCTGCGGACCGACGCGCACGGGGCGCGCCTGTCCGGCAGGAAGGCGATGAGAGGCGGGCACATCGGAGCGCACCGGCCAGAGGCTATGCCGGGCGAGTTGGGCCTGTCCGGCGCGGGAGAGAAGGAAATCGAGGAACAACCGCGCTGCCGCCGGATGGCGCGCCTCGCGCGAGATGAAGGCGATGCGCGAGGTGACGATGGTGTAGTCGCGCGGGAAGACGACGCCGATGTTCGGATCGCGCCGCGCCCGCTCGAGCGCGTAGGAACCGATCACGTTGTAGGCCATCGCCAGCTTGCCCGAGGCGACGCCTTGCAGCATCTCCTCGGTATGGGTCATGAGCACCGGGCGCGTCGCCGCCATGGCTTCCACCAGGGCGCGGGTGTCGCGAGTGATCTGGAAATCCTGCGAGAGATAGAGATAGCCCACGTTGGAACGCGCGCGATCGAACGTCGCGACTTTGCCCATGAAGGCGGCGCGGCGCTTGCGCAGGAGTTGCTCAAGTTGCTGATGGCTCTGCGGCACCAGTGCGGCGGGCACCAGCTTCTTGTTGTAGACCACGCCGATCGGCTCGGCGGTGACGCCGAAGCCCATGTTCTTCCATACCGCCGATTCCGGCAGTGCGGGCTTTTCGGGGCTGGCGTATTGCTGCGCATAGCCGTCGTTGATCAGCTTGGCCTGCTGGTCCATCGCGGAAGACCAGACGATGTCCGCGGAATACTGCTTCGCGCGCACTTCCGCCGTGTAGCGGCGATAGAGTTCGGCCGAACCGAGATCGGCATAGAGCACCCGGATGCCGGGAAAGGCGCGGCGGAAGGCCGATACCACCGGCACCATCTCGGCCTTGTCGGCATTGGCGTAGATCCGCACGGTGCCCTCGGCGCGGGCATCGGCGATCAGCGAATCGTAAGAGCGCGGGTAGCCCGCCGGGCGCTCGACCGTTTGCCGCCGGGCTTCGGCAGGCGCGGTCGCAGCCGGAACGGCGATCATCGCTGCAAGTGTCAGAACCGTTATGAAGCTGCGCATTCCCGTATCCTCTCGCTTTCCGCGTCTCATGTCGGATAAGCTGATAGACATGCCCTACGATCCGAAGCTGTCATCCACCTTTCACGAAAACCGGCAGGTCGAGTCTCGCCCATGCGCGTTCTGATCGTCGAGGATGACGCGCAACTGGCGCGCGGCGTGGTTTCCCTGCTGCGCGCGGCGGGCCATGCGATCGACCATGTCGCCAGCGGCGAGGACGCACTTTCCGTCATCGCCACCGAGCCCTACTCGCTGGTGATTCTCGATGTCGGCCTGCCCGATATCGACGGATTCGAAGTGCTCGCCCGGCTGCGCGCACGCGGCGATCAGGTGCAGGTGCTGATGCTGACGGCGCGTGACGGGCTTGACGACAGGGTGCGCGGCCTGGACCTCGGCGCCGACGATTACTTGCGCAAGCCCTTCGACGTCGAGGAACTCGAGGCCCGCGTCCGCGCGCTGGGGCGAAGGCGCGGCGGCGATGCGGCGCCGGAGATGCGGATCGGCGCGATGACCATCAACCGATCGACCGGGCGCGTCGAAGTGGGCGAGCGACTGGTCGAACTGCGCCGCCGCGAATGGGCCGTGCTGGAAGCGCTGGCGGCGCGCGCCGGGCAGATCGTCTCGCGCGAGACATTGCAGGCCGAAGTGTTCGGGTTCGACGATCCGGTCGGCTCCAACGCCCTCGAAGTCAACGTCACCCGGCTGCGCAGCAAGCTGGCGCCAGACGGCCCGGCGATCCGCACCGTGCGCGGCGTCGGCTACATGCTCGACCGTTCGTGACGGCTCCCGAAGCACCCGTGAAACGCGCGGTATCGCTGCGCCAACGGCTCGGCATCGCGATGCTGGGACCGCTGGTGATCGCGGCACTGGCGCTGGGCGTGATCGGCTGGGCGCTGATCTCCGACGTCGTGCGCCGCACCAACGACCGCGTGCTGGGCGGCGCACTGGGCGCCATCGCGGAAACGGTTCAAGTAGAGCGCGGCGAAGTCACACTGGACCTGCCGCCCGCCGCCTTCGGCATGCTGGAGAATTCCGAGCGGGACAACGTCTACTACCGCATCGCCGTGGGCAGCGAACTGCTGACCGGCTACGCCGACCTTCCCGCCCCCGATCCCGCCACGCTATCCGCCGAGGAACCGCGCTTCCGCTATGCCGAATATCGCGGGCAGCGCATCCGCATCGGGGAAGTGCGGCGCGACTTGCCCCGCATCCCGGCGCCGGTCGTGGTGCAGGTGGCCGAGACGCTCGACAACCGCAATGCGCTGCGCCAGCGGCTGATGGCGGCGCTGCTGTTCGGGGAAGTGGTGCTGGTGGGCGTGGCTCTGGCGCTGATCCGCCCCGCGCTGGGCTGGAGCCTGCGCCCGCTTTCCGAATTGCGCGCGGCGATCGAAGCGCGTGACACCCGTGCCGCGCCGGACCTCTCGCCACTGCGCACCGGCCCCCTGCCCGCCGAACTGCGCCCGCTGTCGCGCTCGTTCGACCGCCTGCTCGGCCGGCTCGACGATGCGACCAGCGCCATGCGCCGCTTCACCGCCGATGCCTCGCACCAGATGCGCACGCCGCTCTCGGTGCTGAAAGTACAGGTCGCGCTGGCCCGTCGCGGCTCGGAGGAAGCACTGCGGGAAATCGACGAGGCGACCGACCGCCTGGAACGGCTGCTCACCCAGCTCCTCACCCTCGCCCGCGCCGACGAGGCGGGAACGCTGCCGCCGCTGGAGCAGGTCGATCTGGTGGAAGTGAGCCGAAGGGCGATTTCGCGCCGCATCCATCAGGCGATCGAGGCCGATGTCGAACTGCTGCTCGACTGCGACGAAGACATCGCCTTCGCAGTTCGAGGCCACCGCTCGCTGGTCTACGAGATGCTCTCGAACCTCGTAGACAATGCCATCCGCTACAACCGGCCCGGCGGCAAGGTCACCGTGGCCCTGCGCCGGGACGAGGCAGGCACCTACCTGATCGTCAGCGACGACGGCCCCGGTATTCCCGCCGGACAGCGCCAACAGGCCATGGCCCGCTTCGCCCGCCTCCAGGGCGAGAACGGCCCGCCCGGCAGCGGCCTGGGCCTCGCGATCGTCCAGTCCTCGGCGGAGCGGCTGGGCGCTGCGCTGGCGCTGGAGGACGCCGCGCCGGGGCTGCGGGTGATCGTGACTTTTCGGCATGACGCGGAAGCGGGCTAACGAGCAGGCTCCACCGTCCAGTTCACCTCATAGATCACGCGAAATCCGACGTGATCCGACAGCACCGGGCCGCTGCTGCCACCATCGAACATGCCTTCCGCTATCACCGGCCTGACGGTCACGGTTTTGCCGGATGCGAAGAACTGCAGATCCTGAACCCGGCGCCATTCGTCCGGGCGCCATTGCTGCCGCACCTCGCATTCCGTGGGCCGCTCCAGACAATGGCGATGAACGTTATCGAGCGGCAGATCCCGCTTGAAGTTGTAATAGCGCGCATCCGAATTGCGCTTGTTGAAGTCACCGGCGATGATGACCGGTGCATCGTAGACGCCCTCATCGGCCACGAAGCGCGACAGTTCGCTTGTCTGCCTGAAATGCGCGGCAGCATGTCGCTCGACCGGAACTTTCGACGCCCCCTGGGACTGCATGTGCGTGGTGAACACATCGAGCCGGCCCGGCATCCCCGGTATCACGATCGACGCCATCAAGGCGCCCTTGTTGGACAAGCAGTCGAACCCGGCGCAACTGCCCTTGGCGAAAGGTCGGTAGGCTTTCTTTTCCATCATGAAATCGGACGCGATCACCAGTCCGCTCGACGTGAAGTTCGGGCCGATTTCGCCTTTGAGGGCCTTCCTCGTGCCCGGAAGAGCGCCGTCCTCGTTCCGCGACTGTCGCGATTTCGCGCCCGGCCCGGCCGTGATGCTGTGGTAGCCCGTCGCCTCGACCGCCCGGACGGCGGACTTGCTGAACACCTCCTGGAAAACGATTATGTCCGGCCCCTGCCCCGCCGCCCGCGATGCGGCGATGCGGCGGCCGATTTCCTGTAGCTTTCCGGATCGGTTCCTGCGGGCGGGCCAGGGCAGGCCTTCGATGTTGTATGTGAGGACATCGATCCTCATGCTTGCCGACCTGCCATCGGCCGATACGGTTATGTCCGGCCTGGCAGCCGTTTCCGCGTCGGCGCGCCGCTCGACCGGCATGCTTGCGCACCCGCCAATCGAAACGATCACCGCGAAGGCAAGAACAGGCTTCAAGATCGACGCTTTCAGCATTTTCCACTGTGCCGTGCACGGTGTTGGCAATCCATGCACGGCACAAGGATGCCTCAGTTCAAACGGTTCTTATAGATCTTCCCGTCCTTCATGATCATCACGAAGTTCTTTTCCGGGTCTGCCACCAGCCTGATATCGTCCAGCGGATTGCCGTCTACCACCAGGAGATCGGCATAGGCGCCTTGCTCGACAACACCCAGCAGGCCCGGGTAGGGATTGCGCGGGCCCGACAGCCGCAGCAGTTCTCCATTGGTGGACGTCGCCATGACCAGCGCTTCGCCCGCCGTATACCACTTGGTCATGTCCACGATCGAGTTTCCCTGCCGGGTCGCCAGCAGGGATGAGAACAGGATGTCGGTCCCGAACGCCGTCTTGATCCGATACTTGCGGGCAAGGCGGTACATGCGGTCCGTACCATCGACCACTTCCTTCAGCTTGGCCTGCTCGTTCGGGCCCATGGTGGCGCCGATCGCCATGTCCACGAAAGGCTGCGTGCTCAGCCAGACGCCGTTGTCGGCCATCATCTTGGCCGAGGCTTCATCCATGAGATGAGCGTGCTCGATGCATTTCACGCCGACCTTCACCGCCCGCTGTATCGCTGCCGGAGTATAGGCATGAACGGCGACATAGGTGCCCCAATTGCCAGCCGCATCGACGGCGGCCTGCAACTCGCCTTCGGTAAAGGTGGAAACGTCCAGAGGGCTGAACGGCGATGCCACGCCGCCGCCGGCGGTCAGCTTTACCTGCGACGCGCCGTGCATGAGCTGCTCGCGCGCGCGCATGCGCACCTCGTCGGGGCTGTCGGCGATGGCGGCCCCGCCCAGTTCCTCGATGTGGCTGAGTTGGCCGGGGCGACGCGGAAGTTCGCTCAGCTGGCGGAAATCGCCGTGCCCGCTGGTGATCGTGATCATCGCGCCTGAAGGATAGATGCGCGGACCGTCCACAAGGCCCTCATCGATCGACCGCTTCAGGGAAAAGGCCGGTCCTCCCATGTCACGCACCGTCGTAAAGCCCCGCATAAGTGTCGCAGTCGCCTCCACGCCGGCCTGTATCGTGGTGTAGCCCACATCGTTCGTCAGAAGCTGCACCGGCGTGGGGCGAACGAACATGGCATGCCAATGCGCGTCGATGAGGCCCGGCATCAGCGTCCGGCCCCCTCCATCGATTACTTGCGTGCCGGTAGTACCCGCCAGGGCCCCGGTCGATATCCGTTCGATCAGGTTGCCGCGGACCAGAACATTGGAAATCCCGGATAGCGCCGCCTTCCGGCCATCGAAGATGCGGACGTTTCGGATAAGTATGGTGCCCGGCTCAGCGGCGGGAGCCACTTGCGCCACGCCGGAAGGGCTGCCCACGGACAGCAGCGCTCCCAGCGCCAGTGCCGTTACGATCGCCACTTTGGCCGATACCGAGCGCCTCCCGCGATGAAGCGCCAGGGACAGGAGCCGAAATGGGGAATGCCTCACGATCATTGCGGCCCCTTTCGTGCCGGAACAGCTCCGGCTGCGATGTGCGATAAACAAGGAATGATTCGAAGTTAATGATCACATTGCTCTTTGTGTGAAAATTTACAGATGATATACGCCCTAGTCTATTACTTATTTCGAGTCGCGATAAGTAGGATCGCCACCCCGATTGACGGTGGTCAATTTAATTCCGAAGCGATTATTCAAGCCGCGCGCTTGATACGGTGCAACATGCGCATCTCATTTTCGAACATATCAACCGTGCGCGGCTGAATATTCCCGGCTAGAAAGCGTTTCTTCCCAGTGGTTTGCGGTGGTCAACACGCCAGACGAAAGGATGACGACGATGGTCAATCGATGGAAATCGGCAATGATAGGTCTTGCCGCCTGCATGCTGGGAACGGCTACCGTAGCCGATGCGGCACCGGCGGCACCCAAGCCGGAGATCGTCGAGCGCGACTCCAGAGGCCGGGCAGCTTCCGTCCGCATCGACGGGCAAGTCTACAAGGTCTGCTCCGCGCAAGTCACCGATAGTTGCATCAACCCTCGTCAGGCGGGACTGAACTTCGGCAACCAGCCCCTCAACCGTTGGCCGGAAAAATCCTCCAAAGCCAAATCACAATAGAATGCGGAATGCCGCCTCGCTTCTTTTCGATGCAAGGAGATAATTCATGAAAACGCCTGCATTCAGCGTCGTCTGCGCCGGGGTATCCATCCTGGCATTGAGTGGATGCACCCCCCAGACCGGCGTATCCTCGTTCTCGCGAAACGAAGCGGGACAAGTGGCCACCGTCCAGTTCGGCGAAGTCCTCGCCATTCGCGAAGTCGTCATCCAGCCGGGGCAGACCCGGCTCGGCACGGTGGCCGGTGGCGCGCTAGGCGCGATCGGCGGCAGTCAGGTCGGCAGCAGCACCGCTGCCAACATTGCCGGAGGCGTGACCGGCGCCGTCGTGGGCGGAGCGATCGGCAGCGCCGTCCAGGGCTCATCCCGGACGGCCGGGATCGAGATCACCATGCGCCTCGATTCCGGCGACAACGTTGCCGTGGTCCAGCCCGGCGATCCGCGCGACTTCCGCGTGGGAGACCGGGTACGACTGGCAGGCACGTCGGAGAACGCGCGCGTCACCCACTGACTTTCCCGTCCACTGCATTTTCGCAAGCTTGCCATGAAAGGAACAGGCACATGCCAAATAATGTCCTCAAGATCGCCGTAGCCCTGCAACTCGCTTTGGGCGTGGCCGTCGTCGCCGCGCCTCCCGTGGCGGCTCAGGCAACCAGCAACGCATCGTTCGACCGCGCCGTGTTGGCGCAGTTGGACGCACCCACACGCGCCGAGGTGCAGAAGAGAGCGGTAAAGGGCAATACCGTGACGGGCGTCATCGGGACGATGCTGCTGAACAACTACTATGCCGCCGGTCCCCGCAAGCCCGGGGAAGCGCTTACGGTGGTCGCCGTGGACTTCGCACGCGGTTCCGTGGTGCTCAGGCGGTCGGCCAACGTCTTCGAAGTGGTGCGCTTCAATCCCCAGAACCTGCGCGTACAGCGCTGAAAGTCCGTTTCATTCTGGATGGGCCATGCGGCCGGTGCCTGCTACCGGCCCGCATCCCCACTCAGTTCGACACGGCCCCACTTAGTTGAACACGAATGACCTCGCTGGCCGTGCCGCGCCGGACCGTCAGGTCAAGCGTGGTGCCGATCGGCGTGCGGCCAAGCACATCGCGCAAGGCCGAAGCCGTGGGCGTCGCGTGTCCGGAGACGGCCGTGACCAGATCCCCCGGCTTCAGTCCCGAGCGAGCGGCAGGCCCTCCGGGCACCACGGCCGCGATCAGGGCGCCAGCGGGCGGCACCCTGTCCATGTCCTGCGGTATCGCGTCCGTGATCGACACGCCGATCCCGCCGCGTCGGACCGAACCATGCGACAGTATCTCCTGCACCACGAACCGGGCAGTGGCGGCCGGTACTGCAAAACCGATGCCGATATTGGCGCCGGGACCGTAGATCGCGCTGTTGATACCCAGTACAGTCCCGTCCATTGCGATCAGGGCGCCGCCGGAATTGCCGGGGTTTATGGCCGCGTCGGTCTGGATATATCCTTCGTACCCGTCGCGGCTCTGCCCCCGCCCCAAGGCGCTGACGATACCCGAGGTTACCGTCTGGCCCAATCCGAAAGGATTGCCGATCGCCAGCACCTGGTCGCCCACTTTCGCCGCGTCGGAATTGCCGAGGGCGATCTGCGGCAGGTTGGTTGCCCGCAACCGCAGCACCGCAAGGTCGGTGGGAGGGTCGGTTCCCAGCAATTCGGCGATGTAGCGGCGCCGGTCCGGGAGGGCCACCTGGATCGCCCGAGCGGACCGAACCACATGATAGTTGGTGAGCACAAGGGCGCGTCGCGCGTCGATAATCACGCCGGACCCGGCCGAAAGCTGGGTCTGTGGCTGGGCGGGCTCACCGAAATATTGACGAAAGAACGGATCGCGCAGCAGGGGATTGTTCTGCGAGGGCGATGTCTGGATGACGGCGATGTTGACGACGGCGGGCGCGGCAGAGTCCACCAGTCGCGAAAAGCTCTCGCTGGCCCGCTGCTGTCTTGTTTCGGGCGACGGGATGTCCGCCGAAGCCTTTTGGCGGCTTCCTTCCGGGCGATCGTCGCGGCAGCCCCCGGTCAGGGCCAGTGCCGCCAGCCACAAGGCGGTCATCGACCGACAAGGAGATCGCGCCACGGTCATTTGGCCACGACTTCCGGTCCGGCGCGCCAGATCCTGTAGCGTAGTTCCACATCGGTCGGTGTGTAGATCACGATCGGCAACCGGCTGTTGTAGCGCAGGAACGGTTCGTCGCCGCCGTGCACGAACTGCTTCGACAGGCTGCCCGGCGGACATCCCATCCGGGTGCTCACCGGCGCATCGGAAATCGTCACCACGTGATAGTCATAGCCCCAGCCCTCCACGGTTCGCGTTTCCAGCCGCGAGCCGAGGACATGGCGGTTGCAATCGACCATCATCGTCCGGCCGACGATTATTCCCACTTTCAGGGCGTTCTCGTCGGTTTCCTGCGGCAGCACGATGACGCGCCGCACTTGTCCAGAGGGAGCGGGAGGAAACGCTTTCAGTTCGTCCAGGGCGGTGCGCTGCGCCAGCGCCGGCGGGCTGACCGCCAGCGCCAGGGCGCATCCCGTCAGAACCAAGGGCAGGTATCGAAGCGCAAACGGTGGCGCGGCGTGCGATGAAGGCATGTTGTCGTCTCCCACGGGGCTCGGTTTCACGGCATGTCGATTTTGAGCATCAGTCTTCAAGCGGATCGCGAACGATCGGGCAGGTCATGCAGTGCCCGCCCCCGCGCCCGCGCCCGAGTTCGCTGCCGGCGATCGTGATCACCTCTATGCCGGCCTTGCGCAGCAGCGTATTGGCGAAGACGTTCCGGTCATAGGCGAACACCACGCCGGGAGAAACGCAGACCAGGTTGGCACCGCTGTCCCACTGCGTCCGTTCCCGCATGTAGTCGTTGCCGCCGGTTTCAACCACGCGCATCCTGACGCCCAGCGCCTCTCCCACGGTCTCGATCAACGACCCCTGGTCCCTGCGCAAGTCCAGCTTGTTGCCGCCGCTTCCGGGGCGATAGGAAAAGCATTCGATCTTGTTGACGATGTCCGGATAGACCAGCACGCAGTCGCGGTCGGCAAAGGTGAACACCGTGTCCAGATGCATGGCCGCCCGCAGCTTCGGCATGGCGGCCACGATCACGCGGGTGGCGGCCCCTTGCTCGAAGAGGGCGTTCGCCAATTGGCTGATCGCCTGCCGCGATGTGCGCTCGCTCATGCCGATCAGGACATTGCCCTTGCCGATCGGCATCACGTCGCCACCCTCCAGAGTGGCAAGACCGTGGTCGACCAGCGGATCCCCCCACCAAACGTTCACCTTGCCCGCGAAATCCGGGTGGAACCGATAGATCGCCGCCGCCAGGATGGTTTCCTCATGCCGCGCCGACCAATAGAGCGGGTTCAGCGTGACGCCGCCATAGATCCAGCAGGTGGTGTCGCGGGTGTAGAGCGTGTTCGGCAGAGGCGGCAGCAGGTATTCGGAAACGCCCGCCGCGTCGCGAACCAGGCGCAGCAGGTCGCCGCCGATCGCCTCGTGCAGTTCTACCGTGGACAGGCCGCCGATCAGGGTTTCGGCCAGATCGCGCGGGGGCAGCCCGTCCAGATAGCCACGGACGCTGTCCAGCAGGTCCAGTCCCACTTCGTTCGGCACGACCTGATGATCCAGTATCCATGCGCGGGCTTCCGCATTTTCCAGAGTGGCTGCCAGCAGGTTGTGCATCTCCACAACCTCCACGCCGCGATCGCGCAGCTTCGTCACGAAATCGAAGTGATCCCGCTTGGCCACGTCCACCCACAGCACATCGTCGAACAGCAGATCGTCGCAGTTGGTCGGCGTCAGTCGCATATGCGCCCGGCCCGGTGCGCAGACCATGACCTTGCGCAACTGCCCGACCTCGGAATGAACCCCGAATGCAGGCTGCGTCATATGCACTCTCCTTCGTTTTTCGTCGTTTTCAGAACGAAACCCCGACCGAAACCACCGGCATCAGAGCCAGGTCGGAGCGATCCTGATCGGCGATGTTGGAATCGACCTTGAGCCACTCGACGCCCGCCGAAAGGTCATGCAGCCAGCGATCCCGCACGCCGAAGAGCCCCGCAAGATCCAGCCCGGCATATGTTGCGGATCGCCAGTCGCGACGCTTGATCGCAAGCATGGGATCGCGATTGCGATACCAGCGCCGCTCGGCCGAAGCGTCCAGGATGAGGTAGACCTTGTCCTCGACAAGGGGCGTCACCACTTCCGCTTGCAGATTGACGGCCACCTGATCGTCGTCGTCCACAGACGAATCCTTCCAGCGCGGCGCGAGTTCGAAGCCGACCTGCGTGGTCCCCAGGGCCCGGCCGAACCGCAGCCCGGACGTGACGGTGTGGGTCGTCGCCTGCCGTTGGCCGAACCAGTCGTCGTAGTCCTGCGCGAAAGCATAGTTGTAGAACAGGGCGAAACCGGCGGCGTCCGGTCGGGTTCGCAATTCGGCGGCGGCGGCCCAGGTCGAGAACGAGCCATTGTCGATCGTCTTGACCGCGCCCACGTCGAACTCGGCTTCCAGCGCGTGCGACAGCGGCTGGACGGTCGCCAGTATCAGGGACAGGTCCATGGCATTGCTGGTTTCCGTGCCGCGTCGCAGGGGATTGTGGGACACGAGTTCCGGAGCGATGCCCAGTTCCAGCGACCATTTCCCCGCCCGGCTTTCATATCCGGGAAGATGCAGGCGATCGGTTGCCTCGTCGCCGTCCTCCTCGGATGCCTCCACCTCCTGCGGCTGCGAGGCCTGCCGACCATGGGCGGGAACCGCGCAAAGGGTGCAGGCCATCGACAATGCGATGGATGCACGGGCCGCGGTCATAGTTCCATCCATCCGCTGGCCAGGCCGTGGAACCCGATCCCGGCAGCCACCAACGCCACGGCAAAGATCAACCATTCGGCGGGGTTGAACACCCGCTCCCGCTGTTCGCGGCGCGCCCAGACGTACAGAACGGTCCCCGGCGCATAGAGAATGGCGGAAAGCAGCACGAACTTCAGACCGCCCGCATATATGAGAAACACAGTGTAGATCGTGGCGATGGCGCTGAGCAACAAGTCGCGGCTGCGCTCCGCCGGGCGCGTCCGATAGGTCTCGCGCCGCGATGTCAGTTGCAGCCCGTAGCCGGCAACCAGCAGGAACGGGATCAGCGACATCGCGCTGGTCAGGCTCAGCATCAGGGCGAAAGCATCGCTCGACCAGTAGGTGCTGATCACGAAGAGCTGCACCACGCCGTTGGTCAGCCAGAGCGCGGCCGCCGGCACGCCATGGACGTTCTCCGTGGCGAAAACGCGCGGCATGTCCCTCGTGCGGGCCGCTGCGGACAGGACTTCGGCGCAGATCAGCGACCATGCCAGATAGGCGCCCATCACCGATACGATCAGTCCCACAGCGACGAAGACCGCGCCCCAGGTGCCCACCACCGCCTCCAGCACCGCGCCCATGGACGGCTGCCGCATCCCGGCAATATCGGCACGCTCCAGCACGGCGTAGGGAAGCAGCGTCACCAGCACCATCAGCGTGGTGACGAAGATGAACCCGGTCAGCGTCGCGCGCCCCACGTCGGAGCGTTTACGGGCATATCGCGAGTAGACGCTGGCCCCTTCGATGCCCAGGAACACGAAAACGGTGACGAACATCGTCGCCCGCACCTGCTCGAACAAGCCGGTGGCAGGCATGCTGCTACCGCCCCAGAAATTGGCGGTGAACAGGTCCATACGGAACGCGCCGATCAGGATCACCATGAACACCAGGATCGGCACCACCTTGGCCACCGTGACGACCGTATTGATCGCCGCCGCCTGCTGAACGCCCCGCAGGATCATG
Source organism: Novosphingobium sp. (assembly GCF_032093395.1). Taxonomy (GTDB): domain Bacteria; phylum Pseudomonadota; class Alphaproteobacteria; order Sphingomonadales; family Sphingomonadaceae; genus Novosphingobium. The sequence goes on from NZ_DAMDBA010000033.1 coordinate 15,241, forward strand.
AAATGAAACAGCCAGATCCCGACCGAGGCGACGAGGATGGCCGTGGGCGTGTTCCCGTCTCCGAACATCGGAAAGAAGGCCCCCAGGGTCGATTTGATCAGCACCCAGTAGGATACGTTGCCGATGCAGGAGCCGATCCAGTACCCGAAGGCTGACAGAAAGCCCGCATATTGGCCGAAACCCGCCTTGGCATAGGCATAGACGCCCGCGTCCAGCTCCGGCTTGCGCTCTGCCAGGAACTGGAACACGCGCGCCAGAGTGAACATGCCGCCTGCCGCGATGACCCATGCGATCATCGCGCCGAACGGCCCCGTGGCCGAAGCGAACGTGCGCGGCAGCGAGAATATGCCAGCGCCGATCATCGATCCGATCACGAGCGCGGAAAGTGCGAACAACGACAGTTTTCGGGAACTTTGATCTGTCATTATTTTCCGCTCCGCATCGGTCGAGGGTCCGTCCGGAGCTATTCGGCCCTGGGCGGATTCCGCACTCATGGGATGCCCCCGCACCGCGCGGTTCGGCGCGGCCGGAAGGGCTCAAACGATCGGCCCGTCAAAGCGCAATGTAATTGCGCCACGGCAGATAGCTGTCGAGAATCAAATCGGAATTGAACATGCTGAATACCGCATCGATTTTAATGAGTATATTATTTTTTCAATAAATACTCCACAGTACGATACTCAGATGGGGTATGGGAATTTCCCTGAGAACAGAGAGTGAGACATCCCACCAGTCAGGACGTGTAACGGCCGGGCGGCGCCGAGCCGCCTTTGCCCAGCAATTCAGCGATCCACCGCGTTTTCGGATTCGCCCGGCAAAATGCCAGAATCGTGATCATGATCGGCACGCCGATGAACGTTCCCGGGAACCCCCAGAGAAATGTCCACAGGAAGACGGCGAAGAGGACCAACGAAGGCGCCATGGACAGCACGTTTCCGGCGATCCGCGGCTCCACGTAGCTTCCCACGACGAACTGGATCACGTTCAGACAGATGAAGACGACCACCACGGCCAGCCAGCTGTCGAACTGGAGCATCGCCAGCAGCGTGGGCAGCAAGGTGGCGATGAAAGGCCCGACGAAGGGGATGTAGTTGAGCGCGAAGGCGATCACCCCCCACTCCTGTGCAAAGGGCAGGCCGACTGCCCGGGCAAATGCCCAGACGAGTAGGCCGGTCAGCACGCTCATCAGTGTGCGGACGACCATGTATCTACGAAATTGCATCGCCGCCGCCCCGCTGACCTCCAGCAGGATGCGGGCCGACTCGCGATTCTCCAGCGCCGCGATCCTGTCGCGCATATCCTCGACTTCGAGCAGGCCGAGTATCACGTAAGTCAGCGTGACGATCCAGAATATCGACGTGGTGTGCAGGCGCCCGCCCACCTGCTGGGCGATGCGCAGCACCCGCGCCGCATCGAAGTGCTCGGCCCAGAGGCCCCTTACCGAAACGCCGTGCGCCTCCAGCCAGCCAAGGGCGTTGCCGTAAGCCATTTCATACTGCGCGGTATCCGCGATCATCGCGCGCCAGACGTTACCCACGCCCCACGCGATCGCCGCCGCGAAGCATAGGCCCACCGAAACCGTAACCACCACGACGATCGCCAGGGCCAGCAGCCGGGGCATGAGCGATTGCAGCCTGCGCTGCAACGGCCAGACGATGGCGATGATGAAAAGCGCGAACGCTACCGGCGCAAAGACGCTGCCGGCCTCTTTCGCGACGGACAGGACAAGGATGGTCACAATGATGCCGACCGACACCGTCATTCCTCGACCGGACATCTGCCGCCCCCGTCCTTGCAAACACGAATTTCGCGGCACGGTACTTATCCGCCCCGAAAAATGTCGAGCATGAACGCCTTAAACGATTCGCTCAGTAGAGTAACATGCTTGAAACTGATTCTATAACCTCATCTCTATTCACCCTTATTCGCGGAATGAAATGAGTTGCACTTGCCCATGAAAACCGGATAACGGCTCGCATAGCTGTTATGGCGCAGCGTGAACTGGACAACGAAATGTCGACCAGCTCCTCCCGGCCGATTCGACCACCGTCGTATTTCGATGCACTGGCGCCGCTGGTCGTTCTTGCGCTGATGATCACAAGCTCGGTGGCCCTGTTCGGGCTGGACGCGATCAACGGTCCGATACAGGTCGGCTTGTTCCTTTCGGCCATGGTCACCAGCCTGATCGTCTCGAAGAACGGTCACTCATGGCAGGCTATCGGGCAGGCGGGGCGGCAGGGCGTTTCCTCGGTGGTCGACGCGATCTTCATCCTTTTCGCCGTGGGTGCGTTGATCGGCGCCTGGAACATGTCCGGGACGATCCCGACCTTGGTCTATTACGGCATCCTCATGATCCACCCCAACTGGTTCTACCTTGCCACGATCCTTGTCTGCGCGATCATCTCGCTGGGTATCGGCAGTTCCTGGACCACCGCCGGAACGATCGGAGTCGATCTTGTTGGCCTTTCCGTGATGGTCGGCGTTTCGCCGGCGATCGCCGCGGGCGCCGTGATTTCAGGCTGTTACGTGGGCGAGAAGATGTCGCCCCTGTCGGAAACCGCCATTCTCAGCGCGCAAATAACCGGATCGGACACGAACACACATTTGCGCCAACAGGCCTGGACGTCGCTGCCCGCGCTGGCGATCGCCGCGATCCTGTTCGCCGCCCTGGGCTTCGCGGACGGCGTGCGCGGCCTGGGGGAGGATGTGATCGCGTCCGAACTGCGTGCCTTGAACGGGTTGTTCTGGATCAGTCCGGCCAACCTGCTGCCGCTGCTTGTCCTGGTGGTGCTCTCCGTGCGCAGGACTCCGGCCGCGCTGGCGATCATGTTCTCGGCCTTGTGCGCCGCGCTGCTGGCCCCGTTTACCCAACCGGAAGCCGTGCTGCGTTTCGTGGTCGATCCCGACGTCAGTCCCGCAATCGCATTCGTGAAAGGCGGTTGGCTCGCCCTGGCCAACGGCTATCAGGCGAATTCGGGAATCCCGATGGTGGATGCCTTGCTTTCACGCGGCGGCATGTCGTCGATGCTGACCACCGTCTGGCTGATCCTGGGCGCGCTGCTGTTCGGCACGCTCCTCGACGAGTTCGGGCTGATGGCAAAGCTCATAACGCCCGTGCTGAATCGCGCGAAGTCGACGGGCCGCCTTATCGCCACCGTCGTCGGCACCGCGTTCGGGCTGAATCTCGTCTCGGGCGATCAATATGTCGCCGTGGTGCTTCCGGCTCGACTGTTCCGGGGCGAATTCGAACGCCGGGGGCTGGCCAGCACCAACTTGTCCCGCGCGGTATGCGATGCCGGGAGCGTGACCTCACCCCTGATTCCGTGGAACTCCTGCGGAGCCTACATGGCCGCCGTGCTGGGGGTACCCACTTTGCTCTATGGGCCCTACTGCTTCTTCAACATCCTGAGTCCGCTGCTGACGCTATTGCTCGGTTTCACCGGCATCCGGATCCTAAAGACGCCAAGCCCCGCACCATGAGAGGGACGAACACGCGGTCCGGGCTGCCGCACGGCGGCGGCCCGTTGCACGCTTCGATCAGAACGTGACCGAAACCCTGCCGCGCACGGCATTGTCTCGCCTGTCCGAGAACTGCTCGCCCTGGTAGCCGAGCGAAATCCTGACCCGGTCGCCTGCCGCGAAATCGAGACCGGCGCCGATCAGCGCGGCATTGCGCGAGAGCGGCGTGCCCGCCACCGCGAATGTGGGCCCGTCGCCGTTCACGAAGCCGAGCGAACCATCCGCACGCAGGTTTCCGAAACCGTGCTGCCAGGCCAGCGACACGTACGGCATCAGCGCAGATGCCTTGCCCATGGCGATACGCGTTTGCGCCCTGACACCCAGCGAGGAGAACAGCGCGTCGGCGTTCGACACGCGGCCAGCCAGCGATGCAGCCGAACCCTTCTCGTTGATCCGGTGCGCACCGAGATAGGCGTAGGACAGCCCTGCGAAAGGCTCCACCGATGCCCCCTTCAGCGCGATCGGATAGCTCGCTTCGCCGAACACCTGCGCGGTCGTGGCCTGGTAGTCGTCGCCCTCTTCGCTGCTGAAGCCGGCGAATGCCACCGTCCGGTCGATCGAGACGTCGTTGCCTGCCACGCTGGCGCCGGCCTTGAGGACCAGCCGGCCCACCCGGCCGCCCGCATAGAAGCCGACCTGATAGCTGTCGATCGTACCGCGTGACGCGCGCGCGGCAACGTCGAGGTTCGATCGGCCGTAACCCGCCACCAGGCCGAGTTGCCAATCCTCGCCGGCCGCCGCGTCCACACCCAGGAAGAAGCCGCCGCCCGAGTTCGTGACGCGCGCGGCATTGCCGTCTCCGCTCATGCGGTTCCAGCTGCCGTAGCCCTGGGTCCAGATCGTGCCCGTCCCACGCGTTGCGGCAGCGGCAATGCCGTCGTCTTCGATCGCGGTTTCCGAAACCTGGCCGAGACGCGCGCCCACGGCCCGGCGCAAGTTGACCGTGTCGCCCAGCATCACGGAGCCTGCCGTGGCATAGACTTCGCCCGAAAGCGCGTCGAATGCGGCGGGCGCCGTCGTGTCGGTAAGCTTGACGATCGCGTCGTAGAGCGCGTTCCCGAAACCGAGCGCTTCGGCCGAACGGGCAACGCCGCGCTGGTTGGCCGTCGCCGCCACGTCGGGGAAGACGATGTCGTTGCGGACGAAGTCCAGCCGCACTTCATTGGCGCCGTAGGAAAGGCTGGGCGAGAGGAAGGCCAGGTTCGAGGTGACGTTCGCGAAGGTGCCGGTGACGCCGCCCTGCGCGGTCAGGATGACATGGCTGGTGTTCGGCCCGTACACGCCGGGCTCCGCAACCATGGTCACCGTGCCACCCTGAAGCGTGGCGGTGCCGGTGGCGGTGATCAGGTCGTGCCCTCCCGCAGCGGTAACGTCCACCAGATAGGTCGATCCCGCCTCGAACAGCACATTGCCGTTGACGTTGATCGTGCCCGGCGAGTTTCCGGGAGCCGCCGTGCCTCCATCGCGCACGACCAGTCCGCCGATCACGCCATTGCCGCCGAGAACGCCGCCCGTTCCCACCGTGAATTGCGAAACCGTGGAAGAACCGTCCGCAAGCCGCAGCCTGGATTCGGTGAGCGTGATCGCGCCTTCGTATCCGCCTCCGAAATCGACCGTGCCGCCGCCCCGGATCATGACCTCTCCCGATCCCGAAATGTTGCCGGGGAAACGGTAGCTGCCCGAACGATCGAAGATCAGGGTGCCTTCGTTGACCACGTCTCCCAGGATCGAACCGGTAGCACCGCCGTTGCCGATCTGCAGGATGCCCGCACGGATCGTGGTCCCGCCGGTGTAGCTGTTGTCGCCGGTGAGGATCAGCGTGCCTTCATCCTGCTTCACCAGCGTGCCGGTGCCGGAAATCGTACCGGTCAGCGTCAGGGTCTGGCCACCGGCGACACCGATGTCGCCCGTGCTGCCGGTGATGGCGATATCGCGGGCCGACGTGAAGCTGGCCGATGCCGAAAGCCCGCCGCCGGCCAGGGTGACACTGCCTGAAGCAGCGCCCAGGTTTACATCGGCGCCCACCGATACCGTACCGCCCTTGATGGTCGTGCCGCCGACATAGGTGTTGACACCGCCGAGGACGAGAGTGCCCGGCCCGCTGCTGGTCAACCCGCCCTGGCCTGCAACCGTGCCATTCAACGTAAGCGTCGTGCCGCCGGCGACCTGGATATCGGCATTTCCGGCAAGCTCGACTGCGCGCCCGCTGGTGAAGCTGGCGGTCGTCGCCAGAGCGCCGCCCTTGAAGGTCAGGCCTCCCTCGGACGCGCCAAGGTTGGCATCCGAACCGACGGAGAGCGTGCCGTTCGCAATCGTGGTGCCGCCCAGATAGCTGTTCTGTCCGGTCAGGACGACCGTGCCCGGTCCGCTGGCGATCAGCCCGCCCGAACCGGAGATCGTGCCACCCAGCGTCAGCGTCGTATCCGCCGCGGCCCGGATCGTCCCGTCCGTGACCAGAGTAACGTCCCGCGCCGTGGTGAAGCTGCCAGTGGTAGCCAGGGTACCGCCATCGAACGTCAGGCCGCCGCTTGCCGCACCGAGATTCGCATCCCGATCGATCGAGAGCGTGCCGGCCGAGATCAGCGTGCCGCCCTCATAACCGTTGTCGCCGGTAAGGATGAGTGTACCGGCGCCGATCTTGGCAAGCGAGCCGGAGCCCACGATCGGTGCGGCCACCGTGGTCGTAACGTCGGCGCCCTCGACCCACAGACGCCCGCCCGTGCCCAGATCGAGCGCACCGTTCGTACCGGCCGTGACGTTGTAGCCATCGGTCAGGAATTCGAGCGTATGGAACGATTGGCTGCCTTCCAGGACGACCGTTCCCGCCTGGCCGCCGAAAATGCCGGTCTGACCTGCCCAGGGATCGCTGGTGCCGGCCGTATTGTTGTTCCACGCCTTGCCGGCCGTCCAGGTACCGCTGCCGCCCTGATCGGTACCGTTGCCGGTCCAGAACTGCAGGCTGGTGTCGGGGGCGACGACGAGGAGGTCGACCGTCGACCCACCCACCTCGAGCGAGGTGGAGAAACGCGTCTGCGGCAGCGTGCCAAGCGTCAGTCCGTTGTCGGTCAGTGTGCCGCCGCTGGAGAAGATGCGATAGACGCCTGCACCGTAGCCGGGCTCGTCGAGCACGTGAAGCGTGCCGTCCAGCGTCATGGCGCCGCTGGTGGTCCAGACCGAGGTGGCCGTGCTGGGCGCGCCCAGGCTGGCGACGATGGTCGTGCCTTCACCAAGCACGAGCGAACCCATGGTCAGGCCGCCGCCCTGGCGACCGCTGAGGGTTGCGCCATCCGCCACAGTCACCTGCCCGCCGATGGTCCCGCTGCCGAGCAGCGTCGTGCCTGCAAGCGTGGTGACGCTGCCGCCCAAGTTGCCATCGACTTGCAGGCTGCCCGCCTGAAGCGTGGTGGCTCCGGCGAAGGCGCTGCTGTTCCCGGACAGGATGAGCGTGTCGGATCCAGCCTTCACGAGAGCGCCCGTACCGGCGATCTGCCCGGCGAAATCGGACGCCCTCGATTGCGTAAGCGTCAGCGTGCGGTCGCCCAGGACCAGCCCGGCGCCTGCCGAGCCGCTGAGGTTCGACAAGGCGACGCTTCCCGCCGATCCGGCAATGTCGAGCGTACCGTCGAGCGCGATGCTGGCCGCACCCGCAAGGCTTCCGCCATCGACGAGGGCCAGTGTCCCGGCCAGCACGTGCACTGCGCCATCGAAGCCGGCATTGGCATTGGCCAGCGTCAGCACGCCTTGCCCGGCCTTGACCAGTGTGCCGGTACCGTTGACCGCACCGTCGAAGCGTCCATCGCTGCCCTGGTCGATCGCCAGTGTCTGACCGCCCAGCGTGATCGCGCCGCTCGCCGCGCCGGTCAGGTTCGAAACGGTTGCGCCGTGCGCGGTGGCGGAAATGTCCAGGGTTCCGTCGAGGATGACGTTACGGGCCGCAGCGATGCTGCCGCTGCCGACAAGCGCCAGCGTTCCGTCCGCGACACGGGCGCTGCCGGTGAACCCGCCGTTGCCACCGGTCAGCGTCAACGTGCCGGTGCCGGACTTGAGGAACGCGCCGCTACCGGTGAGGCTGCCGGCAAAGGGTGCATCGATCGCCTGGCGAACCTCCAGGTTGGTTCCCCCCAGGGCCACCGTGCCGGAACCGGAAAGGTTGGCGATCGTCATGTCGGAGGTCGCTCCGGAAACGTCGAGCACACCGTTGACCACAAATGCGCTCGCGCCTGACAGGCCACTTGTCAACGCCAGCGTACCGGCCGCAATCTCGACCGATCCACCGATGCTGAGACTGCTACCGGTAAGCGTCAGCGTGCCGGAGCCGGTCTTGGTGAAATTGCCCGTCCCCGCCAACGCGCCGGCGTAAGTGCCGCTCGCGATCTGATTGACGAAGAGATTGTGCGTGCCCAGCAGGATCGCCCCCCCCGTGCCGCCCGACAGATTGGCGATGGTGGCGGACGTGTCCGCGGCCGAAAAATCGAGATTGCCGTCAACCGTCACGCTTGCGGCGTTGGCCAGAGCGTTCCCGCTCGTGAGGGAGAGCGTGCCTTGGCTTATAGCCCAGGCAGCACGAAAATTCGATTCGCCCAAGACCAACCAGGTGCCAGCCCCCGTCTTCTCGATGGTCCCGAAGCCGCCGAGGCGGCCGCCCGTGTTCAGGCTGGCCATGTCCAGCGCCACGTAGGAAGCGCCTCCCAGCCGCAGAATATCGTCGGCATTGGCTCCGGTGACGTCCCCGAGAACAGCCGCAGGCGTCCGAATTTCGAGCACGTTCGCGCCTGCACCGAAGGCGATCGCCGCAGCGCGAACTCCGCTGCTCGAAAGACCGCCGGAAACGCTGCCGCTTACGCTCATGATCACATTGAGGTTGCTGCCCGTGATGCCTGCTCCCCCGGCACGCGTGCCGGTTCCGGAGCCGCCCTCCACGACGCCGTTGACGAACAGGGTCGTCGTGCCGGTGCCGCCGACGACGTTGACGCCGCTACCGCCGAAACCGCCTGGCGAGGCATAGCCTGAAGTCAGAGCGCCCGCGTTTCCGCCTCGAACCGTTCCGTTCAAGGTGAGGTTGATCGTTCCGGCCGGGTCTTGCACCACCAGGCCGCTGGCGCCGTTTCCGCTATAGCTGCGGGCGCTGACGCCGCCGGTGCCGCCGGTGACGCTGGCGGCCAGCGTCAGGTCGTTGGTGCCCGTCGCACCCAGCAGCACCAAGCCGCTGCCGCCGTTACCGCCATAAGCGGCCCATCCGGCCGTGCCGCCATTGCCGCCTACAAAGGATAGACCGCTGCCGATCGTGGCGGTGGTATCGGTCAGGCCGGTAATGACTGCACCGAACCCGCCGCCGCCGCCGCCGCCGCCATAACCGGCGCCAACGCCACCATTGCCGCCGTTACCGCCCTGGAACGTCGTGCCGGTAAGGCCCGAAAGCGCGCCGACATAGCGATGGGCACCACCGCCGCCGCCACCGCCGCCACCGCCTGAAGAAGAACCGTTCTGACCGTTGGCGCCCGCCGAGAGCGCTCCGGAACCGGCGGGCACCGGGAAGTTGCCCATGTTGCCGCCGGTGCCCCCGGAACCGCCCACGACACCAGCGCCACCACCAGCGCCACCGTCCATAGTACCCACGCCCCCGCTCTGGCCGCTGTTGCCAGTATCGGTGGCGCTCGAAAGACCGCCGCGGGCAAAGCTGTTCGACCCGTTACCGCCATCGCCATCCGCGGCAAAGGCTGCCGAAAATGGAACGGTCAGCAGGATGCCTGCGGCCGAAGCCAGCAGGGCGGGACGGAGTTTGTGAACGACCGGGACGTGAATCGATTTCAGCGGAAGAACGGGAAGCGGCATGGTACCTCAGCTTGACAGTTGCCGCATCGCCAATGGACGGGCTCGAGCATATACCTCATTATAGGATGGCCGGCCCATTGCTTGGCAAAGAAACAGACTTAACAAATATTTAAACCCAATCCCCGAAGTGTAAGCCTATATTTTGCGGCTCTGCGCTCATAATCATAGACCGTTTCGCGTGGCTCGGTGCCGGAGCCCTAGGCGTGTTTCTGGCACTCACGATACCTATCGCCCATCCCTTCTGGCAGATGTCCGAGCCGAACCGCACCTTCGAATTCTATGTTGTTCTTGAGCATATCTCCCTGATCGGCGGACTGATGGTTGCAGCAGCACTCAGCGGACGCAAAAAAGCGATCCTGTGAAGCGAAAAGGATGTAGCCGAGCCATAAAATGGCGCCGATGTTGGCGCTCCGCATGGCCGATCGGAAGGAAGAGCGCAGGCGCCAGCGTTGCCGGCATTTTCAACTCGTATCAGATGCCCTGAACGGATCCCGTCTGACTATCCATTATAGCGTTGCCGCCGCGCGGGCGGCCTGGTTGTAGTCTCCCGAAAGCATGCGCAAGGTTTCCGCGGTGCGTGACAGCACGTCTTCCTCGAACGAAGCCTTCACGTCGCCGACCAGCACCTTTTCCCGGATGGCGCGATAGGCATTGCAGAAGTCTATGCCTGCCGGGGTCACTTCGATGACCTTTTCCTTGCCCACCCGGCGCGTCACCACCAGCCCGGCGCTCGACAGCTTGCGGACCGCGTAGTTCACCAGATGCGCATCCTCCACATGGAGCACCAGCATCAGGTCCATGAACCGCTTTGGCCGATCGCGATGCCGGACGGAGTGGAGCACCAGCACTTCCAGCGGGCTGAGCTGCTGCCCCGCGGCGGCCGCGCAACGCACGATCCATTTCTGATAGGCATTGGCCGCCAGGGTCAGGCTGAACTCCAGCTCGGAAAGCGCGGGAGACGCGCCATCGGCAAGATGGGCGGAGGAAATGATCGGACCGGGTTCGCTGGCGCTCATAGGCGTGTATGAAATCGCGGCGGAGGGCTTGTCAATGAGGGTCAGCGCAAGCCGTAGCGAGGCGCGTGCTGCTTGACAGGCGGCGGGAAAAGCCGTCATTCACAATTTGTCGGTAAATTGTCGGAGCTAAAGATGGGGTCGGGTTGGCAGTTCTGGATAGACCGTGGCGGCACCTTCACGGACATCGTGGGTCGGCGCCCGGACGGGACTTTCGTTTCCACCAAGCTGCTGAGCGAAAACCCGCAACGCTATCGCGACGCCGCCACGGCCGGCATCAGAACGCTGCTCGATCTCCCACTCGATGCGCCCCTGCCGGACGGGCTGGTATCCGGCGTCAAGATGGGAACGACCGTCGCCACCAATGCTCTCCTGGAACGCCAGGGCGCACCGCTGCTGCTGGTGGTGAACGAGGGCTTCGGCGACCTGCTGGAGATCGGCGACCAGAGCCGTCCCGATCTTTTCGCGTTGGATATCCGGCTGCCGCAGCAACTCTACACGGCGGTGGAGGAAGTGGGCGGGCGCTGCGATGTCGATGGCGCTACGATCTCGCCGCTCGATGAGACGGCCGCTGCGCGGATGTTCGCGCGGCATCGCGAACAAGGGATCACCGCCTGTGCCATCGCACTGGTGCATGGCTGGAAATATCCCGAGGTGGAACGGCGGCTGGCGGATCTGGCCAGGAAGGCCGGGTTCACGCAAGTCTCCACCAGCCACGGCACCAGCGCCTTGCTGGGTCTGGTATCCCGCGCTTCCACCACGGTGGTCGATGCCTATCTCTCGCCTGTCTTGCGGGATTACGTGGGCCGCGTGGTCGATCGACTGGGCGACGTACCGCTCTATTTCATGCAGTCCAGCGGCGGGCTTACCGATCACCACACGTTCCAGGGCAAGGACGCGATCCTGTCCGGCCCGGCCGGAGGCGTCATCGGTGCCGCGCGGACCGCGCAGGCGGCGGGCTTCGAACGCATCATCGGCTTCGACATGGGCGGCACCTCCACCGACGTCGCGCTTTATGCGGGCGCGCTGGAGCGGGTGATCGATGCGGAAGTGGCGGGCGCGAAAGTGCGCGTGCCGATGATCGCGATCAACACAGTGGCGGCAGGCGGCGGCTCGATCCTGCATTTCGACGGCGCGCGCTACCGCGTCGGGCCGGACAGTGCCGGCGCCGATCCCGGCCCCGCCTGCTATCGCCGGGGTGGGCCGCTGACGGTGACCGACGCAAACGTGATGCTCGGCCGGATTGCGCCCGCGTTCTTTCCGGCGATCTTCGGTCCCGACGGCGACCTGCCGCTGGACGGCGACGTCGTGGCACAGGGCTTCGCCACGCTTGCAGGGCAAGTGGAACGTGCGACGGGGCGCCCTACCGACCCACGGGAGGTTGCGGAAAGCTTCGTGCGGGTGGCCGTCGCGGCGATGGCGCGGGCGATCAAGGAAGTCTCCACGGAACGCGGTCACGACGCCGCCGATTTCACCTTGCAGTGCTTTGGCGGCGCCGGCGGGCAACATGCCTGCATGGTGGCGGCGGAGCTGGGCATTTCCACCGTTTTCATCCATCCCTTCGCCGGCGTGCTTTCCGCCTACGGGATGGGACTGGCCGATCGCAGCGAAGTGCGCCGGGTGGCGGTGGAGCGTCCGCTCGATGCCGGAACCGTTACCGGCTTGCGCGCGGATGCGGCGACGATCGCCGCGGAACTCGCCGAGACGATCGCGACGGACAAGGAAAGCACGGCGCTGCGCAACGAAGCCCGCGTGCACTTGCGCTACCAGGGGACCGACACCAGCATCGCGGTCGCGCTCGACCATCCCGGGGCCATGACGGACGCCTTCGACGCGGCGCACGTCGCCCGCTTCGGCTTCTCCTCGCCCGGTCGCGCCCTGGTGGTCGACAGTATCGAGGTGGAAGTGATCCTTCCGGGCGAGGCGGTGTCGATGCCGCCACTTGGGCGACGGGCGCCGGGGGAGGAGAAGCCCGTCCTGACGCAGATGCCGCTCTGGGCCGAAGGAAGAGAAAATCTCGCCACCGTTTATGACCGCGCCGAATTGTTGGCAGGAGATCGCATCGACGGCCCGGCCCTGATCCGCGAGCCCTTGGCCACCACGGTGGTGGAACCGGGCTGGGCGGCGACGGTGGATGACTGGGGCAACCTCGTCCTGCGCCAGGAACGCGCCTCGGCCACTCCGGCCAGCCGGGAACACGGGGAAGGCGGGCACGCGGAATCCGGGCACGCCGTCGCCGATCCGATGATGCTGGAACTGTTCAACAACATGTTCATGGCGGTTGCCGAGCAGATGGGCGCCGTGCTGCGGCACACGTCGACAAGCGTCAACATCAAGGAACGGCTCGATTTTTCCTGCGCGCTGTTCGATGCCGAAGGCAACCTGATCGCCAATGCGCCGCATGTGCCGGTCCACCTCGGCGCGATGGGCGAAAGCGTGCGTGCGGTGCTGGCCGCGCGGGAGGGCAGCCTGAAGCCCGGCGACATGGTTGCGCTCAACGATCCCTATCGCGGCGGCACCCACCTGCCCGACGTCACCGTGGTGGCGCCGGTCTTCGACGAGGCGGGTGAACGCATCCGCTTCTTCGTGGCCAATCGCGGCCACCATGCCGACATCGGCGGCATCGCGCCGGGCTCGACGCCGGCAGTCTCCACCAGCCTGGAGCAGGAAGGCGTCGTCATCGACGATTTCCTGCTGCGGGAAGGCGGCACCTTCCGCGAGCAGCCCTTGCGCGATCTGCTGGCCGCCGCGCGCTATCCGGCCCGCAATCCCGACATGAACGTGGCCGACCTCAAGGCCCAGGTCGCCGCCAACGAAACCGGTATAAGCGAGATCATGGCCTTGCTGCGCCGCTACGGCTGGAACACGGTCTCCACTTACGTCGGGCATATGATGGCCAATGCCGAGGAAAGCCTGCGCCGCGTGATAGACCGCATCGGCGACGGCGCCTTCGACTACCGGATGGACGACGGCGCACGGCTGCGGGTCCAGGTAAGCGTGGACCGTGCGCGCCGCAGCGCCACGATCGACTTTACCGGTACCGACGCGCAGCGGGACGGCAATTTCAACGCGCCTCCCGCCGTCACGCAGGCTTCGGTGCTCTACGCCTTCCGCTGCCTGGTGGATTCCGATCTGCCGCTCAACGAAGGCTGCCTGGTTCCGCTTGAGATCGTGGTGCCGGAAGGAACCTTCCTGTCGCCCCGGCCCGGCGCGGCCGTCGTGGCCGGCAATACCGAAGTGAGCCAGGCGGTCTGCAATGCCCTGCTGGGCGCGCTCGGCGCCACGGCCAGCGCGCAGGCGACGATGAACAACTTCCTGTTCGGCAACGACCGGGTGCAATACTACGAGACGATCTGCGGCGGCGCAGGAGCCAGCGCGCGCGCGGATGGGGCCTCTGCGGTTCACACCCACATGACGAACACCCGTATCACCGATCCCGAAGTTCTCGAAATGCGCTATCCGGTGCGGCTCGAATGCTTCGCGATACGCAAGGGATCGGGCGGCGAAGGGCGGCATCGCGGCGGTAACGGCGTGGTGCGCAAGGTCATGGCGCTGGAGCCGCTGACCGCGACCATCGTCTCGTCGCGGCGCAGCGAAGGCCCGTTCGGTCTACAGGGCGGCGCGGCGGGGGAAGTCGGGCGGCAATGGGTCGAACGCAGCGATGGATCGCGCACCGATCTGGGCGGAACGGCGGAAGTGCCGCTGGCCATCGGGGATGCCATCGTCATAGAAACGCCGGGCGGCGGCGGCTTCGGCGCGCCGTCCGATGTCGAAACGACAGCCTGAGAGACAAACTGGGGAAGCCTGAGATGCTGGTTCTGTTAGCCGTCGTCGTTCTCGTCGCCGGGCTGGTGGCCCGGATCAATCCGCTGGCGGTCGTGCTGGCCTCTGCGGCGACGGCGGGGTTGGCGGCGGGATTGCCGCTTGCCGAGCTGCTGGCGCGCTTCGGTGCCGCCTTCAACGCCAACAAGTTCGTCACCGCCGTCTTCCTCGTCATACCAACGATCGGCCTGCTCGAACGCCATGGCTTGCAGGAACGCGCCAAGCAGCTGATGCGCGGATTGCGCGGGATCACGCTGGGACGGCTGCTTTTCGCCTATCTGCTGGCACGGCAGCTGACTTCCGCCGTGGGCCTCACCCAGCTTGGCGGACAAGTCACCATGGTCCGGCCGATGCTGGGACCGATGGCGGAAGCGGCCGCCGAACAGGACGGCTCCTCACTCGATGCCGATCGTGCCAAGGCCCTGGCGGCGGCGACCGACAACATCGGACTGTTCTTCGGCGAGGACATCTTCCTGGCGATCGGCTCGATCCTGCTGATGAAAGGCGTGATGGAGGGCTATGGCATGAAGGCCGAGCCTTTCGCGCTGTCGATGTGGGCGGTGCCGACGGCGATCGCCGCTCTGCTCATTCACGGCGGCCGCGTTCTGCTGCTGGACAGGAAGCGCCGGCGTTTACAGGATGGAATCGCGTGATCGGACTGGAACTCGTCTATGCGCTGGCGGGGACCATGTTCCTCGGATTCGCGCTGGTCACGGCGCTGCACCGGCGGGACCGCAAGGGCCGCGCCACGGCGCTACTCTGGGGCCTGATCGCACTCAGCTTCCTGCTGGGGGACCATATCCCCGACATGGCGAACGGCGTTCTTGCCATCGTCATCGTCGTAGTGGCCGCTTCCGGGCGGACCGGCGCGGCTCCGGCACCGGGCGAGGAAGGGCAGGAGGCGGCGGCCTTGCGCTACGGCAGCCGCCTGTTCCTTCCGGCGCTGGCCATTCCCGCGATCGCGCTGGCGGGAACGGTGCTGTTCAAGTCCGTGCCGGGGATCGTCAAGGCCTCCGACGCGACGCTCGTTTCGCTTGCACTCGGCGCGCTGGCTTCGACCGTCATCTGCATGGTCTGGTTCCGGACCCGCGCCGAAGCGCCCTTGCGCGAGGGCGTGAGGCTGGCCGACGGGCTTGGTTGGGCGATCCTGATGCCGCAATTGCTGGCAAGCCTCGGCATCATCTATGCGGCGGCAGGAATGGGCACGGCCGTGGGCAGCCTGCTCGACCATGTCCAGACCGGCGGCAGTCTGTTTGCGCAAGTGGCGCTCTATTGCGCCGGCATGGCGCTGCTGACGGTGCTGATGGGCAATGCCCTTGCCGCCTTTCCCGTCATGTTCGCCGCGATGGGCGCGCCGCTACTGGTGACCGTGCAACATGGCGACCCGGCCGCCGTGGCGGCGATCGGCATGCTGGCCGGATTCTGCGGCACCCTGCTCACGCCCATGGCCGCGAACTTCAATCTCGTTCCGGCGGCACTGCTGGGCCTGCGCGATCCCTACGGCGTCATCCGCGCCCAGGTGCCCACAGCCGTCGCCATGCTGGCCGCCAACATCCTTCTCCTCTACTTCCTGGGGTTCTCCCGATGACCACGATCCTGACGGCGGAGCATGCTTCGCACTTCGCGCAGCTCACCCTTGGCCACCTCGGCCGCGAGTATCCCAACAAGCTCGACCATGTGCTGAACGGGCCGGAAGACGCGGAGACGCCTTCGGCGCTCCACCCGGTGTTCCACGGCAGTTTCGATTGGCACAGCTGCGTGCACGGCTGGTGGCAGGTCATGCGGCTGCTGCGCCTGTTCCCCGACATGCCCGAAGCCGCCGCCATTCGCGCGCGGGCGGACACGATGCTGGTGCCGGAAAAGATCGCGGGCGAGATCGCCTATCTGGCGCGCCCGCTGTCGCTGGGCTTCGAGCGGCCTTACGGCTGGGGCTGGCTGCTGGCGCTGCATCACGAACTCTCGCTGCATGAGCGCCAGGACTGGGCCGCGGCACTTGCCCCGCTGGCCGCGATCTTCGCGCAGCGCTTCGAGGACCACCTTCCCAAGCTGACCTATCCGATCCGCCACGGCATCCATAGCAATTCGGCGTTCGCCCTCGTCCTGGCGCACGAATGGGCCAAGGGCCGGCGAGACGGTCGTGCCGCATTGATCGAAAGCCGTCTGCGCGATTGGTTCGGAGAGGACCGCGCCGCTCAGGCCTGGGAGCCGTCCGGCGACGAATTCCTCTCTCCCACGCTGACCGAGGCGCTGGCGATGAGCCGCGTCCTGCCTCCCGCCGAGTTTGCGGCCTGGTTCGATGCCTTTCTTCCCCGGATTGCCGAAGGATGCCCCCAGACCCTGCTGGTGCCGGCCTTCGTTTCGGATCGGACAGACGGCAAGATCGCACATCTCGATGGCCTCAACCTCAGCCGCGCCTGGTGCTGGAGGCAAATCGCCGCGCGTCTGCCGGAAACGCACTTCATCCACGATGCGGGGGAAGAGATCGCCCAGCGGCACCTGCAAGCGGCGCTACCCCACCTCGCCGGCGACTATATGGGCGAGCATTGGCTGGCGACATTCGCCCTGCTGGCACTGGCGCCTGCCGGGTAGGGATGCCGAGTAGGAATGCCGGGTAGGCCTGCCGGGTAAGGATGCCCACGATGCTGTCCTGAACAGACGAACCGCTACCCGGATTGCAGATGATCGTCACCACGAACGGCACCCATCAAATCCCGCTTGCACGCAGTGCACTCCCCGGCTAGCTCGCCTCATCCGTTTCTCTCGGTGAGGGATGGCGGACAAGATCGCGCCGGTGCCTCGAAAGAGGCTTAAAATGGGAACACGGTGAGAGGATTTCGATCCTCGAATCCGAGGCTGTCCCTGCAACTGTAAGCGGTGAGCGCGATACACATCACGCGGCGGGGCCAAGGCGCCTGCCGTAGCCACTGGGCCGGACGCTAAACCATGCGAGGCCTGGGAAGGCCGTGTATCAAGCCATGACCCGCGAGCCAGGAGACCTGCCTGCGTCCGGTCGCTCTTGCTTTGGTCCAGGGGATGGCCGGGGCACGGTGTTTCTCCGTCTGAGCGACGAACCAGCGGCAGGGGCCGCACGGTGCGCTGAGCGGTCGTCCCTTCGTTATGGGCGCCCGGCCGGTCGATGCGCCAGCCTTTCGTGAACGCCGGTCGGTGCGCCGGCCGGTCGTGAACGGCAGACCCCTGCTTCGGATCGCAAGGCGCTCGACAGGGGGATGAAATGAAGTTCGCTACAATTTCGCACGCGGCGCTTGCCGTGGCGCTTGGTCTTGCCTGGAGCACGCAGGCTTGTGCCGAGGAAACCGGTGAAGACGCCGGTGAGGATCAGGCCATCGTCGTCACCGGCACCAGCCTTGAGGAAACGCTGCCGCAAGAGCTTTCCCGCTACGGCAACGACGTGGTGACCGTGAGCGAAAAGCAGATCAAAGACAGCGGCGCGGTAGACGTGGTCAAGGCGCTGGAAGCAGTGCCCGGTCTCTACATCCGCGCCCGCAACGGGCCGTTCACTTACGTCGATGTGTCGCTTCAGGGTTCGCGCACGCAGGACGTGCTCTGGACGATGGACGGCATCCGCCTCAACAACCGCCTCTATGGCGGAACATCGCCCAACGACACGCTTCCCGCCAGCATGATCGAGCGTATCGAGGTGCTGCGCGGCGGGGAGAGCCTGTTCTACGGCACCCAGGCTTCGGCGGGCGTCATCAACGTGGTGACGCGCGGCTTTACCGACGATTTCAACGGCCAGGTCAATGCCTCGGTGGATTCCTGGGGCGGCACCACGGTGGACGGCTACTTGCGCGGCGCGGCGGGCAGCCACCGCTTCGTGGCCTATGCCGCGCACAACCGCTCGGAAGGCTACACGCCTTACAGCGCCTACCAGCCCAGCCTTACCGATCGCCATCTCGGCTACGACTTGTGGTCGGCGGGGCTCAAGTACCAATACGACCTCGCACCCGACCTGGCCCTCAACGCCCAGTACCAGCATACCGAGGCGAAGCTCGACAATCTCTCGCCCACGCGCATCCGGGAGAGCCGCAACGATCGCAACGAGGAAATCGCCAGCCTCCGCCTGGATTACACCGGCAGCGATGCGGTGCAGTTCTTCCTCAAGGGCTATTTCCATGACTGGAAGACGGCCTACGTCCAGATCCGCAATTCGCTTCCCGACCTGCAACCGCAAGTGATCTACCCAGCAGGCACGTTCTGGGGCTATCGCGACTGGGGCGGCAGCGCGGTGGTCAAGCTGCATCTCCATCCCGGCCTCGAATACCTGCTGGGCTACGACTTCCAGAACTTCAGCGGTCGTGACGACGTGCTGCTGATCGCACCGACCAGCGAACAGGTCCACGCCGGTATCTTCCAGGTGCGCACCACCGACGAGATCTCCTCGAAAGGCCGCCTCGCCGCCGGTCTGCGCTACAACCGCACGGACGGGGCGAAGAAGACGATCTGGAACGTCTCCGGCCGCTACGACTTTGCCGATGCGCTCTATGTCGAGGCGAACGGCGGCACTTCCTTCGTACTTCCGGATGCCTCGCAGCTCTATGGCAACGATCCCTGCTGCGAGATCGGCAATCCGAACCTGAGCCCGGAACAGAGCCTCAACCTCAACCTCTCCGCCGGGGGAACCCTGCCCGCAGGCGCGGTCACGCTGGGCTGGAAGGCGACCTATTTCAATCGCCGCATCACCAACATGATCGACTACGATTACGACAATCCGGCCTATCCGAACGGCACTTACGCCAACCTCGACGGCAAGGTCCGCTCGCAGGGCGGCGAGTTCGAACTGACGGCCCGGACGGCGGGGGGCTGGAACCTCAATGCCAGCTACACTTACGCCCGCGTGCGCAAGAAGGGATCGTCCACCCAGCTTGATCGCAATCCCCGGCAATACGCCAAGGGCACCCTGTCCTACGCGCCCGAGGACCGGCCGTTCGGCGCCAATCTCTCGGTCAACTGGATCGGCGACGTCTGGTCCACGGCTTCGGGCTTCGGCCGCCGGAACTACGGCAACTACGCGCTCGTCGATGCCGGGGCCTATCTCTACGTGGACGGTGCGGCGCGCCGGAACCGCTTCGGCGTCAATGTCGAGAACCTGTTCAACCGGGAATATGCGACGCGCGGCTATCAGTCGGCAGTGACCGACCAGGGCGTGCTGGATGGCAGCAACAGCCGCTTCCTCTACTTCAGCCGGGGCGTACCGCGCACGCTGCGGATGAGCTACGGGTTGAGCTTCTGAGGCCATGGCAACGCTCCAGCCTCGGCCCCATCCTCGAACGAAGCGCTCACGCAGCCTGCTGCCGCGCCCGATCCTTGTCCTTCATCGCTGGCTCGGCGTCTTCGTCGGCCTGCTGATGACGATCTGGTGCCTTTCGGGCTTCGTGATGATCTATGTGGACTATCCGAGGCTGGAGCCTGCCGCACAAGTGCAGGGCCTTGCCTCCCTGCAACTACCGCCGTCCGGCGCTTTCGACGCCGTGGACATGGCGCCGGGCACGCCGATCGCGTCCGCCCACATCGAGATGCTGGCCGGACGCCCGGTCCTGCGGGTCGTGCCCGGTGAATCCACCGACCGCGCGATCCCGCAGATGCGCACGATCCCCGCCGCCTTCGATCTGGCAACCGGCAAGCCGCTGGCCGCGCCGGGCCCGCAGGATATGGCCAGGATCGCGCGGGATTTCGCGGAAGGTCACGGTATCGTGGGCGGGCCTGCCGCTCCCGTGGAAACCGGGATCGACCAATGGACCGTGCAAACCTACAGGCGCAACGCGCCGCTCTACCGGGTGGACTTCGACGACAGCGCCGGAACCGAGATCTACATTTCAGGCAGGTCCGGCGAGGTCGTGCAGGAAACGACGCGCTTCCAGCGTTTCTGGGGCTGGCTGGGCGCTGTGCCGCACTGGCTCTATCCCACGATGCTGAGGCAAAACGGCGCGCTGTGGAACGAGGTGGTCGTCTGGACCTCGCTTGCGGGATGTTTTCTCACGGTGACAGGCATCTGGGCCGGGATCGCCCGTATCCGCCGAAAGCGCGACGGCCAAATCGGGTCGCCCTACAAGGGATTGTGGTGGTGGCACCATGTCTTCGGGCTGTTCTTCGGACTGCTGACGCTGACCTGGGTGGCGAGCGGGCTCTTCTCGATGAACCCGTGGGGGTTCCTCGACAGCGCGGGTGGATTTGCCGAGCGCGAGAGACTTGCCGGGCCGATGCCATGGCGTGACGTTCGGCAAGCCCTGTCCGCCTTGCACGATCTTCCCAACGATACCCTCCGGATCGATACCGCGCCGCTGGGCGGCCGGACATTCCTGATCGCGTCCAAAGCGAACGGCCGGGCGCAGCGCCTTGACGCCCAGGGCAAGGCGTCCTCGCTGACCTCGGGCGAACTGCGTGCTGCCTTTTCGGGACAGCCGGCCATCGCATCGCTGGAACTGCTGACGCAAGAGGACGCCTATTATTACCGCCACCGCTTTGCCGCACCGCTTCCGGTCTGGCGCGTGGTGCTGGCGGATGGAGAGAAGACGCGGCTCTACATGGACCCGACCAGCGGCCGGATCGTGCGTGCTTTCGACCGCAACGGGCGCGGTTTCCACTGGTTGCAGGATGGATTGCACAGCCTCGACTTTCCCGTGCTGCGCAAACGTCCATGGTGGGATTTCATTGTGCTGCCGTTGCTGGCCGCCGTCACGCTGGTCTGCGCGACCGGAACATGGATGGCCTGGAACAAGGTAAGCAGAGACATCCGCCGTCTCTCGCGGCGCCTGCAACGACGCCGCGCGGCCGTTCTCATGGCGCGAGGTCGATACCGGAACCTCGTCGGCCCATGATCGACGGACGGCTCAATTCGGCCGTCCATGTCGCAAAAGGTACATTTTCATGCCCTAGGCGCGGCGCACAGTTCCTTCACTGCCGAGCCCTTCATCGTGACCGCGCCCCATGTCCGCCCGATTGACCGCTGGTTCGTTGAAGAGGTTCTGCCTCACGAACGCGGCTACCTGGACTATGCGCGCAGGATTGTCCGCAACGACGAGGAAGCCGGCGACATCGTTCAAGAAGTCTACGTAAAGCTGTTCACGCTGGGCGGCTGGAGCGCGATCGCCAACCCGCCGGGATATGTCATGCGCATGATCCGCAACCAGGCGATCGAGCGGATGCGGCAGGGACGCGTGGTCACCATGCTGGCGCTGCCCGCACCCGCGGCGCTGGACGTGGCCGACGAGATGCCCGATGCCTTCCGCGTGGTCGCCGCGCGCACGCAGATGGCGCGCGTGCAGCATGCCATTGCGGCTTTGCCGGAACGGTGCCGGATCGCGCTGGTGCGCCGCCGCTTTGCGGAGGAAACACCGCGCGAGATCGCCAGCGACCTCGGCATCAGCATCTCGACGTTCGAGAAACGCCTCGCCCGCGCCGTGGAACTGCTGACCCATGCGCTCACGCCGCAGGATCGGCCGACCGACGAACTGCGCCCCGATGCACACCCGGAGGCGGCACGAGAGAAGATACTTCTCTGACTCGCAACAGGCTGTATAGGTACGAGCGAGCATCGGAGCGCGGACGCCCTTGTTTCAGAACCGTCCAGAACCGCGTAAAGAAGCACTAGACACGGCACTCCGGTAGATGACGAACTCGAAAGATCCCCTGGGTCAGGACGCCCTGCTGGCCGAAGCGTCGCGCTGGTTCGCCGCGCTCGACGCCGGCACCGCGCGCGTCGAGGAGTTCGAGGCCTGGCGCGCGAGCAATCCGGCCCACGCGGTCGCCTATGCGCGCATCGTCGGCCATTGGGAAGCGATGCGGACCGGGGCAGGCCCTCTGGTCGAGGTTCCGGGCGCGCCCGTACGGGCCAGCCGACGCCAATGGCTGAAGTTCGCCGCCGTGGCGCTGCCCGTGGCAGCGCTCGGTTCGGGCTTCCTGGCCGAGCGCGCCTATGCCTGGGATAGCGCCATGACGAAAGTGGGAGAGACGCGCCGCGTTGTGCTACCCGATGGCAGTGTCGCCTATCTCAACACCGACAGCGCGCTGTCATGGCGGTTTGGCAGTGGCCACCGGATCCTGCGGCTCGATCGCGGAGAAGTGGCGCTGGACATCCGGTCTGGCGGAAAGGATGGCGCGGTGCTGCATGCCGGCGATGCTTCCTTGCCGCTGGCGCCGGGACTGTTCGATGCCCGGATCGCGGGGGGGCGGGCGGAGTTGACCTTGGTGGACGGCGCCGCGCTGCGCCTGCCGGACGGAGGTCGCGAACTGACCTTGCGGCGCAACGAAACGATCGTGATGGCCGCCGACACGGCGCCCCGATTGGAGGCGCGCAGTTCCGAGCAGGTGGCATCGCAAATGGCGTGGCGCATGGGTGAAATCGTCTTCCTCGACGAATCCGTCGCCGCCGCCGCCGCCGAATTCAACCGTCACCTGACGCGCAAGATCACCGTCGCCAGCGCGGATCTGGCGCGCGAGAAGATCGGCGGACGCTTCGATCTCGATCGCCCGGACCAGTTTCTCCAGGCGGTTTCGCTCAGCCTGGATGCGCGTATCGTGCCCACCGCGAATGGCTTCGAACTGGTGCGCTGAACCCTCCGTCATCCCGGACTTGATCCGGGACCGCTGGCAGTTCTTTAGAAGCACCCTTGTGGAAAAGCGCCCCTGCCGAGAGGTGGGCCGGTCACGGCCAGCGGTCCCGGATCAAGTCCGGGACGACGGGTTCTTACGCGAATTTCCCAGGCGAAAAAATATTCTCCCCTGACTTGGAGGCAACCGGCTCCGATCCCGTCATGCCCTTCGAATGGCGCAGACGGTGCGCCATGTCGGGGGTAAGTTTCGATGTCCTTGCGTTACAATTCTCTGTTCGCCGCACTCGCGGCCTCGACCGCGCTGGTCGCCAGTCCCGCGCTGGCGGCGACCGTGAACTTCGACGTTCCCTCGCAGGCCCTGGGTCAGGCGCTGATTACGTTCTCCAAGCAGGCCAAGGTCAAGATCGTCTATCCCGCCGCCGAAATCCGGGGCATGACCGCGCCTGCGGTACGCGGCGCGATGACCCGCCAGGAAGCGCTCGGCCGTCTTATCGCGGGCTCCGGCCTGCGCGTGGTGGGCGACGACGGGCAGGTCGTGGCGCTTGCGCAGGATACGGTGGGAAACGCGCCCGTTGCTGCGGCGCCTGAGGCCGAAGCCGATCCCGACATCGTCGTCACCGGCTACCGCGAATCCATCGAGCAGGCGCTCCAGCAGAAGCGCGAGGCCAATGCCTTCGTCGAGGTCATCACGGCGGAAGACATCGGCAAGTTCCCGGACAAGAACGTGGCCGACGCTTTGCAGCGCATGCCGGGCGTGGTCATCACCCGCGACGGCGGCGAAGGGTCGCGCGTCAGCATTCGCGGATTGCAGCCCGGCCTGACGCAGACCCTGCTGAACGGCAATTTCCTGGCCGGCGCCGACAGCGGCGACCCGCAGCGCTCGTTCAACTACGTGATGCTGCCCGCCAACTTCATCGCCAGCACCGAGGTCTACAAGTCCTCCGAAGCGCGGCTTGAAGAAGGCGGCATCGGCGGCACCATCATCCTCAACACCCGACGTCCGTTCGATGTCCCCTCGGGTTCGGGATTCATCTCGGCGGAGGGCACCTACTCCGACAATAGCGACAAGTTCGAGCCGCAGATCGGCGCGCAGTATTCGTGGAAGAACGAGGACGAGACGATCGGCTTCCTGATCGGCGGCGTCTACCAGAAGCGTACCAACCGCGAGATGCGCTCCACCGCCGGTACCTGGCGCTGGTGGAGCGATCGCGGCGCCGACGGTCAGGTGCTGGAGCGCGCCACCGACGTCGACGGCAATCCCATCGCCAACGATGCGGCGGTGTCGTACTGGACCGGCGGCGGCCAGAGCACGGTCGGCGGCGACCACTACACCGGTTACTGGGCACCGCAGTCGGTGCGCGCCGAAGTCTTCGACCAGGACCGCGAGCGTTTCGGCATCCAGGCGACGGCGCAGTTCCGCCCCACCGACACGCTGACGCTGACCGCGAACTACTTTCGCTTCGAATATAGCAGCGACTACGTGATGAACCAGCTGACGATCCCCGAGTGGGGCTACGGCAAGTTCTTCAGCGACGCCCAGTTCGACAAGAGCGGCACGGTCATGAAGTCCGCGACGTTCGCCGTTCCCGGCGCACCGTGCCTGGCCAATACGCCGATGTGCACGATGGAGACGCCGCGTCTTACCGGGTACTACTCCAAGGAGAAGCAGCACTCGCAGACTTTCGAGGGCGAAGCGCGCTACAAGCTGGACCGCTTCGAGGCACTGCTGAAAGTCGGCAAGACGGCATCGAAGGGCGGGCCTTCGATGCGCTTCCAGGTTGCCGCCAAGCCGCGCATCACGGTGGTGGGTCAGGAGCAGAACGGCAACTTCCTCAGCGCCTGGGATCTTTCCAGCAAGGGCGTGGCTATGGAATTCTCGCCCGAGCTGCAACAGAACCTGATGAACGGCGTCGCCCAGATCGACATCGGCGGCACCAATTCCAGCTTCACCAACAGCAAGATCGACCAGCCCTACGTCCAGCTGGACCTGACGCGCCAGTTCAATGGCGGTTTCCTCCGCTCGATCCAGCTGGGCGGCAAGTGGCGCAAGCTCGAAGTGCACCGCGAGACCGGGCGCAACGAGTGGTATGCCGATGCCGCGAACAAGATCCGCTACCAGAACACGCCCGCCGGCGCCGTCGCGCAGCCCGAATATTTCTATGACGAGCCGATGGGCAACATCAACGGCGGCTTCAGCGCTAACCTCTATCCCGGCGTCGACTTCAAGCGCTACCTCCAGATCATCAACGAGCGCTACGGTCCCTCGGTGCGCGAGCCCGAGCCGAACAACGTCTACAACCTCTCGGAAGAGGCGCTGGGCGGCTATGCGCAAGCGAACTTCGCGACCGGCGGACTGCGCGGCAACCTGGGCCTGCGCGTGGTCAAAACCATCCAGCGTGACGAGACTTCGGACCGCCTCCAGTACCTCGTCGACTACTGCGTCGATGGACCCAATGGCCCGTTCGACCCGAACCGTCCACTGGGCGCGGACGGCAACTGCCAGGTGCTGCCGCTGGGTCAGCGCGAAGTGATCGAGAACGTGCGCCTCAACGAGCGCAAGAGCTACACCGACGTGCTGCCCAGCCTCAACCTCTCCTATGACGTCACCCCCACGCTGCTGGTGCGCGGCGCAGTGGCCAAGGTGGTTTCGCGGCCGTCCATCTCCGACCTCGCCGGTGCCCGCTCGCTCACCTACAAGTCGGAAGCCTATGCCTTCGACCGCGACCAGTTCGGCGAGTTCGCGGGATGGTCGGGCAGCGGCGGCAACTCGCAGCTGAGCGCCTTCAAGGCCTGGCAGTACGACGTGGGCGTGGAATGGTACTTCCGCCCCGGCTCGGTGGTCGGCGCCACCGCTTTCCGCAAGGACGTGTCGAACTTCATCGTGCCGCTGGTCATGGACGTGACGCGTGACGTGGCGGGTCAGCAGGTGCTGATCGAATCCTACTCCACCGTCGCCAACGGCTCGGACGCGGTGTCGCAGGGCGTCGAGATCTACGCGCAGCACACGCTGCCCTTCGGCCTCGGCGCGCAAGTGAACTTCACCTATAACGACACCTCTACGGCGGACGTCACGCTCGATGGCCAAAAGGTGGGTACTTCGCCGCTGGTCGGCAGCGCGAAGACGCAGTGGAACGCCTCGGTCTTCTACGAGACCCGCCGCCTGCTGCTGCGCGCCTCGTACAACCGCCGCGGCACCGTGGTGGGCGGCCTGTCCTCGGGCCTCAACACCTACACCGCGCCTTACGAGCAGGTGGACCTCAACGCCTCCTACGAGATCCGCGACGGGCTGATGCTCACTGCCTCGATCATCAACCTGACGAAGTCGCACGAGTGGCAGTACCTCGGCAACGACACCAAGGACCGGCTGACCAGCTCGATCTACTCGGGCCGCCGCGCCTACGTGGGCGTCTCGTACAACTTCTGATCCTGACCCGAGCGGCGGGACGGGCGCGATCGACGTGCCCGTCCCGCCCTTTTGCCGTTTATCGAAAGCCCTATCCGATGCGCAGAAAGCTGCTTCTCGCCCTCACGCTCGCTGCGAGCATCCATGCCGCCCCCGCCCTGGCCTGGGGCGGGCGCGGCCATGCCGTGATCGACCATGCCGCGCTCGATGCGCTGCCCGAGGACGGGCCGGTGTTCCTGCGCAAATATGCCGAGATCATCGGCGAGGAAGCAGGCGCGCCCGACAGCTGGCGCTCGTCCTCCGAGCCGTTCTCCAAGATCGACGAGGACCCCAACCACACCTGGTTCGTGGAACGGCTCGCGTTTCTTAAACCTGTCCCACGCTCGCGCTATGCCTTCGTGCTGGCCCTCTATCGCGAGCATGAACGCGTGCGGAAAATCGACCCCAAGGCCGCAGAGCGCCTCAACGTGCGCTGGATCGGCACGATGCCTTACGCGATCATGGAAGGCTACGGGCGCATCGTCGCGGGCATGCGCAGCCTGCGCTGGAAGCGGATGCGGGGCGAGCCGACCGCCAACATCGAGCAGACGCTCGCTTTCTACACCGCCTGGATGTCGCACTACATCGGCGACGGCACCCAGCCCCACCACGTCAGCATCCATTGCGAGGGCTGGGTCGGCCCCAATCCCAAGGGCTACGCGACCGGCGGCGGCATCCACGGCGCCTTCGAGATCGGCTATGCCGACGCCATAGACCTCCAGCCCGAGAACTTCGCGAAGCGTATCGGTGCGCCTGCACGGCAGGAGGGCGACCTGTTCGAGCACGTCCTCGCCTTCCTGAACGAGAGCAACGCGGACGTCGAAAAGATCTTCGACCTCGACAAGCGCAAGGTTCTGGCCGACCCGAAAAGCCGCGAAGGGCGCGATTTCGTCTATCGCCGCAGTGCGGCGGGCGCGGCGATGCTGCGCGACCTGCTGACCCGCGCCTGGACCGAGAGCGCGAAACCCGGCGAAGGCGATCCTCGCCCGCAAGACCCGGCAAACCCCGCCTACGATCCCGAAACGGGCTCCGCGCCCGCACCCGCGCCCATGCCCGCTCTCTGAACAGGACATCGCTCCCATGACCGTCGATCGTCGTTCGCTTCTGAAATCGGGCGCGGGCCTGCTACTGCTGTCGGGCCTGCCTGCCCACGCGGCCGTGCTGACCCGTCCGCTCGGCGCCAATCCCTTCACCCTCGGCGTCGCCTCGGGCGATCCGTGGGCGGACGGCTTCGTGATCTGGACCCGCCTGGCGACGCAACCGCTGGGCGAGCATGGCGGAATGCCTCAGGCGGTCGTGCCCGTCTCCTGGGAAGTCGCCGAGGACGAGCGCTTCGCTCGGGTGGTGCGCAAGGGCGAGGCGATGGCGCGGCCCGAGCTGGGCCATTCGGTCCATGTCGAAGTGGGCGGCCTGCTGCCGCATCGTCACTACTGGTATCGCTTCTCGGTTCTGGGCAGCGACGTCAGCCCGGTGGGCCGTGCCCGCACCGCGCCCACAGCCGGAGCCGCGCTCGACCGGCTGCGCATCGGCGTTGCCGGGTGCCAGCACTGGGAGGCGGGCTTCTACGACGCCTGGGGCGCTCTCGCGCGCGAGCCGGACCTCGACCTCGTATTCCACTATGGCGACTACATCTACGAAGGCGCCGGTCGGCCTGTCGGGAAAGGCGCGGTGCGCAGCCACCACGGCGACGAGATCTACAGCCTCGACGACTATCGCCGCCGCTACGCGCAGTACAAGTCGGACCCGCACCTGCAGGCGGCCCATGCTGCCTGCGCCTTTGCCGCCTCGTTCGACGATCACGAAGTCGACAACAACTGGGCGGGCGACTACGATCAGGACGGCACGCCGCCCGAGGCGTTTTTTCTGCGTCGCATGGCAGGATACCAGGCCTGGTACGAGAACATGCCCTTGCGCCGTTCGCAAATGCCCAGCCCGGCCGGGATCACCGCCTATCGCCGCCTCGACTATGGCCGCCTGCTGCGCACGCACGTTCTCGATACCCGCAGCTATCGCACCGACCAGTCCTGCAACGACATCGCCCGTGCCGAAACCTGCACGCCTGAGGCGCACGCCAGCCCGGAGATGCTCGGCCACACGCAGGAAGCCTGGCTCGACGAAGGGCTCGGCAACGACCGGACGTGGAACCTGCTGGCGCAGCAGGTGATCGTCATGCCGTTCGACGTGCGCGCACCGGGCGCTTCGCGCCCCGTCTTCGAGACGGACCTGTGGGACGGCTACCGCCCGGCCAAGGCCCGCCTGCGCGAAAGCATAAAGCGCCATGGCCTCACCAATGTCGTCATCGCCACCGGCGACCACCACAAACACGCCGCCGGGATCGTGCCCGAACGCGACGAAGAGCCCGACGGCAAGGGCGTGGCCGTGGAGTTCCTGGCCACCTCGATCTCGTCGGGCGGCAACGGCCGAGGCGACGACGGCTTCGCGCACATCCTCAAGAACAATCCCAATTTCGACCTTTATACCGACCGCCGCGGCTACCAGATCTTCGACATCACCCCCCGCGCCTGGACCACGGACGTCAGAGTGATGGATGAAATCGAGAAGCCCGGCGGGGTCATCCGCACCCTGGTTCGATACGAGGTCAGCCCCGACGAGGCGCACCTGAAGAGAATCTAGGCCGTAAACTGCTATGTTCTGATGAACGGCCAGTCCGCGGCCCCTGGCATCGAAGCGCCTCCGTGAAATCCTGGCCCGGATGAAGCCGATCGAACAGGTCAACGAAGTTCGCTTCAAGGCGCAATGAGGGAATCTCGCGTCATCTCGCTACCCCGTGAATTGAGGGCCTGGAGGTTGCGCGGGCGTATGGTGAGATGCGCCTGCCAGGTGGCGAGGCCCGCACGATATGCCCTTGCCCTGCGTATGTTCTCCAGATGGAGGAGCTGCAAATTGCGTTGAAAATTCCCAATGCAGTTCATGACGACAAGGACTGCAAATCGGGCCAAGCCGACGTCGGGCAGCGGTAGGGGTGCATGAGGGGCGCCGATCATACGCAAATACTATGCGTTTGGCCGATCCCTCATCTCGAATTTCAACGGCGTATCGTCCTAATGGGTCGACTGCATTCGACTCACTGCCGCAGCCTCGC
The DNA here is from genome assembly GCF_032093395.1 of Novosphingobium sp. Lineage (GTDB taxonomy): Bacteria > Pseudomonadota > Alphaproteobacteria > Sphingomonadales > Sphingomonadaceae > Novosphingobium. The sequence goes on from NZ_DAMDBA010000033.1 coordinate 44,542, forward strand.
GGTGTGAGGTTGCAGGAGCACAATCCATGCAGGACATCCTCTGGGTGGGCCTCTTCCTCGTCCTGATGGTCGCCAGCCTCGGCTATGCCGCGCTGTGCGATCGGGCATGAGGAGACGACGCCCATGACCATCGATCTGTGGCTGGCGGCGATCACCGCGCTTGGCCTTCTCGTCTATCTCGTCGCCGTGCTCGCACGGCCAGAACGCTTCTGAAGGAGCGCCGCCATGACCGTTCAAGGATGGCTGCTCATCGCAGCCTTCGTCGGCATATTGCTGGCACTCACCAAGCCGATGGGGCTTTGGCTTTTCGCACTCTATGAGGGGCGTCCAACCCCCTTGCATGTCGTTCTTGGGCCCGTCGAACGCAGCTTCTACGCGCTTTCGGGCATCAAGCCGGACGAGGACCAGTCCTGGCGCCGGTATGCGGTGCACATGCTGGTGTTTAACGGCGCCCTGCTGCTGCTGACTTACATGCTCCTGCGCGCGCAGGCGCTGCTGCCGTTGAATCCCCAGGGACTGGGGGCGGTGAGCGAGCATATGGCGTTCAACACCGCCGTGAGCTTCACCGCGAATACCAACTGGCAGAGCTATGGCGGCGAATCGACGATGTCGAACCTGTCACAGATGCTGGCGCTGACAATTCACAACTTCCTGTCGGCGGCCACCGGTATCGCTCTGGCCTTCGCACTGTTCCGCGGGTTCGCGCGGCGCAGCGCAACCGGCATCGGCAACTTCTGGGCCGACATGACGCGGGTGACGCTGTATCTCTTGCTGCCCATCTGCGTGGTGCTGACGGTGTTCTACATCGGCAGCGGCGTGCCGCAGACGCTTGCCGGTTCGGTGGAGGTCAGCACGATCGAGGGCATCAAACAGACGCTAGCGCTCGGCCCGGTTGCTTCGCAGGAAGCGATCAAGATGCTGGGCACCAATGGCGGCGGCTTCTTCAATGCCAACTCCGCGCATCCCTTCGAGAACCCGACCGCGCTCACCAACCTCGTGCAGATGCTCTCGATCTTCGCGATCGGCGTCGGCCTGACCTACACCTTCGGCAAAGCCGTGGGCAATACGCGCCAGGGCTGGGCGATCCTTGCGGCCATGATGATCATGTTCCTTGCCGGAACCACGATCACCTACTGGCAGGAATCCGCCGGCAATCCCGTTCTGCACGCTCTTTCCGTTTCGGGCGGCAACATGGAGGGCAAGGAAGTCCGCTTCGGCATCGCCGCGTCATCGCTGTTCTCTGTCGTCACCACTGCGGCTTCTTGCGGTGCGGTCAACGCGATGCACGATAGTTTCACGGCGCTGGGCGGCATGATTCCGCTGTTCAACATGCAGCTTGGCGAAGTCGTCATCGGCGGCGTCGGCGCGGGCATCTATGGTTTCCTGCTGTTCGCCATCCTCGCCGTTTTCGTAGCGGGCCTGATGGTGGGCCGCACGCCGGAGTACGTCGGCAAGAAGATCGAAAGCCGCGAGGTGAAACTGGCGGTTCTGGCGATCGCGGTGCTGCCGCTCATCATTCTGGGCATGACCGCGATTGCCTCGGTGATCGAACTCGGCCTTTCGGGACCGCTCAACAAGGGGCCACACGGCTTCTCGGAAATCCTCTATGCCTTCACCAGCGCCGTCGCCAACAACGGCTCGGCATTTGCGGGCTTGTCCGCCAATACGCCGTTCTACAACGGCATGCTGGGCGTCGCCATGTGGCTTGGCCGGTTCTTTATCATCATCCCGATGCTGGCCGTAGCAGGCAGCCTTGCCGCCAAGAAGTACACGCCGGCGACGGCGGGCAGTTTCCCCACCACGGGGCCACTGTGGACCGGTCTGCTGGTCGGCATCGTACTGATCGTCGGCGGCCTGACCTTCCTGCCCAGTCTCGCCCTTGGTCCCATCGCCGATCATCTCGCGATGATCCGTGGCCAGCTTTTCTAAGGAACCTTGCACATGGCTCGGTCCGAAAACAAATCCCTGTTCACGGCAGACCTGATCGTCCCGGCGATCGGGGATGCCTTCCGCAAACTCAATCCCCGGGAATTGATCCGCAACCCGGTGATGTTCACCACCGCCGTCGTCGCGGTGTTGCTGACGGTGCTGCTAATCGTCGGTCAGGACGGCCTTGCCGCCGGCTTCAAGATCCAGCTGGTGCTGTGGCTGTGGCTGACCGTGCTGTTCGGCACCTTCGCCGAAGCTCTCGCCGAAGGGCGCGGCAAGGCGCAGGCCGCATCGCTGCGCGCCACCAAGGCCGAACTCACCGCCAAGCGCCTCAAGGGTGACGGCACGCGGTTCGACAGCGTGCCCGCCAGCCAGCTGAAGAAGGACGACATCGTCCTCGTTCAGACCGGCGACCTGATCCCGTCCGACGGCGAAGTCGTCGTCGGCGTCGCTTCGGTCAACGAGGCCGCGATCACCGGCGAATCCGCTCCCGTCATCCGCGAAGCGGGCGGCGATCGCTCGGCGGTGACGGCCGGCACCCGCGTCATCTCCGACGAGATCCGGGTGCGCGTCACCGTCAATCCGGGACAGGGCTTCCTCGACCGCATGATCGCGCTGGTCGAAGGCGCCGAGCGTCAGAAGACGCCGAACGAGATCGCGCTGACCCTGCTGCTGGTGGGCCTGACGATCATCTTCCTGATCGCCGTCGGCACGATCCCCGGTTTCGCCAGCTATGCGGGCGGCTCGGTGCCGGTTTCGATCCTGGCGGCGTTGCTGATCACCCTGATTCCCACCACCATCGCCGCGCTGCTGTCCGCTATCGGCATTGCCGGGATGGACCGTCTGGTGCGCTTCAACGTGCTGGCCAAGTCCGGGCGCGCGGTAGAGGCTGCGGGCGACATAGACGTCCTCCTGCTCGACAAGACCGGCACGATCACCGTCGGCGATCGTCAAGCCACCGAGTTTCGCCCGGTATCGGGCGTGGACGTCAGCGAGCTTGCCGAAGCGGCGCTGATCGCCAGCCTTGCCGACGAGACGCCCGAAGGCCGCTCGATCGTGGTGCTGGCGCGCGAGAAGTTCGGTCAGACCGCGACCGAACTGCCATACGATTCGGAGATCATACCGTTCACCGCGCAGACCCGGATTTCCGGCGTCAATACCGGCGGGCGCATGATCCAGAAGGGCGCCGTACAGGCGATCCTCAAAGCCAACCCGGGCGCGGGAAGCACGGCTGCGGCCACCGAACTGCGTCGCATCACCGACGAGATCGGCCGCGCGGGCGGCACTCCGCTAGCGGTTGCCGTCGATGGCAAGCTGTTGGGCGCGATCTTCCTCAAGGACATCGTCAAGGCGGGCATTCGCGAGCGCTTCGGCGAACTGCGCGCGATGGGCATCCGCACTGTCATGATCACCGGTGACAATCCGCTGACCGCAGCGTCGATTGCGGCAGAGTCCGGGGTCGACGATTTCCTCGCCGAAGCCACGCCCGAGGACAAGCTGGCGCTGATCCGCAAGGAGCAACAGGGTGGCCGCCTTGTCGCGATGTGCGGCGACGGCACCAACGACGCCCCCGCACTCGCTCAAGCCGACGTCGGCGTCGCCATGAACACCGGCACCCAGGCCGCGCGCGAGGCGGGCAACATGGTCGATCTCGACAGCGACCCGACCAAGCTGATCGAGGTCGTCGGCCTCGGCAAGCAGCTGCTGATGACGCGCGGCGCCCTCACCACGTTCTCCGTGGCGAACGACGTGGCCAAGTATTTCGCGATCATCCCCGCCATGTTCGTGGCGCTCTACCCCGGCCTTGCCGTGCTCAACGTGATGGGCCTGTCCAGCCCGCAGAGCGCAATCCTTTCCGCGATCATCTTCAACGCCTTGATCATTCCGCTACTGGTGCCACTGGCGCTCAAGGGCGTCGCGTACAAGCCAATGGGGGCCGGGCCGCTGCTGGCACGCAACCTCGCCGTCTACGGCCTTGGCGGCCTGATCGCGCCGTTCATCGGCATCAAGCTCATCGACCTGGCCGTTGGCGGCCTCGGTCTCGCCTGAGGAGGCGATCCATGAACAACGACATCCTCTCGTCCTTTCGCCCCGCCCTTGTCATGACGCTGCTGTTCGCCGCGCTATTGGGAATTGCTTACCCGCTGGCGATGACCGGCATCGGTCAGGCGATCTTCCCCAGTCAGGCCAATGGCAGCCTCGTCACGCAAGACGGCAAGGTCATCGGCTCTACCGTGGTCGGGCAGGCCTTCACTTCGGAGCGCTATTTCCAGACCCGCCCTTCGGCGGCCGGCAAGGGCTACGATGGCCTCGCCTCGTCCGGGTCCAATCTCGGCCCGACGTCGCAGGTGCTGCACGACCGCGTCAAGGAACAGGTCGGCGCGATGAAGACCGCCGAGCCCGGAAAGGCGATCCCCGCCGACCTCGTGACGACGTCGGGTTCGGGCCTCGACCCGGATATCACGCCCGAGACCGCGTACTATCAAGTCGATCGTATCGCACGCGTGCGTGCTATCGAGCCTGAGACACTCAAGCGCCTGGTGGCTGGAAGCATCGAGCAGCCCACGCTTGGTTTCATAGGCGAACCGCGCGTCAACGTGTTCGAACTTAATCGACGCCTTGATGGCCTCGGAGCTAAGCCGTCCCAGTGAACGACAGATCCGTCGAACCTGGCCGACCGTCACCCGAAGCCCTCCTGCGCGCCGCGGCGCAGGAGGGCCAAGGCCGTCTGAAGATCTTTCTCGGAGCGGCACCGGGCGTCGGCAAGACCTGGGAGATGCTGACCGAGGGACGCCAGCGCCGCGAGGCTGGCGTTGATGTCGTTGTCGGGGTTGTGGAAACGCACGGGCGTCGTGAGACAGAGGCGCTGGTTTACGGACACGAGATCATAGCCCGGCGCGAGGTCGATCATGCGGGGCACAGCCTTGGCGAAATGGACATCGACGCCATCCTCGCACGCGCGCCGCAATTGGCGCTCGTGGATGAACTGGCGCACACCAATGCACCCGGCAGCCGCCATCCCAAACGGTATCAGGATGTCGAGGAACTCCTTGACGCAGGGATAGACGTCTACTCCACACTCAACATCCAGCACGTCGAAAGCCTGAACGACGTGGTCGCCTCCTTCACGCGCGTGCGGATACGTGAGACGGTGCCCGATTCGATCCTGGAACTGGCGGAAATTGAAGTCGTCGATATTCCGCCCGACGAACTGATCGAGCGGCTGAAGGACGGCAAAGTCTACATCCCGCATGAAGCGACCCGGGCTCTGAGCCACTTCTTCTCGAAGACCAATCTCACCGCACTGCGCGAACTGGCGCTGCGCCGCGCCGCGCAGGCGGTGGACGCACAGATGCTGGAGCATGTGCGCGCGCATGCGCTGGCAGGCAGCTTCGCGGTGGGCGAACGTATCGTCGTTGCCGTCAGCGAACATTCTCATGCAGCGGGGCTGGTCCGCGCTGGAAAGCGTCTCGCCGACGCCCTGCGGGCGCCATGGACCGCCGTTCATATCGAAACCCAACGCGATCAGCACTTCACCGACATCGATCGGCGGCAGCTTGCCGACACTCTGGCGCTGGCCTCGCGCCTTGGCGGTTCGACCGCCAGCATTCCGGCAACCGGGGTCGTGGAGGGCCTGCGCGGTTTCTCGCGCGATGCGCGTGCGACGCAGATCGTCATCGGCAAGTCCGCCCGGTCATGGTGGTTCGAACTTCGCAACGGTTCGGTGGTCGACCAGTTGGTGCGGACCATCGGCGACGTTGCGGTCCATGTTCTTCCCTCGGGTGAGGAACCCCTACCGGCGGTTCGCCGCAGCGCGCCGCTGCGCGGGCACTGGGGTAATCCGATGGACTATGTTTGGTCCGCAATGACGGTCTCGGCGATGACCGTCGTCGGGCGGTTGCTGATCGAGGCGATCGATCTCGGTAACATCGCCCTGCTCTACCTGATCCCCGTCATGTTCGCCGCCGCGACTTTCGGCCTTCGCGCCGGTCTGTTCGCCGGGCTGACGGCAAGCCTCGCCTACAACTTCTTCTTTCTTCCGCCGACCGGCACGCTGACCGTCAGCAATCCCGAGAACGTCATTTCGATCCTCGTCCTGCTTGGCGTCGCGGTGGTCATGAGCCAGTTAGCCGCTCGTGTCCGATCCCAGGCGGACCTGGCCGGATCGAGCGCGCGGCAGAACGCGGCGCTGGCCAGCTTTTCGCGCCAGTTGACCGCGTCCGCCACGCAGGACGAACTGATGCAGGCGATCTGCGCCGAGGTTGCGCGCCTGCTCGACCTGCGCACAGTGCTGCTCCTGCCCTCCATTTCCGGGCCGGATCTGCGCGCGGCATACCCGCCGGAAGACAGGCTCGATCAGATTGAACTCGCCGCAGCGCAATGGGCCATCGAAAATGAACAGCCCGCCGGCCGCGGATCGAGCACGCTCACAGCCTCCGATTGGCTGTTCCATCCCTTGCGGGCATCTGCGGCATCGGGCCGAGGCGTTCTGGGCGTTCTGGGCGTAGCACGTGAAGATGCGGGCGACCCGGTCCGCTCCGACCAGGTGCCGCTGTTGATGAGCCTGCTCGATCAGGCCGCCATCGCCTTCGACCGTATGGCCCTGGAAGAGGAAAACCTGAAGGCACAGGCGGTGGGCGAGCGCGATCGCCTGCGCTCCGCGCTGCTCTCGTCGGTCAGCCATGATCTGCGCACGCCGCTGACGACCATTCTCTCAGCAACGCAGGAAATGAAAAAGCATCCGTCGCCCCAGTTGGTCGAAACGATCGATGCCGAAGCCCAGCGGCTCAATCGCTTCGTCGCCAATCTGCTCGACATGGTGCGTGTGGAAGCCGGTGCGCTGCCGATGAAAGTG
>NZ_DAMDBA010000034.1:0-49932 GCF_032093395.1 Novosphingobium sp.
GACACTCCATCTTCCTCAAAAGATTAAAGTGTTGCCTCCACCCGTTGAACCCACCCCCACTCTCGGTCATCCGGATGGATCGCCGATTGCAGGTCATCGTAGGTGAATGGCAGCGCCGGATCGCGTCCGAAGTTCTTTCGGCAGGCTGCGGAAGCATCGAGCGTGCCCGACGCAACGTCAAACGACCAAAGGCCCATCCGCCCTGCCGCCAGCATGGTGGCCTTGAGGCGCGCGTCCTCCCGGTTGAGGTCGAGCAACCTTGCATTTTCCACAGCGATCGCCGCAAGCCGGCCCAAGCTTTCCAGCCGGGCAATGCTTCCCTCGGGCGGGGTTCCCGTGGTGGACCAGTAGGCGCCCAGCGCAGCGACAGGATTGGGGCGACCGATCGGCACCATGGCAAGGCTGCGAACAAACGTAGGTTCATAAGCGGTCTGTGGAATGCGCGGATCCGCTCGTACATCGCTGACGATCACGGTCTCGACATGCTGCATCGACCAGCCGGAAATGCACTGGTCGGCGGGAAATCTGCGTCCACTCCACAACGGGGCGATGGCGTCTTCGGCAACGTACGAGCATTCGTCGCCGTCCTTGAGCACGACTGCGATCCCATCGGCGCCGATTGCGGCACGCGCCGTATTACGGAGGACCTCTACGACCGCGGGCATCGACCTGGCCGATGCCAGGCGTTCGCTGGCTTCTACGAGGAACGACTGCGATGCGTTCGATTCCAGCCGGGAAGCACGATTTTGGGTCATGGAAACCTTTCAGCCCATGCCCTTAGCATGGCAGTACGGTCATGACGATCAGGAATGAACGAGCAAGGTCTGGCATGAACCGACCTTCAGCGGCGCGAAAATTCCGAGCCCGGCAGCTACCCTCTTTTCCCATTCAGCATGGCTTGCGCCTCGCATGCGGCATCTCCCAAGGGACGCGCCCACGATTTCTGGCCGGTAAGATTGCTGATCAGGTCCTGGCGCACTTCGATCTCGGCATACGCAATACCGTGGGAGAAGGCGTGGAGGGGGACAGTATAATCGGTTTCGTCCATCGCATAAGGTACGTTGTCTCCCACGGTAATGTCGCCTTTGTCGGCGAGGAGATCGCGCATCGCCAACGCTAAATCCGTGTTCCCCAGCCAGTGCAGGATGCCCACATCCCATGGGCGAAACAGACCGTCCATGCCTGCATCTCTCGCGGCATCAGGACTTGCGATCTGCGCAGCGGCTTATGGCCGAGCCAGATATCCCACTCTATCAGTTCGAGGACGCCTTCGGAAACGTGGCCACACGCTTCGGTTTGCCGCCGGGCGGCGCGACGCTATCGTGCGAATTCGTGATCGAGGATAACGGCGAGCCTGACTTTTCCGCTCCGAACGCCCCCCAGATGGCCGTCGAAGATCTGCCCGACTTCGTAATGCCCTTCCTCCTTGCAAGCCGCTATTGCGAGACCGACCCGTCTCATGGACGTCGCCTGGAGCAACTTTGGTCACTACCTCATTGCGCGCGACAGGGTGGATGCGATCGTCGATTTCGTTCACGACCACATAGAGTTCGGCTATCACCACGCCCGACCGGACAAGACCGCGTGGAACGGCTACCAGGAACGGCAGGGCGTGTGCCGCGACTACGCTCATCTTGCCATCACGTTTTGCCGCTGCCTGAACATTCCGGCCCGATACTGCACAGGGTATCTTGGCGATATCGGGGTGCCGCCCGTGGATGCACCGATGGATTTTAGCGCGTGGTTCGATGTCTACATCGACGGCAACTGGTACACGCGCGACGCCCGTCACAGCAAGCCGCGAATCGGCCGGGTTCTGATGGCCCGCGGGCGAGACGCGACCGATGTTGCCCTCACCACCGCTTTTGGTCAGGCCGAGCTGAAAAGGTTTGATGTTTATGCGGCTGAAGTCGAATCTGTCGGATGAGCTGGGGGTGGACCTACCAGTTCACGCGGCGGCGCCTTCGGCGGCTCGAGCGCTGATGGCCGTGCTTTCAGAATTCCTCGAGGCCAGTGACATGAAGTGTCCTTCTACACGTCGGTAATCATCTCGCCGATCCGCGCGCCCAGCGTTTCTACCGCAAAAGGCTTGGTCAGAAACTTTTCGCCGAGTGGCGTCGCGGCACAAGCGAACCCCTCTACTGCCGGTCTCAACCGGCCATCAGCTGCGAAGTAACCTGCGAGCAACGCTTACTTGCCTTGTCTTTCAACCAGCACAGTTTTTACCGGAAAGCGGTCCTTTACGGGTTCGCCTGTCGGAGCGGCGCTGGTTGTTCATCATCCGGCAGCAGTTCCTGCAGGCGATCATAGACCACCTCGGCACTGAAGGGCTTGTTTATGAAGATGGCGCCCTCGGGTAGGTCATCCTCGGTTGGCTGGACCATCCCGGAGGCGACGAGAATGTGAACGTCGGGCCAGGCAGCGGCGCACACTCTGGCAAGATCGAAGCCGTCGCGCTGGCTCGGCGGCATTTGGACGTCGGTGAAGAGCAAGCTGATTTTGCCGCCATTGGCATCCAGGATTTGCGCCGCCTGCTCCACGCCGCTTGCCTCGAATACCTGAAATCCGGCATTCTCGAGGATCTCGGCCGAGTTCATCCGCACCAGAGGATCATCATCCGCGATAAGGGCAAAGGGTCTGCAATCGTCCGGCATGTCTGCTCCAGATGTTTCGACCAGCAACGTCGAGAGCCTTGGAATTGATCCAGCATCCGGCGGGCTCACGCTGAATTTCACGCTGCGATCATAGGCACCGCGCCATTGGCACTTGGCGGGAACCGTCAGCATTCAGGTTTGTTGAACGGTAGTTTTTCGGCGTAGCGGCCTTACTGATTGGGGATAATGTGGCTGACGCAGAATTTCATGTCGACCTGACGAACTGCGACCGGGAGCCGATTCACCTCCTGGGGGCGATCCAACCGGTCGGATTTCTCATTGCGGTCAGCACCGACTGGATCATAGCGCGCGTCTCGGCAAATCTTGGGGAGTTCCTGCCGTTCGACGCCAAGGCGGTCATCGGAACGCCGCTGACTCAACTCCTTCCGCCCAAGCTCGTCCATGACTTGCGCAACAGGGTCGCCTATCTGATTTCCCCTGATACGGTCGAACGCATGTTCGGGTGCCAGATCAGTGAGAACGGCCCTCCCTTCGACATCGCGATCCACAACTCGGGCGGCCAGATCATAATCGAAGCCGAGCCGGGTGCCCACAGCAATGGCGATGCATCGGGCGCGGTCCGCTCAATGATGACAAGGCTCGATAACCAGCCGGACCTGCCAGCCTTCTACAAGGAAGGTGCCCGCCAAATTCGTGCGCTGCTCGGCTACGACCGGGTCATGGTCTACAAGTTTGCACCCGACGGTGCGGGCGAGGTTGTCGCCGAAGCCTGCAAGTCGGGCATTGGCTCCTTCAAAGGGCTGCATTACCCGGCAAGCGATATTCCCCGCCAGGCCCGGGCCCTCTACAAGCGCAACCTCATCCGGGTGATCCGGGATGTGAACTGCGTGCCCGTCGCAATTGTGCCGGCGCTCGACGAGCACCGCAAGCCCCTCGATCTTTCGCTGTCCGTGCTGCGCTCTGTTTCGCCGATCCACATCGAATACCTCAAGAACATGGGCGTCGAGGCATCTCTCTCGATATCCATCCTGGTCGACGGCGAGCTTTGGGGCTTGTTCGCCTGCCATCACTATTCCCCGCGCGCGCCTACCTTCGAGCGCCGTTCGGTCAGCGAACTCTTCGCCCAGATGTTCTCGATGCGGCTCGAGAGCCGCGAGCGGCGTGAACTCGTCGAGTACGAGCGCCGCGCGCGCGATATTTCGGACCAGTTGCTGGGTGCCGTCGCGTCAGATGAAACCCTGCTCAACGACCCCGATTGGCTTGCCGACATCCTGACCAGCGCGGTCCCGGCCGATGGTGTCGGGGTGTGGGTAAACGGCAGCTATGCTTTCTCCGGCGTGACGCCCCCGACGGATGACTTCCGCCGCATTGTCCGGGCCCTGAACGGGACAGCCGCAGGTAAGGTCTTTGCGACGGACCACATCGGGTCGTTAGTCGACAAGGCGGCCGCGTTCGCTCCCCAAGCTTCGGGGCTGCTTGCCATTCCGATTTCCCGCTCTCCGCGCGACTATGTCGTGCTGTTCCGCTCAGAGATGCGGGAATCGGTGCGCTGGGCCGGTGACCCGCACAAGCCCATCGCCTATGGTCCCAATGGACCACGTCTGACGCCGCGCGAAAGCTTTGCCGAGTGGCGAGAGAACGTGGAGGGCCGCTCGCGGCCGTTTACCTCGTCCGAAATGCGGGTGGCAGAAACACTACGCGCGACGCTCATCGAAGTCGTCCTGCGTCTTGCGGACGAGGCCGCAGCGCAGCGGCATCAAGCCAATGCGCGCCAGGAGCTGCTGATCGCGGAACTCAACCACCGCGTTCGCAACATCCTTGGCGTCATTCGCGGCCTGATCCGCCAATCCCAGCCCGACGAGGATGCGGTGCGCGATTTCGTGAAGGTGGTCGATGGACGCATCCATGCGCTTGCCCGCGCGCACAATCAGATCACGGACGATCACTGGGGACCCGCCCCATTGCAGGCGCTCATCGATGCGGAGGCTGCCGCATTTGCCGCCGACAAGGAAACCTCGATCTTCTCCGAAGGCCCGCCGCTGCTGCTCAATCCGCAAGCCTACTCAACGATGGCGCTCGTCATCCACGAACTGGTCACGAACTCGACAAAGTACGGCAGCTTGTCGGGCGAGGGCGAAGTACGCATCGCCTGGGATCGCAATGACGCCAATGATCTCGTCCTCACCTGGCAAGAAGCAGGCGGCCCGCCGGTAACGCCGCCTACACGCAAAGGTTTTGGCACCACTATCGTCGACCGTTCGGTGCCATATGACCTGGGGGGCTCCTCTGAAATCCATTATGATCCTGCGGGCGTGCGGGCCAGGTTCCGCATTCCGGCGCGTCACGTGTCCGTGCCGCGCAATCATCAGGGGCCGTATGTGAAGCTTCCGGCGCCCCCGCATCACGCACAGAATGCGCCGCCGGCGGACCTGCTGTCCGGAAGGTCGGTAATGCTCGTCGAGGACAGCCTTATCATCGCCCTCGATGCAGAAGATATCCTGACCCGGCTTGGTGCCGAACTCACCGCAGTATCGACGGTTGAAGCTGCCCACGACGCGCTCGATGGCGACGCCCCGGACTTTGCAGTCCTCGACATCAACCTTGGCGACCAGACGAGCTTCCCGGTCGCGGACCGGTTGTTGGAAATGGGCGTGCCCTTCTTCTTCGCGTCGGGTTACGGGGAGCAGGCGAAGCTTCCCGATGAGCACAGGGCGAGGATGGTGGTTCAAAAGCCCTACACCGCCCATAATCTCGCGCGAGCGGCCGAGGAACTGCTCGGCTTGGAACCTATGAGTTGACCGTTTTCCAGGCGCAAGCGTAGCGCCCCGCCGCAGACGTCGATTTCTCAGGTGCGGCAGATAAGGGGCAAGGATCCATGCATCTCAGTTTGCCAGCTCGATAGGCGATCGGGCTGGCTAGCCGGGACATCATAAGCTTTCACCGCTCGATGATCTCCCTTATTTTCGTCGCCAGCAATTCCGCTGAGAATGGCTTGGTCAGCATCTCCATGCCGGCAGGCAGAAAACCAGAGCGGGCCGAGGCTGCCTGCGTATAACCCGTGATGAAGAGAACCCTGAGGTCGGGCCTGGTCTGGCGCGCGATTTCGGCGAGCTGACGGCCATTGAGGCCGGGCAATCCCACATCCGTCACCAGCAGATCGATCCGTTCGGTCGATTGCAGGACCGGAATGGCCGCTTGGGCATCAGCGGCCTCAATCGCCTCGTAGCCCAATTCCTGAAGCACTTCTGTGATGATGAGGCGAACCGATGGATCATCCTCGACCACCATTACGGTTTCCCCCAGGCCCTGGGCGAGCTGCGGAGTGCCCTGTTCAGCCGCTTCCGCAGCGCCATAGGCACGGGGCATGAACAGTTTCACCGTCGTTCCGACGCCCGGCTCGCTGTAAATGCGCACATGTCCGCCAGCCTGGCGGGCGAACCCGTAGATCATCGATAGCCCGAGGCCCGTGCCCTGTCCCACGGGTTTCGTCGTGAAGAACGGTTCGAACACTTTGTCGAGCGTCGAAGCGTCCATGCCGGTGCCGGTATCGCTGACGCTCAGGACCACGTATTCGCCAGGCACAAGGTCGGGGTAATCGCGGGTGTAGAACTGATCGAGCTCGATGTTATCGGTCTCGACGATGAGCCTGCCACCGTCCGGCATCGCATCCCTGGCGTTGATGCACAAGTTCAGCAGCGCGCTCTCAAGCTGGTTGATATCGGTCGCCGCTGTCCACAAACTGGCCCCTAGATGGGTCTCCAGGACCGTCTGTTCGCCAAGCGTACGGCCCAGAAGTTCGCTCATGCCGGTCACAAGGGCATTGACGTCGGTGGTCCGCAAATCAAGGGATTGGCGCCTGCCGAATGCCAGCAGACGCGCGGTAAGGGCGGCAGCCCGCTGCGCGGAGGCATTGCCAGCCGCAATGTAGCGATCCACCCGGTCCAGCCGTCCTGCCGCGATGTTGCGCTGAACAAGATCGAGACTGCCGATGATCCCGGTGAGCATGTTGTTGAAGTCGTGCGCAATCCCACCAGTCAATTGCCCGATAGCCTCCATCTTCTGGCTGTGGCGCAAGGCTTCCTGTGCTGCTTCGAGTTCCGCCTCCTGCGCCCTGGCATCGGTCAGATCGCGGCCGACCGCCACGAAGTTGATGCCATCCGGTTCGGGGGCCGCAGTCCATTCGATGCTTCGCCAGATGCCGTCCTGCGTCGCGATACGATTTTCGAAGCGTGCAGGCTCGCGCGATTGCGCCATTCTGGCAATGGCGTCTAGGGAATGCGCCACATCATCGGGATGCATTATGCTGGCATAGCCGCGCGTTAGCAGCTCATTCTCGCTCCAGCCCAATACACGGGTCCAGGCTGGATTGATCGCCGACATCATGCCCGCAAAATCGGCACGCGCGAGAAGGTCCTGCGAGAGGTCCCACAGTCGGTCGCGTTCGGCGCGGACTCGCTCGATGGCCGCCTTTACTCGTACGCCCACTTCCTGGACGAGTGTTTCTTCCGCCTCACTCCAGATCCTGGGCGAGGCGTTCTGCACCGCGAGCAGGCCGACCCACTGTTCTTCCTCGAACAAAACAACGTCGATGAAAGCGCCAACTTCCCTGGCCGTCAGCCCGGCCCGGGCGGGCGCGCTCAGGCGCTCGTCGCCGGGAACGTCGCGTACCACGACCGGAGCGCCGTTGCGGTAGGCGGCCAGCAGATCGGGTCCGAACGAAGCGAGCGAATGAACACCGGCAATGGAACCGACGCGGCGCGCATAATCGCGCTCGACCGTCATCATGCCGCTGCTGGTGATCTCGGCGTAGAACACCCGGCTGGCGTCGAGCAGTTCGCCAATGCGCAGGGCGGCTAGATTGGTGATCTCGGCCGGCGTCTTCAATGGGCGAAGATCATCTGACAGCGAAAGGAGAAACGCGCTGCGACGCTGCGCCTGGACACGCTGGGTCGTCTCGGTGAGGACGCAGATGATACCCTCTGACACGCCAGAGGCGCCGAGAATCGGAGAGTAGTCCAGGTCCATCCAGACACGTTCCGGGGCTCCACTGCGAAGCAGGGACATTTCCTGATCGCGGTAGCGCAGGCACTTGCCCGTGAGGCCCGCTTTCAGGACGGCATCGTTGAACTCTGCGATTTCCGGCCAGCTCTCACGCACATTGGAGCCAAGGCTATCAGGGTGGCGCCCGCCTGCGAAATCTGAATAGGCATCGTTGTAGAGCATGACGCCCGCCGCACCCCACAGTATGACCATGGGAACCCGCGAGCACAGAATGATGGACAGGGCGCTGGTCAAGCATTGCGGCCATCGCTCTATCGGACCGAGGGGTGTTGCCGACCAGTCCTTGCGAACGATGAGATCGGCGCATTTGCTGCTGTCCGCGGGAAAGGGAAGATTGCCTGCAACGAGATCGTTATCTACAATCGGCACGGTGGACATGTTGCAAGACCCTGGAAGCCGCATTCCACTGCCGATATGGCAAGGGCTCGCGAGCCTGATTATCGGGCTGCCATAGCCGAAGCGCCGCGTGCAAGGAAATCTCAATTACAGCGGATGAAGCACTCCATTTGGCAAGCGCCGGGATCGACCCACATGTGGCTGATTAGCGTGGCGTTTTGCCGACCGGATCACTCAACTGTCGCTGTTTGCACAAACGCTCGAGATCCGCATCGGCTTTAAGTTTTGGTCTGCTGAACGGGAAGCCGCGGGCTGGACGTTTCGCCAGAGAAGCGTCCGGGAAGTCTGCATCAACGGAGTTCTCCCATTACTAACAACTGACGTCCGAAGAAAGCGTGATGACTATCTGAAGCAGACTGTCGCGAATGTTCCATGCGCGCCTCCGCGAATGCGCGCTGAAGTCGCCTGAAATGACAGCTTATCGCAATGAACCGCTCCGAAGCCGTCATTCGGGTAAGTCCCATAACCGGTCGACGGGCTGCGGAAGATCCCGATTGATTTTTTGAAGGTCTGGGCGCCATTCTGGTATGCCGTGCGTCGGGCGCATCATTCGGCTTGGAGGCAGGCTCGGTCATCAAGTTGCCGTTCTGAAAACCAAACTTCGACCTGACTGTACCTGTTCAGCTGTTAGAGGCGGCTGAGCGATTGATGCGAGAGGCTGCCGCTCCCTCGACGTTTGCCGCTAGTCGCACGTTGGGCTGGCGTAACGGGCGCGCATGGCATTGACCGACGGGAGCGACCCGCGATGTCCTTGTCGGTTGGCGAGAGGGGCGAGGGCGGTGCCGCCTTTATCCAGTGATCCTTGCAAAGCGTTAGCTGCGTTGCCTGAAGGTGGCCGGTAACAATCGGGATTTTGTTCACGACCTTTTGAAGTTTCAGCAGCGCGGAAGCCTTCGAGTAACGATCGGCCATCGCGTTCGGCCCCGCATGGCCAAGCAGGTCACTCCGATTTTCCTCGAAGACTTCAGCGTCTTTCAGTTCCGTCGATACCAGATGCCGGAACGCATGCATCGCTTGCCCGGGCTTCAGGAACGGCAGTTGCCGAGCCAGGGCCCGCCAGAAGCGTTTGTAGTAAACGTCGCCCATCGTTTGGCCTGGCGTGCCCGGAACGAGATCGGGAAACAGCAGGCGTTGTCCGTCACGCTGCATGGCGGCCACGTATCCCAAGAATCCAAGTCTGATGAGTTCATCGGCGATCGGGATCAACCTTTTCGAACGCGGGGTCTTGACCCGGCCCGTATCGGTTGCGTCGATGCGTAGGTAAGGAATGCCGTCCTCGACGCCGATGTCGGCCAGCATAAGATTGGCGAGTTCGTTGCGGCGTCCGCCGGTATAGTGCGCCAAAAGCGGGAGCCAATAGGCGACGTCATGGACGATCCGCTCACCCGGCCGATTACGCCGCGCGAGGTTGTCGAAGCCCGTCCAGGTCGGGAGCTGGAACAACGTGCAGGCCTGATCGGCGGTGAAGGCGTCGCGCTGTTCGCGGCTGTCGCTCGCCTCATCGATAATGAAGTCGGACCAGTCCAACTCGGGCATTTGCGGCACGCGCTTCTTCACCCACTCACATAGCGCCCGCAAAAAGCGAAAATGACGATTCGTGGTTTGGGGCATCAGCCCGATCGCCTCCGCCGACAGCGTGCCAGCGGCGACCATAGCTTCTGCTTCGCTGGCGATCTCCTCGAGCGACATCGCCTCATGCCGTGCCGTCTTGTGATGGCTGCGGGTCGGGAGTCGGTCGAGCAGGGCGGCGAAGTGATCGAGGTCGGACTGTGAAAGTTGCCAGATCGGCCTTGGGCAAGCCTTGTCGAGGAGCATCACCGCGCTTTCGAATTGGCGCAGCGTCTTAGGATCCCAGGTATGGCGCGCCTTTTTAAGTTTGGGCGCGGCGCCGCCGCCCGCTTTGGGCTGTCCAACGCCGCGCAGCGCCTGCACGACCGCGAACCGGCACACCGCGTTCGGGAAGGGCAGTTTGATAAAACGGCAGCGGATTGTCCGCATTTTTCTCGGGCTGGCTTGATCCACTGGGATGATCGATCGTGGAAGGCTGGTTGGTGAGCGCTAGCTCATAGCCGCTGGCGGGCGAGAGCAGGCGTTGGCGAAACTCTGCAATACCGGCGATTCGCGCCTCATGGATGATCTTCAGCATGGCCTGGCGCATTGCGGCGTCATCCGTAAGGGCGACTTGGGCGATCGCGCTGTCGACCTCGGCATCCCACAGCGCGATAGTCTGCGAGTTCAAAATGAGCCCCTCGGCCGCTAGTTTTGCGGTCGATGCCGCGTTCGGCATGCCGCCGCTTACCACGGCACGCGAAAAGCGTTCGACGCCATTGAACACCGTCTCGACTTGCGCTTCCGGATCAACGTCGTGGGGCACCGACCGCACGATCTCGTGATGCAATGCCTCGAGGTGATCGCGCTCGGCGAGGAGGCGCCGGCGAAAAATTTCGCAGCGTTGCAGGAAAGGAATCGGCGGGTCGGCGCGGTCGAGCCCGCGCTGCAGGAAGTCTGCAGCACTGGAGAGGTGGGCCGCGCGCGATCTCGCCACTTCGAGTCTCCTCGTCAGCAAGCTCAGGGCTATACGATATTTTCGGCCGTCGGACCATCGGACCTGCCGCCGGTAATAGTAGACGGCGCCGCGGCGGAACAGCTGGGAGCAGGTGTGCACGGGGACGGTCCCCTTTCGTGGCTACACGCGGTGGCTACTCGCCGAAATCCGCGCTCTGCCGCACTCCTATATCAAGGACTTATCCTAACCTGGCTGGGGCGGCAGGAGGCGGAGCAAGACTGCCCCTAACGTGTTGAATGCCGTTGAAAGCCTTGATTTCTGCGCATGTCGGGCCCACAAAGCTGGCCCACAGACTTGGCCCACAAGGTATCTTTCACATGGCGGCGTTGCAGCAGCGAGGACATAAGTGGCGAGCGAAAGTGCGGGTGCCCGCTTCTATTCGCGGCGCCGGTGAGCCGGAACACGTCTACAGGACGCTTACCGCTACTGATCGACGCTCGGCCACAATCGAGGCCGATCTGTGGGAGGTACTCTTAAAGGCGGAATGGGCGGAGCGGTCGGGCAGGGCCGCGGCTCCCAAGGCGGCGCTCCGTTCTCTGTACGAGCAGCTCCGCGCGGAGGCTGCTAGCGGCGTCTACCAGCTTCATGGGGGCGGGGACCTTATGCCCGAGCTGGCCGGAATCGACCACGAGCTTAACAAGCTGGAGGATGCTACCGACGGCAGAGACCTAAGCCCGCTAGAAGAAGCGCGGGTCGCCGCCCTTCAGGACGCGGCGGCGCAGTTACAGCGAAAGCCGATAACAGTGAGGCCGGAGCTGGAGCCGACTTTCGCAGAGACCGCTGCCGACTACCTCGCGGCATGGAAGGTGAAGCCCGGGCTCCGTAAGAGCAACACAGAGCAGCAGAAGAAGGCGACGTTTGCGCTGTTCGCAGGCTTCTTCGGTGAGCGGCCCATGCGCGACGTGCGGCGACAGGACGCAGCGAGCTTTGCTGACCAGATGCGCTGTCTGGACCCAATGTGGGCGAGGTCGTCTTCAGCGAGGAACTTGCCTTGGCTAGAGCTGCTGCGGCGTTTCGGGGGCCGAGATGCGGGTCTCTCGGATGCCACAATGAACAGGCACATGACAACATTGCAGGAGGCATGGAGGTGGGCGGAGGAGCGTGGAAGGTGCGAAGGCATCAACCCCTTCGCCGGTCACAGGCGGCGCCTTAAACCAGGTGTCAACGTGCACGGCTACTTGCCGTGGGAAAGCGACGACCTCGCCAAGCTGTTCGATCCACCGCCTGCTCGGCAGGATGTGACGGAGATTATGCTAGTTGGTCTGTTTACTGGGTTGCGGTTGGACGAAATCGCTTCTCTGACCTACGGGCAGATAAAAAACGCCGAAGGGGTGTCGTTCATCCAAGTGGCAGACGCAAAGACGCCAGCGGGACGGCGGCAAGTTCCTATTCACAATAAGCTGCTGTGGCTGTCGAGGCGGGAGGGTCCTGCCCACGCGCGAGTGTGGCCTGGATTCAATCCCGAGGGGCCAGGTAAAAAGGCGGGGGCCGACGCGGGGCGGGAGTTCAGCAGGTTCAAGAGCGGCAGGGGGTTTACTGATCGCCGCCAGACCTTTCACTCCTTCCGCAAGAACGTGACACAGATATTCGAGCGGGCCGGAATACCAGAGAATGAGGCGGCGCAGATTCTCGGCCATGAAAGAGGCTTTACTTACAGCCGTTACTCCCCGCATGGGATCACGCTGGCTCGCAAGGCGGAGATAGTCGCGCTGATTGCTTACCCCGGCGTTGACCTGCCGGAGCCTCAATGCACCAAGTGAAAACAGCAGCGCCAACGGCTTGTAATCGCTCTACACTATTGGGATTCTTGTTGGGGCGCAAAGCCGGTGTTAGCAGACGGCTGCCGCTCAGTGGGCAGCGATCAATGGAGGTAACGTGTTCAACCCCAGCGTAGCCAGCAGGTCCCAAAGCCTCAGCCGCGGCGGGAACGCGATCGCTCTGAACATGATCCTGCTGTCCTCCCTTCAGAAGATTTCGGAGACGCTGCCGGAGCGCTGTACCACTGCTCAGCTCATGTTCTTCTTGACGGCGGCCATGCACGATCTTGCCGACAGCCCGTGCACCTTCACCGAGTTGCGGGATGAGGTTGGACCTAACGTGAGCCGGAGTCTGCACACGACCTACCGTGTCTTCCTTGACGAGCAGCGGAAGCGTTCGGATTACGACTGCCGACAGCACGGCCTCGGCTGGTTGACGAGGGAGGTTGACCCGAAAGATGGACGGCGGAAGTTGCTGCGGCTTACCGAAGAGGGCCGCGAAGTATTTCTTCAGGCATTCTCGTAGAACGGCGTCAGGGGCGTTATCAGAGGGCATCGTGGATTTTGAAGGGAAGGTGGCGGCTGCGCTTCGGCGCACTGAGATCGCTTCCTAGGAGCTTCTAGGCCCATTTAATTGGGCCTCACCATTGGTCTAATGAACTCGCGCATGGTGCGTAGGTCTCGGCCAAGGAGAAGCCCATGCCACAAGTGTCGCCCGCCCGCCTCCTACAGCACCGCCGAGAGCTTCGTTGCCTATGCAATGTGCTCATGGTGGAACTCGACAACATCGCCTCCCGTGGTTCGAGCCCGGACTACGATCCATTCAATTCGGAACACCTGGCCGCTGCGGGAGCTGCCATACGGTCTTTGCTGCTGGAAGCCGGCAAGGTGCTGCCAGCCTGCGGTGTGATAGCCGTCACCAATCTGTTTGATGATGAAACGGACTGGCAGGCTAAGATCGCAGTGCTTGAGTTGCTGAGGCGCGCTGCGATGCATTGTCGGGCTGAAAGCTGGTCCAGCGTCGAGGCTCCGGTAGGCAGCGGCTAGACGGTTTCTTGCCGCGCAGCCGCCTAGTTGGTTGCGCTTCAGATTTCGCGAAAAGCCTGCTGACGCGGGGGACCCCGGATGCCGCCGAAGATGGCTGCCGGCTGCGTAGACGACTGTGCAGTGAATTAGGCCGTGGGCAATTAGCACTCACCCTCGGGGAAGAGATAGGGAAGGATGCAACTTTAGGTGCACCGAGGGAGGCCCTTCGGACGTCTTAGTGTGTCCTTCCTTCTCCCTGATTAGCCCTCATCATTGATGATCGAACCGAAGAACGCCTCAGCTCTACGAGCAGGAGGCCCCTAGGCGATTGTTCGGCACCCCCCTCAATAGCTCACGAACACCGGAGGCAAAATGCCTAGCAAACAGTTCATGGCGCAGTACGCTGAGCCCGAATCCTTTCAAGAATCCCGAGACGCCCCGGGGCGCGACGTGGGCACCACCCGCGTCCGTCGTGGCGACGATCCCGACACCGCCGGCAGCTTCATGCTCGGCGTGGCCGACACGATCACCTTCGGCTTCCTTGATGAGGCCGGGGCGTTCGTAGACTCCATCGGCCTGACCGACGGGCGTGAGAACGTCTGGAACAGCGAACGCGACTTTGGCGACATCTTCGGTGCCAACGTCGATGAGAACCGCGCAATCCTCAGCAGCGCTCAGGAGAACCACGGCACCGCCTTCCTCACCGGCCAAGTAGCCGGCGCCCTCGTCCCCATCGGCAACAAGCTGGCGGCGGGCAAGGGCGTGGGAGGTGCAGTCCTCAGCGGCGCAGCCATGGGTGGCCTCTACGGCGTCGGTTCGGCCGAGGGCGGCTTCCAAGATCGCCTTACGGGCGGCGCTGTCGGTGCGGCCATCGGCGGCCTCGGCGGCTACATCCTTGAAGGGATGGTCATGCCCGTCGGCCGGCTAGGATTCGACAAGGTCCGCACCATGTTCAAGCGCGGCGCTCCGATCAACATGGAGAGTTCGCTGATCCCCCCGTCGATCCGGCGGGAAGCTGTGGACGTCCTCGATACGGCTCCGGCCAGCGCGGCCAAGGCTCCGACGAAAGACCCGCTGGGGCTCGACACCTCGGTCAAGCTCGGAGCCCGTGAGAGCATCTCGGACACCATAGAGGACGGAGCCCTAATCTCCGCCCGCGAACTCCTCGGTGAACCCGGGGCAGCCCGAGCGGCAATCACCAAGAGGCTTGGCAAGCTCTCCGGGGTCGAAGCGCAGAAGCTCTATTCGCGCATCGAGCAGGCGGAAGCCGACGGCTCCGTTCTGACCGACCCGCACTATCGATCGCTCCTCGGCATCGACCTTGGGGACACGGAGCTGACTACCGACGAGGTTGTCCGTGCTGCCGAGGCCTTTGAATTCGCTACGCAGAAGCTCGCAGAGAAAGCCGGAATCAAGCCGCGTACCGTGAAGGGCATGGAGTCCGAGGTCGGTAAAGAGCTGAAGAAGGGCGTCACCCTCGGTGACCTTGAGGAGGCTTTCGAGCAGAGCCAAAAGGGTTACATCAAGACGCGTATTGCTCAACACGTCATGTTCTCGACCACGGCCAAGGTCATCCGCCTTCGCACCGAACTCCTGCCGGACGTCCTCAAGGGCGTCGAGGGTTCCCGCGACAAGCTGGCGGAGGAACTGACTGACGCGGCTCATCGCTTCGCCATTGCCCGTGGGATCGTCTCTAACGCCGGCCGAGCACTATCAATCCTGTCGCACGGCACCCGTGCCCGGATGGTCGATGTTGCCGACGACATCTACGAGCTGGAGAGCCGAGAGGCGATCAGCAAGCGGGTGCAGGGTTCCCTGAGAGAGCTGGATGACGAAGGGCTGAGCCATCTGCTCAGTCAGGTTCGGACTATGGCGGACAGCGACAAGCTCGCAGACGTCCTGATGAACCCCGAACGTGCGGCTGCCGTGACGGCATGGACCCGCACCCTCAACTCCGTCTCGCTGTTCCTGCGCTCCAACGCGCTGACCCCCGCGACCGGCCTATTCAACACCGTCGGCTTCGTCCTCAATGACTTCTTCCGCAACGACCTGGCTAAGAGCTGGGCCGCCCGTGGGATGGTCAAGGGCGGTCAGGTGGAAGCCGGCCTCGCCCTCAAGCTCGAACGGGACACCGGCAGGGCCGTCTATTGGAAGGCCCACAAGGCCGGCCTGAAGGCGCTCATGAAGCGGGTCCAGTGGGAGTTTTGGGGAGACGTCGAGCGGATCGCTGGCGTGGGCTGGGGCACCGGCGTCGTCGCTGCCAAGGCTCGCCTCAAGAAGACCACCATGCTCGCTGATGGGTTCGTCCCGCCGGAGCTGCGTGAGTTCCGCGAGAGGCTCCGCCTGAACGTGGCTGACGTCGGAGAGTTCAACACCCGGATCGATGGAGCGCGTGAGGCAGCCGGCGACAGCGCCCTTGCCAATATCGTCTACCACCTCCAGCGGGCCCGGGCCGTAACGGCCAACGTGGTCGACGCTGGGGGCTCCTTCGGCATGAAGCTGTTCACTGGCGCCGTCGACGATTGGGGTCGGAACTTCGTGCGGGTCAAGGAGACCTACGCCCAAGCAACCCGCTTCGCTACTCGCGAGGCGGTGGAGGCCGGCGTCCCTCAGGAGCGGCTTGGTTCTTACGTCCAGACTCGGGCGCAAGAGCTTGCCGAGCTGCCGACGGCAGACCTCCTACAGCGTGTCGACGCTGCCCTACTGGCGGCAGACGGTCCCCTCACCGGGGAAGGCGAATTCCTCGCAGACCTCCACAAGATCGTCGAGGATGAAGCTGACCGGGTCTTGTTCATGGACGGCCCTCAATCAGAGCTAGGTAAGGCGTCGGCAGCCTTCTTCGACAAGGTTCCGGCATTACTCACGGCGGTCTTTGTGCCGTTCGTGCGGACGCCCATCCGTCTCTTCGAGCAGGGTGTGGTGAATTATGGCCCCCTCGCCGCTCGCAGCGCTGAGGTTCAGGACATCTTGGCGCGCGGCGCTCGTGCCGGTGCGACCGCAGACGAGAAGCTCGCAGCAACGCTGGAGCAGGCTCGGGTGGAGGTCGGTACGATGGTGTTCCAATCCGGTCTCGCCCTCGGTTTAGTGGGAGGCGTCACCGCTACCAACGGGGGTTTCGACAGCTCCGGCAATCTCGATGCTGGTCCTGCCAACCGGATTAACCTTCCGGGAGGCGGCTTCTTCGAGTTCGGCCGCGTGGACCCCTTCGCCTTCACCCTCGGGATGGGAGCGATGGTCGGTCAGGCCTTCAAGGAAGGTTTTGCCGATGGGACCGAGTACGACCAGCAGCAGGCCCTCATTACCGGCCTGAGCACGGCCTACCTCGCAGCTCGCGACAGCATCCTCGACAAGTCCTACCTCAAGGGCCTGCAAGACCTCGTCGAGCTGGCCTCGGCTGAGGACCTGGAGAAAGCCCTCGGGATCGCTGAGAGGACCGCGGGCGGCTCAGTCGGCCGCATGGTCCCCTTCGGAGGCATCTCTCGCCAAATCAACGAGACCTTCCGTTCGTCCTCCATCGAGGCAGTCGGGTTTATGGACCAGCTCCTTCGCCACATCCCCGGCGCTGGCTGGGGCATGGCACCTCGTGTCGACCCACTAGGTGATGAGGTGAAGTCTCGTGCCGGCGGTGTCCAATTCGGCAACTCCGAGCTGACCGAAGGCGGGCCTATGTCCGACGTGAAACGCGAACTCCGCCGCCTGAAGATCGACATCAGCACGATCCGTAAGTCCGACCCGGACGGCTTCTCGCTGACCAGCGAAGAACTTTCGGAGGTTCGGAAGATCAGAGGTAAGGAGGCGGTGAACGACCGCGGGCAGACGATGGAGGAGGCTCTGTCCGAACTGTTCGCAGACCCCTGGTTTCGGACCCTGCCTTCGAAAGATCAGAAGCGTTCTGAAGTTGTTGCGACGATGCGGGAGTTCAATAAGCCCGCTTGGGAAATCCTTGAGGAGCGTAGCCCCGGCTTTGCCTCCAAGAGACAATACACGAAGTCGCTGGCGGACTACATGGCAGAGGGCATGTCCCGACGTGATGCGCAAACGTCAGCGCGTGAAGACGTGGCGGCTTACGGGCTGCCTGAACCTGTAATGTAACAACGATTGGCCGGGATGGAGCAGTCTGTCCCGGCCAATCGTTGTATCGAGT
This sequence comes from Novosphingobium sp., assembly GCF_032093395.1. Lineage (GTDB taxonomy): Bacteria > Pseudomonadota > Alphaproteobacteria > Sphingomonadales > Sphingomonadaceae > Novosphingobium. The sequence goes on from NZ_DAMDBA010000034.1 coordinate 17,566, forward strand.
GGCAATTAGCACTCACCCTTGGGGGAAGGATACATGGAAGGAAGTAACCTTAGGTGATCCTAAGGTGGTCTTCAGGAGCACCGCGGGGTGTCCTCCGTCCTACCTACTCTGAATCCCCATCTAACAGGACATGAAGGATTGCTCCGCCGAGACAGCGGACCTTCTCCCTATCCGACCACCGCACAGAAAGATCATTATGGACATTCATCCTACCGACTGCGCAAGCAGCGCGGCACCTATAGTCGTGCCGTACGCCGCTAACGACAACTCCTTTACGACGCGTAAGGCTGACGGCGGAAGCTGGCTGACGTGCTTAGTCCGGCTCTCCGAGGATATGCCTTATCGGTCGACCGCTTCGCAACTCGCCTTCTTCTTGGCAGCTGCGCGTTATGACCTTGCTGGAGCCCCTAGGACCTACGTCGAAATAAAGGCGGAGTTCGGGCCAGCCGTGAACCGACAGTTTGCGTCGACCTACAAGTTATTCATGGCGGAGCCCCGTAAACGCTCGGATTATGTGAGCACACGTCCGGGATTAGGGTGGCTGTACCAAGAGCCGGACCCGGCTGACGGCCGAAGGCGCTTCCTCCGCACGACGACTCTCGGGCGGGAAGTGTTAGCGAGAGCCTTCAACATCAGCGTGGAGCATATAGACGAAGGTTTGGCCGGCCATGCCGACGGACTGACCGCGCGCTTGCGGGTCGCCATCGAAGCGGTCTTCGTGCTCTAGCCCACATCTGCGGAAACGATTTCGCCAGCGGTGGCGGAACTAAGGCGGCCCGGTGCGTCTCTGCCGGGTCGCCGCCCCATATGCTTGCTCGTTCCGCAGCCGAAGGCCGGTCGCTTTCTGTAAAAAATTCCGAAGCAAGATACGCCACCGACGGCTGGCACCGGTTCCCCCCATGCGGGGGCCACGCAGGGAGCCGTGGGTCCACTCATCGGCCCCGGTTCCTCCAATAGCACGGCGACTACCTTCCGCTGGAAAGGGGTGGGCTGTCTTGCGGGGCCCCGCCGAGCCCGCCGAGCCCGCCCGCATTTGATCCACCACCCCACGACACTGGCGGGAGCGCACTGCGCAGCCCCGCATAGCCCAAGGACCCACTCACATGGCCTCCGATCTATCCCAGCTCCGAGTACGCACCGCGCAGCAAGGGCGCGTCACCCAAGGACGCGACCGGATGTTCTCCCGGCAGAATACCGACGCTCCGTCCCGCCGATACTATCAGGACATGCGCAACGCCTCCCGCGGGGATGGCGGCGCCGGAGAGCTGATGCGCGCTCTTGGCATGGTCAAAGAAGCCGCGTCGGATTTTCAGCAGTACCAGGAAGCGAGCGCCGCAAAGCAGTCGGAGGCCGATCAAGCTCAGGGTGCCGAGGCAGCGGCAGCCGGCCTTGTCGACCCGGAGAAAGAGGCCGAGTCGAATGCCTATCGTTCCGGGGTGCTCTGGCAGCGCGGTGATGCTGACTGGTCGACGAGACGAGCTGCCATGGCGCAGGGCGTTCAACAACTCATTCAGAACCAGACCGATCCCGACCCTGCAAAGCGGGAAGCCGAGGTTGCCGCCTTCCTTGAGCAGCAGAACCGCGACTTTGCTGTGAACGAGGATGAATCCCTTCGGGACTTCGGCTCCCCCGCAGCTAACCGACACTTCGCCGCGCAGATGGCTGCGGCGCGCGGCGAGATCATCCCGCAGGCTTCCGCGATGATTCGTAAGAGGATGGGCGAGGAGAGTCTGTCTAGCATGGCAACGGCGGTAGTTGGGAAGCTCAAGGCAGGCATCCACGTCGACCCGGCCGAGGAGTTCTCCCGGCTGCTTCCCTTCGTGGACCGGCGAGAGGCAGTCGAAACCCTCATGCAGGCCACTGAGGCCGCAGCGGGTGAGCTGCAACAGAGCGACCCCGCCCGTGGCCTCAAGATGATTGACGGACTCCTTGGGTGGACCAAGCAGGCCAACCCGCAGCAGCCCGAAGCTGCTCCAACAACCGCTCCTGCCGGTCTCATGCAGCCCTTCGCCGGGTTCGCCTCGGTGAAGCGCACCGGCAAGATGGGCGATGCCCGTAGCGGCGGAAGCGCACACAACGGCGAGGACTTCCCTGTCCCCGTCGGGACCTCCATCGTGGCCCCTATGGGCGGCGAGGTCGTCTCCTCCATGCGCAACGCCCGAGGTGGTAACCAGGTCCGAGTGAGGCTCGACAACGGAGCCATCGTAGGCTTCGCCCACCTCTCCTCGCGAGGGGTGCAGGTTGGTCAGCGGGTCGAGGCAGGCGCAGAGCTAGGCCTCTCCGGGAACACCGGAAAGTCCACCGGACCCCACGTCCACATGACCGTCGAGGTTGGCGGAAAGAAGGTCTCGCCCTCGGGCTACTTTTCGGAACAGCCGGCATCCTCCGGCGCCGCTTCCTCGCCCGCGTTCCAGGCTGCCTTCGGTGACGGTGGCTTGGCCGATGCCGTACCTCAGGCAGATACGGGACCAGGCGGGGCGTCGGGTGCGGACACGCTCACGGGACCACTTTCTCTTTCTCCGGGACAAACCCTCCACCTTCAGGAGTTCAGGAGAATGTATAGCCAGCGGGCAGAGGCGGAGGCGGAGCGGGAGAGGTCGGAACGCCAGGCAACAACCGCCGCCTCGTTCATCTCCCGGCTGTCGGGTGCTACGGGGACCTACCCGACCGTCGCTGAAGTCCAAGGCCTTATCCGAGCCGGAGCGGTCGCGCCGCAGCAGGGGATGCAGCTCCTGAACATCATCGACAGCGACAGGCGGCAACGTGTCTCAGATGCGCGGCAAGCCGCGTCATGGGCCCGAGAAGACCGAAAGGACGCGAAAGAGGACTACCTCCGTGGTCGGGTCGGTACGCTGCTTGGTCCGGTCTACGCTGGCCGGTCGAGCGTCACGGACGCAACTGGCAAGCTCCTCGCGATGGTTGCGCGCGAAATGGACCCCGAGATTCGCCAAGCCCTCCTGCGGGAGGTCGGGGGCGAACTGAACAATGTTCAGACGCTACGGGTGAAGGGCCCTGAATATAAGGGAGCCGACAACGACCTGAATAACTGGGAAGAGGCTTACGCCAGCCAGCTCGGAAAGGTGCGGATGCCGCGTGGTGTTGATGGGCAGGCGGCTCGACGCTTGATCCGGGGAAAGCTGGATGAAGTGCGGGCCGAGCTAGGCCGGGGCGACGTGTCGCCGGAGAAGGTCCGAGACTACATGGGCGGAGTGGAACGGCGCATGGACCTTTGGTTCCAGCAGACGTTCCCACTCCGCGCATTGAAGAAGTGAGTGGGCGGAGGCTCCTTCGGTTGATCCGGGGAGCCTCCGTTCTTGAGGCACCGGATTTAAAGTGAACTGCTGACGGGCTGCGGGATCAGCCGCGAGAGAACTGCGGCAGGCCAGCCGCCAAGCGGCGCTGCTGTTCCCTGCGAAGGGCTCGGCGGTCTTCGCCGTTCAGGTCGCGGATGCGCTGCACTGCCTGGTCACGGGTCAAGACAGCCTCGCCGTTGGGACCGTCGATGCGCACCGCGGTATCTACGCCAAACCTCAGAAGGTTGAGCCGGCGGCGGGCCCGATGGCCGCGGCATTCCGTGGCATCCATTCCGTAGAGGAGCCGGTTAGTGCTGCGGCGGCTTTCGTCCGCAAGCATTTCTCGGCTGGTGATGGCAATGTTCTGATGGATCACGATTGAGGTCCCCCGTTGCGCAACAGCGCGCTTCGTCGATGTAGCGGAACGTCTCACCGCCGTAAGATGATGGTTCCACAAGCCTGAGCGCTTTGAGTCGAAACGGTCTTTTCCAGCGGCGAGTTGTGCCTGCGGCCGCGATAGCGATGGCTCGGAAACGAGCGATTACGATACAGGTCGGTGAGGTGTATCGAAAATTAGCTTGACCGCACTTCCGATCCATAGCACATAACGAGCCACCATTCCGTTACAGAGCTTCGATCCATGGCCCGCACCTTCGCTTACTGCCGCGTCAGCACCGCCGACCAGGCCACCGAGAACCAGGTGCGCGAAATCGCCGCTGCCGGGTTCAGCGTCGAGCCTAAGCGCGTGGTGGAGGAAACTGTCTCCGGTTCTGTGGCCGCAATGGAGCGAGGAGGGTTCGCTCGTCTTGTAGACCGCATGGAAGAGGGGGACGTGCTGATCGTCACGAAGCTCGACCGCCTTGGGCGTAATGCTATGGACGTTAGAGCGACGATAGAACGGCTGGCAGGGGAGGGAGTGCGTGTGCATTGCCTCGCCCTTGGCGGGGTCGACCTGACCAGCGCCGCCGGCAAGATGACCATGGGCGTCCTGTCCGCCGTGGCGGAGTTTGAACGAGACTTGCTCATAGAGCGGACGCAGGCAGGACTGAGCCGTGCGAAAGCTGAAGGGAAGACTCTCGGAAGGCCCTCAGCGCTCACCAAAGAGCAACAAGAGACCGTCAGGGCTCAGAGGTCGTCGGGAGTTTCCTTGGGCATACTCGCAAAGGAGTACGGGGTCAGCCGCGCGGCCATTCAGCGGGTGGAGAAACGTGGGAACGCCTAACAGCTCCAATCTTTTCGGGCGTGTAGGCCCGATGCCCTGCTTTTTTCCTCACTCGCCGCCGCCGGGGCTCACGAGGACTTCAGCGCGGGCTTCCCCCTCAACTACGGGGAACTCTGCCACAGAACCTACTGCGGCGGCGATGGCTATTCGACATCGCTCCGCGAACGCCATGTCCCCCGTGTTCTTCACATGCCTTGCAGCTACAAATAGGTCAGGCGTCCGGACCAGAACCAAACTTACCGTCTGAGCAAACGTGACTACCTTTCGGGTAAAAGCCTCGTCCCGCTCCTCCGGTGGCATGAGGCGATGCGGATTGCCAAAGAGGACACCCACGGCCATTTCCTCCACATCGTCTCTGGCGAAGTCCTCGCTGATATTCCTGTGAAGCTGTGAAGCCTTCTTTACGTCCACGGCCTTATTGTCGCGGCCCTCGACCTCACCGATAAAGCGTCCCTCAGCGCTGACGAAGATCGCATCGAACTCGCTCTGATCATCTTCGAAGTGCTGAACCTCAAACCCGAGGATACGGAGGGCACACCTCACGGCCATTTCTAACCGCGGGCCGGTCTCGTAAAGAAGCTCGCGAAGTGCGCCGTCTCGCTCAAGCTGGTTTTCAAGTTCAGCATGTTGAGCGCGCAGGGTCTCGATTTGAGCCGTGACGTTTAGCATTTTTTCTTCGGTCACGCTTTCGGCATCCAATCGGTATGCAGACGCTGCCGCCCAAGCCGGAGCTTCGGTTCGTTCCTCGGTTGACCGAAGTCGCCTATCTAGCCCCAAGATGGCGTCGCGTAACCGTAGCGTGAACTGTTTATATTCTTCCGGCCACTGATACTCGGTCTGTTCGTCCTCGTCCTCGTCCCCATCCTCATCTGCCGCTTCGTCCTGGCTCAGGTGATCCCACGTCAATTCAGGTAGGATAAGCAGGCTGCCGCCCCCGATCGATAGCTTAGCAGCTAAGGCGTGTTCGCCGCCCTTCGTCGTCAGCAGAGTCGTTGATCCGCCGACGGCTCCGAAATAGCACCGGTAGGCGGAATAACGTCCGAACTCTCGCCAGTAGTCGGCTAGAAGTTCAGTTCCTTCTTTTGTCAGGCCGAACCCGAAACCATCAGCAACCGACATGTCGGGCAGGCGAAGAGGTAAGAAGTCATAACTACTACATGGCTGCACCATCGTTTGCAGCCTCGGCTTCCCCGCCGTGCCGACGTTTTTAGTTTGGCCTGTATAAAAGAAGCGTTTTTCCGGCTTGGTAAGGAAAAAGACAACGGTCCGCCCTGCCTTGAGTGCTGCATCAAGCTGCGCAGCCCACCGAACTTGCGTCTCTCGGTAAAGAGCGGAGCTATGCTCCTCCATCTTCGGCACGCCTTGATACGAACCGTAAGTTGAAAAGGTCCCCAGACTCGGTTCGACGACGATGATGTCGGCATCCAGCATAGAACGCGCCGACGCCAAGCTAAGGGGCTCAAATCCTGCGACCTCAGGAAGGCTGAAACCGTACGCGAAAATATTCTTGTGCAATTCAAGGCCCCTAGCTGGTTTTACGACGCTAAGGCCGATCAAACCATTTCCGCAAGGACTATGTGTATAAGGCGGGATTCGACCCACAGAGTTGGCCCACGAACATGGCCCACAATAAGCCAAGCTCGAACTCTAATGCACTGATCTGATTGGGAAATTCAAACCTGGCTGGGGCGGCAGGATTCGAACCTGCGAATGCCGGTACCAAAAACCGGTGCCTTACCACTTGGCGACGCCCCAGCAGGGATTGCGCGCTTAGCGGCTAATGCCGATGCTGAAAAGCCCTTATCGAAGAGTTTTCCCGCATCGGCATCGACTTGATCGGTCAGGCCTTCAATACCGCGTCGATATCGGCAGTGCTGTGGCGCTCGCGGACGAAGCCTTCGCCCTTGCGGTTGACGATGCGCCCGCGCTGCACGGGTTCGCGCGCGCCGATTTCCTCGCCCCAGCGAACCAGATTCGTGTAGCTTGGAACGTCCAGGAACGTCGCGGCGTCGCCATAGGCATCGCCGCGTACAAAGCCGCCGAACCAGCCGTAGGCGGCGATATCGGCGATCGTATATTCGTTGCCCGCAAGATAGCGGGTTTCACCAAGGCGCTTGTCGGCCACGTCGAGAAGCCGCTTGGTTTCCATGGCGTAGCGGTTGATGGGGTACTCGTACTTCTCCGGGGCATAGGCATAGAAATGCCCGAAACCGCCGCCGATTAGAGGCGCAGTGGACATCTGCCACATCAGCCAAGACAGGCATTCGGCGCGCTCCGGGTAGTTGGCGGGAACGAACTTTCCGAACTTCTCGGCCAGATAGAGCAGGATGGCGCCCGATTCGAATACGCGGACCGGCGCCGTTCCGGAATAATCGCGCAGGGCCGGGATCTTGGAGTTCGGATTGATCGAGACGAAATCGGAGCCGAACTGGTCGCCTTCGCCGATGTCGATCAGCCAGGCATCGTATTCGGCTTCCGCCACGCCGGCGGCCAGCAGCTCTTCCAGCATGATGGTGACCTTCTGGCCATTGGGAGTACCCAGCGAGTAGAGTTGCAGCGGATGTTCGCCGCGTGGCAGGTGCTTCTCATGCGTGGCGCCGGAGATGGGGCGGTTGATGCTGGCCCATTCGCCGCCGTTGCCCTGTTCCCAGGTCCAGACTGCGGGCGGCGTGTAGGTAAGGTCGGCCATCATCAACTCCTTGATAGTGCGGCCGCTGATCTAGGAAGCGGGCCCAGGAGTGACAAGGCCGGCAGACCCTCCAGAAGAGATGTGCAGCAAGCGACATATTTCCGGAAGACCTCTCGACATTTTTGTAATGTCATTTTAAATCAATCGCATAATCGATATTGCGGCTTGCTTTGCCCGCATGACAAGACAGGCGGAAGGCCAATGACCAAGATGATCGACCCGGCAGCGGCGCCTATCGGCAGGCGGCAGCCTTCGCGTCGCCGCAACAAGGGATTTCGGGAAACCCACGCCCTGTTGATCGACACCGCCGTGCGGCTGATGTCCGAGAAGGGCACCGAAGCGCTGTCGTTGTCGGAAGTGGCGCGTGAGGCGGGTGTGAATCGCACGACGGTCTACTATCATTTCGACAGCCGCGAAGCGTTGCTGGCTGCGGTGCGGGAATGGTCCGCCGATCAGCTTTCGGCCGCCTTCGCGCCATCGGACACGGCGGAAAACCGCACGCGCTTCATCACTCGCTTCGTGATCGAGCAGCCGGAAGTCATCGCCTTGTGGACCGAGGAGTTCCTGGCGCCGGGGCGTGCCGCCGAGCGCTATCCGCACTGGGATGGCCTGGTCCAGGGGCTACACGCCCAGTTGCAGGCCAGCCGGGACACGATGGAGATCGACGCTGAAGCCTTCGCCACGTTCCTGCTGACCTGGGCCATGATCGGGCCGCGGGTCTACCGCAACAGCGTGCGTCCCGAGCTTTCGCTGGAAGACACCGTGGACCGGCTGTCACGCACCCAGATCGCCATGCTTCGCCTGATCGGCGTAACGCCCGGGCGCTAAAATTACGACACCATTGTTGTAAGAATCGGTGATCCGTTTTAGCCTGCTTTCCACAACGAGAACGGGAGAGCGGAAGATGGGCGAATGCAGTGTGGCGTTCGAACCGGTCGGCAAGGATGAACTGGATTGGCTCGGAACCGGGCCGGTCCCGGCCGAACCTTACTTCGACAACACCTGGTTCGAGATGGAACGAGAAGCGGTTTTCCGGCAGAGCTGGATGCAGATCGGCCATTCCTGCGAACTCCCCGAACGAGGCAGTTTCATTCGCCGCGAAGTCGAGGTGCTCAAGGCGTCGGTATTGGTGACGCGCGGAAAGGACGGCGAAATTCGGGCTTTCCACAATGTGTGCACGCATCGCGGCACTCAATTGGTGGATGACGGCGAAGGCCGCAGGAACACGTTCAGCTGCCCTTATCACATGTGGACGTTCGCCTTGGACGGTGCGTTGGTTTCCGCGCCCGATTTCGGATCGTTCCATGTCTCCAAGGAGGCCTGCGCGTTGCCGCGGCTTTATTGCGAAGTGATCGGGGGGCTGATCTTCGTCCATTTCGGAGAGCCCGAGACCAGTTTGCGCGACGAACTTGGACCACTGGCGGAGAAGTTGGACGGAATGCCGGTCGGGCAGGCGACGACGTTCTCGGAATATGTCTATGATATCGATGCCAACTGGAAGCTGACTTTCGACAATTTCCAGGAAAACTATCACTTGCGCTTTATCCATCCAGCGGCCGCGAAACCGGTATGCAGCGCAGACAATCCCTTCGGTTATCCCGTCTCCTACGGCTTCCATGGCGCGCATCGCGCCCAGCGAATCTGGACCAATCCGGCCATGCCGCCGCCTGCGCCGATCCAGGGTGAGGCGTTTCGGCGCGGCGGTGCGTCGGCCATGGCCGATGGGCTGCTCGGCGCCGACACAGTGAAGGACTACCTTGCGCTTTTTCCGAACTTCTTTTTGTTCGGATCGCCAGTGCAGCACTTCTCGCACATGGTGATGCCGATCGCGCCGGACCGTTCGCGTGGCGTGATCCGGCTCTACTGGGTGGGCGAGGACGAGAGCGCCAGCGAGCGTTTCGCCCGCGAGTACGCCATGGCGACCGCGCGGGACGTCCACGCCGAAGACCGGTCGGTGATCGAGAGAGGGCACAAGGGCCTGGCTAGCGGGGCGCTTCGCCACATCCATTTCCAGGTGCAGGAATCCCTCTGCCGGCATCTGTTCGTCGAGGTCGATCGCAAGGTTCGTGCTTATCGCGGCGCCACTCCGGAGCAGGTGCGATGACGCGGATATTGCCGGAGGGTTTCGCTCGGCTCGAACCGTTCGTCCATCGCTGGGCCCTCAGCGGGTCGGCCGCGCGGGCCGAGCGACGTGGCGCATCCTCAAGGGAGGAGCGGGAAGCGTTCTACGAAGAGGGGCGCGCGCTGCTCGGTGACGCACTCGATCATCTGGATGCCCGCGGGCTGCACGCGCTGGATGCGGCCGATGAAAAGCTGATGAACCTGCTGCTCAGCCTTGCGCATGTGTCGCTGGCGGTCGAACTTCAGAAGGATAGCGAAGCCAGCCACGCGGAACTGCGGCAATTCATGCGAATCACGCGCAGTCCCGCCGGCGTCTGAGGCTGTAGCGAAAGGGCGGGGTACGATCCCCGCCCTTTCGATCAGGATACCTTGCGGATCCAGCCGTGGGTATCGGCCGCTTCGCCGCGCTGGATCGAAACCAGGCGGCTCTTGAGCCTGGCGGTAAGCTGGCCGGGGCCGCCCGAGCCGATCACGAATTCGCCATCGCGCCCGGAAACCTTGCCCACAGAGGTGACCACGGCTGCCGTTCCGCAGGCGAATGTCTCCACCAGCTTGCCGGACTGCGCATCTTCGCGCCACTGGTCCAGACTGTACTTGCCTTCCACGACCTTGAGGCCTTCCTCTCGAGCGAGCTGGAGCAGGCTGTCGCGAGTGATGCCGGGCAGGATCGTGCCGGTGAGGGCAGGGGTCAGCAGGGTGCCGTCCTCGAACACGAAATAGAGGTTCATGCCGCCCAGTTCCTCGATCCACTTGTGCTCGGCGGCGTCGAGGAAGACGACCTGGTCATGCCCGCGCGAGATCGCTTCGGCCTGGGGCACGAGGCTGGCGGCGTAATTGCCGCCGCACTTGGCGGCACCGGTCCCACCGGGCGCGGCGCGGGTATAGTCGGAAACCCAGATCGAGACGGCCGGGGCACCGGATTTGAAGTAGTTGCCGGCCGGGCTCGCGATCACGATGAACTTGTACTGCTTGGCCGGACGCACGCCCAGGAAGGCTTCGGTCGCGATCATGAAGGGACGCAGGTAGAGCGAGGCACCTTCGCCCTCGGGAATCCACGCCCGGTCGATCTTCACCAGCCGTTCGATGGCCTCCACGAAGAGGTCCTCAGGCAGTTCCGGCATGGCCAGCCGCTGGGCCGACTGGTTGAACCGCGCGGCATTCGCTTCGGGACGGAACAGGGCTACCGAGCCGTCGGCCTGGACGTAAGCCTTGAGGCCCTCGAAGATTTCCTGGGCATAATGCAGCACGGACGCGGCGGGATCGAGTGCGATCGGCTGGCGCGGCCCGACGACCGCGTCATGCCAGCCGCGACCCTCGGTCCATTCCACCGTCACCATGTGATCGGAGAAATTCGTGCCGAAACCGGGATTGGCGAGCACGGCCGCCCTCTGCTCCGCGCTGACGGGCGAGGGATGGGACAGGGTGGTGAAAGTCAGGCCGGCATCGGCGATCGTCGCCATTTAACGAAGTCCTCTTGTAATGCGTTCCGCGCCGCTGCTGAATGAAAATTACAACAAAGGCAACTGAAAAGTAATTTTGATACTCAGCAATTCCTGCCTCACGACGTGCAAAAGCGTCGAGACAGAAATGCGGAAGTTTCAGAAGCAGAGCATTAGCCCCGTAGCTCGGCGCAGGGCCAGCATGAATTTTTGGGCCGACATGAATTTTGCGGAGAAGGCGCAACGTTCAGGCGCCGGATCGACCGCAAGGGCGCATGCGGGCGCGACGACAGCCTGCAAGTCTAGACGGCTTGCAAATGAGAAGGGCCGCCCCGGTTGCCCGGTGCGGCCCTTCGCATGGTCAGCGGCCGGGAAGTGCCGCCAGCGAAAGCCTTTATCGCCAGATCAGAATTGGCGATAATGCCTCGCGACGGAAATTGCCGACCTCTCTGCTGAACCATGAGACATCGGATCACCTCCTTTCGCGCTGTTGAGCCAAGGTTGCCACCCCGGACTTCCACCGAAGCGGCTGGACTTCATGAACGTCCGGGCGCGTGTGCCGGGTTCCGTCGTCCTGAGAAATTTGTGTCCGATTCCGCAGCGCACAACAAGCCTTGCAATCATCTTTTTTGCGGTCATTATCAGTGCTTCGGGCTAGTTTTCCCCAGCCTGCGAACCTCGTTGAAGGTCCGTTTTTGGGGGCTGCGAACTGCGGCCTGAAACCCTCTGAAATCGCCTCAAATTTACGCTCGGGCCGGGTTTGGCAGGCTGATCGTGAAGGCGAGTCCCGCTCACTTATGGCCACAGGATCGGCCCTGATTCGAGCTTTCAGCACCAGCGCGCGCGACCCGTCTGTAAAGGACGAAGCGCGCGGCGATGTGTGTTTGCGGATTGGCGCCTATCTGCAGCGCCAGTCTTTCTAGCGACAGTCTTCGATGACGCGGGATATCTCCGTCCAGCTCGGAACGTAGAGCGGCTGCATGCCCTGCGCCTGCACCGCGAAGCGCCCGCGACTGAAAGCGATCGAATCGAGCAGGCGATCGCGCGCGGGCAGATCGACCTGCACCCCGCCGTTGACCGGATTGGCGGTGAGCGTGCGCGTGGTGTCGGACGTCGTGATCGCGAGAGACACCGGGCCGGCCGCTGTGCCGCTGCGGAACAGCGAAACCGTCGATGAACCGCGATTGCAGCGGATGCCGAAGATTCCGTCGCCGAAGCTGGCGATGCCAGGGCTGGTGATTCGCCAGTCGCCCGGCGTCCGGGGCGCGTCCCGCCAGTCGGCGGGCGGCGGCGATGCCGGAAGGGGCGGCGCGGCCGGTGTCGTCGGAACCGGCCGCGGCGCCGGGGCGGGCGGTTTGCTGGCCGGCACGCAGGCCGCGACAAGGGTGAGTGCCGTCAGCGGCGCGAGTGCCAGCAGCTTGCGGGACAAGTTGCGGGAGAATGGGAGGGCGTCGGTACGCCGGCGCGGATTTGCCTTCATGCCCCTGGTATGGAATGAGGCGCGGCCCATCTCAAGTATGCAAAGCCATGACCGACCCGATCGAACCCCGCCCCGTCGAAAAGAAATCAGGCCCTTCGTCCCAAGTTGCGCCTAGGTCGGCGCCCAAGGTGGCAAAGGCGCGGGTCGATCAGCTGCTGGTCGATCGCGGGCTTGTCGAGAGCCGCACACGCGCTCAGGCGCTGGTCCTCGCCGGGCTGGTCTTTTCGGGCGAAACCAAGATCGCCAAGCCGGGGCAGAACATCAAGGCGGATGCGCCGCTTGAAGTGCGCGGTCGCGATCACCCCTGGGTCTCGCGTGGCGGGATCAAGCTGGCGCATGCCATCGAGCACTTCGATCTCGACCCGACCGGTGCCTTGGCCATGGATATCGGCAGCTCGACCGGCGGCTTCACCGACGTCTTGCTTACGCATGGAGCGGAGCGGGTCTTCGCGGTCGATTCGGGTACGAATCAGCTGGCCTGGAAATTGCGACAGGATCCGCGCGTCACTGTGCTGGAGCAGACCAGCGCCCGCATCCTGACGTCGCAGCAGATCGATGCGGCATGCAACTGGGTGGTGTGCGATGCCAGCTTCATCGGGTTATCGAAAGTGCTGGAAGTGCCGCTGCGCCTGGCCGCGCCGGACTGCCGACTGGTGGCGCTGATCAAGCCGCAGTTCGAAGTCGGCCGGAACGAAGTGGGCAAAGGCGGGGTGGTGCGCGATCCGGTCTTGCACGAGAGGGTCTGCAACGAAGTGCGGGACTGGCTGGAGGGCGATGGCTGGACCATCCAGGGGATTGTCGAAAGCCCGATCAAGGGGCCGGAGGGCAATGTCGAGTTCCTCGTGTCGGCATGGCGCGGGTGAATTTCCCGATCGCCGACGATTGCGTGCGAGGCAGGCTCGTTACACAACCCGCTCACCATCACGGATTTTCCTGATTCGGGAGTGCCAAGGGAATGAACCTGATCGCCTCGTCCGGCCAGTTGCGGGCCAGCCTGTTTCGTTGGGCTCTCGTGCTCGTTCCCCTCATGGTGCTTCTGGGCTTCGTTTCCGGGCGAATGGCGCAAAGCGGACCGGGCAATCCCTGGTTCGATGCACTGGCAAAGCCCGGAATCTATCCCCCTCCCGCCACGTTCGGGATCGTGTGGACCATACTCTACGTGCTGATGGGGGTTTCCCTGGCGATGGTCTGCGCGGCGCGTGGCGCACGGGGGCGTGGGCTGGCGGTGGCGGTTTTCGCGGTGCAGTTTGCGCTGAACCTGGCCTGGAGCCCGTTGTTCTTCGGCGCGCACCAGATCACCATGGCGCTGATCCTGATCGGCGTTCTGGACCTGGCGGTTCTGGTCACCATCATCCTGTTCTCCAGGATTCGCCCGATGGCAGGGCTGTTGCTGGTGCCTTACCTGGCCTGGATCTGCTTCGCGACCTACCTCAACTTTGCGTTCCTGCAAGCGAACCCCACGCTGGACGGCGCCGAAGGCCCGCGCAGTGTCGAGCGTTTCGAGATATGAGCGACTGCTGACGGCGACTGGCGGGAAAATCGCCAAGGCCTCTTGCGCGTTTTCGCGCGACATACCAAATAACGCGGCATGCAAAGCGAAAACCCCTTCGTCGCCGATTTCGTCAAGATGATGAACAGTGCTGCCGGCACGCTCGCCGGCATGGGCCGTGAAGCGCGCGATAACGCGCGTGAGCGCTTCAAGGAACTCATGGGCGACATGGACTATGTCACCCGCGAGGAATTCGAGGCCGTCAAGGAACTCGCCGCCACCGCGCGCGGAGAGGTCGAGGCTTTGAAGGCGCGCATCGAGGCGCTCGAAGGCAAGTCGGGGCAGTAAGGCTTCCTCTTCGGTCCGATTTGATTAGCATCGAAAAACGCGGGGGATTTCCCGCGTTTTTCATGTCTGCACTCTCGGCGCTTGCCTCTGCCATGCCGACCGGCCAGTAACCACCGCCATGCAGCTTCGCGCTTCCGCCATCGTCTGTGCTGCCCGCCCGCACGGCGAGACGGCGGTGATCGCGCGCATGCTTACGGCAGAGGCGGGGATCGTTGCCGCCTACGTGGCGGGTGGCCGGGGGCGCGCCTTGCGGCCCGTGCTGATTCCCGGCAATGCGGTGGAGGCGGATATCCGGTCCAAAAGCGAGAGCCAGCTGCCGTTCGCGCGGGTGGAACTTGTCACCAGTCGCGGTCCCTGGCTGAGCGAGCCGCTTCCCGCAGCCGCGATTTCCTGGGTCACCGCCCTGACGGCGATGGCCCTGCCGGAGCGCCAGGCTTTCCCTGCACTCTACGATGCTCTCAGCGCTCTGCTCGAAGCGATCTGCGTTGCGCCGTCGGCGCGAGGGTGGGCATTACCGCTGCTTTCCTACGAGGTTCTGCTGTTGCGCGAACTGGGCTACGGCGTGCCCGTAAACCGCCCCGAAGACGACGACTGGAGCGCCATCCTCACGACTTTCGACCGCCTCGGTCGCGAGCTTTCGCGCTATCCGCTTGCCGATCGGCGCGGAGACGTTATGGGGTCGCGCGTCCTGCTGCGCGAGCGGCTGGCACGGATTCATGGCTGAGAAGCAAGCGGAGAACGACATGCGCATCGCGGTATTTGCAGGAGACGGGATCGGTCCCGAGGTCACCGAGCAGGCGGTGCGCGTTCTTGAGAAGCTTGAGCTTCCGGGACTGGAACTGGTCGAAGGCGATGTCGGCGGCGCCGCCTATTACAAGCACGGCCATCCGCTTCCCGCCCAAACCCTGGACATCGCGCGATCGGCTCAGGCGATCCTGTTCGGCGCCGTGGGCGATTTCTCCTGCGACCATCTGGAGCGCCATCTGCGCCCGGAACAGGCCATCCTCGGTCTGCGCAAGGAACTCGGTCTGTTCGCGAACCTGCGCCCGGCGCAGGTCTTCGCGGGCCTTGAGGACCTGACCACGCTGCGCCCGGAAGTGGCCAGCAAGATCGACCTACTGATCGTGCGCGAGCTGAACGGCGACGTGTACTTTGGCGAAAAGGGCATCCGCACGCTGGAGGACGGCCGTCGCCAGGGCTGGGACATGATGTCCTATGCCGAGGATGAAGTGCGCCGCATCGCTCATGTCGGCTTCAAGGCGGCGATGGGTCGCGGCAAGAAGCTCTGCTCGGTAGACAAGGCCAACGTGCTGGAAACGTCGCAGCTCTGGCGCGATGTGGTGATCGAAGTCGCCAAGGAATATCCCGAGGTCGAGCTTACCCACATGTACGTCGACAATGCGGCGATGCAGTTGGTGAAGAACCCGGGGCAGTTCGACGTGATCGTCACGGGCAACCTGTTCGGCGACATTCTTTCCGACCAGGCGTCGATGTGCGTGGGCTCGATCGGCCTGCTCGCTTCGGCCAGTCTTGCAGAGGGCACGCTTGGCCTTTATGAACCGATCCACGGTTCGGCGCCGGATATCGCGGGCAAGGGTCTTGCCAATCCGATGGCGACGATCCTCTCGGCGGCGATGCTGCTGCGCCATTCGTTCGGCCTGGAAGCGGAAGCGGCCCGGATCGAGATGGCGGTCGCCAAGGCGCTGGCCGACGGTATCAAGGGCGGCGATCTCGGCGGCACCGCAGGCACGCGTGAAATCGGTGACGCGGTGCTCGAACGCCTTTAAGGCGTTCGCGCTTTGATCGGCGAAGATTTATTCAGATTTACCACCTATCACGGGGCGCATGAACATTACCGGTTCTGATATTGCAGGGACGATCGAAGCTGGCGCCAGGCCGCTGGAGCTGGCGGTCGTCCTGCCCACCTACAACGAACGCAAGAACATCGCGACGATGATCGAGCGTCTCGATGCCGCGCTGAAGGGCGTGGCATGGGAAGCCGTCTTCGTGGACGACAACAGCCCTGACGGCACCTCGGACGAGGCTCGCCGCCTGTCGCTGGTGGACCCGCGCGTTCGCTGCATCCAGCGCATCGGGCGTCGCGGCCTTGCCAGCGCCGCGATCGAAGGGATGTGCTCCACCGCCGCCCCGGTCGTGGCGGTGATGGATGCCGACCACCAGCATGACCCGGCCTTGCTGCCGAATATGCTGAAGGCGGTCACGTCCGGCGAATACGACCTTGCCTATGCCTCGCGCTTCGCCGAAGGCGCCAGCACCGAGGCCTGGGGGCGGCCGGATCGCGTCAAGGCGTCCGGTCTTGCCAACCGGATCGCGAACAAGGTGACCGGCGTCGAGCTGACCGATCCCATGAGCGGGTTCTTCATGCTTCGCACCGAAACCCTGCGCGCCGACGCGCATCGCCTATCCGGCGTGGGCTTCAAGATTCTTCTCGATATCCTCGCAACCGTCGACCGTCCGCTTCGCGTCAAGGAGTTCCCTCTCCATTTCGCGGCCCGTGCGGAAGGTGAAAGCAAACTGGACCAGACCGTCGTGTTCGAATTCCTCGTGGGTCTTTACGACAAGTGGCTGGGTCGGATCATTCCGACCCGTTTCGCGCTGTTCGGCACGGTCGGTGCCCTGGGCGTCGTGGTGCAGCTGAGCGTGCTGTGGGTGATGCTTCACCTCGTGTTCGCCGAACGGTTCGTCTACGGCAACTGGTCCGAGAGCGCGACGTTCAACATCTCGAACACCATCGCCGCCGTCGTCGCGATGACGTTCAACTTCGTGCTCAACAACGAGCTGACCTATTCGGACAAGCGCCTGCGCGGCTTCGGCCCGCTGATGCGCGGCTGGGCGCAGTTCGCGCTCACCTGTTCGCTGGGCCTGCTTACCAACATCGGCTCGGCCGCAGTGCTCAAGACCATCGGCATCCATGACGTGCTGGCGGTGATCACCGGCGTGCTGCTGGCCTCGGTGTTCAACTTCGCGCTCTCGTCGAAGTTCGTCTGGGGCAAGTACTGAGGCCCAAGGCGACCCGCTCCATGACGGGGCATCCCTTGCCGCGCGGACAGATGGCATGGCTCGCGCTGACGGGCCTGGCGGCGTTGTTCAGCTTGCTGGACACGCCGTTTCCGCGTCTGGCGCCAATGCAGAACCTGCCGACCCTGGCGATCCTGGCAGGCATCGGCTTCTCGCTGCGGCGATGGCCCATGCCGACCAGCGCAGTAGCCTGCGTCTGCCTGTTCCTCGTGCTTCACACGATCGGCGGCCGTTACATCTATTCCTTCGTGCCTTATGACGACTGGGCACGGGCGATCGGCCTGCCTTCACCCTCCGTGGCACTGGGGCTGGAACGCAACGGCTGGGACCGACTGGTCCATTTCAGCTTCGGCGCGCTCTGGGTCCATCCGATCTCCTGCTGGCTGGCGAGGCACAAGGCGCTGTCGATCTCGCTGGCGACCTACGTGGCGGTAGAGTTCGTGCTGGCCGGCAGCGCCGTCTACGAGATTTTCGAATGGCTGCTCACCGTGTTCATGGCGGGCCCGGATGCGCTGGCCTACAACGGCCAGCAGGGCGATCCCTGGGATCCGCAGAAGGACATGGCCATGGCCGGCCTGGGAGCCGTCCTTGCGGCGATCTGCCTGCGGACGAAGGCCCGGTTCACCTGAAATACCTTCGACGGTGCGCGTAGGGCGTTCGCCGGTTTCCCTTTGTGCCGAGCGGTGCGATCCTGTCTTCGCCGGGAACCGACGGATGAGGCGAACCATGATATTGCGCGTTTCCATGAAGGTCCGCGATCCATGCCATGTCGCGACCGTGCTTGCGGAAATCGTCGGCCGCCCGGCGGTCCAGGCTCAGGCGGGCTGGCTTGTCGTTTCGGCCGAAGGGCCCGATCTCGAAATCCTCGAAAGACCGGAAGGGCTTCCCCCTGGCGAGGAATACGGCATAGTGCTCGCAACTCCGCTGACCGTAGCCGAAGTTTTCGCCGTCGCCGGGCGCGAGGGGTGGCCCGCGCGCTATCGCCGGCCGCAGGGAACTTCGGGCGTGATCGAGCTGCTTCTGGAAGGGAATTGCAGGCTTGAAGTGCTGACAGCCGATATGCAGAGCGCCTGAATTGTCAGAGCCGCACGGGCGTCAACGCCAGTTCGGAAACCACATCCAGAAATTGTAGAACTCCTTCGTCGGCAGCGGCGCGCCCGAAATGATCGGATAGAACACCACGAACAGGCCTACGGAGGCGACCAGCGTGCCCGTGCCGAGATGGCGCCAGCGGTCGCGCCGTTCCCACAGCGCGTCCAGAGCGAAGGCGAGAATCGCCATGAGGAAAGCGCCGGGCAGGAGATAATGGTAGTAGAACTGGATCGGCTTGCCATTGACGATCCAGATTCCCAGCGTGCTGGCGTAGAGCAGCACCAGGGTCAGGACGTCGCGCCGCGCGCGGAAGATCGATGCCCAGATGCCCCAGACGAGCGCGAAAAGGCCGGCGATCATGGAGAAGGGATGGCCCAGCATGACGATGCCGTGCTGGTGCCCGTCGATGTTCTCGAACTGGTACCAGATCGGGCGCCAATCGACCATCCACTGGTACCAGACGCTGCGATAGGGATGCAGCTTTTTCACGCTGTCCTGAAGCGCGATCATGTGCCGGTGCTGCTCGACGAAACCCCAGGGCGAAGTCGGTCGAATGGAGTAGAACATGGCAGGGGCGTAAGTCGCCCAATAGACCAGGATCGGTAGCAGCCCCAGCCAGAACGCCGCCTCTGCCAGAGAGACGCCGGGAATGGGACCGGCGCTTTTGCGGCCGATGACCTTCCATCCCGTTTCGCGGATGCGCAGCGCCAGAAACCAGAGGCCGGGAATCATGAGAGCGGGCGCGCTGCTCCATTTCGCACCGAGAGACAGCCCGAGCGCGATCCCCGCCGCCGCCAGATGGAATCGGGCAGAGCCTCTCGTCCGCGTGCGCAGGGCTGCCGCGAACTGCCAGAGCCCGACCATGCAGACCGAGGCCTCGATCATGTCCAGCATCGAGATGCGGCTCTGGACGAACCACATGAAATTGGTCGCCAGCAGGACGGTGGCGGTGATCGTAGCGCGCCGCCGGCCGGACAAATGCCAGACGAAACGGGCGAAGGCGAATAGTCCGAAGGCCCCGAACAGCAGCGGGCCGATCCGCCAGGCAAGCGGGCGGTCTCCCATCAGGGCGATGAAGCCGGCGATCACTTCCTTGCCGAACATTGGGTGCTCGCGATTGGCCGGGATCAGTTCCAGCAGCTTCAGCGCGGCGGGGACGTAGTGCACCTCGTCGAAATAGTAGCGGCCCGGCTCCGCGAGTCGGAACAGGGCGAGGGCCAGGAACAGGCTCGCCACGATCAGGCTCCAGCCGATCGGATCTCGGTCATTGCGCGAAGCGTTCGGCATCGGGTGGGCGGGATAAGGGCGAAGTGGGAGCACTGCAAGACTGGCTGAAGCGTGCTCCACCAAAGAGCGTGCTCCAGAAGGTTGCATTGGCGCCTTGCGCTGGCGCGTCCGCGATTCTAGAGCCTCGGCCATGAAACGCACCACCGGACAGGACCGCTCGAAGACCCGCAACTGGCGCCCGGCCACCCGCGCAATCCGCGGGGGAACCTGGCGCTCGGAAATGGGGGAGACCAGCGAAGCGCTGTTCCTCACCTCCGGCTACAGCTACGACGATGCCGCCACCGTCGCCGCCCGCTTCATGGGCGAGGACGACGGCATGACCTATTCGCGTCTCCAGAACCCGACCGTGCAGATGCTGGAAGAGCGCATCGCCCTGCTCGAAGGGGCAGAGGCCTGCCGTACCCAGGCCTCGGGCATGGCGGCCATGACCACTGCGCTGCTCTGCCAGCTTTCGGCAGGCGACCACATGGTTTCGGCCCGCGCCGCCTTCGGATCCTGCCGCTGGCTGGGCGACAGCCTCCTGCCGCGCTTCGGTATCGACGTGACGGTGATCGACGCCACCGACACCGCGGCCTGGGAAGCGGCGATCCGGCCGAACACCAAGGTGTTCTTCTTCGAATCGCCCGCCAATCCGACCATGGACATTGCAGATATCGAAGGCATCTGCGCCATCGCCAAGGCGCACGGCATCACGACCGTGGTGGACAACGCGTTCTGCTCGCCGGTGCTGCAACGCCCGATGGAATTCGGCGTGGACGTCGTCGCCTATTCCGCCACCAAGCTGATGGACGGGCAGGGCCGTGTGCTGGCCGGCGCCGTCTGTGGCACCGAGGAATTCATCAACGACAAGCTGCTGCCGTTCCAGCGCAACACGGGGCCGAACCTCTCGCCGTTCAATGCCTGGGTCGTGCTCAAGGGCTTGGAAACGCTCGATCTACGGGCGAAGAAGCAGAGCGAGAATGCGCTGAAGGTCGGCCAGTTCGTCGCCGGTCGGGTGCCGAAGATTCTTCACCCCTGGCTGGACAGCCACCCGCAGCAGGCGCTGGCCCAGAAGCAGATGGATGCCTGCGGCCCGATCTTCAGCTTCGAACTGCATGGAGGGCGCGAACAGGCCCATGCGCTTCTCGACGCGCTGGAGCTTATCGATATCTCCAACAACATCGGCGATTCGCGCTCGCTGATGTGTCACCCCGCCTCGACCACACATCACGGCGTCGGGCCGGAAGGGCGCGAAGCGATGGGCGTTACCGAGGGCATGCTGCGCATCAATGTCGGGCTCGAAGACGCGGACGACCTCATTGAGGACCTCGATCAGGCGCTGACCAGGGCGGGGCTCTGACGATAGCTTTCGCGGCGGGGCGTTTATGGCGCGGGTCTTGCGGTGAGGCGCCGGGCGACAGGCCGGACGCTTCCGTGGCGCGGTCGCGCCGCTCCGCCCGGCAACGGGGCGGGGGGCGGCCTTCACCGGCTCGGTTGCGCAGTTGTCGCGGGCTCATTTCATCGTTAGGCTGGCGAGCGTTATGAAGGAATTCTTCCAGCATACCGCGATGAGCGACGGTGTGACCGTGCGGGTCGCCGTCAATTTCCTGCCCGAGCAATCACGCATCGAGGCGGGTAAGTGGTTCTGGGTCTACCACATCCGCATCGAGAACGATTCGGACGAAACGCTTCAGCTTATGACCCGGCACTGGCGCATCACCGATGGCAATGGCGACGTGAGCATGGTCGATGGAGAAGGTGTGGTTGGCGAACAGCCGGTCATCGTTCCCGGTCGCAGCCACGATTACGTCTCCGGTTGCCCGCTGCCGACGCCGCAAGGGTCGATGGAAGGCTACTACGTCTTCCTGCGGGAGGACGGCAGCGAGGTAGAGGCGGCCATTCCTTTCTTTCCTCTGGCGGCACCTGCAACCGCGCGTTGAGTAACCGCGCGTTGAGTAACCGCGCGTTGAGTAACCGGGCGTTGAGCGATCGGATCGATCGAGGCGCCATGGGCATTGCTCCAGGCCGTCCCAGCGCATAGGGAACTCCCATGAAGCGCACGCACTTGCCCCTCAATGCCCTGCGCGTGTTCGATGCAGCGGCACGCCACCTCTCGTTCACCCGCGCCGCCGACGAACTGGCGGTGACGCCAGCCGCCGTGGGCCAGCAGATTCGCGCGCTGGAAGACCTTCTTGGCGTGGTGCTGTTCCGCCGCACCAGCAAGGGCTTGGAACTGACGGACGAAGCGGGGGCTGGCCTCGCGGCCTTGCGCACCGGTTTCCTCCATTTCGAGGACGCGGTGCAGGCGATGCAGGCGGGGCAATCGAGCCACGTCTATACGATCGCCGCGCCGCGCGAATTCTTCGCGGCCTGGCTGGCCCCGCGCCTCGCGGCATTTCGGGCCGAGAACCCGCAAGTCCGCTACGTCATCGTCGATGGCGAGTTGACGGACTTCACAGAAGCCAATCTGGATCTGGCTGTGCGCTGGACGGACGGCCCGGGAGAGCTTGAAGGCGCGCCTTTGGGGGCGGCGGAGTGGGTTGAGATCGGCGAGGGCGATTGGATCGGCTGGCCGGGCGATCCCGCACCCGGCACCGAGGACGATCAGGAGAACGAGGAGGCCAAGCCGGCGATCGCGGTGAGCGATGCCGGTCAGGCTATCGCCGCGGCGCGGTCCGGTCTCGGTCGCGCACGCGTACCGGGCTTGCTGGCGCGCGGTCTGATCAGCGCAAGCGACCAGAGCGTCATCCAGGCGACTACGCCGTGCCGCCGGGGCTACTGGCTGGTGGCCCCACTGCCGCAATGGCGCCAGAAGAAAGTGAAGGCCCTGGTCGGCGCTCTGGCGGAGCAGGCTTTTTCCGACTGAGCCCAAGGCCCATGGACCCGCCCGCCTTCGTTGGAGAAAGCGGGCGGAGCCTGGTTCGGATCAGAAGCCGAGATCCTCGATCGGCCCGTCGAAGTTGCCGCCCAGCTTGTGGATGGCCGTGGCGAGCTGCTCTTGCGGAACACCCTTCAGGTAGCCGTCGATGATGCGCTGGTAGTTGCTGATCAGGCCTTCGACTTCATGCGACAAACGCATGAATTCGAAGCCCTTGGCGTGCAACCCCTTCTGCTGGATGGGAATGTTCGCATAGTCCTGCCGGGGAATCGGCGGAAAATCCGGACTGTTGTACGGCAGCACGGTCGGTTCCATGACCGGCTCCGACGTGTCGTCCTCGGGCGCGTAGGTCAGCGACCAGATTTCGAAGCGGCAGCTTTCCGGCCCGAGCGGGCGGATGCGATAGGCCGACATGGAGGTGAAGTAGGGCAGCAGGAAATAGTGCGGGAAGAGGAACTCCACCGCCTTCACCGGATGCGTCTGCGATACGGTGCACAAGTCGGGAACCGGCTCGCCCCGTGCTTTCAGCTGCTCCGAGATCTGGTGCATGACGATGCCCAGCCAATGGAACATTGCCATGTTCTGGTCTTCCGGCAGGCCTTCCTCGATGCCGATCAGGCCGCGCGCGATCTCCACTTCCTTTTCGTGGACCATGCCCGCCATGCCTTCGCTGAGCAGGGCCATGGACTTGACCTGCAACTCCTGGTTCTCGCGATAGGATAGATGCGGTTCGGCCATGATCGGCACCGGGCCGCGCGGGCTACGGTACATCGAATCGTACATCATCGGCGCGGCGTGCTGGAGCTGGGGATGCGTCTGCATCACGTGATAGCCTTCCATGAAGGCTTCCATCGCGATCTTCCAGTTGGCGGGCAGATCGGTGGCGAAGCACCATTCGGCACGCATCTTGTCCAGCCCGCGCGCTTCGAGATTGCCGGCGAGCGAACCCAGCGATTCGCGGACCGAAGGGGCTTCGTCTTCATGGTTGATCCAGACGCAGCCGATGAAAGTCTCGGCGCGGCAGGGGATCAGGTTGATATCGTCTTCCTGAAGCTGCCGCTCGGAGAACATGTGCTTGCCGTAAACCTGGGTGGATTCGCCATCCATGTTCCAGCGCCAGCCGTGGAACGGGCAGACGAAGCCCGATTTCTTGCAGTTGCCGTGAGCTTGGCCGGTGCCACCGGCGAACGGCACGCCGCGATGGCGGCAGGCGTTGTGGAAGGCCTTGATACCGCTGGCGGTGCGCACGATCACCACGGACTTGCCGACGTTCTCGTACTCGATCCAGTCGCCCACTTCGGGGATCTGTTCCTCGCGGCAGGCCATCTGCCAGACGTGCGGCCACAAGTGGTCCAGCTCGGCCTGATAGAACTCGGCATCGTAGTAGCGCTTGACCGGGATCCGCTCGGGATCGTCGATCGGGTAGGGGACGGACCGCAGCCCGCCGTCGACAGATTTCAGCACTCCGACACCTCTCGGATTATTCTTCGTTCGTATTGAACGAATGTACAACCGTGGGCGGTGCAGGCAATGCCGAGGCGCGCCCGTCCGCATCGCGGGCGCGCTATCTGAATGGCGTTACTTCCGCGTGGGATCGAGCGCGGAGGCCGAGCGGCGCGGCGCGACGTCTTCCATCGCCATCAGCGCGGCGATGCGCTTCTCGGTCGCGGGGTGGGTCGAGAACAGGTCCGAGACGGACGTCGGCACGATGTAAAGCTGCGCGGCGGCCGGGTTGCGTTCCGATGCTACGCTCGGCACCGACTGCGCCGGTCCGGCGATCTTGGCGAGTGCCGAGGCCAGCGCGCGAGGATTGCCGCTGATCTCCGCCGCCGCGCGGTCGGCGCCGAATTCACGTGTGCGGCTGATCGCCATCTGCACGATCATCGCGGCGAACGGTGCCATGAACACCGCTGCCATGGCCGCGATCGGATTGGGCCGGTCCTCTCCATGCCCGCCGAAGAACAGTCCGAAGTTGGCGATCATGGAGATGGCGCCGGCAATCGTCGCCACCATGGTCATGATCAGAGTGTCGCGGTTCTTCACATGGCCGAGTTCGTGCGCCATCACCGCCGCCACTTCCTCGCGAGTCAGCCTTTCTATCAGTCCGGTGGTGGCCGCCACCGCCGCATGTTCCGGATTGCGGCCGGTGGCGAAGGCGTTGGGATTGGCACTCTCCACCAGATAGACGCGCGGCATCGGCAGTTGCGCGCGGCGTGCGAGGTCGGCAACCAGGTTGTAGAAGTCAGGGGCGGTGCGCTCGTCAACTTCTCGTGCATTGTGCATCCGCAGCACGATGCTGTCGGCGTTCCAGAAGGTGAACAGGTTCATCCCCGCCGCCAGCACCAGCGCGATCATCGCCCCGCCTGCGCCGCCGAAGATATAGCCCAGCCCCATGAACAACGCCGTGAGCGCCGCCAGCAGCATGGCCGTCTTGAAACCGTTCACGTCTTGAAACTCCTTTGAATTGCCGAATGCGCGATCTGGGTATCACGGCGCGGCTTTCAATATCCGGAACGGCTTTCCCATCGCCTGCGCGAATTGCGGGGGCGAGGTGTCCCCAAGCGCGGCAATCCCGCCTAGGACGACCGGAAAGACGTTTTCTGGGGAGTTGCAGGCAATGGCGTTCAAAACCCGCGTTACCGAGATGCTCGGCATCGAGCATCCGATCGTGCAGGGTGGCATGCAGGGCGTGGGGCTGGCGGAACTGGCCAGCGCGGTATCCAACGCGGGCGGTCTGGGAACCCTGACAGCCCTGACGCAGCCAAGCCCGCAGGCACTGCGTGAGGAAATCGAACGCTGCCGGTCGATGACCGACAAGCCTTTCGCGGTGAACATCACCGTGTTCCCGACCCTTCTGCCGCCCGACTACAAGGCTTACGCGCAGGCCGCGATCGAAGGCGGCGTGAAGATCGTCGAGACGGCGGGCACCCAGCAGGTGCGCGAGATTTGGGAACTCGTGAAGCCGCATGGCATCACCGTGATCCACAAGTGCACGGCCGTTCGCCACGCGCTTTCGGCCGAGAAGCACGGCTGCGACATCATCTCGATCGACGGGTTCGAATGTGCCGGCCATCCGGGCGAGGACGACATTCCCGGCCTCATCCTGATCCCCTCGGCGGCGGACAAGGTACAGATCCCGATGCTGGCAAGCGGGGGATTCGGCGATGGACGCGGGCTTGTTGCAGCGCTGGCGCTTGGGGCGGAGGGGATCAACATGGGCACCCGTTTCTGCGCCACCCGGGAAGCGCCGATCCATGACAACGTCAAAGCCCGCTATATCGAGAACGATGAGCGCGGGACCAACCTGATCTTTCGCAAGTTCAAGAATACCGCCCGCGTCGGCAAAAACGGGGTTTCGGATGAAGTCGTAGAGATATCGGAGCGGCCGGACTCGACTTTCGACGACATCAAGCAT
Organism: Novosphingobium sp.; assembly: GCF_032093395.1. Taxonomy (GTDB): domain Bacteria; phylum Pseudomonadota; class Alphaproteobacteria; order Sphingomonadales; family Sphingomonadaceae; genus Novosphingobium. Next base: position 43,337 of record NZ_DAMDBA010000034.1, read on the forward strand.
CTTGTCGCCGGGGCAGTGGGCCGCGAATTGCTGCAGTCGGGCGATCTTACCAAGGGAATTTTCTGGGCCGGCATGGTTCAGGGCCTGATCCACGACCTGCCAACCTGCCGGGAACTGATCGATAGGATCGTTGCCGAGGCGACGGAAATCGTCGAAGGCCGTCTTGGGAAGATGCTGGCCTGAACAGGAGCCAAGACCACAATGACTTACGAGAAAGTCCTCTACAGCCTCGATAACGGCGTCGCGCGCATTTCGATGAACGATCCTGCAACGCGTAATGCGGGATCGGCGCAGATGGGTGAGGAACTGTTCGACGCCGTCTCCCGCGCCGCCTTCGAGGCACGGGCGGTACTGCTGACGGGCGAAGGCAAGGCGTTCTGCTCAGGCGCCAACCTGGGCGACGCGCAGGACATGCTCGATGATCCGCGCCGCGATGTCGGCACCTTGCTCGACCGGCACTTCAACCCCGTCATCATCGCCATGCGCGACATGGAGCAGCCGGTGGTCACCGCCGTGCGCGGCGCGGCGGCGGGCGTAGGTGCCGGACTGGCCATGGCGGGAGACCTTATCGTCTGCGGCGAAGGCGGCTTTTTCCTCCAGGCATTCCGCCACGTCGGCCTCGTGCCCGATGGCGGGTCGTCGTGGCTGCTGACCCGCGCCGTGGGCCGGGTGCGCGCCATGGAAATGATGCTGCTCGGCGAGCGTCTTACCGCCGCCAAGGCGCTGGAATGGGGCCTGGTCAACCGGGTCGTACCCGACGCTGAAGTGGAAGCGGCCGCCATGGCGCTTGCCGGGGAACTTGCGCAAGGCCCCTGGTCGCTGCGCCGGATCAAGCAGGTGGCCTGGGCGGCCGCCGACTGCACGCTGGAGCAGGCTCTGACCAACGAACGGCTCGGCCAGCGCGACGCGTCGCGCACCGAGGATTTCGTGGAAGGGGTCAAGGCCTTCGCCGAAAAGCGCAGTCCGGCTTTCAGGGGGCGGTGAACGCAAGCAGGACCACGGACGCCTTATCTCGAAGGCAAGGGAAGGCGGGACGCGGCCTTAAACCGCGCCCGCGTCTCGCAGCACCGTCAGTCGAGCCTCGTCGATGCCGAGTTCCGCCAGCACTTCTGCGGTATGTTCGCCCAGCATCGGCGGCGCCATGCGGATCGTTGCCGGGCTGGCGGACATCTGGGCGAGAGGGCTGGCGATAAGGTCCACCGATCCGCTTTCCGCCCAGGCGTGGGGCGTGGTGGCGCGCAAGTTGCGATGCTTGACTTGCTCGTCCTCCCAAACGTCTGCCAGTTCGTTGTAGCGGGCCGCGGGGATACCGGCGTTGTCGAGCATCTCCTGCATCCGGGCAACGGTGAAGCCGCCGCTCCAGGCGTTGATGAGGTCCATGAGTTCGGCACGGTTGGTCTTGCCGCGCTTCAGGTTGCTGTCGAAACGCGGGTCCGTGAAGAGTTCGGGCTGCTCCATCAGCACGGTGAGGCGGCGATAATGCTCGTCGGTGCCGGCGGTGAGATAGACGATGCCGTCGGCGCAATGCATCAAATCAGCCGGTCCCCCGCCATTGCCGCCATTGCCGAGGCGGGGCGGCGCTTGGCCACTGATCAGGTAGTCCTGCATGATGTGGCTGACCATCGCCACCGAACTGTCGAGCAGGGCGATGTCGATGAACTGACCTTCGCCGGTGCGGTTGCGATATTGCAGGGCGCCGAGGATCGCGAGCGCGGTATTGTGGCCGGTCACGAAGTCCACCAGGCTTGGCCCGGTCTTGAGCGGGCCGCTGCCGGGCTGGCCTTCGGGAATGCCGGTGACCGCCATCATGCCGCCGGTGGCCTGGAACAGGCCGTCATAGCCGGGCCGCGCCGCCATTGGGCCGGTCTGGCCGAAGCCGGTGACCGAGCAGTAGATCAGGCGCGGGTTGATCTCTCGCAGGCTCTCGTAATCCAGGCCGAAGCGCTTGAGATCGCCGACCTTGTAATTCTCGATCAGCACGTCGGCGCTTTTCGCCAGTTCACGCAGGATCGCCTGACCCTCGGGATGAGAATGATTGAGCGTGATGGAGCGCTTGTTGCGGTTGGAGACGGTGAAGAAGCTGGAGTGCCGCGTCTCGATTCCGTTCTTGCCGGGCACCCACGAGAAGCCGTAGCCGCGCCCGTCGTCACCCACGCCGGGGCGTTCGATCTTGATGACGTCCGCGCCGAGATCGCCAAGGATCTGCGCGCCGATCGGGGCGGCGAAGACGCGGCTCATGTCGATGACGCGAATCCCCGCCAATGCTGAATGGGGGGCGGCCTTATCGTTGTGGTTCGTGCTCATGATGAGGGCAAGGCTAGCCCCGCCCTCGAAAGCGGCCAAGGCGAGTGCCCTCGCTTATCGCGGCCACGATCACGCATCGCGAAACGCGTGACCGGGCTTATGCGACGGGAGGAAAGCGCCTAGCCGGAAGCGAAAGAGCCCAAAAGTGAAAGAAGTTCGAGGGGATCATGCGATGAAGACGGCGATCATCACCGGCGCGGGCAGCGGCATCGGGCTGGAAACCGCGAAGATCCTCCATTCGGAAGGTTATGCGATCGTAGGTGTCGGTCGCAGCAGGGATAAGCTGGCGGTGCTGGAAGCCGAGATCGGCAATCCCGACCATGTTCTGGCGATCAGCGCCGACCTGACGGACCCTGCCGCACCGGGAGCCATCGTCGCCGCAGCCATGGAGCGCTTCGGGCAGATCGATGCGCTGGTGAACAATGCCGGCGTCGGCAGCCCCAAGCCGCTGGACGAGACCGACGACGAAACGCTGGACGATTTCCTGGACATCATGCTGGTCGCCCCGTTTCGGCTCTGCCGCGACGTGATTCCGCATCTCTCGCAAGGCTCCAGCGTCGTCAACGTCACCAGCACGTTCGCGCACATCGGCGGGCGGCGCGGCGGTGCCTATTCCGCGGCCAAGGGCGGATTGAAGTCTCTTACCGAGCACATGGCGTGCGAATATGGTCCTCGCGGCATCCGTTCGAACTGTGTCGCGCCGGGCGTGACGATGACCGACATGGTCCGCCACCGCTTCGAGGACGAAGGTTTCAAGCGGGCGAATGTGGAAACCACGCCCTATCCGCGCCTGGCCCAGCCGGAAGACATCGCCAGCGTGATCGCCTTTCTTTGCCTACCGGGCAGCGAGATGATCAATGGGCAGTCGATCGTCGTGGATGGCGGATGGACCGCGACCAAGTACCTCAGCCCGAGAGTGACCCGCACCACCTGGGTGGAGCCTGCAAGCGCTTAGCCCAGTTGGCTGGCACACGCCTATTGCCCTTAGGCCCATCGCTCCGATCCTTTCCGGTCAAGCCGTTGTCGTTGTTCGCCGGTGTCGCGCGGGAGTAGCCTGGGCGGGGCGTAAGGCGGGGAGCAGCGATGATCAGGGGTGTTCACCATATCGGCGTAAACTGCCGCGACCTCGATCGGATGACGCGTTTCTACGTCGAGGCGCTCGGCTTCGAGCCGGTCGGCGAGGGTTTCGGCTGGCAGGATGAGGCGGTGATGGATCTGATCGTCGACGTACCGGGCTCCGCAGCGAACGGCATCATGCTGAGGGCCGGGCAATGCTATCTCGAACTCTTCTCCTATTCCGCGCCGCCACCCAGCGCCGCCCCGCCGCTTCGTCCGAACGACCGGGGATATACGCATCTCTGCATCGACGTGACGGATATCGCTGCCGATATCGTTCACCTGGAAGCCTGCGGCATGACCTTCAACGATCGTTCCTTCGTGGACATGGGGCATGTCAAAACGCTCTACGGTTACGACCCGGAGGGCAACGTGATCGAAGTGCAGCAATGCGCCCCCGATAACGGCTTCACTCTCGAGGACCTTCGCGCCGGGGCACCCCGAGAGTGAGGCGTGCGGCCGGGCCGGGCTGAGCAGGGGGCCGGGCAAGGGGCCGGGCCGATCTGCGCACGACGATATCCATCGCGAAAGTATGGCGCGACACCCGTCCGTCGAGCAGTCGCGCCAGAGCCTCCTTCGCGATATCCTGCCAGGGCACGCGCATGGTGGTAAGCGGGGGGCAGGTCTTGGCTGCGATGGGCAGGTCTTCGAAGCCTATCACCGACAGATCGCGCGGGACCGACAGCCCGGCTTGCGCTGCGGCCTGAAGCGCGCCGGCCGCCATCTCGTCATTGCCTGCAACGATTGCAGCGGGGCGTGGACTCACGTCCAGCAGGATTTGTGCGGCTGTGAACCCGGAAGCGAGGCTGCCGTCTCCAGGCACGATCATCAAGGGGCCGTTTCGGAGGCCATGCCCCATACCTTCCACGTAGCCTTCTTCACGAAGCCTGCCGGAAGGGGAGCTGTCGGCATGCGAGATGAAGCCGACCCGGCCGTGCCCCTCGGCTAACAGCCAACGAACGAGCTGGGCCATGGCGGCGCGATCGTCGCACGCCAGGTCTGCATATCCCAGGCGCGCGCAGCCGATTCCCGCCTCGGCGCAAATCGCCGGTAGTTCCTCCCGGTCCGATCTGGAGAGATCCTCCCATGGTCCTGCTGCGACGACCTGATACAACCCGGTTATTGCGGAAAAGCCGCGAAATCCCTAAGTGAGCGATGCTTCCGCATTGGCGGACCCGCCCACCCCACCGGAGAACGATGAAGCCTGCCCCGTCGCAACGCCACTATGGCATGGATTGGCTGCGCGTAGGCGCCTTCGTTCTGCTGATCTTCTACCATGTAGGCTTTTCGTTCACGCCGTGGGGTTACCAGACCCCCACTCGCGGCGTCGTGGGTTGGGCGGAAATCCCGCTGCTTGGGCTGAGTGCATGGCGCCTCGCGCTGCTTTTCGCGATTTCCGGTTATGCGAGCGCCGCCTTGCTGAAAAAGGACGGCGACAATCGAGCGTTCCTGAAGAGTCGCATCCTTCGCCTTGGAATTCCTCTTCTTTTCGGCCTTACCGTGGTGGTGCCACCGCAGCCGTACATGGGCCTTGTCAACAGCGGGTACGACCATGGATATGGTTACTTCCTGCTTCACGATGCGTTCCGGTTCCACAAGGTCGGCTACGAAGTTCTTCCCGCGACCATGCATATGTGGTTCGTGATCTACCTGCTGGCCTACACCCTGGCACTGTGCGCGGCCTTGATGCTGCTGCCTGAAGCGTGGCGCGCAGGTCTGCGTCGAGGGACTGAGCGCCTACTTTCGGGACCGGCTCTGCTGCCGCTGGGCATCGGGCTGATCTTCCTGATCCGCATGTTGCCTTATGGCTGGACCGACATGCACAACTTCCTCCAGGATCGCAGCGCGCACCTGCACTATTTCGGAATGTTCCTGTTCGGTTTCCTGCTGCGTGGTTCGGAGCCGATGCGGGCGGCCATCGCCCGTCAGTGGAAGCTGGCGCTCGTACTCGGCATGCTGGGCTACGCCTGGGTCATGGGCGACACCTTGCTCTATCCCGGCAACATCCCGACCCCGGCCGACTGGCAGCAACCGCTTTCCTTCGCAAAATCGGTGCAGTGCTGGGGCACCGTGATCGCGCTGTTCGGCATTGCCGACCGCTATTGGAACTTCGACCATCGCTGGCGCACCACGCTGGTGGAGGCGGTATTTCCGATCTACATCGCCCACCAGACGGTCATGGTCTTCGTGAGTTACGGCATCCGTGACATGGGGCTTGGTGCACTGGCGGAATTCCTGACGCTCTGCGCAGCGGTGGCGGGTGGATCGTGGATCTTCTATCTGATCGGGCGCGAGATCGGACCGCTGCGTCCGCTTATCGGACTCAAGCGCAAACGCGCGCGCAAAACTTCGGACGAGACGAAACCCGCCTTGGCTTCGGCAGGCTGACACCGGTTCGATAGGCATCCCCGCCCCCATCCGAGGGGGGCGGAAAGCCTGTCCGTCAGTCCCGCGCCAGCAGCAGGGCCGCCGCCATCGGACCGCCGCCGGACGTGGCCACCGCCACTTTGGGGTCACCGGCGATCTGCCGTTCACCGCCTTTCCCGCGAAGCTGGGTGACGGCTTCATGGGCGAAGCCGAAGCCGTGCAGGCGGCCTGCTCCCAATTGCCCGCCGAAGGTGTTGAGCGGCAGTTCGCCGTCTCGCGCGATGCGGTGGCCGCCCTCTATGAAGCGACCGCCTTCGCCTTTCTCGCAGAAGCCGAGGCCCTCCAGCCAGGTGATCGGCAGGAAGGCGAAGCCGTCGTAGAATTGCGCGGTATCGACGTCGGCAGTGGTGTAGTCCGTACGCTTCCAGAGATCCGCGCCGGTTTCGTAGGCGGCGAATTCCTCCACCTGATCCCATGAATAGCGGTCCACCGATCCCGACATCGCGGCGATACGGATCGGCTTGGCCGAAACTTCGTCCAGTGCGTCACCTGCGGAGACGATCACCACGGTCGACGCGTCCGAAAAGCGATCGCAGTCGTAAAGGCAGAGCGGTGTAGTGATCATTCGCGCGGCCATGTATTTGTCCAGCGTCAGCTCTTCCTTGGTGATCGCGCGGGCGCGCGGGTTCGCCATGGCATTTTTCGAGCCATTGATGGCGATCTGTCCAAGCTGTTCGCGCGTGAGGCCGTAGCGATGCATGTGCCGGGCAGCATATTGAGCCGTCCAGCAGGCTGCCGAAGTCGCCCAG
>NZ_DAMDBA010000035.1:0-49220 GCF_032093395.1 Novosphingobium sp.
GGACGCGGCCCTCTCACGGCTGAAACACGGGTTCGATTCCCGTAGGGGTCACCAGAAGCTCAGGCAACAGCCTCCTCTCACATTAGCGACAAGCACGCCAGCCGCCGGACCTGATCGCCTGATCCAGGTGCAGATGATCGGCATGGGCCGCATTGTAGTCTGGCGAAAGCACGGTAGCGAAGGCAGTGCATGCCGAATCGCGCACGGCGTGAAGGAAGGCGCTTTCCTCGACGGATCCCTTCCATCCCCGGCGAACGCCGATGCGCCTGCCGTTCGCGAGAATGAAGGCGGACACGTCTATGGCATTGCCCGTCGCATGCTCGCTCCAGGATCCGCTATCGCCGTTGCCGATGCGACGGCAATTATAGGTGCCGAGTTGTTCGATCCGAACGACCTTGGCGCCCAGGATCGCCTCCGCTTGCCGCTGGATACCCTTGCGCAGCCACCAGGCCATTCCGGCATCCACGGCGCAAGTGGCCTCTGCCGAAGGCGGAGAAAGGCTGACGTCGAAGGCCTGAGGCGCCACTAGGCGCTGACGATCATCGCGACGGCACGTTCCGCTGCCTGTCGGCGGCAACGCCGTCACATCGATTCCGCTACGCTCCAGAAAGCCCCGGCACGTCGCGCGGTCGGTCCTCACCGCCAGAAACTTGCGCGGGGTCGCCCACCCCGGCTTCTCGTCAAGTGTAAGCGGCGCCCAGGGATCGTATCCCGGATGCTCGCGCAACCACCCCCTACCGGCCAATAGCAGGCATGCAAGCAGAAGCGCGGCCACGACATAACGATCAAACGCGAGAGACATCTCCGGAGCAACGCTCCGGCAGGTCGCTGGCTCCCGTCAGTCCGCCAAGTCCGTCAGGCCTTCACTCCATCATCGCGAACAGGGCCCAGGCCAGCCCTGTGGCACCGCAAAACAGCGGCCAGGACCAGTAGAGTTCGTGGCCCTGATAGTACGTATGGGTAATGTCGAGCAGACCTCCGCGCGATCCCTGCGATCCGATGATCAGGGAAACGATCCAGGTAAGCAGGAAGCCGGGAATCAGTGCCTTGATGGCTGACATGGTGACGCTCGAGTTTTCTATGGCCCTGTGGGAATTTTGCTCGAGAGAGGTAAATTTACTCCTACTCCCGCGTTTGACAGCCCTGTGGAAAACTCCGGCACAAGCTGGGGCTGAACTGTGGATGAGACGCGCGCACAAAAAAAGGGGAGCGCGATGGCTCCCCTTCCCTTTGATGCTCTCGCTTCGTGTCAGACGGGCGGAACCGGCTGCGGCGGCGCATCGGCATCGACTTCATGCGTTTCGATCAGTCCACGGCCTACATGGCTGCGCGAGCGGCTGTAGGTGTAGTAGACCAGCAGCCCCAGGATTGCCCAACCCACGAACAGCGAGATGGTCTGGAACGAGAGGCTGAAGAACAGGTAGATGCATCCGGCAATCGCCAAAGGCGCGGTCAGCATCACGCCCGGCGTGCGGAAGGGACGCTTGCGGGTCGGGTCCGTCTTGCGCAGCACCATCACGGCGATCGAGACTGCGGCGAACGCGAACAGCGTGCCCGAGTTCGAAACGTCGGCCAGCAAGCCGACTGGGAAGAATGCCGCGAACAGTGTCACGAACAGGCCGGTGAGCAGGGTTATGACATGCGGCGTGTGAAAGCGCGGGTGCACTTTCGAGAAGAACTCCGGCAGCAGGCCGTCGCGGCTCATCACGAAGAAGATGCGGGTCTGGCCGAACATCATCATCAGGATGACGGAAGGCAGCGCGATGATCGCGGCGGCGCCGACCAGCCAGCCCACCATGGGATAGCCGACCTGGCGCAACGTCCAGGCAAGCGCTTCCTTCGAGCAGACCACGGCATTCTCGTGAATGGCGGCGCAGGCTTGCGACAGTTCCGGTGTACCCGGCGACAGTGCAACGCCATTGGCATCGAGCACCGGCTGGGCGCCCACGGTGCCGATCACGCCCGATGCGACCAGCATGTAGAAGATCGTGCAGATGCCGAGGCTGCCGATCAGCCCGATGGGCATATTGCGCTGCGGGTTCCGAGTTTCCTCGGCCGCCGTCGATACGGCGTCGAAGCCGACATAGGCGAAGAAGATCGAAGCGGCGGCGCTGGAAATGCCGGCGAAGCCGAGCGGCGCGAAGGGCTTGAACTGGCCGCTGCTGATGACGGGGATCGTCAGCACCACGAACATGACGAGCGCCAGGATCTTGATGCCCACGAGCACCGCATTGACCGTGGCGCTTTCCTTCGTACCCTTGATGAGGAGGGCGGTGACGGCAGCCGCGATCAGCATCGCGGGTATGTTGATCACGCCTCCGTCGAACGGGCCACGCACGAAATCGAGCGGAATGTTCATGCCGAAACTGCTGTTGAGCCAACCCACGAAGTAGCCCGACCAACCGACGGACACAGCGCCCGCGGCAATCGCATATTCGAGGATCAGCGCCCAACCGACCATCCAGGCGACGGTTTCGCCCATCACGGCGTAGCTGTAGGTATAGGCTGAGCCCGAGACGGGCACCATGGCTGCCATCTCGGCGTAGCACAGCGCTGCTACCCCGCAGACGAAGCCGGCGATCACGAAGGACAGCATCATGCCGGGCCCGGCTTTCTGCGCCGCCTCGGCAGTGAGAACGAAAATACCCGTGCCGATAACGGCGCCGATGCCAAGCATTGTCAGCTGAAACGCACCCAGCGACCTGTGAAGAGATTTCTTTTCCGCCGTCGCCAGAATGGCGTCGAGCGGCTTAACGCGTCCGAACATGCGGTGGACCCCTGAATTCCTTTTATGGCGTGACGCTAGCGGGCTGCCGCGCCTTGGCAAGCCCTAACGCTTCTGGCTCCCCGCCTTTGCTGAAATTGGCCCATGGGAACCGGACGTTACGATGTGCCCGAAAGCACGGCGACGTTGCCCTATTCCGTTCATCGGCGTTGAAAATGCACTTTTGCGCATCAGCCAACCCCGCGCTAGAAGCGCAGCATGTCCACGACCTTTCAGCTCGATACCGCGACAAGTCGCGCCAATCCCACGCCTGCGCCGATGAAGCGCCTGACGGTTCCCGCCATTCAACGCCGCAAGGTGGAGGGGAAAACCATCGAACCGCTCGTCATGCTGACGGCCTACACGGCGCGACAGGCGCAGCTTCTCGACCAGCATTGCGACATTCTGCTGGTGGGAGACTCGCTTGCCCAGGTGATCTACGGCCTGCCCTCCACCCTGCCCGTCACGCTCGACATGATGATTGCGCATGGAGCCGCGGTGGTGCGCGGCAGCTATCACTCGCTGGTCGTGGTAGACATGCCTTTCGGTTCCTACGAGGGAAGCCCGCAGCAGGCCTTCGAATCCGCGGCGCGGATCATGGCCGAGACCGGCTGCGCGGCCGTCAAGCTCGAAGGCGGCATCGCCATGGCGGAAACGATCGCCTTCCTCACCCAGCGCGGCATCCCGGTCATGGCGCATATCGGCCTCACGCCGCAGGCGGTCAACGCGCTGGGCGGCTATGGAGCGCGCGGGCGCAGCCAGGAAGAACATGCGAAGATCGTTTCCGACGGCAAGGCGGTGGCCGATGCCGGAGCATTCTCGGTGGTCGTCGAGGGGGTGCTCGAACCGATCGCCATTTCGCTCACACACAGCCTCGACATCCCGGTGATCGGCATCGGCGCCTCGGCGCAGTGCGATGGTCAGGTGCTCGTTGCCGAAGACATGCTCGGCATGTTCGACCGCGTTCCCCGGTTCGTGAAACGCTATGCCGACATGGCGGGACTGGTCTCTGACGCGGCGGCCAAGTACGCCGAGGAAGTCCGCGCCCGCAACTTCCCCGGACCGGATCAGACCTATCAGCCCAAGTAATCGTCCAACAAAAACAATCGGTTATAAACTGTGAGGCGTTGCGCGGGGACCGGCTCGGTTCCCCGCGCAACGGCTCAGGTCTGCAGGTCGTACTGCTTGAGCAGGTCGTAGAGCGTGGGGCGGCTGATCCCCAGCATCTTGGCAGTGCTGGAAATATTTCCCTCGCTTCGCGCGAGGGCATGGCGGATGACCTTGCGGTCGGCCTGTTCGCGCGCGGACTTGAGGTTCAGTGCGTTGATCACTTGCTCGTCGGGATCGGCAAGGTCGAGGTCGGCGGCCCCCACCAGCTTCTCATCCGCCATGATCACGGCGCGCTTCACCCGGTTCTCCAGCTCGCGAACGTTGCCCGGCCAGTGCCAGGCATCGATCGCCGCCAGCGCGTCGGCCGCGAACCCGCGCACGCTCGGGTTCATGTCTCTGGCATGGCGATGGAGGAAGGCCTTGGCCAGCAGAGCGGCGTCGCCCGGACGTTCGGAAAGGCTGGGGATCCGCACCACGATTTCCGCCAGGCGATAGAACAGATCCTCTCGAAACCGCCCTTCCCCGATCATCGCTTCGAGATCCTGGTGCGTGGCGCAGACGATGCGCGTGTCCACCGGTATCGATTCGCGCGATCCGACCCGCTCGATCACCCGCTCCTGTAGGAATCGCAGGAGCTTGACCTGGAGCTGAAGCGGAATGTCACCCACCTCGTCGAGGAAAAGCGTGCCACCGGCCGCCAGCTCGATCTTGCCCGGCGTCGTCTTGACGGCTCCCGTGAAGGCACCCTTCTCGTGCCCGAACAATTCGCTTTCGAGCAGGTTTTCCGGAATCGCCGCGCAATTGATCGCCACGAATTCGCGCTTGGCCCGATCGCTTGCTTCGTGAAGCCCCCGGGCCAGCAGCTCCTTGCCGGTGCCGCTCGCGCCAAGCAGCATGACGGAAACATTGGTATTCGCCACACGCTCGATGGTGCGCGCCACGCGAACCATTTCCGGCGCGGCGGTGATCAGCCGCCCGAGCACTTTCTCGTCCTTCTCGGCCCGCGAGGCCAGCCGGCGGTTTTCCTCCTCGAGCCGGTGCAACTGCAAGGCCCGCCGCACGATCAGCCCCAGCGCATCGATATCCACCGGCTTCGGATAGAAGTCGTAGGCGCCGCGCGCGATTGCCTGAAGCGCCGATTCCTGCGCGCCGTGGCCCGATGCGACGATCACCTTGGTGCGCGGCTTCAGCGCCATGATCTCGTCCAGCACCGCGAAGCCCTCCGTAGTGCCATCGGGATCGGGCGGCAGGCCGAGATCGAGCGTCACAACGTCCGGCATTTCGGCGCGGAGCAGCGCCAGCGCCGAGGCCCTGTCTCCGGCAACGATGACGTCGAAATCCTCGTAAGCCCACTTGAGCTGTGCCTGGAGGCCGGGATCGTCCTCGATGACGAGCAGCTTGGGTCGGGTCTCGGTCATTGTCAGGCTACTTTCTGATCCTGGGAGGTGCTGTCGAAGGGCGCGCCGGCGCCGATGCCGCCCGACAAAGCCAGTGGGATGCGCACGATGAAGCGGGAGCCCAAGCCTTCGCGGGATTCCACCTCGAGCCGCCCTTTCATGGCCGTCACCAGTTCGCGCGCCTCGAACGCGCCGATCCCGAAGCCACCGCTCTTGGTGGACACGAACGGCTTGAACAGACGGTGACGCACGAATTCGGCCGACATCCCCGTGCCGGAATCGACCACTTCGAACCGCGCGAACAGCCCATCCACACGGAGGGAAACCAGCACCGGACTGTCGGCCCGGCTGGCATCGAGGGCGTTCTGCACGAGATGCACCAGAACCTGTTCGAGCGAATGGCCGTTCGCCGTCGCGAGGAGATCCTGTATTTCGGAGAGGACGACCTGTGGACTGCCGTTGAACCTGGCGACGGCGCCTCGCATGACGTCGCCCGCCCGCACCGTTTCCAGCCGGTCCACCGCCCCGGCACCATAGCGCGACAGGCGCGATAACAAGGCATTCAGCTTATCCGAGGAATTGCGCAGGGTAATCAGCATGTCGGCGCGGAATTCGGGTTTGTCGGCATGAAGCTCGGCATTGCGCGCAAGGAGGCTGAACTGGCTGGCCAGATTCTTGATGTCATGCATCACGAAGGCCATGCGGCGATGGAAATCCTCGAACCGGCTGGATTCCGCAAGGGCTTCCTGGCTGGCATTCTCGGCCAGATAGCTGGCGAGCTGCTGGCCGATCACGCGCAGCAGGTCGAAATCCTCCCAATCGAATTTGCGTGCCATGGCCGGGCGGGCGAGCACGACAAGTCCCACCAGCCGTTCGTAGTGAACCAGCGGCACCAGCGCCCAGGCGCGCCGTTCGTCCCGCAGCCAGTCGGGCACTTGCAGGTCGATGGGATGCACGGCAACGCCGTCGCGCAGATCGTCGAAATCGGCGATATAGCTTGCCTGCTCGAACAGTCCGAGCATCGCGGCCGGAAAGGCCGTGGCGGGCACCTCCACATCCGGCCAGTTCCATCGCGCCGCAAGCGTCAGGTCGCCCTGTTCGCCCGGCGTCAGCAGGAGGCCGGCGGGACTGTCGGTGATATCGGCCACCGACTGGATCACGCGCTCTCCCAGAGGCGATGTCGCGTCGTCGTTCCTGCCGATCGTGCGTGTGAAGCGCAGCCATTCCTCGCGATAATCGTAGCGATGCTGGAAAAAGTGCTTCGCAAGGATGACCTTCAGCCAGCCGCGAACCCGGCGCGAGGGCAGCACCACCAGCGCGAAGGCACTGGCGAAAGTCAGGAAAGCCATCTCTATGAGCCGCGCGAAGTTGCCGCCGACATAGGAAAGCCACTGTGCGACGGCGACCATGGCGACGAGATAGACGCCGATGACCAATAGCGAGAACGTCTGGAACGTCACCGCGCGCGATGGTTTGAGGCGCAGTTCATCGCGATTGCGCGAGGCGGCGATCGCCAGGCATGCGGCCAACGCCAGTGCCGCCGCGCCGCGCAAGGCGGCGATCTCGCCAGGCCAGCTTCGAGCGAGATAGGCGACGGTATAGAGATTGAGGTCGAACGACCACAGGATGGCTAGGCCGATCGTCGGCCAGCGGAGCGCGGGGCGGAATTCGCGGGGCGCGCCGGCATAGAGGTTGTGGACCAGCACCAGCCCGCCCACCGCCACGAGCAGACGCAGCATGACCTCGATCTCGAAACCGCGGATCGCCGGTCCACCCGTCTCCGGTATATAAGACAAGGCCAGTGCCAGGCCGAGATGCAGCACACCCACGAAGGCAAGGGCCAGGATGACGGGGCGAATCGGGGCAAGGCTGGAATGACGGCCGTCGCCGGCGAACAACCGATAGATCACCGCCAGCCATGCAAGGTTGCGAAGGCTTTCGGCAAAGGAAGCCAGGATCGGCGCCTGGCCAGTCATCGTTGCCGTCATCGCCGCAGCCACTGCCACACACCATCCGGCGGTGAACAACAGGGCCGCAACCACGCCGGTACCTGCCGCATCGAATCGCGCGCGCCTCGGCCAGAGCCAGAGGGCAAGGCTGGCGACGGCTATCGCGCCGGCCAGGTCGAGCACGATGCCGATCGTCCGCCAGGCGTCCAGAGAGGGTGCGATGCTCACGGCAGACGGCTCAAGCTGCGGGGCTCATCGGGCGCCCTCGCTCCAGAGCACGACGCGCAGGGTCTGGAGAATGATGATCAGATCCAGGAAGGGCGTATAGTTCTTGGCGTAATAGAGGTCATATTCCAGCTTGTGGCGGGAATCCTCTATCGAGGCGCCGTAGGGATAGTTGATCTGCGCCCAGCCGGTTATGCCCGGCTTCACCATGTGCCTCTCGGCGTAATAGCGCAGCTGCTCTTCCAGTTCGGCCACGAACTGCGGGCGTTCGGGACGCGGGCCCACGAAGCTCATCTCGCCCTTGAGCACGCTCCAGGCCTGCGGCAGTTCGTCCACGCGGACCTTGCGGATGAAACGCCCGACACGGGTGACGCGGGGATCGTCCTTGGCCGCCCACTGCGCCCCCGCCGCTTCCGCGTCGGTGCGCATCGAACGCAGCTTGATGACGTCGAAGTTCTCTCCGAACAATCCCACCCGCTGCTGCCGGTAGAAGGCAGGACCGCGGCTATCGATCTTCACCAGCAGGGCGAAGAGCAGGATGATCGGCATCGTCAGGCAAAGCACCACGGCGCTGGCGAGAATGTCGAACAGTCGCTTCGCCACGCTGGAAATCATCCGGCCCGAGGAAAAGCCGTCGGAGAAGATCAGCCAGCTGGGATTGACCGTGTCGAGATCGACCCGCCCGGTTTCCCGCTCCAGGAAGCTGGAGAATTCGTTGACGTGAACACCCGTGGTCTTGATCCGGAGCAAGTCCTTGAGCGGCAGCGCATTTCTGCGTTCTTCCAATGCCAGCACCACTTCCGTGACGCCCAGATTGTCCACATAGCGGGTGAGGTTGTTGATGGCCGCGCGGGGGATCGATTCCTCGATGGCCGGCGCGCCCTCGCTCATGCAGATGTATCCGACGATGACGAAGCCGCTCTCCGGTCGATCCGCCAGTTCCCGCAGCCGCTGTGCCCGTCCGCCCGCGCCCAGCACCAGAACGCGGCGACGGAACGCCGACGTTCCCAGAAAGGCTCCGAGCAGGAGGCGATTCGCCACCAGCAGAACGATGGCAATGCCCATGGAATAGGCCAGAGTGGACCGCCAGAAGTTCTGGGCCGCGAACACGAAATCGAAGAATGCGAGCGCGATCACGCCCAGGGATATGGCAACCAGAAGGCGGGCTGCCGCGAACCGCATCGAGCGCAACGCTTCCGCGCCGTAGACGCCGACCGCAACCATCGAGAGCGAGAGAACGATCGCAAAACCGGCATGAAGCCCGATGCGCGCACCGATATCTCCCAGCACCATTCCGATCTGTCCGGCGCGCAGACGCCAGGAAAGCTCGTTCGCGCCGATCAGCAGAAGCATGTCCACCAGCCACAGCAGGGCTACGGCGTGAGGAATATAGTGTTTGAAAAGACGAATCATCGTCGCGGCCGCCATTCTACGAGCCGAAACCGGCAATGCCTTCGTTTTAGGATCAAGGCGTAAACTGTCGGTGAATCTGACAGACTCCGAAAAACCCGCATGATCGAGAGCTCGCCAGGCGCCACCTTTTGCTTCCCGAAGCGTCGGACCGCCTTACAGATTGTGGACCGAACCTGACATCAGAGGATTTCCGCGCGTCTGGCCCGCAATCATTTTCGAGCCATCAGCCGCATCGCGGTCAGCGTCAGAGCTTCGCTGCCCGACGCGATCACCTTGTCCGCCTGCGGTGCCCAGAACGGGCTGTGAAGCGAGGGCAGCGCCGGGCCGCCCGCTTTCGCGGCAGTGATCTTCTGCGGGTCGGCACCGCCGATCCAGAAGATCACCGACTTGATATGGTCTTCGTCGGCACGGCGGAATTCTCCGAAATCCTCGCCGCCCATGACCGAGGGGGTGATGACGACATTGGCCTCGCCCATCTTCGTCTTGAGATCGGCCACCGCCTCCTGGGTGAACTCGGGCGAGTTCCAGGTGGCGCGGGTGTAGGGATCCTTCACCGAGACTTCGGGCATCAGGCCGTCCGGCAGGCCGGAGGCGATCGCCTCGCCACGGGCGATGCGTCTTATGCCATCCAGCAGGTGCCCACGCGTTGCGTCCGAATAGCTGCGAACGGTCAGTTCCAGCTTGGCCTGGTCGGAAATGATGTTGTGCTTTGCCCCCGCATGGAACGAGCCCACCGTGACGACTGCCGGGTCCAGCGGGCTGGTCTCCCGGCTGACCAGGGTCTGGAGCTTCATGACGATGGCGCTGGCGAGCACGATCGGATCCTTGGTCGCCTGCGGGTAGGCGCCGTGACCGCCGACGCCTTTCACGAGAATGTCCACGCTATCGACATTGGCAAGCGCCCAGCCCACCGCCGCTCCCACCTGACCGGCGGGCAGATCGGCCGAATCGTGGAAGGCCAGCGTGTAGTCCGGCTTCGGGAAGCGCGTGTAGAGCCCGTCCTTCAACATGGAGACCGCGCCGGTGCCGACTTCTTCCGCCGGCTGGCCGATCATCACCAGCGTACCGGACCATTCGGCCTTGCGCTTCGCCATGAGGCGCGCCGTTTCGATCCAGGCCGTCATGTGGGTATCGTGGCCGCAGGCATGCATGATCCCGCTTTCGACCCCGGCCGTCGAAACGCCGCGCTTCTTCGAGGCGAAGGCCAGGCCCGTCTGCTCGACCACGGGAAGTCCATCCATGTCGGCGCGGATCAGCACCGTTGGCCCCGCGCCGTTCCTCAACACCGCCACGACGCCGGTCTGGCCGACCTTTTCGGTAACCGTGAACCCTGCCTCGCGCGCGGCTTTGGCCATGATCCCGGCGCTGCGCACTTCCTGGTAGCTCAATTCCGGATTGGCGTGGAGATCCTGGTAGATCGCCATCAGCCCGGGAAGGTCGTGGGAGATACTGTCCGTCACAGTCTCCGCCTGAGCCGCTACAGGCAGCGCAGCGAAACCGAGAACGACAAGAGCGGATGTGGCGACAGCCGAGGCGGAGCGGGCGAGAAGCGCTTTCATGAAGCCGACACTATGGAGGCTCTCGCCATCGGGCAAGTGGCCCTAGTTGTCCAACAGCCCCTGCGCTTCGAGCGGCTCGATCGCAAAGGCGGGAAAGCGCAGTTCCTCCAGCAAACGTCGCCTATCCCTTGGCACCCCCGGATAAGCTCTGGCTGCGGCTTCCAGCACCTCGCGTGCTTCTTTCACCTGGCCCTCCAGCGCATAGGCCGAAGCCAGCAGACAACGGGACATCAGCCCCCCGTCCTCGACGCCCAGCCGTCCATAGCGAAGCGCTTCGGGCCCATCCTTGCGGTATAGCGCATCCAGCGCCAGTCCCGACCAGTACCACGCAGGGTGCCCCGGATTGAGCCGGATCGCCTTGCGTGTCAGCGTCGGCGCGACTTCATGGTCCCCAAGCGCTCCAAGAATGCGCCCGGCGTTCGCCAGAACCTCGGAATGGTTCGGGCTGATTTCCAGTGCCCGGCCGATGGCCTCTCGCGCGGCATCGTCTTCTCCGTGGCGGTAAAGTGCCAGTGCGAGATACTGGTAGGCCACGGCATTGGTGGCATTGGCGGCTACCGCGCGCCGGGCCGCTTCCAGTGCCTCGGGCGAATCCCCGATGCCTTGCGCCTGGGCCTCGTAGGCGTGCACCCAGGACAGCAATGCCCAGGCGTTGGAGTAGTTCGGCTTGTCGTAGACCGCGCGTTCGAGACAATCCTTCACTTTCCCGAGCTGACCCTTGCCGCGCGAACGCATGAATTCGTAGGCCTCCAACTCGCAGAAGTAGCGCTCCATGCCGAGGCCGCGATGGTTTTCGAGATCATGGCGCATGGTCTCGTGGATAACGCCGTATGGCTGACCGAGTCGCGAAGCGACGCCGAGCGCGATCTTCGACTGCGCCTTGAGTATCTGCTCGGGATCGTAGGCGATCGGATCGCTTCGGCCCGACCAGACGACGACCCCGCCGGGCATGCGCACGAGGCTGGAGCTGATTCGAAGCGATCCCCCGGCACCGTCGATCGCGCCCTGAAGGACGAAAATCGGCGAAGCCGCCTTGCGCAGTGACGCGGCTTTCGCCGCCGGCTGTCGATCGTGGAGCGCCAGCACCGCAAGGTTGGGCAATTGGGAGAGGTAATTGATCAGGTCGAACTGCAAGCCGTCACGAACGCGCGCTATCGAAGGATCGCTTCCCGTCAATGCATAGGGTGCGACATAGACGATCGGTCCTTCCGGCATTTCTCCCGCGCGCACCAGAACGCCGTCGCGCTCGCTTCCCGGCCAGTAGATGATCACGAGCGAAGCGGCGAGCGCCAGCGCCGCCAGTAAGCCCCACGAACGGCGCCTCAGATTGAGTGCGCTGGAGGACTGGACGATATCCTCGTTACGAGGAGCATCGGGCGGTCCAACCGTGCCCGGCTGAGCGTCGGGCGCTTCCCCCTCTGTCACCGGCGCCGACTTCGCGACACTCTCCAGGACCGGCGCATAGGAACCGCGCGGCACCACGATGCGGCATGGATCGCCCGCACCGTCTCCTGCGTAGTATTCGATCAGCGCCTTGCGCAGGCGGGTCATCTGCACCCGCACGATCGAATCGGAAGAAGCGTCGAAGTCATCGCCGCGCCCAAAGACGTCGAGCGCGATAGGATAGCCCTTCAGCCTGTCGCCATGCCCGGATAGCTTTTGGTCTACGAGATAGGACAGAAGTTCCGCCAACTTGGGCGAAGACCGGAAAGTAGAAGAGGCGACGACGCGCGATAGTGCGTCGCGATATTCGTCGGCGGTGGGTTCCATGTCGTCCCCCTCCGAACCTTGTTAGTCCGGAGGGGGCGATTTGGCAAACGCGCTTCTTTGTTGCGACCCGAAGCGGCTCTCCTAAAACCTGTTCAAATTCCAGCTGTCTTCCTGAGCCCTCGTTCTGCCGCAAGGAAGCGGAAGGCGGGACAGGCCGGAACTGCTGGAAGCGCGTCGGCGGTCCATCGGCCACCGATGCCCCGCAATCTCGTCTCCTCGATTCGGAACGGGCTTCCAGCAGACCTCGAGGTCGATCACGTCCCAAAGGGACGACAGACATGCCACCGCGTTGCCGCGATGGAATTTCAAGGATGTTACCAGTGTAGAAAGATTACCGGCGGAATCACCGTGTTTAACTGTTAAATTCCGTCCATTTCCAAGAGATAGCTCCAAAAGCCGAAACGACCGAATGCTTTTGTTCACTATTGAACGCAACGTAAGCCGGTTACTTGCCGCCATCGCGATGGATGAGCCACACAGCAAAAAGCCGCGAACCCTAGGTGGGTTCGCGGCTTTTTGCTGTGTGGTGCCCCTGGCCCGACTCGAACGGGCACGCCTTTCGACAAACGATTTTGAGTCGTTCGCGTCTACCATTCCGCCACAGGGGCACGCTCACGTGCTGCCGGTGATCCCTCGAAGACTATCGCGAGACAACCGGCATCGGCGCGGCTGGCTTTAGCCGCGCCTTGGCTTCGGCTCAAGTCACTTGAGCGCGTTTGCCAACAACTTGTGGAGACGCGAGTGCAGCGCGTCGTTGCCCGCAAGGATCTGCTCGTCGTGGTAAGGCAGCGAGCGGCCCTTCCAGTCCGATACGAAACCGCCGGCCTCGCGCACCAGCAGGCAGCCCGCCGCCGTGTCCCATGGCTTGAGGTCGGCTTCCCAGAAACCTTCGTAGCGACCGGCAGCGACCCAGGCGAGGTCGAGGGCAGCCGAGCCGAAGCGACGGATTCCGGCGACCTGCGGGGCCAGCGCGTGATAGATCTTGGTCCATTCACCCGCATCGCCGTGACCGGCGAAGGGAATCCCGGTTGCGATAACGCTTTCGTCGAGATGACGGCGCGACGACACGCGCAGGCGCTTGTCCTGCAACCAGGCGCCGCGGCTCTTCTCGGCCCAATAGCTCTCGTCGGTGACGGGATTGTAGATCAAGCCGGCCGTGATTTCGCCCCAGCCCTTCCCGTCCAGACGCGGTTCCTGCACGGCGATGGAGATCGCGAAGTGCGGGATGCCGTGGAGGAAGTTGGTCGTGCCGTCCAGCGGATCGACGATGAAGCGCGGCTTGTCGGGATCGCCTTCGATCTCGCCGGCCTCCTCGAACAGGTAGCCCCATTCAGGGCGGGCTGCGCGCAGTTCGTCCCAGATGGTGCGTTCCGAGGCCTGGTCCGCCTTGGAGACGAAATCCGCCGGGCCCTTGCGCGAGACCTGGAGGTGCTCGATTTCGCCGAAATCGCGGCGCAGGCGGCTGCCCGCCTTGCGGGCGGCCTTTTCCATGACGCGAATGAGACCGGAGATGGCCATAAAACTTACCTTGTCCTTCAAGTACCGGCCTCGGCCGGTCTGGTTATCGGCCCTGCGGCGCGGGTTGTTGGGTTGCTGCGCCAGTGGGGGCGGCAGCAGTGGGCTTGTAGCCGCAGATCGCCACCATCGCGCTCAGCATTTCGCTGGGGTTCTCGCGATGGATCTTGCCGGGATTCTCGGCGATCACCTTGTCCATCGATTCGCTGATCTTCTCGAGCGAATTGTTGTAGATGCAGCCGACCAGAGCCCCCTTCGCGGGAGGATCCACCTTGTCGGACTGCAAGCCACTGATCAGCACCTTCAGGTAGAGCATGGCCCGCTCCACTTCCGGAGAAGGGGCATGTGCATCTGCGGGAGCCGCAGACCCCGTTTTAGCCGGGGCAGCTGCGGCCTTTGCCGACGCCTTCTTCGGCGCGGCGGCCTGAGCCGGAGCGGCCGAACCCAATACCAGGGGCCCTGCCACCAGGGCAGCCGCAGCGAAGAACGACGCCAGAACGCGCATCAGTCGGCCTTCTTCACGTAGGACTTCTCGTAGACGTCCACGACGATACGCGTGCCGCTTTCGATATGCGGCGGCACCATCACGCGCACGCCGTTGTCGAGTACGGCCGGCTTGTAGCTGGAGGAAGCGGTCTGGCCCTTCACCACCGCGTCGGCTTCGACGATCGTGGCTTCGACCTGTTCCGGCAACTGCACCGAGATCGGACGCTCTTCCCAGAGCTCCAGAAGAACCTGCATGCCGTCCTGAAGGAAGGCCGCGGCATCGCCGAGAAGGTCGGCGGGAAGCTGGATCTGCTCGTAAGTCTCGATGTCCATGAACACCAGCTGGTCGCCCTCGACGTAAAGGAACTGGAAGTCCTTGGTGTCGAGGCGGACCTTTTCAACGGTGTCGGCGCTGCGGAAGCGGACGTTGGTCTTGCGGCCGTCGATGAGGTTCTTCATCTCGACCTGCATGAAGGCGCCGCCCTTGCCCGGCTGGGTGTGCTGCGTCTTGGCAACCTTCCAGATGCCCTTTTCGTATTCAAGGATATTGCCGGGACGAATGTCGACGCCGCTGATCTTCATGGACTGAACCTTAAGATGGGAAAGAGCCGGTATTACCGAAAGCATGGGCCCTTAGCCGAGGAGACTGCCTGTGGCAATTGCTTCGCGCCGATGCTAGCGGTCAGAAATGATGCGTGCCCCTCGTAAAGCCCCGTTCGTCGCCCCGTTGATCGCTGTGCTTGCGGCCGCCTGTCTCGGATCGCCTTGCCTGGCGGCCCGTCCGGCGCCACCGCCCGTACCGGGAGGGCCCATCGGCACGCTGGAGCTAGGCCTATATAGATGTGAGCGCGACGGCACCGCCGGCGGTCCGGTTGGCATCCGGCTGCCGCAGTACGATTTTCGTGCTGTCACCGGCTCCAACTATAAGACGCCAGATGGCGTGCGCGGCAGCTATCTGATGACCGGCGACCGGGTGATCATGACCGGCGGCAAGCTCAAGGGCCTGAAGATGCATCGCACCTCGAAAGGCTTCCTGCGCCACCAGGACGCGCAAGGCGCGGATAACGACATACGCTGCGTGCTGTCTCGCGCCGGAGGCGGTCCGCTGGATCCCAACGGCAACGTCAACGAACCGGAAACCTGATCGCTGCGGCGGTTTGCCCGTTCCGCCGATCCGTCCTAGTCCCCAAGGGAATAGCGGTTGGGTGGGGAGAACGGCGAGATGGAGTTGGACCTTTCCGGAAAACTGGTCGTCATAACCGGTGCCACGGCGAACATCGGCCGCGCCATCGCTCTGGAATTTGCGAAGGAAGGCGCCGATCTGGTCCTCGTCGGGCGCGATGAAGAGGCGGGCGCAACGCTCGTGCACGAATCTCTCTCGAGCGGGGCCGGCCGCGTCGAGTTCGTGGCGGCCGACATGCTCGATCCCGCTTCGCCCGCCAGAATACTTGATCGCGCCGGGCAGATCGGCCGCATCGATGTTCTCGTCAACAATGTCGGCGGCAATGTCGACCAGGGGCTTTTCGCCAATTCCGATCCTGACAAGTGGATGGCCGAGATAGACCTGAACTTCGGCACGGTCCTGCGCATGACCCACGCCGTATTGCCCGCGATGATCGCGCGCGGATCGGGAGCCATCGTCAACGTAGGCTCAACTGCGGCACTGGTCGGCGATTACATGCTGCCGGTCTATTCGGCCGCCAAGGGAGCGGTCCATAGCTTTACGGTGGTGCTCGCCAAGGAGCTTGGCCAGCACGGCATTCGTGTCAACGCCATAGCGCCTTATGCAACGATTGCGCGCGATCCGGCCGCCTTCAGCAAGGGCAGCCGCTTCCACCCCGATTCCGGCCTGTTCAATCAGGGCCAGTCCGATGAAGATCGTTCGCTACGCCAACGCCGCACATTCGTGGGCCGTCCGTTCGCGGTCCCGGACGAAATGGCCGGAATGGTCGCGTTCCTTGCAAGCGGACGAGCAAGCTTCATCACCGGGCAGGTCTATCCGATCGACGGCGGAGCCCTGCTCTGATCGACGGCGGCGCTCTGCCCCAGGAGAACACAATGGTCGACCAGAACGCCATGCAAGTCCTGCTGGACAAGGATGCGATCCGCGATCTCGTCCTGCTCTATTCACGCGCGATAGACCGGCAGGATATCGAACTGCTGCGTGACCTCTATACCGACGACGCGACCGACACCCATGGTGACAGCTTCGACGGCAGTGCAGCGGATTACTGCGAATTCATCGCGGGCGCCTTTCCCCACATGCCCTACAGCGGACACCACGTCTGCAACCACCTGATCGCGGTGGACGGGGACGAGGCCGACGGCGAAGTCTATGCCCTGGCCTGGCACCTTGTTCCGGGCCGTGACGGAAGGCGGGAAGAAGATTTCATGGCGGTGCGCTACATCGACAATTATCGCCGCTGCCCGGACGGCAAGTGGCGCTTTTCCAAGCGCCTTGTCACGTACGATTTCAAGCTGCGACGGCCTTTCGACGGCGGCGGACTGCTAGGCCAGGGTGCAATGGATCCTAGCTATGCCATCAATGCGAACGCCCTGTTCGCGCGAGGTCGCCGCACCTGACCCGATATTTCGCTCTTTCCCCGCCGCTCCGCAGCCTTATTATGGCGGCATGGGCTCGGCTAAGAGCCCGTGCAAGAGCGGTTCACATCGAAGGGGCGTAACCGCCATTAAGCGGATAGGTCTGCCCCGTGATCCATTCCGCCGCGTTGGAGCAGAGAAATGTCACCAATGCGGCGACATCGCTGGACTTGCCGTAGCGGCGAATAGTGTAGCGCGACATCATGGCCTTGGCATGGTCGCTCTGCATGACCTCCGCGAGTTGCTCTTCGGGCATGTCCGGCATCAATGCCGAGAGCGAAACGGCGTTGCAGGTGGCATTGTAGCGTCCGAGTTCCTTCGCGATCGAGCGCACGAAGCCTTGCGCTCCCGCCTTGGCCGAGGCGTAGACCGCCAGCTTCGGCTCGCCGATACGGCCGGAATCGGAGACGATGGTGACGATACGCCCCCGGCGTGCCTCGACCATATTGGGAATGAACGCGTAACAGCAGTTGTAGACGCCGTAGAGGTTGGTGCGCAGGTAACGCTCCCAGTTCGCCGGGTCTTCTTCCCAGAAGGTCTGGCTGGGGCGGATCGCGGCATTCGGACCGGCCATGCCCGCATTGTTCACCAGAATCGTCGCGGGGCCCAACTGCGCGCTTATGGCGGCATTGGCGGCGCGGATGGCATCCAGGTCGCCCACGTCGAAGGGCACCGCGATGGCGGGAACCCCCAGGGCGCGCACTTCCTCGGCCACGGCCTCCGCGCGTTCGGCAACGAAGTCGTTGACGGCGATGCCGCCCGCGTTGTGACGTGCCAGTTCCAGCGCCGTCGCGCGTCCGGCATTTTGGCCGGCACCGGTCACGATTGCGATTTGCCCGCCCAGATCGATGAAATCGCGTGCTTCCATGGCTTCCTCTTCCCGTTGTCGTTGCCGGAGAACTCTACCGCGCAACTACAGAGGCGCGACGGGCAGAGGTGCGATATCGCGACGACGGTGCCCTCATCGCCAATTGGCTACGCGCCCCAAAGCGCTTCGGCCACAGCGAGGCCCTGGGCCCCTCGCCCGCCAAGTTCCGATGTCAGCAGCTTGAGGCGGTACGTCCACAGATGCAGCGGATGCTCCAGCGTCATGCCCATGCCCCCCAGGAACTGGTGATAGTCGTAGCAGACGCGCTTGGCCGCCTCCTGCGCGTGAAGCAGCGCCATGGCCGCATCGGCATGATTGCCGCTCGCCGCCGCCCGCATCGCCAGCCAGTACGCGGTATTCGTCACCACCTGCGCTTCGGCAAGACGGTGGCGCATGGCCTGGAACGTGGCGAGTGGGCGCCCGAACTGCTTGCGTTCCGAGACATATGTAACGACGCTCGCCAGCGCCGCACCCAGCAGTCCCGCCGCTTCGGCCGCCACGGCCACCCGCCATGCGCGAAGCACTTCGCCGGGATCGACATCGTGCCGCACCATCTCTTCCGGCAGGCCAGTGAGGAACGCCACCGGATAGGCATAGAGCGTATCATCCTGCGCAGGAGCGATCATGTCGCTCCCTGCCGTGAAGCTGCGCACGCCCGACGCTCCCACCATGACCACCGTTGCACCCGGACGCAGAAAGCGCAGCGGCGGGGCTGTCCGCCCCTCCTCGACCAGGCAAAGCGGGCGCGGCAGTTCGGGATCGACCAGCGGGCGCACCATAGCGGAAGCCGCCGCCTCCACCGCGAAAGGCAGGCGAGCGAGTTTCTCCACCACCAGCGCCGCCGTTACCGGGCCGAGTTCCTCCACCGCCATGACATCGAGGAAGCCGTTTTCCACCAGCGCCGCATCGAGTTCCGCACTCTCCAGAGACAGCCCGGCGTCGTGCAGCGGCGCGGAAGCGAAAGGCCGCGCGAGGACTTCGACGAAATCCAGGACCTGGGTCTGGTCTTCATTGAGGGCAAGCTGCATCAGCGCGGCTCCCGAGGCAGTTCCAGCACGTCGCTGGCGATGATGTTGAGCTGGATCTCGGCCGATCCGGCGGCGATTCCCGCAACGATGCCGCGTTGATGGTGCATCTTGAGATAGGGCGACCGGCCGGCAAGCGCTTCCGGCAGGAACTCCACCACGAACTCGCAGACGGCGCGTTCCGCCATGACGGTGGCATAGCGGGCGGAACTGGACTCCGCGCCGATAGCCAACCCGTCCGCTCGCCGCTGGACAACGGCATAGTTGGCCGTGCCCGCCGCCTCGCAAAGCGCTGCACAGCGGCCCGCTTCGATGCGAACATGCTCGCGGGCGAAATCGCCCCGATCCTGAAGTATCGCCACCGCCCGGTCCAGCGCGGCTCGGGCAAGCGTGAAGCGCGGAATGCCCAGCCGTTCGTTGCGCAGCGAGTAAGCGACGATTTCCCAGGCCTGACCTTCCTCTCCGAAACGCGCTGCTTCGGGCACGGTCACATCGTCGAAGAATACCTCGTGAATGTCGCCCTCGCCGATGAGCGAGGGTATCTGGCGAACGGTGATTCCCGGCGTATCCATGGGCACGAGGATGATCGTAATGCCCTTCTTGCGATCGTCGCTGGTGCGGGTGAGCAGAAAGCATGTATCGGCAAGGCCCGCATAGGACGTCCAGATCTTCTGGCCATTGATGACGTATCGGCCATCCTTCAGCACCGCGCGGGTGCGAAGGCTGGCAAGGTCCGATCCGGCGTCGGGCTCGGAAAAGCCCTGGCACCAGAGGGATTCACCGCGCGTGATCGGCTCCAGGTAGCGGGCCTTCTGCTCGTCCGTGCCGTACTTTTCCAGCGTCGGACCGATCCAGTTGACGTTCATGTACTGACCGCCGCGCGGCTCTCCGGCGATCCACATCTCTTCGGACAGGATCTGCTGCTCCCAGGGGCCGAGCCCTTCGCCGCCCATTTCCGCAGGCCAGTGCGGAAACAGCAGGCCCGCTTCCGCCAGCTTCACGCAGAACGTGCGCGCGAAGGCGGTGAGCGCGGGTGAGGCAGGCCCATGTTCGGAGAACTTCTCCCAGTCCTGCGGCAGGTTCGCATGGAGGAAATCCCGGATCTTGAGCCGGAACGCATCCTGTTCCTCGGTCCATTCGAACTGCATGGCATCCTTCGTCGCTGCTTGACTTCGGCGTTACCGAGCGGGATCGGCGCTCACAAGCAGAGGACCAACGCCGGGGCGAAAACCGCCCAGAGGCCTTGTGACGGCGAGAGATTTCATGGTCAGGAAGGGCTTATTGCCGCACCGCCCCTACGGCCACGGGTGAAACATAGCGCGTGGTCGAAATGCCGCCATCCACCGCGATGGTCTGGCCGTTCACGAAGCCCGCGTCCTCGGAAGCGAGGAAAGCGACCATGTTGCCGATATCCGCCGCCGTGCAGTCGCGTTGCAGGGGCGTGAGTTCGTGATTGGTGCGGCGGAAGAAATCCAGATCCCAGAACGCGGTCGTCATCTCGGTACGCACAACCGTCGGCGCAATGTAGTTCGAGCGTATGCCGCGGGGGCCATATTCGGCGGCCAGCGTCTGCATCAGACCGATCTGCCCGGCCTTGACGGCGGAATAGGCACCTCCACCCGGTGTGCCGTAAAGCCCCCAGGTCGAGCCGATGAAGAGGATCGATCCGCCCTCACCCATACGTCCCAAAGCCTCTCGGCAGAGCCGGAACGGCGCGCGGAGGGAAATATCCAGCACTTCGTCGAGCATGAGGTCGGTCGTTTGGTCCACCGGGCCGAAGTTGAAGGATCCCGCGTTGTTGACCAATACGTCCAACTGCCCGAACCGCTCCATCGCGGCCTCCACGATCGCGCTCGGCGCCGTGTCGGCGGTGGCGTCGATGGCGATGAAGGTGAACTCCATGGCCCCCGCCAATCGCTCTTCGAGCGCCTGGAGCTTGTCCGCGTTACGGCCGGTGCCGAGCACTTTCACGCCCCTCGCCCCCAGGGCACGTACGACAGCCTCGCCGATCCCGCCTGCCGCGCCGGTAACGATCGCTACTTTGCCGTGCATTCCGCGCCCCTTGCCTCTTCATGGTCCAGACCGATGCGCGCGTTTGCGGCGCGTTCGGCAATGTCGTTGGCCGCGACGAAACCAAAAGTCATGGCCGGCCCGATGGTGGCGCCTGCGCCGGGATAGCTGTCTCCGAACGGCGTCGCCGCATTGTTGCCGGCTGCGTAGAGACCCGCGATCGGCGTCCCGGCGCCGTCGAGCACCCTGGCCCGCGCGTCGCACTTCAGCCCACCTTTCGTGCCAAGATCGCCGT
The DNA here is from genome assembly GCF_032093395.1 of Novosphingobium sp. Lineage (GTDB taxonomy): Bacteria > Pseudomonadota > Alphaproteobacteria > Sphingomonadales > Sphingomonadaceae > Novosphingobium. The sequence goes on from NZ_DAMDBA010000035.1 coordinate 20,988, forward strand.
TATTGATGGGAATTGCATAGAAAGGAGGCTTGTCGATCGGCCCAAGGTTGGGGTTGGGGGCCGAGGACGGGTCTCCGAACGTCCGGTCGTAAGCATTCATGCCGCGCCCGAACTCCGGATCGATGCCACTGCGGGCATAATCGTTCATCGCGGCGATCGTTTGGCGCACCGCGTCGGCCGGCAAATGCGTTCTGGCACAAAGTTCCTCGATCGTATCGGCCCGGAACACGTAATGATCCCACCAGTCGGCCGGAACTTTGTGCTCGGGCGTATGGACCGTGGGCATCAGGCCGCCCGCGCTGAACTTCCTGCGAAACTTCGCATCGAAGATCAGCCAGCAGGGACAGTTGGCGCCGTTCGTCAACTGGTCCCGGACCATCGCCTGGCCGAACTGGTCGTACCCGCAGGCCTCGTCCACGAACCGGCGCCCCAGGCGATTGACCACCACGCTCCACGGACGGCCGACGTCGAAAGCAGCCTGGTGGATCTCATGGAAGTTCGATGCGCCTTTCATCGGCAAGGTCATCGTCGGGATCCACCAGCCCTGCGCGGTATGTTCGGTGGAGGCGCCGATCGCTTCGGCCGCGATCAGCGCCTCCCCGCGATTGCCATCCTCGGGCGTGGAGGAGTGTCGCGTCAGTCCCGGCACCGGGTAGAAACGGTCCCGCAGTGCCTGGTTCCACTCGAAACCGCCCGCCGCCAGGACAACGCCCCGCCTTGCCTGGACGGCGTATCTGCGACCGAAGTTCGAAAGTTCCACTCCGGTGATGCTTCCGCGCTCATCCACCAGCAACCGTTCCAGCTTCGTTTCCAGCCGCAGCTCGACATGTCGTGAGAACAGTTGCTGGAAAATCGCACCCATGAGGGCCGCGCCCTGGGTAAAGCGCCTGTCCCGATGCGATACCTTGCGCGTCGAACGGTCGGCCCAGTATCGGCCGATCATCTTGCCCGCCACCACACGCCAGCCTCGGGACTGCATCATCAGCGCAAAAGTCTCGGTCAGGTCCATCGCATAGCGGCCGAACAGCTTGAAGCGGTTGTATTGCTCTCGCATCAGCGCATAGCGGCCATCGCCCAGTCGTCGCCCGTCGAAAGTCGGCACGATGATCGAACGATCGGCCCGGGCGCCTGGCCGATCGGGGAAGTAGTCCGGCCAGGCCGCCGCCATCACCGGAACCCCGGTGGACCGGAGAAAGCGCAACATCCGCGGCGCCTCATCCACGAATGCCTCCAGCCGCCGGCGATCCACCGGCACTCCAATCACGGAATCGAGATATTCCAGGGCCGATTCCCGACTGTCACCTCTATCCCCCTCCAGCCGGTGATCGGGTATCCACATGACCCCGCCCGACGTGGCCGACGTCCCGCCGAACTTGTGCGCCTTGTCCACGATCAGCACCTTCAGGCCAAGATCGGCACAGCGCAGCGCGGCCATCGCGCCGGCCGATCCCGATCCCACCACTACCACATCGAAGCTTCCGCCATCCTGGACACTGCTGCCGGCTGCCAACCCCCGTCTCCCGAAGCACATGGTTTTCATGCGTCTTATCGCGTCGGCGGCTTGCCCGCGAAATGACCGCCACGGTACAGCGTCTTGCTTGGCCCTGCTCGCGACCAGCCTGCCCTTGCGTCCGGAGCGCGCGGCACGCAGCCCCGCGAACAGGACCGCCAGAGAAAGCCGGGATGATGATGACCGAAAAGACCTTCGTTGCCGCCGCCAAACTCGAAGACGTGCCACCCGGCACCAAGATCGTGGTCGAAGTGAGCGGGATCAGCATGCTAATTTGCAACACGCTCGATCGCATCTTCGCCGTGCGCAACTTGTGCAGTCATGCCTACGAGACGCTCGAATGCGGGCGGATGCGCAACGGCTGGATTTCGTGTCCCGTACACGGCGCCCGGTTCGACCTGGAAACTGGCGCGCCGATCAATCCGCCCGCAACGATGGCCATCGACACTTACGAGGTGCGGATCAGCGGAGAGACGATAGAAGTTGCCATCTAAGTCGGATCGACATTCAGTTCTCGTGGAGCCGAGAAGCGTGATTTTCGAGTATCGGAGCGCAGCGGACTTTCGGTCCGTGAGCACCGAAACGCAGAAAATCGCACTTCGCAGGCCCGCATGGGCTGAATGTCGATTCGACTTGCGATATCGCCGCGGCGACCTACCCCCGTCTGGACGCCCCCACGGCCGGGCGGCAAGGACTAGGCATGACCAACGAAGCCGATCTCGAAGTCCTGCGAGGCGAAGTTCGCGCCTTTCTCGAAGCCGAAGCGCCCTCGGGCTGGCGCGATGCCAGCCGCACGCAGGACGATTTCGTCCGCACCCAGCGGGACTGGTTCGGCAAGCTCGTGCGCGCGGGCTATGCGATCCCGCACTGGCCTGCCGACTATCCGGGTGGAGGCCGCAGCCTGGCCGAGCAGAAAGTGATCTACGAGGAATTGGCCCGCGCCGATTGCCCGCGCCTGCTGCTTTCCTTCGTCTCCACTTATCATGCCTTCGCCACCCTTCACGAATGCGGCAATGCCGAACAGAAGGCGCGCTACCTGCCCAAGATCCTTGAGGGCGAAACCTGGTGCCAAGGCTTCTCCGAGCCTGGAGCGGGATCGGATCTTGCCGCCATCAAGACGCGGGCCGAACGGAAGGGAGACGTCTATGTGGTCAACGGCCAGAAAGTGTGGTCGACCATGGCCCAGTTCGCGGACAAGTGCCTGCTGCTGGCACGCACTTCGTCCGATGGCGTGAAGCAGGCGGGCATCACCTACCTGCTGATGGACATGAAGACCCCCGGCGTTACCGTCCGGCCGATCCACCAGATCCAGGGCGATGAGGAATTCGCCGAAATCTTCCTCGATAACGTCGAGATCCCCGTCTCCGAACGCGTGGGCGAGGAAGGCAAGGGATGGGCCGTGGCGCAGGCTACGCTCGCCTCCGAACGCGGCCTGACACTTATGGAACTGTCCTACCGGATGCGCGGAGCACTGCACCGCGTTGCCAGGCAGATCCGCGATCATGGTCATGAGGACGATCGCGGAATCCTGCGCGATTTCGGTACGCTCGTCACGCAAGTGGACGCCGTCTGCGCGATAGCCGACCAGTTCCTCGACAACCGCATCAACGGCATCGAGCGTATCGGAGACGCCTCCATCGTCAAGAACGCCTATAGCCGCGCGCTGCGGGCCTATTCCGCGTTCGGTTTGCGACTGGGCAACATGGAAGAGCAATACATGGCGCCGATCACCTTCGGAGACCTCAATACCGGTAACTGGATGGCCGATTTCATGAACTCCTATGCCTGGACCATCGCCGGCGGCAGCGAGGAAGTGCAGCGCAACATCATCGCCGAACGCATGCTGGACATGCCGCGCGAGCCGAAGGGGTGGGTGCTGTGATCGAACTCAACGAACTCACCGCCGCCGCGCAGAAGGCTTTTCCAGCCGAAACGCTTTCGCCCGCGCGCGATGAGAGCTGGCTGCTCGCCGCCGAGATGGGCTGGCTGATGGTGCGCCTGCCCGAAGACGACGGCGGGCTCGGTCTCACACGGGAAGCTTCTACCACGCTGCATCTCGAAATGGGCCGCGTGCTTTCACCGATGCCGCTTATCCCCGCGCAACTCGGCCTTCAGGCGATTGCCGCCAGCGAACACTTCAGCGAACGCGCAGTCTGGCTGGAGAGGTTGGCGAGCGGCGATTACGCGCCTCTGCCGATGCTCTCCTCCAGGGTCACGCAGAGTTCTGACAGTGCCGTTTCAGGCACGATATCCGGGGTGTTCGAAGGGGACATGGCAGTGGCCGTGGTGGCGCAGCTTCCCGGCGGCTATGCGCTTGTGCCGCTTGACGCACCCGGCGTCTCGCTCGTCGAACGCCCTGTCTGGGATCCCGGTCGCCGCCTCTTCGACGTCGAACTGGACGGCTTCGTGCCCTCCATGATGCTGACCGACGCAGCCGGCGCCGCGATCCTGCATGATCGGCTTTCCGGCGAGGCGCAACTCGCCCTTGCCGCCGACTGCATCGGAGCTGCCGGTGCAGCACTGGACATGACCATCGAATACATGAAAGTCCGCCGTCAGTTCGACCGTCCCATTGCGCTGTTCCAGGCCCTGAAACATCGCGCGGCCGACATGAAGACGCGCATCGTCGTGGCCGAGGCCCTCCTGTGGAAACGGGTGCGGGACGAAAATGCAAGCGTGACCGAGCTTGCCGCCGCCAAGGTTCTCGCCGCGGAAGCCTTCCGTTTCGTGACGGAGGAAATGGTCCAGCTTCACGGCGGCATCGGCTTGACCGACGAGCATCCGTGCCATCGGTTCCTGAAACGGGCACTGCTGAACCAGCAACTCTGCGGCAATGCCGACCTCTGGAACGAGCGCGTGGGACGCGAAGCTCTCGCCTGAAACGCGCCGGGCTTGCGCAACCTGGGAGGGCTGGCAACAGTTGGGGTTCTTCGAAGTCCCCGAGGAGCCGTCCCGAGATGAGCGAGCCCAATAGCGTAACCGCCCACGTCAAAGCGAATATCGTTCTCTACGGCGCGCTCGCCGCCAATCTCGGCATTGCCGTCGCCAAGTTCGTGGCAGCGGGGATCAGCGGCTCGTCCTCGATGCTCACCGAAGGCGTCCACTCGCTAGTGGACAGCGGCAATCAGGTGCTGCTGCTCTACGGCCAGAAACGCGCCAGCCGTAAGCCGGACCCGACGCACCCCTTCGGCTATGGGCGCGAGCTTTACTTCTGGGCTTTCGTGGTCGCCATCCTGATTTTCGCGATCGGGGCCGGCGTGTCGATCTACGAAGGCTTCGTCCACATTCAACAGCCGCAGGCGATCGCGGACCCCACGCTCAACTACATCGTCCTGGGCGTCGCATTCGTGATGGAAGGCGCCTCATGGGCCATCGCCGTGCGCGAATTCGATCGCAGTCGCGGCGAACAGACATGGTGGCAGGCGATCCACCGTAGCAAGGATCCGCCAGGCTTTATCGTGCTGTTCGAGGACAGCGCCGCACTGATCGGTCTGGTGATTGCCGCCGTTGGCGTCTGGGCCTCGATCCACTTCGCGGACCCGCGCATCGACGGCGTGGCGTCGGTGCTGATCGGCTGCGTATTGGCAGGCGTCGCCGTGCTGCTGGCCCGGGAATCCAAGGAACTCCTGATCGGCGAGGCGGCCGACCCGGTGCTCATCGCCCGTATTCGCGATATGCTGGACCGGCACCCGCGCATCGATGCGGTGAACCACATTCGCACCATCCACACGAGCCCGCAGGCGATCTTCGTCGCCATCAGCGCCGATTTCGACGACAACCTCAGGATGGGCGACGCCGAAACGCTGATCGAGGAACTGGAAGGCCGGATGAAGGTCCTCTCCCCATGGATCACCTCGATCTACATTCGCCCCGAAAAGCGGGCCGATGCGATGGTCTGGTAAGTGCCGCAAAAAGGCCTCCGTATCGCTACGGAGGCCCTTAAAAACCGCATAGCTCGGGCTGATCCCGAACGTGCGGGCTTCAACTCATCGCGACGAGACGCTGCGCTTCGGCAATGATCTCCGGCGGCTGCACGAGGAAGGCATCTTCCAGCTTCTTCGCGAAGGGCACCGAGCAGTAAGGCGCGCCAAGGCGACCTACCGGGGCCTTCAGCTTGCCGAACAGGTGCTCCTGCGCGGTAGCGGCGATTTCCGCACCCGGTCCGAAGTTGCGGCCGGCCTCGTGAACCACCAGCAGACGCCCGGTCTTCTCGGCCGAAGTCAGCACGGTTTCCTTGTCCCACGGCGAGATCGTACGAAGATCGATGACCTCCACCGAAACGCCCGCCTTGGTGAGTTCCTCATAGGCCTGCATGACGGTGAACATCATCTGGCCATAGGAAACGATGGTGATGTCACTGCCCGGCGCCACGATGTTGGCCTTGCCGAGCGGGATCGGTCCCTGGTTGACCGGCACGTCCATCGGCACGAACAGGGTCTTGCCGCTTTCGACGATGATCACCGGATCCGGGTCCTGGATAGCCGAAAGGTACAGGCCCTTGAAATCCGCCGGGGTCCAGGGGATCACCACCTTGATGCCGGCGGTATGGCAGAACCATGCCTCATAGAAGTCGGCGTGCTGACCGGCGGTCTGATTGCCCGCGCCGGTCAGGGTGCGGATCACCATAGGTACCTGGCTCTGGCCGCCCGACATGAAACGCAGCTTGGCCGCATGGTTGACGATCATGTCCATGGCGACGGTCGTGAAGTTCATCAGCATGATCTCGGCCACGGGCTTGTAGCCACCCATGGCCGCGCCGATGGCCGCGCCGATGATCGCCTGTTCGGAGATCGGCGTGGAGCGCACGCGCATCGTGCCGAACTTGGTCGAGAGCCCGCGCGTGACGCCGACGACGCCGCCGCCCTCGTTGTCCGCGATGTCCTCGCCAAGGACGAGAACCTTGGGATCGGCCTCCATCGCTTCCATCAGCGCGGCGTTGATGGCCTGAAGGCCGTTCATCTTCACGGTCTCGACGACCGGTGCATCAAGGGTATCGGTGCTCATGCCCACATCTCCTTGGCCGGAATCTCTTCAGCAAAGACGTCTCGGCGCAGTTCGTCGTCGGACGGGTATTCGCAGGCCATCGCGAACTCGATGGCGTCGTTCACCTCTTCCTCGATCCTTGCCGTCAGCGCGTCGAGTTCCGCAGCGGTGGCAACCCCGTCGTCGATCAGCTTCTGGCGGAACTTCGGCAGCGGATCGTCCGCCATGGCTGCCGCTTTCTCTTCCTTGGTCATGTAGGCGTCGTTGTCTCCGAAAACATGGCCCATGAATCGGAAGGTCTTGCATTCCAGCAGGGTCGGCCCCTCGCCCGCCCGCGCGCGCTCGATGGCGGCATGGGCGTGGGCGTAGACGTCAAGCGGGTCGTTGCCGTCCACCGTGTAGCCCGGCATTCCGTAGCCGATCGCGCGCTTGGAGATCTGGTCCACCGAAGTGCCGTTCTCGTAGCGGGTATGCTCGGCGAAACCGTTGTTCTGGCATACGAAGATCACCGGCAGCTTCCACACCGAAGCCAGGTTCAGCGCCTCGTGGAACGCGCCGATGTTGCTGGCGCCGTCGCCGAAATAGGCGACCGTCACTTGCTTGGTCCCATCGAGCAGGGCCGCCCACCCGAACCCGTTCGCGATCGGCATCGACGATCCGACGATGCCCGTGGTGACCATCACGCCCGTTTCCGGGTGAGTGAGATGCATCGGGCCACCCTTGCCCTTGCAGGTGCCGTCCACGCGGCCGCAGATTTCGGCCCAGAGCGGCCGCAGCGGCATGTCCTTGGCCACCATGTCGTGAATGCCGCGATAGATCGTGCAAATCTTGTCGTCGTCGTTCAGTAGCACCGATATGGATGAGGGAATGCATTCCTGCCCCCGCGCCGAGTAATAGGGCGCCGTGATGCGGCCTCGGCGGATTTGCGTGCGGGTGGCGTCGTCATTCCGTTCGATCCGGATCATCCGGCGATAGATGTCGAGCTGCGTCTTGGCATCCGGGGATGCTCGGTTCTCCAGTGTCTGGCTCATGTGTCCTCTCTCGAACAGCCTCTCCCGCGCATGCGAACAGTGCGGGCTGAACTCAAGTTCAGTACCCCAAGCCCACCTTCACGCAAGAGGAGGGCGGACCGCCTCGGCGGTATCCGCAGCCAGGCGGGCCACTGCCAGTGCGCGAACTTCGCTTGACTTCACCTTTTCGTTGCCGGTTACGGCATAGTCCTCCTCCCGAAAGAACAGCACCCGGCGAGGGATCTTGAAACTGGCGATTTCGGCCTTGCAGCGCGCGACCACGGTAGCTTCGTCAAGCTTCGCCCCATCGATCGGGACGATGCAGGCGACCACCATCTCTCCCAGCAGATCGTCCGGCACACCCACCGTCTGGGTGCGCTTCACCCCCGGAATTCGGGCGATGACTTCATCCACCTCGACCGGAGCGACATTGGCGCCACCGGTCTTGATCATCTCGGTCATGCGCCCCTCCCAGAAGAAGCGCCCTGCCGCATCGACCCGTCCGGCATCGCCCGTACAGAAGAAACCCTCCTCGTCGAAGCATTCCTCCGGCGCCTTGCCCAGGTAGCCCGACATCAGCGTCGGCCCCTTGATGCACATCTCCCCGACCGTTCCGACCGGCACCACGCGCCGCGATATCGGCTCGACGATCTTTAGGACGTTCCCCGGCAAAGGCGCTCCGAACGATCCTTCGAACCCGCCTTGTGGATCATCCGCGACGAACGACGTGCAGATCGTCATGGTTTCCGTGCAACCGTAGGACATCGGTACTTCCCAGTCCGTCGCAACGCTGGGATGCTGCCGGACCAGTTCTCCGCGCGGCACGTACCTCACGCTGGAAAGGTCGGCCCCCGGCCAACGCGCGGAACCCTGGAGCCGCGCCCATTGATGCGGCCGCCCATTAAGAAAAGTGACGCGTTCCCGTTCGATCAGGTCCAACGCCTCGTCCGCATCGAACAGGCGTTGAAGGATCACGGCCCCGCCCGTCGAAAAAGCCGCGCCCACGACCATGGAAACGTTGCCCGACCAGAAGAACCCGTTCCCGGTCCAGCTGCGCACCGGCTCATGCATCGCGAAAAGACGCGGCCAGCGCCACCACTGCACGGCGATGGCGCGCTGCGAATGGACGATGCCCTTGGGCAGGCTGGTGGTGCCTGACGAGAAGAAGATGCCACCGGTATCCGCAGGATGAACGCCCTCGCTCCGCGTCAGGACGACTTCCGGTGGGATGGCCGCACCGCGGGAGAGAAACCTTTCCCATGTCTCCACCGCGCCGCTAACCTCACCTGCGGGTTGTCCTTCCCGGTCGGGAACATCGCCCAGCGAGACCAGTCTCCTGAGATAGGGAAAATGCATAGAGGCCAGGGAACCGGGGCGTCCTTGCACGATCGCCGGATCGATTTCGGCGAGCATGGCGCCGAAATCCTTCTTGAGTACCTGGCGCTCGAACAGCAGCGTGGAAACCTGGGAGGCGCCCAACAGATGATCCAGCTCCGATGGCGTCGAGAAAGTGCTGAGCGCAACGGGCACGCCGCCTGCGAGAGCCGTGCCGAACAGGCTGGAAAGAAACTCCGGCCGATTGGTCATCAATATGCCGACCCGTTCGCCTTTGGCCGTTCCACAGCCCACGAGCGCGCGGGCGACAGCCATCGCGCGTTCCATCAGATCGTCGTAGCTCCAGGAAATCCGGCACGCGCCCTGCCGCAGCACCACCGCCTCGCGCGGGCCGTATCGTGCCACGACTTCGCGCAAATAGCCGGCGATGGTCTGCGCGCCTTGCCCGGGCTCTTCGTCAAGCCGGGGACCGAAGACGATCGAAGGGGCGGTCATCGGCGGCTTTTCTCCATGGTTCTGGTCCCGGACTTGCGCGGCTGTTCTCGACCCTGGCCTAGCAGCGCCGGTTGCGCGCCGAAACAGGCGGCTCGCCGCTTTGGCGCGACAGTCACGCTCGCTCGCCTCTGGAGGCAAAGCCATCGCCCCGGCGAGCCGGGCCATGCTGCGTAGCCCGTGGCAAGGCGATAGAATTTTCCGAAACAGGAGACAGCCATGAGCTATATGAAGCAGGCGACGATCCTCACGGGTCACGGCATCGACACTATCGCCATCGGCAAAGTCCCTGTCCCCCAACCCGGGCCCGGCGAGGCGCTCGTGCAATTGACGGCGGCAACGCTCAATTATCGCGACATCATCGTCGCCCTCGGCCTCATTCCCGGCTTGGGAAAGGAGCCGGACGTCGTGCCGCTCTCTTGTGCGGCGGGTGAAGTCGTGGCCGTGGGGCCAGGTGTCGTGCGCGTGGCAAAGGGAGCACGGGTGACGCCGATCTTCGCGCCATTCTGGCTGACTGGTTCGAAACCCGACCCGCGCATGTTGGGCGGCCCGATTGACGGCGTGGCGCGCCAGTTCGTAGTCTGCGATGCCGAAAGCCTGGCGCTGCTTCCGGATGAACTGAGCGACCTGGAAGGCGCGACGCTGCCATGCGCGGCCCTCACCGCATGGTCGGCGCTCACCGCCCTCCGGCCGACCGGCGCCCAGGACTGGATACTGGCGCACGGCACCGGCGGCGTGGCCATTGCGGCCCTTCAGCTGGCCAAGGCCATGGGCGCGAAAGTGGCGGTGACATCCTCGTCCGATGCCAAGCTGGCGCGGGCCCGCTCGCTGGGCGCCGACCTCTGCATCAATTATCGCACGACGCCCGACTGGGCTGGGGAACTACGCAAGGCCCTGGGCGATCGGCCGATCGCCAACGTGATCGACACTGTCGGCGCGAGCCAGTTCGACGACAATGCCGCGCTGATCAAGGAAGGCGGGCAATTGTCCGGCATCGGCATGCTCGGTTCCGAATTCAGTTGGACGCGCGGCTCACCGGACGTGAAGCTGGCCCCGATAAGCGTCGGAAATCGCGAGCAACACGAGGCGATGACTGCGTTCATCGTGCGACATAGCATCCGCCCGGTGGTGGACGTCGTTTACGATCTCGATCGTCTGGCGGATGCCTATCGACATCTCGCCAGCGGTCGCTTCTTCGGCAAGATCGGCGTCAACCTGCGCTGAGCGGCGATCAGCGTCTTTGGCAGCTCAGACCTGATTGCCCAATCCGGCCGCATGCCTGGCGGCAAGCCAGCCGAACGTCATCGACGGCCCCACGCTGGCACCTGCCCCCGGATAGACCCGCCCCATCGGCGATGCCGTGCTGACGCCGCAGGCATAGAGCCCCTCGATCGGCGAACCGTCCGCCCTGAGGACGCGGGAATCGCTGTCGCAGACCACCCCGCCATATGTGCCGACATCGCCGGGCACGATCGGGATCGCATAGAACGGGCCCTTCTCGATCGTTCCCATGCAGGCGTTGGGACCATCCTTGAAGAAAGGATCGCCCAGCCAGTTGTCATAAGCGCGTTCCCCGCGATGGAAGTCCTCGTCTCGGCCGCCCTGCACGAACCCGTTCCAGCGTTCTATCGTCGCCGCCAGCGCTGCTTCGGGAACGGAAATCTGCCTTGCAAGCTCCTGCACGCTGTCAGCCTTGTACATCCAGCCCGAGGCCAGCCAGCGGCTCATGTTCTTCTTCGCCATGCCTTTGCCGGCCACGGCATATTCGTCCATGTACTGCTGGTCCATGATCGCCCAGCTCGGGATCGCGGGAACCGTGCGGTTGCGTTGCAGCATGTTTTCGCAGAACTCTTCATAGGAGCCCCCCTCGTTCATGTAGCGGACGCCCGTCTGGTCGACCTGGATCGCGTGGGGTTTGCCGGTGGTGCTCTGCGTGCCCGGCTTGACGTAGTCGGTATCCCAACCCGGCGCCTCGGACATCTGGAAGCCGACCATCTGGTCCATCTGCGCCAGCACCGCGCCGTGGCGTTCCAGTTCCACGTGCATGTCGCCGGTATCGCTTTCGATCCCGTTCGACCATGCGGCACGCGTGCCGGGCATGTACCTGTCACGCATCGCCTGGTTCTGCGAGAAGCCGCCAGCATTCATCAGCACGCCCAGCCGCGCTTCGACGCGCCAGGGCTTGCCGTCCCTGACGGTTTCCACGCCCATGGCGCGGCCGTTCTCGACGATGGTGGCGGTAACCGGACTGTCCGTCCGGATCTCCGCCGCCTGTCGGTCCATCACGGCCTTCAGCATCCGCCCCTGGAGGGCCGCCCCGGCCGTGACCCAGTGTTTGCCGGTCAGCTTGCCGGCGACGATCTTCACCGCCGTCTTCAGCAGCAACTTCTTGATCGCCCAGGAATGCTTGGCAAAGGGCAGCTTCATCCCGTCGTCCAACCGCACCGGGACTTCCGCGAAGCCCTGCCGCAATTTGCCGGCCCAGGCCTTGCCCAGCAGGTTCTTGTCGAACGGTACCGCCGTCACCGTACGGCTCGTCTTCACGCCGCCGGGAAGTTCGTCGTAATAATCGGGCCAGAACCGGGAGCCCCGCTCCATCTCCACACCTTGCGAAACGATGAAGTCCAGCATCTTCGGCGCCTCTCGGGCATAGGCCCGGCGCCGTTCGGGACTCGTGCCGGGGCTGTTCGCGCCATCGGGCACCACCGCGTCAAGGTATTCGCAAGCCTTCTCGAAACTGTCCTCGCCGGGGTCCATGAAGCGGTTGTTGGGAATCCACATGACGCCGCCCGACTTCGCCGTGGTGCCGCCGACCCAGGGCGACTTTTCCAGAATGAGCACGGACTTCCCCGCCTGCTTCATCAGCAGCGCCGAAGCCATCGAACCCGCGCCGCTGCCAACGACCACCCAGTCGAAGCTCTCGTCGAACCGCGCCATTGTCATGTTATCTCTCCCTGCCCCCGCGCGTGAAACCGCTTGCGCGGAACCGATCGCCCGGATTTCGCCCGGATTTCGATGACCCCGCCATTCGGGTGTTCAGCGAGATAGAACGGACTTGCGCAAGGTTGGCAAGGCGTTCGGCCCGGACCGCCCCCGCCGGACACAAGGTTTCGCCCCGGCGAATGGTTATCCCTTTGGCGATTGGCCCCTGCCCTCCGCGCCCCGCGCCGACTATGACTGCCGAATTCATCGACTGGCGAAATTACCGGGAGATTGCCGAAAATGAGCGATACGCCGCCACTGCCGAACCTCAACACCATCGCCATGGCGCGTGAAGGACGCTTGCTGCGGATCACTCTGAACCGTCCTGATGCGATGAACGCCGTAAACCTCCAGCTTCATGACGACCTTGTAGAGGCGCTATGGTTCGCTCAAGGCGATCCGGAATCCGACGTGATCGTGCTGACCGGCGCAGGTCGCGCGTTTTCGGCGGGCGGCGATCTGGATCACATAGAGCACAATGCCCGCAACCCGCATCTGTTCGATCATGAAGCCCGTATCGCCAAACGGATCGTCGCCACCCTGCTGGACATCGACAAGCCGGTGATCTGCCGCATGAACGGGCACGCGGTCGGCCTGGGCGCAACGCTGGCCCTGCTGTGCGACGTGATCTTCGCCGCGAAGGGGGCGAAGATCGGCGATCCCCACGTCGGCCTGGGCCTCGTCGCGGGAGATGGCGGAGCGGTTATCTGGGCGCAACGCATCGGCCTTACCCGCGCGAAGGAATATTTGCTCACGGGAGAACTCCTGACCACCGAAAAGGCAGCCGAGATCGGACTGGTGAACCATTGCGTTCCGGCCGAAGACCTCGATGCCCGCGTGGATGCGTTCTGCGAGAAAATGCTTTCCGGCGCGATGGCGGCGATCCGGGCCACCAAGGTCTTGACCAACCTCGAACTGAAGCGCCTAGCCACGGCCCTGATGGACGCGGGCATCGCTTATGAAAGCGTTTCCGTCCGCAGCGCGGATCATCTGGAAGGTATCGCCGCCCTCCGGGAGAAGCGGCCGCCCCGCTTCATCGGCCGCTAGGACGGCGGCCCACCGGCCGATTATGTGCTACCCGGCCGGTACTACCCGATCGCCGCGCTCGGTGAAAAGCGCAGTGTAGCAGGTGGCCATGTCCTGCGCATCGCTAGGCGTCAGTTCGCCCGCAGCCGTCGCCTTGCCGATCGCCCCCAGCAGAGCCATCGGATCTTCCGTCTCGATGTCATAGATGGCCAGGTACGGATTGCTGTCGTCGCCCACCAGCCGGGCCACGAGTTCATAGCGCTGGGCACCGTTCATGCCGAAGGTGTTCACCAGTTCCGGCAGATGATTGTTGTCGTACCAGTGATGATAATCGTCCTCCCGCCCCGGCTTGGGGGTAGTGAGGGCGATCAGCTTGAACTTGCCCATGTCTCTCTCCGGTTCCGCCGACTGCGCCGGCCTCGTGGCAGCTTCGGTCAGTCACGCAGCGCGGCGCAAGGCCGCCGCAAGGCCACCGCGCAGACATCGCCTCCGCGTCGTGACGATCCGGTGGCGGCTCTATTGAAGGAGCAGGCTCGCGCTGGACAATTCCACGAAAGCCTCGTCCGCCGCGCCCTGCCCATCACACACTGCAAGCTCCGCCCCACAATCGCCCCGGTAATCGCCCCTATAATCACGGGGATTTGCCCCGAACACCCGCTTGAACATGCGGCTGAAATGCGCGGGGCTCTTGAAGCCCACGCCATAAGCGATCTCGCTGATCGAGATGTCGCGCGGGTCGGTCCTGCCAAGCCAGTCCCTCGCCTTCGCCAAACGCTGATCCCATACCAGCTCGGAGAAGGACGTTTCGCGAAGCCGCAGCAGAAACGAGAGATAGCGCGGCGAAATGCCGCAGCCCCTGGCCACCATCGCCGTGGAGAGTTGCGGATCCGACAGGTGCACCTCGATAAAGCGAAGCACTTCCTCCAGCCGGCGATCGGCGATCGACTGGCGACAAGGCCGCTGTTCGTCCAGCGAGCGCAGGGCATTGGCGATAAGGGCGATCGCCGTATCCACCAGCAAGCGCGCAGAGGGATCGCCCAATCGCCCGTCGTCCGAGAAGACCTCGCTCAACATGCGCTCGGCCATGCCGAGTTCGGGGCCGAGTTCGGGCCGCCCGCCCGTCATGTGCAGCCCCGCATCCATATCCTGCCCGATGTGCGAGCGCAGCACATGGGTGGGGACCGTGACGTGAAGGCTTTCATGAACCTCGTCCCCGTCGGTCCTGCACTCGATCAGGAAGGGCGACATCGAGCGCGTGACCATGAGATCGCCCGGCCGCGCCACCTTGCCGCCGAACTGGTTCGAAAAGGCAAGGACGCCGCGCCGTACGAACCAGATAATGGAAAGGTCGGTCGCGTCCTCGCGAATATGCCGGCGAGAGCGGCGAAAGAACAGATTGCTCGCCGAGCGTTGCCGGATGATCGACATGGCGCCAACCGCCTTGCGCTCCGACCGGACATCGACATTGGGTGCATCTTCCACCCAGAACTCGCCGCGATAGTATTCCTGCTGACGATCGCCTCTGAACACCTGCTGGCAATCACGGAAATTGCGCCTGTCGAGCGCGAACAAGGTTTCTGCCATCACCCTCTCCCCGGGTATGAGCGCCGGGTCGAGCCCGGCCCGTGCCCCGCCGGTTGCGACCGGTCTGTGAGCCTCGAACAAGTTACCACCGACCCGCGCGATCATTTCCGCTTATCGTGCACGGCGATCTGCACTCCGTGCAGATATCGCTCCGGCGCGAAATCACAGCCGATGCGAACGACACCGCGCGGGCTCGATCAGTTGCCGGCGCCGCTTCTCCCTTTCTTCGAAAGGCGCCACTCCGGCGGGTAGTTGGCATCGTGCGCCTTCACCACGTTGCTGATCCCTTGCCGGAAGGTGGAATCCTTGCCGAGGTTCACATCCGAGGCACCGTCGTCCTTCATCAGCGGCAGCATGCCTTCCAGCCAGCCGGTGAGCAGGCTGCCCATGTATTCGCCGCGATACTGCTTGTAGGCCTCGATGAAGGTCTTCTGCGCCACGACGACGTCGGTGGGGCGGGTTATGGAGCAGGCATGGGCATACTTGGCCGTTTCCGCTTCCAGCTTGTCGCGCGCGACCACCGAGTTGACGAAGTTGCAGCCTTGCATCTCTTCAGCCGTGAACGGACGCCCGGTGAAGAGCATTTCGGAGAAGCGGCGCAGGCCCACCATTTCCAGCCACTGCCACATGCGCGGCCCCCAGCCGGCATAGCGAAACGAAGGATGCCCGAACAAGGCGTCGTCGGAGGAGACGATGATATCGGCATCGGCGCATTGGTAGAAATGCCAGCCGTAACAATAGCCCTTGGCCTCGACGATCGAGATCTTCTTGAATTCCTGAAGCGGCCGGTTTCCCGATCGGGCCTTGGCATAATAGTCCGTCAGTCCGTGAAGATAGCGGAAAGACCCCGGCGGAGGATACTTCACATCCGGATCGTCGATTTCCAGGTCTGTAAGGAAACCGTCTCCCGGCGCGGGGTTGAGGTAGAGATCGCCATGCTCGTCCAGGTCGCCTCCGCTGCCCAGGTTGTCGCCCTCTCCGCGGATCACAAGCACTTTCACGTCGTCGTCGATGTTGGCTTTGAATACGAGTTCGCCGAAGCGTGCCCGCATGCCGATGGTCGCGGTGTTGTGCTTGTCAGGCCGGCTGAGCGTGATCGTGGCAATCCTGGTCGCCTTGTCCTTCTCGTAGAGGACGTGCTCCTCGGCCACTTTCTTGTGGTCGGCCATCGTCTTCATGACGCTCTCCCCGCTTTTTGCGCTTTTCGTTCCGTTCGCCGCACTGCGATCGCCGGCTCGTCCGAGTGCTGCCACAGGCAAGTGGAGGGGTATTGGCATTACGCGCGGCGCTCTCGATATTGGATGCCGGGCGCCGAGGCGAAAACGTCACGGAGGAGAGGATCGGGACCGGATATGGACTCACACCAGGACAGCTTCTTCAGTCTCGACGGCCCGCTCGACGTCGCGCCCGTGGGCGGACAAGTGCGCGCCGCCAACTTTGCCGGTCTCGCGAAAATGGCGCGCAGCCATGGCCGCGATGCGCGCGGCATCGTCGAACGCCATGGAATGGACGCCCATGTCCTCGTCGATCCCGAAAGCCTCGTCGCCCCGCAGCAGGTGGCCGACACGTTCGAATATTGCAGCACGATCTTCGACGACCCGCTGTTCGGTCTTCGCTTCGGCTCGATGCAGGATCCTGAGGTTTTCGGCTGCGTAACCGCGCTTTGCCGCTCGGCGCCGACGGTTCGGGCCGGCATCCGCTGCCTGATAGATTTCCTGCCGGTCGTCCATGCGCCCGACAGCGAGGTGCTGCTGATCGAAGGACGCGACACTGCCGAACTGACCTGGATGGTCAATGCCGACATGGGCGTGAACGATCAGGCGAACTACCAGGCCGCCATGCTCAACCTCAAGCTGCTCCAGTCGATCGGCGGACCAGCCTTCAAGCCAAGCTGGATCAGTCTTTCAGCCGAACCCCGCAAGAGCGACCTGCCGGAAATCGAGAACATGCTGGGCTGCAAGGTGATCCGCCAGGCCAGCCGCAATTCGGTGGCCTTCCCGGTCCGAGCGTTGGAACAGCCCGTGCCGAGCGCCAACCGGCTGCTCTACAAGTTGCTCGGTTCCTATCTCCAGCGAGTAAAATCGGCGCATAGCCCTTCGCTGGTCGAACGGGTGGAGAGCTATATTCGCGGTTCGCTGGCTTCCGGCGGCTGCTCGATCGAACGCTGCGCCGAGAAGACGGGGATGTCCGTGCGCACACTTCAGTCCCGGCTTGCAGGCGAAAGCGTGCGGTTCTCGGAAATGGTAGAGAAGCAACGGGAAACCCTGGCCCGCGCTCATCTGGCCGACCGCCGCCTGTCTCTCGACGAAATCGCGGATCGGCTCGGC
Source organism: Novosphingobium sp. (assembly GCF_032093395.1). GTDB lineage: Bacteria > Pseudomonadota > Alphaproteobacteria > Sphingomonadales > Sphingomonadaceae > Novosphingobium. The sequence goes on from NZ_DAMDBA010000035.1 coordinate 38,237, forward strand.
TACGGCGAACAGACGAGCTTCGGTCGCGCATTCAAGCGCTGGACCGGAATGACGCCGCAGCAGTTCCGCTTCCACCATTGATATCCCGCTTTTTCGGGAATTTTCCCGGCGGCGCCAGTTCTCTCCCGCCGTTTGCTCAGGCGCCCTGCTTCTGCATCCGCGCTGCGCGATCGCCGTCTTCATGGCGCATGAACATCTTCATGATGTCTCCGGAGGTCACCGGCCGGGTCTCTCCGTGATCGACCGGACGCTCACCCGCCGAGGACTTCGGCCTGGTATCGACGCCGGCAGCCCTGGCCTTCTCGCGCAAGGCCCCCACCGTCAGTTGCTCTCGCGTGAAGTGCCGGAACGGGTCGAAGCGGAACCAGCGCATTGCGTTACCGTGGGTGATCTTGTCGATCTGTTCCTCGGTCAGGTGATTGATCGAGGGCCAGAGATGCTCCGGCACTTCCGGCCAGAGGGTATCGGAATGCGGATAATCGCATTCGTAGGCGATATTGTCTTCACCGATGAAGCGGATGTTCTGTAGGCCGAAAGCATCATCGATGAAGCAGTTGAGGAAGTGCCGTCTGAACATTTCGCTCGGCTTCATCTTCTGGAAACGCGAATTCGTCCAGGCCTTGTGCCGCCAGTTCGAAAAGTCCGCGCGCTCGGTGAAATAGGGCACCCAGCCGATCGAGCCTTCCGAAAGCGCAATGCGCATATCCGGGTATCGATGCAGGGCCTCAAGCTGAAGCCAGTCCGAAGCGGCATAGGCGATCGACATCGGCATCGTCGATATCCAGGCCTCGATCGGCGTTTCCATCGAGGCATGCGGCGCCGGATTGCCGCCGCCGATGTGCAGGCAGATCGTCATGTCGAGATCGTTGATCGCCTTATAGAACGGATCCCAATAGGAATTGTGGATCGAAGGCAGCCCCTGGCACGTCGGATTCTCGCTGATCGAGACTGTGTGGCAGCCCTTTTCGGACACGCGCTTCAGTTCGTTCACGGTCGCGTCCATGTCCCAGGTGGGAACGATCGCGCAGGAAATGAAGCGCCCCGGATAGGCGGCGCACCATTCGTCGATGTGCCAGTCGTTATAAGCGCTCATGTGGACTTTCGCGAGATCGCGATCGGGCACGCGATGAAGGCGTCCGCCTGCAAAGTCGAACACCGAGCCGAAGTTCAGCGAGGCGGCGACGCCGTTGACGTCCATGTCCTTCACGCGCTCGTGTACGTCGTAGCAACCGGGGCGGAGCTGATCGAGCGAGGTCGGCTCCATGCCATATTCCTCGAAGGGCCGGCCGACCACGGCATTGAGGCCCACCGATGGGAACTCCATGCCCTGGTAGACCCACAGATCCTTGCCGTTCGCGTCCTGGATCAGTTTCGGCGCGCTTTCCAGGGCCGCGCCCGAGAGATGCTTGTCGAACAGGTCGGGCGGCTCGCTGATATGATCGTCCACGCTGATCAGAACCATGTCGTTCATCTGCATAGCCACTCTCCCACGAGCGCCGGCCCCACTCTGACGGGACGAGGTCCGGCGGCGCATCTTATTCGATGCCCTGTCGCACAAGACTATGCCTCCGCGTCCCGCCCCGCCAGCACGAAGGCGACGACCGGGAGAGCGACACCAAGCTATCGCGCCCGCGATTGCGTGACCGCCACGATTGAACGGCATCGCGAGGTATGATCAGGACCGGAAAACGCAAAGATTAAGACGCGCGGGGAAGCCTGAACCATGAACTTCGATCTTACCGACGAACAGTCGATGATGCGCGACACTTTCGCGCGCTTCCTCGACGAGCATTCCAGCCCCGCGCGCGTCAGGAAGGCCCTGGACGCCAACGGCTTCGATGCCGCGCTCTGGTCGGGACTGGCAGAACTCGGCGCCTTTGCCATGCGCGTTCCGGAAGAAGCCGAAGGCATGGGCCTGGGCCTGTTCGATGCGGGCGTGCTGATGGAGGAGGCCGGCCGCACGCTTGCCTCCGGTCCCCTGGCCGAAGCCCTCGTGGCGACACGTCTGCTGGGACTTCTCGGCGGCGCCGAGGAGCTTCTTGCAGGCGCCATCGGCGGCGAAGCGGTGGTGACGATCGCCATGCGCGATATTGCCGAATTCCCCCGGCAATGGGTTGCTGGCGGTCTGGTCGCAGACGCGGTGATCGCGCGCCGTGGCGCCGATATCGTGTTGGTCGCCGTTCCGGCCGAAGCCCGCCACGCCGAGCCCAGTCTGGCCACGACCGCGATCGCCGAGCTCGATCTGGCAGCGCTTCCCGTCACGGTCCTCGGAAGTGGAGAAGAGGCACTGGCCGCCTTTGAGGCCGGGCTTGAGGAATGGAAGCTGCTGATGGCTCTGGCGCTGTCCGGCCTCGCCCGCGCCGCGCTGACGATGGCGGCGGACTATGCGGGCGAACGCAAGGCTTTCGGCGTGTTCATCGGCACGTTCCAGGCCCTGTCGCATCCCATGGCGGACCTGATCTGCGAGATCGATTCGGCCAAGTTCCTGGCGTGGAAGGCCATGCGCTCGATTGCCGATGCAGAGGCCGCGGCCGGGGCGCAAGTGTCGCTGGCGGCTTGGTATGCTTCGAGTGCAGCGGGCCGCACGGTGCGTCACGCGGTGCAGACCTTCGGCGGCATCGGCCTCACCACCGAGCACGACGTCCACCTCTACAACTTGCGCGCCAAGGCCTGGCCGCTGGTAGCGGGCGATCCCGAGGACTGGCTGGCCGAAGCCGGTCGCCGGCTCTACGCGGGCGAAAAAGCCAGCCTTCCCGATGTGGGCGAGGTTCCGGTGGAGTTCGACCTGGGCGAGGATGCCCGTGCGATCCAGCAGGAAATCCACGACTTCTTCGCCGCGAACGTAACGGACGAGCAGCGCGAGAAATTCCACTTCTCCTGGGAAGGCCACAATCCCACGATCCACAAGCAGCTGGTCCAGGCAAACCTCGCCTATCTCCAGCTTCCCAAGGATGTCGGCGGGCGCGGCCTCAGCCCCTACGCCGTCACCGGCGCGCGGGACGCTTTCGAGGAAGAGCACTGGAACAACCCGGTCGCCAACGTCGCCCAGATGGTGGCGCTCATCATGTACCGCTTCGGTACCGAGGAACTGAAGCGCGACGTGCTGTCCAAGGTCATGGCCGGCGATGCGATCTGTTCGCTGGGCTATTCGGAACCGGGCTGCGGCTCCGACGTCTTCGCCGCGCAGTGCAAGGCGACGCAGCTCGAGGACGGCTCCTGGCGGATCGACGGCACCAAGATGTGGACGAGCGGCGCGAATCTCACCGATTACGTGCTGATGCTCTGCCGTACCGATCCCGATGCGCCGAAGCACAAAGGGCTGACGATGTTCATCGTGCCGCTGAAGGCCGAAGGCGTTACCGTGCAGGCCGTCCATACCTTCATGGACGAGCGCACGAACATCACCTTTTACGACAATGTAAATATCCCGGACACCTGGCGCCTGGGCGAGATCAATGCCGGTGGCCGCACGATGGCGGCGAGCCTCGAACTGGAACACGGCGGCGGCTTCGCGAAAGTGCAGCGTGCGATGCTGGAGAACGCCGTCGAACTCTGCGGGGAAATCCCGGTGGCCGGGGGCGGTAAGCTGATCGATACCCCCAAGGCCCAGACGCGGCTCGCGCGCACTTACGCCCATGTGCTCGCTTCCGAACTGATCGCCTACCGCGCCAACTGGACGCAAGTCCATGGCAAGGGGAACGGCGCCTATGGCCCCATGGCCAAGATGTTCTCGTCCGAACTGTTCATTACCGATTCGCGCGATCTGCTCGACCTGACCGCACCCTATTCGCTGTCCAAGCGCAAGGGCGCGGCCAATGCGCTCAACCTCGCCTATCGCCATGCGCACGGCACGACCATTTACGGAGGCACCAGCCAGGTCCATCGTTCGATGATCGCCGAAAAGGGCCTCGGCCTGCCGCGATCGCGCAACTGAGGGGAATGAAGATGACGGAAGAAGCCCCGCAGCTGCTGACCGAAGAAGTGGACGGCATTCTTGTCGCCACGCTCAACCGGCCCGACAAGCTCAACGCGATCAGTCGCCAGATGATGGACCTGCTCACCGAGGCTGTGCTCCACTTTCGTGAGACGCCCGAACTGAAGGTAATGCTGATCCGTTCGGCGGGCCGCTATTTCAGTTCCGGCGCGGACTTGCGCGGCGGCAACCAGAACATCGTTTCGCCCACTTCAACCGGCGGCAGCGCGCGGGCCATTCGCGAGAACCACCGGCTCAACCTCAACAACATGCAGCAGCTGTGGGACGAGATCGAGCATATCGAGAAGCCCTTCGTCGTCGCCCACCACGCCATGTGCGTGGGCGGAGGACTGGAGATGAGCCTCTCCTGCGATTTCCGCCTGGCCGCGAAAAGTGCCGCTTATGCCTTTCCGGAAGGGCTGTTCGGCGTGCTGCCCGCCTCAGGTGGTGTCTCGCGGCTCACCCGCATCTGCGGTCCGCACTGGGCGCGCTGGCTGATCATGGCGAACAAGCCCGCGCCCGCGGACATGGCGCTAACCATGGGCCTGGTCCATCAGGTCTATGAAGACGAAACCTTCGAGACGGACGTCATGGACTTCTGCCGACATCTGGCCCGGCAGAACCCCGAGCAGATGGGCGCCGCCAAGGTCGCCATCGAACTCTGCGCCGAAGTCGGCCGCGATAGCGCCCGCCATGTCGAGCGGATGGCCAACAGCGCGCTGATGCTCAACCCCGACTATATACGGGGTATGGAAGAATATCTGAAAGGCGTCGGCGGCAAGGGCAAAGCCTGACGCCGAAGAGGTAAACGGGGCCATGGATTTCCATGCCCCGTTTAGAGCAGAGCTTCAGGCCCCGACCATTCCGCGAATGGCGCTTTCGAACAGCGCACGGCCGTCGGTGCCGCCATGGGTATTCTCGATCGCGCGTTCGGGGTGCGGCATCATGCCCAGCACGTTGCCCGCCGCGTTCAGCACGCCCGCGATCTGGCGGGCCGAGCCGTTGACGTCCTCGGCATAGCGGAAGGCTACGCGGCCTTCCCCTTCGAGACGATCCAGCGTTTCCTCGTCGGCATGATAGTTGCCGTCGTGATGCGCCACCGGCACGCGGATGTGCTGGCCGGTCTCGTATCCCGAGGTGAACAGCGACTGCGCGTTCTCAACCTTGAGCGAAACGTCGCGGCACACGAAGCGGATGCCCGAGTTGCGCAGCAGCGCGCCGGGCAGCAACCCGCTTTCGGTCAGGACCTGGAAGCCGTTGCACACGCCGAACACCGGCACACCGCGCCCGGCCGCCGCGATCACGGCCTGCATGACCGGCGAACGCGAGGCGATCGCGCCGCAGCGCAAGTAGTCCCCATAAGAGAAGCCGCCGGGCAGCCCGATGAAATCGAGATTGTCCGGAAGCTCGGCATCACCGTGCCAGACGCGGATGCACTCGTTGCCCGAAATCTTTTCCAGCGCCACCGCCAGGTCGCGGTCGCAGTTGGAGCCCGGGAACGTGACGACGGCGGAGCGAAAAGCCATCAGGCGACCTTCTCGATACGGTAGTTCTCGATCACCATGTTGGCGAGGAGCTTGCGGCACATGTCGTCCAGCGCTTCGTCGCTGACCGAATCCGCAACGTCCAGTTCGAAGAGACGGCCGGCACGCACGTCGTTGACGCCGGAGAAGCCCAGGCCTTCGAGCGAGTGGTGGATCGCCCGCCCCTGCGGGTCGAGGACACCAGGCTTGAGGCTGACGTGGACGCGGACTTTCATCGCAGGGCCTTTCGCTTAACGGCGCAGATTCGTTTCAGAGCGCCTATGGCCCCGGACAGGCCCGGGGGCAAGGTTTGAGAGTCCGCAAATACGGCCTGCCTCAAACTGGCGATTGAAGCGCCCGGCGCAACCTGCCATTTCCTCGAAAATGCAGGATGTGATCTCGTTCGCCGGCCAGGTTGCCATCGTCACCGGCGCCGGGCATGGCCTTGGCCGTGCCTACGCGCTCGAACTGGCTCGGCGCGGGGCGAAAGTCCTGGTCAACGACCTCGGCACCGATCGCGCCGGATCGGGACATTCGGACGCTGCGCTTTCCGTCGTCGAGGAAATCCGCAAGGCGGGCGGCGAGGCGCTGTCCGACAATGGCGACGTCTCCGACTTCGCGCAGATGGAAGCCATGGCTGCCCGCGCGCGCGAGGCATGGGGCGGCATCCACGTCCTCATCAACAATGCCGGAATCCTGCGCGATCGCACTTTCGCGAAGATGGACATGGCCGATTTCGAGCAAGTCGTGCGCGTCAACCTGCTCGGCAGCGCCTACGCGACGAAGGCCGTGTGGGAAACGATGCGCGAACAGAACTACGGTCGGGTGCTGATGACCACCAGTTCCAGCGGCCTCGGCGGCAACTTCGGGCAAGCCAATTACGGCGCGGCCAAGCTGGGCGTTCTCGGTCTGGCCCGCACCTTGCGCATGGAAGGGGCCAAATACGGCATTCGCGTCAACTCCCTGGCGCCCACCGCCGGCACCCGCATGACGGCCGACATATTCCCGGACGAAGCCTATAACGTGTTCAGCCCCGAAGCCGTCGTCCCGGCTGCCTTGTTCCTGGTATCGAAGGACTCGCCCAACGATGCCATCGTCGGTGCGGGCGGCGGCGTCTGCCAGAGCGCCTTCATCACGATGAACGACGGCGTACTTCTGGAGGAAGACGACCTGACCGTGGAAGGCTTTGCGAGAGCCTGGAGCAAGATCTCCAGCCGGGAAAGCGATCGTATCCTGGCAACCGGCATGGAACAGGCGCATCGCGCCTTGTCGATGCTGCTGAAAAACCAAGGCTAGGAACAGCCACTTCGCTCCGATGTGAAGGCGCCCCGGGCTCTCAGTTCTCGACGATCTTGAGCAGCTTGCGTTCGAGCGGGCTCAACACCCCGGCGAGTTCGTGGCCGCGCTTGAGCACCTGGCCGACTTCTCCGAACAGGGTCCACATGCCCTGTTTGCCGCGCAGGGAAGGTCGCTTCTCGATCCGGGCCTGAGGGCGTTCGGCGGCTCGGCGGAATGCCGAGAAATTGGCCGCTTCCTTGCCGAAATCCATGGCATAGTCGCGCCACATCCCGGCAGCCACCATGCGTCCATAGAGATCGAGGATACGCTGGAGTTCAAGCTTGTCGAAGCCGACCTGAAGCGGCGTACGCCCTGGGAAAGCGACGACACTGCCGGCAAGTGGGCCTGCAAGGGGATGGGATCCTGCGGACATCCGCCTGTCAGATGCCCTTCACGACCGGCTCGATCTGCTTTTCTTCCTCAAGCTTGCGCATCAGCGAATCGACCTGACCGCGCAGAGCCGCGACCTGCTCTTCCAGTTCATCCACCCGCTGGCTGCCGACCGGCTCGCAAGGCTCCTTGCAAGGCGTGCCATAAGGCATGAATTCCTTGGCGTAAGTCTCAGCCTTGACCAGCGTCGATCGCGCCTTGACGCCGATCATCGTCGCCCCCTCCGGCACGTCTTCGGTCACGACGGCGCTCGCACCGACGCGGGCACGCTTGCCAACCGTCACCGGACCGATGATCTGCGCTCCCGACCCCACGATCACATTGTCCAGCAGCGTCGGATGCCGTTTGCCGCCTTTCCCATTGGTGGGATTGGAACCGCCGAGCGTAACGCACTGATAGATCGTGACATTGTCGCCGATATGCGCCGTTTCCCCGATGACGGTGAAGCCGTGATCGATGAAGAAATTGCGGCCGATCGTGGCTCCGGGATGAATGTCGATCGCGGTGAGGAACCGCGACACATGATTCACGACGCGGGCCAGAAAGAAGAAGTCCGCACGGAACAGCCGGTGCGCGATCTTGTGGAAGAACAGCGCCCAGACGCCGGGATAGAGCAGAACTTCCCAACGCGAGCGCGGCGCGGGATCGCGCGCAACCACAGAATCCAGATAGCGAACCAGATTACCCAGCATCGCGCGAATCTCCCATCAAATGGCCCGACTGGCAAGCCAAGAGGTCATGAAGCCTTCGGAAGGCCGCGACCGGCTTCCTCAAGCGCATCGCGCCAGATCGCCAGCGTTGGAGGTTGCTTGCGCTCCAGACTGAGTCGATCGATGGCGGCGACCAGATTTTCGACGCCCACATGGCTACGTTCACAACGCTGTACAAGGTAGTCGGTTGCCGAAACGTCCAGCGGCAGGCCACGCATCTGGGCATGAACGTCGATGAGTTCGCCCAGCATCTCCTCATCGGGCTCGCCGATCTCAAGTTCAAGGGCAGCGCCAAGCCGGGAGCGGAGGTCCGGCAACATCACTTGCCAGCGTCCCTCACCCTCGCCCCGTCGACGGCTTGCCACGATCAGCAGGGGACGGCCGCTTTCCTGCGCGCGGTTCCAGCTATGGAACACGACATCCTCGTCCATGCGGTCGGCATCGTCCAGGGCATCGCCGCGCCCCGACTCGACGAACCAACGGGCCAGCAGCGACTTTCCCGAACGGGGCGGCCCGGAAAGAATGGCGCTGTGGAAAGGCCATGCATCGGGCTCCAGCAGCGCATCGATCGCCGCCGCGTTGGCATTGCCGACGACAATGCGCGGCGGGCTGTCGCTCGCGGCGGACAGCGGAAGGGCGATCTGCTTCATCACCGGGAAAGCCTAGCGCGTGATCCTCAGCGCGCCACCCGCTGTCGTCACTTTCCAGCCCTGCCCCCGCAGTGCCGAGGCGAGCCTTTCGCTGCCCCCCTCGACGCTTACGCGCATCACCGATGTCCCGCCGACGGCAAGGCTCATGGTAGCCGCGCCGCGCACGCCGGGAACGCCGCGTACCGCAGCCAGAGCGGCATCCACGGCCGCTGCATCGGGAGACGCGAACTGAACGGAAACCGTTTCCACCGGCGCCAGCGCAACCGGAGGAGGCGCGGAGCTGGGCGTCACCGTTTCAGGCGGCAGGTCCACGATCGGCGCGCCGCCCTTCGGCATCAATTTGGTGCGAAGTTCCGCAAATGCGCGGTCCAGAACCTGGCCGCTCGTCGTCAATGTAGGATCCGGACGCAATTCCCCGGTGGAAAGGGCGTCGCGATAGAGCCCGTCCATGCGCTGCACGGCTTTTTCCAGCATCGCGGGCAGTTCCTGCTCACTGCCGGCGTCCATCTCGAACGTACCGAGGAACGTGTTGTCCGGCCCGTAGCGCGCGGTGAAAGTGCCGTGGACCGGCCCGCCGGGCCATTGCCGTTCGAGGCGGGCATAGGGAATCAGAACCGAGGCGGCATCGAACTGGTTCAGCACGTTGCGCCACCAGAGCCGGCTGCGCCGCGAGGCCTGCCCGGCCGTGAGGATCAGCGATTCGCCACCCGCGCCTACCGGCCGCACGTAGTCGATCGGGCTCTGCGACGCCTGGAACTCCGCCCAGGCGCGCTGCCAGGGCCCACGCACTTCGAAAACCTGCTGGACGCCGCCCGAATAGAGCACTGGCAGGACCAGCATCGGCGCCGAACGGATCGTCGCGCCGCCAGCGCCCACGTATTGCCCGGCGCGCGCCTTGTTGAAGATCACGCCCAGCGTCGCGATATAGCGGCGGGGCCCGACCTGTTCCTGGCCGATCACCACCGACGAAACCATGGCATCGATCGATTCGACCGGCATGTCCGGTCCGCCAAGCTTCTTCCAGGCTTCCTTTTCGGCCTGCTTCCAGCCTTCCAGCCGCGCCTCGGCACCGGTCTTGGCGATCACGTCGACCTTGATACCGTTGACCTGGATGTCTTCCGAATTGGCGAGCGGGGCGATGCCACGATCGCCCTCCACTTGCGCCACGAGCCGGTAGCCACCCGCCGCGCCGAGCGCAAGAATCGCGGCCGCTCCAGCCAGAAGCACGACGCGCCGCGCCGAGCCCAAGCTCATGTCGGCCACGCGCCGGAATTTATGGGAGAACGTCATCGCCATCGTCAATCGACCGGCCTTTTGCCCAAACCGATCTGGAAATCCAAGCTGTAATCCGACAGCCGATGGAATTGCCCGCTCGCCCGCATCGCAAAACCGCAGAAATGCCTTGCAGGAGCCGCGTGATGAGCGAATTCGCGCGTCATTTATTCACCGCCGGCAATGCTCGGGCGTGACAGCCGGGCGTTTGCGCATTATGCGCGCGCAATGTCCGACGATAACACCCCGAAGAGCTATTCCTACGAGCAGGCCGGCGTCTCCATCGCCGCCGGCAACGCGCTGGTGAAGGCCATCGCACCGCTCGCGAAATCCACCGCGCGCCCCGGCGCCGATGCAGAACTGGGAGGCTTCGGCGGTTTCTTCGACCCGCGCGCGGCTGGCTACAAGGATCCGCTACTGGTGGCCGCCAACGACGGCGTGGGCACGAAGGTGAAGCTGGCGATCGATCATGACCGCCATGACCATATCGGCATCGACCTCGTGGCTATGTGCGTGAACGACCTTATCGTCCAGGGCGCGGAGCCCCTCTTCTTCCTCGACTATTTCGCCACCGGAAAGCTGGAGAACGGCGTTGCCGAGCGCGTCGTCGCCGGCATTGCCGACGGTTGCCGCATTTCCGGCTGCGCTCTCATCGGCGGCGAGACGGCAGAGATGCCGGGCATGTATGCTGCCGGCGATTACGACCTCGCAGGCTTCTGCGTCGGCGCGGTAGAGCGCGGCGAGCAACTGACCGGTGACAAGGTTGCCGATGGCGACGTTCTGCTGGGCCTCGCCTCCTCGGGCGTGCACTCGAACGGTTACTCGCTGGTCCGCCGCCTGGCCGAGGACAAGGGCTGGAAGCTGGATCGGCCGGCCCTGTTCGATTCGGACACGCTGCTGATCGACGCGCTGATCGCGCCCACGCGCATCTATGTGAAGAGCCTGCTGCCGTTCATCCGCTCCGGTCGCATCAACGCCCTCGCCCACATCACCGGCGGCGGTCTGCTGGAGAACATCCCGCGCGTCCTGCCCAACGGCCTGCACGCCCGCATCGACGCCGGTGCCTGGGAGCAGCCGCGCCTGATGGCTTTCCTCCAGGCGCAGGGCAACATCGAGCCGGCCGAGATG
>NZ_DAMDBA010000036.1:0-9569 GCF_032093395.1 Novosphingobium sp.
CCCACTGGCTGCCTAATTTAAGAAAACTGGCCTCCGGCAATCCCGGTGCGGTTCAACTCCATGCGCGGAGGTAAAAAGCGAGAGAGTTTAGAAATGACAACAACCTCACCAGCAACGTGTTGTGAGAACCATGTGCGCTTCTGGCCAGACGAAGCCTTGTTGGAAGCGACGGGCGTTGAAGGCCCTTGAGTTTTGATCGTCCACTTGAAGTTCACGCAGCAACTGCAAGCAACCTCTCGAAAGGGAGGGACAAATGGAAAAAGTGCAAGCGTCCCCCAGCAGCGAAAAATAAAAATGGCGAGGCGGTAATGGATTCGGCTTTACCGCAAGAACGGGGCTCACGATCTACTTGCTGCACATCCAGGCGTCGCCGACTGGCCCGGGGCGAGTTTAACGAAGTTTCACTTTTAAATGTACCCCCGCTTGATCTGGGACCATAACGATCTGGCGGGAAACTAACTTTGGAAGGATGCATCCTTCAGCGGTGTTAACGAATACCGGGCGCTTCATGGCCTGAGCGCCAGCTTGCGGCTAGTCGCGTAGATGTCCCATGCTTTCCGGGTTAGTATCGTCTGGCGGGCAAATCTCGTGGTCCAGCCTCGGAGTTTGCTCAAGACCTGGGTTATAAGAATTACTCATAATCGGGTGGGAGTTGCGCGCCCTGCCCCATCGGCTCGCGACCTTGTCTAGCCCTGCCTGGCATAACTAAAGTCCGGGAATCCGCCAAGGATCGCCGACACTCTTCCTTCATCTATCGTCCCACAATTTGGATCAGAATTCCAAATATATAGAAGAGGTTGACGCTGGGAAAGCAATAATTTGTCGGACTAATAAACGCATCCGCTATCCATTCTCCACTGATTCAGTTGAGAACAGGGGTGCGATAGATGACGAAGAACTGGCGATCGAAACGACTAGCATGGCATGCGGCAGCCACCACGATCCTTGCGGGGAATTGGGCCTTCGCCGCCGGGGCCGAGGAAGCGCCGCCACCCGAGGATCCCCAGATCGTCGTGGTCGGCACCCGCGCCAGCCTTGAATCGGCGATAGCCCGCAAGCGCAGTGCGGATACCGTGGCGGATTCGATCGTGGCGGAAGACGTCTCCCAATTCCCGGACAAGAACATCGGCGAGGCGCTGCAGCGGATCACCGGCGTCCAGTTGCAGCGGGAATTCGGCGAAGGCGTCGCCGTCTCCATCCGCGGCGTCGAGCCTGACCTCAACCGCGTGGAGATCAACGGCGTCTCCCTGCTCGGCAACAGCGGTAGCGGCGAGCGCGGGGCGGACTTCCGCGAACTCGCCTCGGAACTGGTGAAGTCGATCGACGTCTTCAAGGGCTATACCGCCGATATGACCGAAGGCGGCATCGGCGGGACGGTATCGATCAAGACCCGCAAGCCGCTGGAACTCCAGAAGCCGCTGCTTTCGGCCATGCTCTCGGGCCAGGTGCTGGACGGCGCCGACAAGACGGTGAGGCCGCGCGCCAACCTGACGGCGGGCCGCAAGTTCCTGAACGACCGCCTGGGCGTGCTGTTCAACGTCACTTACGACCACAACCTCACGCGCGGCGACTTCATCCGCAATACCGAGTGGGTACGCCTGGCTGATTTCAATGGCGACGACCGGGTGGTCGTACCCAATCCGAACTTCAGCGACATCACCTCGCTGGCCGGTTGCCGCCGCGTCCCGCAGGGCCCGGACCTGCGCGCCGCCTGCCAGCGGCAGTTCTACGACAATACGCCGCGCATTCCCCGTTACGGCATCTGGACGCGCGACGACAAGCGCGTCTCGGCCATGGGAACCCTGCAATACCAGTTCACCGACAATCTCAACGCCTGGGTCGAAGGGCAATACAACCGCCGCCGCAACCGGATGATCGATTACAACTATGCGATCAACCTGGCCGCGGCCCCGCGCTTTGCCACCGGCACGGTGGTCACGGACGAGAACAACAACGCGATCGAGTTGATCACGGCCCCGACCGCGCCCACCGACACGACCGGCGCGGGATCGATCTTCAGCTCCACCAAGCGCGACTTCATCTACAACCAGCGCTCGCGCTATCTCTCGGGCGGTTTCGACTGGGAGGTAGACCGTCTTCACCTGACCGGCCTTGCCGTCTCCTCGAAAGCCACGGTGAAGAGCGACAGCAAGACGATCAGCCTCAGCGCCTCGATTCCCTCGATCAGCATCGTCCTCGATCCCGATACCGGCATTCCCCGCTTCACGTTCCCGGAGAGCTACGACCCCGCCGATGTCTCTACTTACACTAGCGGCATCCGCCCCGTCGGCCCGTCGCTGGAGTATCGCCCCGACGAAGTGACCACGAAGGAAACCCAGTTCAAGCTGGACGCCGATTACGATCTGGACAGTCCGGTGCTGCGCAGCCTTGAGGCGGGCGTCCAATACCGCAAGTCGGGATCGCTGCGCTATCGCGGCGGCGGGCGCGTCGAGCCGGACGGAACCACAGTGCCGACCGCAAATGTCGATTATGACGTCGCGATCCGGTCGAACGGCGCGACCGCGCTGGTCTGGACTCCGGAAAAGCTAGCGCAGTTCATCGCCGATTCCTCGGAACAGACCCCAGGCACCTTCTTCAACGGCGGCGGCATCGACACGACCGGCCTGCCGCAATCCTGGCTCGCGCCGAATTTCGATGCCGTGGCCGACTATTTCGATCTGTCCGGTTTCAATCGCGACTGCATCCGGACCTGCAACGGCGTGGCGCAGATTCCGGATCACGACTTATCCGAAACGATCGCCGCGACGTACCTCAAGGCCAATCTGGAAGGCGAATTGCTGGGCCTCTCTCTTTCCGGCAATGTCGGTGTGCGCTATGTCACCACCCGCACTCATGTGACCGGCTCCAACGTCCGGCGCGAGCGGGTGACCGACCCCGTCAGCGGCACCAACAGCATCGTGATCGTCGGCACCCAGTCGGTAACGCTGAACAACCGTTACGACGACATCCTGCCCAGCGCCAACCTGGCGGTGGATTTCGGCCGCAACGTCACCCTGCGCCTCGGCTATGCGAAAGTCATGGCCCGTCCGAAACCGACCGACCTCGTTCCCAATGCCAACTGCATCTACGATCTCACGCTGGATGCCGAGGAAGGAACACTCGACACCTGCGCAGCGGGCAACCCCGACCTCAAGCCCTACCGCGCCAACCAGTTCGACGTGAATCTGGCTTGGTACGCCAACCGTGACACGCTGTTCAACGCCTCGTTCTTCTACAAGGACGTGAAGAGCTTCATCCTCGGCCGCACGCTGCGGACCGGAGTGGACCTGTTCAAGGACGGAATCCTCTACGACGTAACCCAGCCGATTAACGGCGGCGGCGCAAAGATCCGCGGCTTGGAGCTTTCCGCGCAGACGGCTTTCACGTTCCTGCCCTCCCCGCTCGACGGGTTCGGCGCCATCATCAACTATACCTACAGCACCGCGCAGGACGTCGGTCTCTACAACGAGCTCGACGGCTCGGAACTAGACTTCCCCGGGCTATCCAAGCATAGCTACAACCTGATCGCCTATTACGACAAGTACGGCATCAACGCGCGACTGGCCTATAACGGCAGGAGCAAGTACCTGCTGACGGCCGCCGAACGTTCCGGCAATCCGGTGTACCGGGACGGTACCGGCTATCTGGACGCCCGCGTCTCCTACCGGATTCCGCGAACCGGCGTCTCGGTCTTCGTGGAGGCGAAGAACCTCACCGGCGAAACGGAGCGCGCAACCGCAGGCGACATGCGCCTGACGGAAATCAGCTATCCCGGCAAGCGTTACCTGGCAGGCGCTACGATTCAGCTCTGAAGTCGTTGAAAGAGATTGCATTAATCCGGTTCATGGTAGCGCATTCCTCCATGAACCGGGTTGGCGAAAGCCAGCGGTTGTCAACGACACTGTAATTTTCCCGGACCGGGCCTCTCCCGCACTTTTGGTGCTGTTCAGGCCGTCACGCGAGCTCGCAGGAAATTCAAGCCCGCGCGACTATACATCGATCGTTTGATGAGCTTGAGCTTGCTGATTTTTCTTTCGGCTGGCCCCGTCCTGTCAATCGGCGCGCAAACAGGGACCGGGATCGCCGTGAAATAGGGGAACAGGTTTGACGGTAAATCGTCTTCTTTTGCCGGTAAACTCGAAGCCAACGACGTGCTGAACGGGATGCTGGCGCTTGAGGGCGTCGGCAATGACCTCGTCATAGGCATGACGCATGCCGGCGAGCTTTAACTCGGCCATGAGGCCGATGATCTCATGGCGCTCCATCATCATGCTGCTCTCCGCACGGGCAGCAGCCGATCGTAGCGGCCGGTATCGGCGATGGGCTCGATCTTGAGCTGCAGATGCTCGGGCGTGCCGATGCTGGGCTCCATCGGCGCCGATGGGGACCGGGCTAGGATATTGAGTACGACATCGGCGCTAGTGACCCCTTGGGCCATCGCTTCGGCGGCAGCCGCTTCGAGTGCATCAAGGCCGTCGACCGTGGCCGCTGTCAGGATCTTGACCATCTGCCGATCGCCATCGTTGCTGCCCTTCAGCTTGCCACGAAGGCGCTCCAGTGCTGGCGGCAGGGCCAGCTTGAACGGCGCGCCATTCCTCAGCGCACCTGGCTTCTTCGCCAGAACCGGCACGGAGTGCCAGGGATCATAGACGGTCACGGTCTGCGTGCGAACCATATGTGATGGTGAAGGCCCTTGTCGTCTGCCTCTGCACGAACGGTCGTTTCGGTTACCTGGTAACCGCCATCACGAAGTCGCTGGGTGAACGCCGGTTCGGCAGATGCGGACCAAATAGCCAGAATCCCGCCTGGCCGAAGCGCCCGCATCGCCCGCTGCAACCCCGATACGGAATAGAGGCCGTCATTGTACCGACGGGTCAGACCCTCCGGTCCGTTATCGACGTCCAGAAGGATCGCGTCGTATGCGTCCAGTGCCGAAGCGATGAGCAGTGCCACGTCCTCGTCGACGACGTGAACGCGCGGATCGTCCAGGCACCCGCCGGTAATCTCCTGCATCGGCCCTCTGGCCCAGGCGAGTATTTCCGGCACGATTTCGGCAACGACGATGCCTGCATCGTCCTCCAACATGGACAGCGCCGCGCGGAGCGTGAAGCCCATGCCGTACCCGCCGATCAACAGTTGCGGTGCTTTGAGATCTGCCAGTTTCTCGCATGTCATGACCGCCAGCGCTTCCTCGGATGCATTGGCATTCGTGCTCATCAATTCGTTGTCTTCGAGCAGGATCGCGAAATCGGCACCATACTGAACCAGCCTCAGTTCCACCCCATCCGGCACGGTCGCCTGGCCGAGCACCACGTCATCGATCATTGTAATTCCTTGGCTGGCCGTGAGCGGGCTCGACGGAGCGATCGGCGCCTGGCTCAGCGGCCATACCGAGACGCTTGCGCGATACCGCGACGCGTGAATGTTCTGGAGCAGTCTGTTCGAGGAGTGCGGCGCCGGGCGACATTGCTCGCCGGAGCGACGACCATAGCGCGCCTTCACGGCGTTCCAAACATCTCGGCGGATTTTATACCCCACGCCTGCACAGGGCTTAGGGTCCCGACCCTGACCGAGGCGCATCGCACCCGATCGCCAACTGCAAAAGTTTGAAACGATCGACACCATGACGGCGGCCGCGCGTTCGGATGTTCCGAGTTCGCTACCATCCAGTCCTCCTGTCATGGAGCCGCTAAATTGGAAGACGCCGCCGGTTGGATCGCACCTGTTGCCACGATGCTCGCCGCGATGATGACCGCGGCCAATCTCGGCGCGCGGGTCACGGGTTGGGGCTTTGTGGTCTTCACGGCCGGATCGATTGCCTGGACGATCGTCGGGCTCACGTCCGGGCAGGCCAACCTGACGGCGACCAATGGCTTTCTAACGCTCGTCAACCTGATCGGCGTCTGGCGCTGGCTTGGGAAACAGCGCGCTTATGAGGACGGGGGCAAGTCGGCAGCCGAAGCGAGCCGTCGTTCGGCCTATCCCACCCTGTTCACCGCCACCGGGATCGCCGGGATGCCGGTAGCGGGCAACGATGGCGATCCCCTTGGCAAGGCCGTCGAAGCGCTGGTCTCATGCGAGACCGCAAGGGTGAGTTACGTGGTCGTATCATCGGGCGGCGTCGGCGGGATAGACGAGGAACTGCGCGCCGTGCCGGGCGAAGACCTTGCCTTCGCCTGCGATGGTATGACGCTCAAGCGGGAACGCGCGTGGTTCGAGGGGTTGCCGCTGCTGGTCGAAGGCGACTGGCCGGCGACCGCGACCTCGCAAGAGTCGCGTGAAAAGGATTGAAGCGACCGGCGCCGCCCACGGCAGGCGCCGGTCACCGCCGGGGTTTACCCCTGCTTCTGGTCGGAGAAGCGCACCCAGTATTTCTCGATGAGCGCTCGGGCCGCCCGGCCGATCTTGGCGTAATCCGCCTCGTTGAGGTTAGCGAGCGAGACTCGACCGGCGGGGGTCAAGGCGCCGAACCCTCCCCCGGGAAGCAGCACCACGCCGCTCTCGCTCGCCAGTTCGAACAGCAGCGAACGCGGCTCGACCTCGGCAAGGAGCCATTCGGCAAAGGGCTTTCCGAAGGCCTTCTCGCTCAGATCGGCAAGATCCAGCAGTGTGTAGTAGCCGACGTCGTCCGGGTTGGGCGTCGGCCCCACGCCGATCTCGCGATAGAGCGCGTGTTCACGTGCACGGATGAGCCGCTTCATCGCCGCCTTGTACGAATTGGGAGTGTCCATCAGGGCAAACAGGGCGAACAGTACCATCTGGACCTGCTGAGGCGTCGATAGCCCGGCGGTGTGATTGAGCGCAACGGTACGACTGTCGGCAACCAGGCGATCGATGAACTTGAGATCGCGCGGCGTCGTCGTGATCGACGCATAGCGCTCGTCCAGTTCGGCTTTCACCTCATCTGGCAGGGCCGCGATGGTCCGGTCCAGAACATTGTCCTCGTGCACTGCGATGGCGCCCAGACGCCAGCCGGTGGCGCCGAAATACTTCGAGAACGAATAGACCAGGATCGTGTTTTGCGGCGCCACCGCGAACAGCGATACGAAATCATCGGCAAAGGTGCCGTAAACGTCATCGGTAAGCAGTATCAGGTCTGGCCGCTGCTTCACGATCTCCGCGATCCGTTCCAGGGTCGCCTGGTCGATCCTGACCGAAGGGGGATTGCTGGGATTGACGAGGAAGAAGGCCTTGATGGCCGGATCCTTCAACTTGTCGATCTCGGAAGCGGGATATTGCCAGCCCTGCTTCGGATCGGCCTCTATGTGCACCACGTTGAGGCGATAATCGTTCAGCGCCGGAATTTCGATGTAGGGCGTGAAGATCGGCATGCCGATGGCGATGCTGTCACCCGGAGACAGCAGCCGGTTTTCGCGGAGCGTATTGAAGATATAGGTCATCGCGGCCGTGCCCCCTTCGGTCGCGAAAACGTCGAAGGTGCCGATGAACGGATGAGCTCCGACCATCTCCTGCCGCAGATAGTGCGCCACGATCGGTTCGGCGCTGCGGAGCATCCGGTCAGGCACGGGATAATTGCAGCCCAGCACCGCTTCGCACATGTCGTAGAGGAAAACGGCGGCGTCCATGCCGATCTGATCGCGCACATAGGAAACCGCGCCGACCAGGAACTCCATGCCGGGCGTGCCGGCATGTTCGCGCGCATATATCTCGAAGCGGTCCTCTATGCCGGCGAGACGCGGAAAGCCGCCGACGCCCTCCGGCAGGTAGGCGAAGGACCGTTCGGCCTCGCGCATCGCGAAAAGCCCCAGTCGCCAGAAACCATGACGCGGAATGGTGGCCAGGAAGTTCGGATTGCCGCGTCCGGCATTGAGCATCAGCCGGTTCTCGACGCTCGATGCGAGCTTGATCAGTTCATCCTTCAGCTCGAACGGGCTGAGCTGCGCAAGTTTATCGGTCTGCGTATCCATGACGTGTCTCCGGGGATGGCGGGGAAATCAGACGAGGCCGACGACGAAGGGGCCGATCAGCGTCAGAAAGACGTTGGCAAGCGCGTAAGTGATCGCGAAGGGCACCGTGGCGACGGCGCTCTGGCTCTTGTCCAGCACCGCGCCGAACGCCGGGTTGGCGCTGCGAGAGCCGGAAAGCGCACCGGCGAACACGGCCGCATTGCGATAGCCCAGCACGAACCGCCCGAACACCATCGCGGCAAGCAGCGGCAGCAGGGTCACCACCACGCCCAGCAGGAAGATGGTCATCCCGTGTTCCTGGATGGTGACGAGCGCCTGCTTGCCCGAATTCAACCCGACCACGGTGACGAAGGCGGCAAGGCCGAAATCCTGGAGCAGTTGCCCGGCTGCCGGGGGCAAGGCGCCGAACATCGGCCGCTTCGACCGCAGCCACCCGAACAGCAAGCCGGACAGCAGCGCGCCGCCCCCCGCGCCAAGCGTCAGGGGAATGCCGCCGATGTTGGCCGTCAGCAGGCCGATCAGCAGGCCGATCAGGATGCCGAGGCCCATGTAGACGAAGTCGGTCTTGTTGTCGGTGGCCAGGGGGTATCCGGCTTCCCGGGCGGCCCGCGCGGTATCCGAATCCGCGCCGTAGAAGGTGACGACGTCGCCATGCATCGCCACCGTTTCCGGCAGGACCGGCAATTGACGCCCCATGCGCGTGATGGATTCGATATAGACGCCGTGGCGCATCTTGAGATCGATCGCCTGCTTGATCTGCGCGATCGTCATCCGGTTCAGGCCCTTGCGCGTGAACACGGCCTGGCGTGAACGCATGGCGAGCGGCCCTCCCTCCGTTCCGGGAACTTCGGGGCCGATCTCGGCAGCCGAAGCGATGACCTGTTCGCGGCGGCCGATCGCCACCACCACGTCGCCTTCGCGCAGGACCGGATCCTCGGCCACGTCCAGCGCCTGGCCCTCACGAACGACGCGTTCGATGGTGAGGCTGTCGGCGGCGGCGTTCTCGATCGAAGAGATGGATCTCCCAGCACCGGCCACCACGCGGAAGGCGCGGCCCACCAGCGCGGGCATCGCCGAACTGACGCCGGGGCCGGAGGGCAGTGCGTCGCCTCTCAGCCGCGCTTCCTCCTGCGCGGCGGCGGCGGCGAGATCCTGCTTCATGAACCGCGGCAGGATGTTGGCGCAGACGATGATCGCGCCCAGCGAGCCGAACACGTAAGTAACGGCATAGCCGATGGCGACATTGGCCTGGAGCACCTTGATCTGCTCGGGCGGCAAAGGCAGCCGGGTCAGCGCATCGCCCGCCGTGCCGATGATCGCGGACTGGGTGAGCGCGCCACCCGCCAGGCCCGCCGCCAGGCCCTTGTCGAGCTGGAAGAACCGCGCCAGCACGATCACGGTCGCCAACGAGAAGATCGCGACGAAAGCGGCCAGCACGATTTCCTTGAGGCTGGACTTGTTGAGCGAGCTGAAGAATTGCGGCCCGCTGTTATAGCCCACCGCATAGATGAACAGCGCGAACATGACCGCCTTGACGCCGTCGTCGATCTCGACGCCGATCTGGCTAACGACCACGGCGACCAGCAACGATCCCCCCACGCCGCCAAGCTGAAACCGCCCGAACGTGATCTTGCCCACCGC
>NZ_DAMDBA010000036.1:9579-47690 GCF_032093395.1 Novosphingobium sp.
GAGAAACAGCGCCGCTTCGGGAGAGCGACTGAAGACCTCATGCAACCATGGCATCACGCACTCCTAGTCAAACCAGATGAAAAACGAGCCCCACCACGATCGGCCCCAGCAGGGGCAGCAGGACGTTGGAAATCGCGTAAGTGACGGTGTAGCCCACCACCGGCGTGGAGTTGCCCGCGGTGTTGACGAGGGCACTGATCGCGGGCGTGCTGCATTGCTGGCCGGCTATCGCGCCTAGCAGGAACGGCAGCTCGATCTTGAGCAGCTTGTGCCCCACGAACAGCGATACGCCTGCCGGCACCAGAGCCGTAAGCATGCCGGCAAACGGTAGCCAGATGCCATATTCCCGGACGAGATCGAAAGCTTCGGGTCCGGCGGAAAAGCCCACGCAGGCTATGAAGGCGGAGAGGCCGAAGTCCTTGAGTATCTGGGCCGCCGATGCGGGCAGAACGCCCGTTGCCGCGTGCCGCGACGCATACCAGCCGAACACCAGGCCGGACAGCAGGCAACCGCCTCCCACCCCCAGCGTCAGATGGATCCCGCCCAGTTCAACGCCGACAAGGCCCAGCAGGGCGCCGATCAGAACGCCGGTGCCCAACATGATGAAGTCGGTCTTGTCATCGGCGGGAACGGCGCGCCCCAACACGGCGCCGGCGCGGGATACCGCGCGCTCCGGGCCGAACAGGCGCACCACGTCGCCCGATTGCAGGACCACCTCCGGCAGAAGCGGGATGTCGCGACCGAGCCGCTGCAGGCGCGCGATGAAGACGCCGCGTCGCAGGTCCAGAGGCGCCAGCCTGCGTATCTCGGCCAGGGTGCGTCCGGCCATGCTCCTTTGCGACAGCACATAATCGCGGCTCGCCACTGGAAGGTCGATGCGCCGGTCGCCGAGTTCCTGACCAAGCCGCCCTGCGGCAGCGATGATAGCCTCGCGGCGGCCCACCAGAAGCAGTTCGTCCTCGGCGCCGATCATGGTCGCGGGGGAAGTTTCGGTCTGCTCGCCCAGGCGGCTGATGCGGACCACCGTCACGGCATTATCCGCAGCGGCCTCGAAGGCGGAGACCGACATACCGGCCGCGCGCCCTGCCCTGAAACTTCTGCCGACCAGTTCGGGCAAAGCCGGCTGGTCCTCCGCCTCCCCTTCGCCCAGCTTGCGGGCCAGCGCGCCGGCGGCCGAACGCAAGTCGATGCCGACGAGAAGCGGCGCGATCTGGCTGGTAAACACGACGATCGTCACCAACCCGAACAGATAGGTGATACTATAGGCCGTGGCGATCTGCCCCTGGAGCGCCTGCGTCTCGGGCGTATCGAGGCCGAGGCGCGAGACGGCTTCCGAAGCGGTACCGATCACTGCCGATTCCGTCGCGGCCCCTGCAAGCAGCCCCGACGCGGCGCCTGCGTTGAGTTGCAGCAGGACGGCCGCTCCCAGAACAAGGGCCAGGACGGTGAAGACCTCGATCAGGGACAGCATGCCGAAGCGCCAGCCGCTGCGGATGTTCGCGAAGAACTGCGGCCCGCCGGTGTAGCCCAGCGCGAAGATGAACAAGGCGAAGAAGATGGACTTCAGGTCGGGATCGACGCGCACTCCCAACTGGCCTATGAGCAGCGCCATCAGCAACGTACCGCAGACACCCCCGAGTTCGACGGGGCCGAGCCTCAGCCTGCCCACCAGATGTCCCAGCGCGATCGCCAGGAACAGCGCCATCTCGCCGTGCTGCTCGAAGAAGCCGTTCACCGGACGAAGTCGTACTTGAAACTGGTCTGGAGGCGGACGACATCCGCGCTCTGGCCGTTCTGCAATTCGTGCCTCCCGTACAGCGCCTCCACGCCCAGCGAGAAGTTCGGGCTGGCCTGGAGGATCAGGTTGGTCGCCCCGTAAGTGCTGGACCGGAACGCCGTCAGCGGCAGCCGGGGGTCGCGTTCAAGCTGCACCAGACTGCCCACGAGATTGGATCGCCAGCGCTTGCTCCAGTGATGGGTGTAGCCAAGGTAGCCGGCATATGTCGCCAGGGTCTGCACGCTGCCGTCCGGCGCTGCCAGGGCATCCAGTCCTCGGCCGCCAAGATCGTTCACGTAGCGGGCGATACCCTGGCCGTAAGTGAAGCTGGCCATGGCGAAATCGTCGCCCAGGCTGGCCAGTCCGGACAGGTTGAGCCCATAGCCAAGGCTCGTCCGCGCATCGCCGTCGAGGCGGTAGCCGATCCTGCGAATGACGGCGGCACCCTGCACATGGCCCCAGTCCCGCTGAAGCCGCAATGCTCCGACCACATCGGGCATCGGCTGCTCTCCCATGGCGCCCGTCGGCAAGGTCATGTCCGAAGAGGGTTTTTCAACGGAGAGGGTTGCCGTCAGGCCATCGCCGATCTTGAACAGGTATCGCAGCGCCGCCAAACGCAGCAAAGCCTCGCCCGCCGGACCTTCGTCGTCCAGCGTCTCGGGATAGGCGTCCGAATCTATGAAAGCGCTGTAGCCGTACCCCGCGTAGATATTGCCGACCTGGCCATGCGCCTGCCGCAGCCGGAACGCCGTGACGCCGGCGCCGCCGTAGAAGTCGTTCTCCAGATAGAAGCGCAAGGTGCCGAGGCTGCTGGGGCGTCGCACCTCGAAGCTGAAACGCGTTGCGTTGGCATCGACGTTCATGTTGCGGCCCCGGCTGCCATCCACCGGGATCGTGGCGGGCACCAGCTTGTCCGCGTTCCCGGCGGGCGAGAAATCGTAAATGGCATTGACCTTGGCGAACCCGCCCAGCTTCAGCATCGTCTGCGTGCCGGGAATGGGGATGAAGCCGCGCAACTCCGGATTGTTGGGCGGTGGCGCGTTGTCCGGCCTGGCGACACCGGTCAATTCGTCGCCGAAAGTGTCGCGCACGGGGCTGGCGGTCGACGCTCCGGAGCGGTTTGCGCTTGCCGAAGCGGCGGGCACCTGGGAGGTGACGGATGGGGCGGAGGCCAGGCGCTGACCCGGCATAGGGTTGGCGGCATTGGGTTCAGGCTCATGCGTCGCCCGCTTGTCGGCCGAAAGCTGTTCTCGCAGCTCGGCCAAGGCCGCTTCCAGACTGGCCACCCGCTCTTTCAGCGTCGCCACTTCAGCCTCTGTCGAGGCTGAATCCTGCGCGTACGCTGTTGCCGGAGACAATGCTGAAAGGTTCGCGATAGTGATCAGCGCATAAACCTCGGCAATTCGCATCGGCCCCTCGCCTGGCAGACGTCCAGTTGCCGTTCATGATACAGGCCGAGCGAGCAAAAAATTGTTGAATCCCAACTTTTTCAAACGATCACATTCCAGCGTTCGATCCATTTCACGCGATGCAGCCGGGATTTCGAAATAGCCTGCTGCGATCGCGCGATCTCGTCTTGAGGGGGGCATCTCGCATCGGGAGAACGCGCATTCCCTTGTCCGGCCAGACGCAGGGTATTGTCGGCGCGCGCTTTGAGTGGAGGCCGAAAAAGCCCGGTAAAAGCGCCCGATCGCCCTCCGAACGCTCTATAATATCGAAAGAAAACGATTTCACGGCGGGATGCGATCCGCCGGGCAGGAGTTGAAATTGACAGTCAAGACCGTCGAGGAACGTCTGGAGTTCCTCGAATTCGATGCTGCGCAGCGTCGTGTCCTTACCGCCGCGCAACCCCTTCTCCGCGCTTGCATTCAGCCCGCCCTGGAGCATTTCTATCGCCGGGTCCGCGCTACCCCCGCCATGGCACGGATGTTCCGCGGCGATGCGCACATCGACGCGGCCAAAAGCGCGCAGGTCGGCCATTGGATGGGCATCGCCACGGGCCGCTTCGATGCGGACTATTACGCCGCCGTCACCCGCATCGGCAAAGTCCATGCCAGGATCGGTCTGGAGCCGCGCTGGTACATCGGCGGATATGCGTTGATCCTTGAGGAGATCATGGCCGCGGTCGAGCGCAGCGCCAGCCCCTGGCGCCTGTTCACCCGCCGTGTCAGCCCCGGCAAGCTCAGCCGCGCGCTGATGAAAGCCGCCATGCTCGATATGGACCTGTCGATCTCGATCTATTTCGAGGAGGCCGAGGCCGAGCGGAACCAGGCCATCGCCGCGCTGGACAAGGCGATGTCGCGCCTCGCCGCCGGAGACCTTCTCCATGACATCGACGATCTGCCGGCCGGGTTCCTCTCGCTCAAGAACTCCTACAATCGCAGTCTGGCGAACTTGCGCGATACGATCGGCGCGGTCGTGACCACATCGAACGCCATCCACGGCGAATCCGGCGCGATCGCGCGGGCCTCGGCCGATATCGCCAAACGCACCGAAAGCAGCGCCGCCAATCTCGAGGAGACGGCGGCGACCCTGGTCAGGGTGGAGGAACGCGTGAAGGCAACCGCCTCCGGCGCGATGGAAACCCTGGGCATCGCTGGCGAGGCGCTCGGTTCGGTGGAGCAGGGACGCGAGGTTGCCGGAAACGCGGTGCAGGCCATGCACGTCGTGCATGAAAGCGCCCGCGGTATCGACGCCGTGATCGAAGGCGTCGACAAGATCGCCTTCCAGACCCGCGTCCTAGCCATGAATGCGGCGGTCGAAGCCGGACGGGCCGGTAGCGCCGGACGCGGTTTCGCAGTCGTCGCCGACCTCGTGGGATCGCTGGCCATGCGCGCCGAGGAGGAAGCCCGCAAGGCCCGCAATGGCCTTTCCGCAACCCGCACCGAGATCGACCAGGCCGTGGAGACCGTCTCCCGAGTGGGTCTTTCGCTGGAGACGATCGCCGGGGAAGTGGGACGCGTCCATGCGCTCGTCGAGACGATGGCGCGCGACAACGATGCGCAGGCCACCGCCATCTCGGAAGTGAGCACGACGGTGGGCATGATGGATCGCACCACGCAGCAGAACGCCGCCATGGTCGAGCAGACATCCGCCGCCGCGCGCACCCTGATCTCGGATGCGACGACCCTTGCGGAACAGGCTGGCCGGTTCCAGATCGGCGATCCGTCCACGGCAAGGATTCGCGCCGCCTGACGCGTTATAGTGGCAGGGAGACTTGGGCCGTTCCCTTGAGGATCGTGGCGCCGTCCTGCGTCGTCATCCGGGTCTCCACCGTCACGACCGCCATGCCGAAGTCGCTTGTCTCCTGCTTGTCCACCACTTCGGCATCGACGTAAGTCACGTCGCCTTCGAACGCGGGACTGCGGAACTGGGTCTTCGAGTGCCAGATGTAGCCTTCGTGTCCGGCCCAGTAGGCCACGGTATCGAGGTGCCATGCATTCATCGACGAGCCGTAGCCATAGGCCCCGCCCATGCCGACCTTTTCCGCCTTTTCGGGATTGATATGACCTGAGCTGGGCCCATGGAACAGGCCGTCTCCCTGCCTTGGGTCTATCTTGCGGGCCTGGAAATCGTAAGTCATGTCGCCGCCGAAACCGGCATCTTCCTGCGCGGGATCGTGGACTCCTTCGGGCGCATTCCAGCGCCAAGTGCCCCAGATGTTCTGCCGGTGCGCACGGCATTCCAGCGCGAACGTCACCCGGCTGTGCGGCCCGATCACGCGGCGAGGCAGCCTATCGCCCACGTTCACCGCGCTCCAGCGCGGAGACACGCCGTCGCGGCCGGACCTGATCCAGTCCAACCGCACCCGCGCCACCTCGTCCAGTTCAGCCCCGGTCCATAGCCTGGGATCGCGGCTGTCCTTGTCGTAGACCTTACGGCGGTTCGCCTCCTCCACCAGATAGCGGATCGAAGTGGCCCGTTCCTTGGCGACGAGGGCGCCGTGCTGATTGCGATGGACCGTATCGCCATCGGCAAACATCGTGGGCCCGGCAAAACCCGTCTCGGCAATGCGATAGCCCGCGAACGTGCGTTCCTGGGTCAGCTTGTCCCCGGGGCGGACGGGATTTCCGTAGAACCACCATTCCTCTCCCGCGAAGATCAGATGAGAGCCCGGGATCCGCCCGACGCACGAAGGATGGCAACCGTGTCCATAATCCATCGCCACCGTAAAGCTCTGCGGCGCCACGATACCGCCGAACCTGCTGGCGCGGGCGAAGTCCTCATCCCAATGCAGCGGGTTGGCATAGTCCATCGCCTGCACCCAGCGGCGGATGTCGGTGGCGTTGCAGGGATCCCAGAACTCGGCGAAGATGACGGGCTTGCCCACCCACTTGTCGACGTCACTGGTGTCGAGCACCACATCTCCTTCGGCCATCTCGCTCTCCCGCATGGTCTGGTTCCCAGCGCTTTTCCATTAGCGCCCGCGCCGTGCCCGGCCGAAGGTGCAGCACTATCGGCAATCCGCGCAAGCCCGCCGCGCCTTCGCGCCGGAGCGATACTTGCCCGTCAACGGCATTCCCCTGACGCATCGATGCCGCGATCTGGGCTAGCCCGATGCAAACACGAATCGCGGGAGAATGCTTCGCCATGAAGATCGACAACACGCTGGCCGCCGTCGTCACCGGCGGCGCATCGGGCCTCGGCAGGGCAAGCGCCAAGGCTCTGGCCGAAGCCGGCGTGAAAGTGGCGATCTTCGACATCAGCGAAGAAGCCGGCGAAGCTTTCGCGGCCGAGATCGGCGGCGTGTTCTGCCAGGTGAACATCCTCGACGAGGACAGCGTGGAGGCCGGCTTCGCCAAGGCGCGCGCCGCCCACGGACAGGAGCGCGTCGTCGTCCACTGCGCTGTCGTTGCAGGCGGCGGAAAGACCGTCTCTTTTGACAAGACCACCGGCGGTTTCAAGCGCATGGCCACCGAACAGATCGCGAAAACGGCGGAAGGCGTGTTCACCGCCTCCTACCGTGTCGCCGCGATCGCGGCGCTGGGCATGGCCGGCGCCGATCCGCTGAACGAGGACGGCGAACGCGGCTGCATCATCCTGACCTCTTCCGCCGCCTCGCAGGACGGCCAGATCGGACAGG
Source organism: Novosphingobium sp. (assembly GCF_032093395.1). Classification (GTDB taxonomy): domain Bacteria; phylum Pseudomonadota; class Alphaproteobacteria; order Sphingomonadales; family Sphingomonadaceae; genus Novosphingobium. The sequence continues at coordinate 16,440 of NZ_DAMDBA010000036.1, forward strand.
TCGCCTATGGCGGCGGCAAGGGCGCGGTGAACGCCATGGTACTGCCGATGGCCCGTGACCTGATGGATCTGGGCATTCGCGTAAACGCCATTCTCCCCGGCACTTTCGCGACGCCGCCGATGCTGCGGGTGAAAGAGATGAACGAGGCGGTCTACGAGGGGCTCGGCAAGGCGGTGCCCTTCCCCAAGCGCCTCGGCAAACCCGAGGAGTTCGCTTCGTTCGTGCTGGAACTGGCCCGCAACACTTATTTCAACGGCCAGTGCATCCGGCTCGACGGCGGTATTCGCATGCCGCCGAAATGAGGCACTTCCGGGATTGGAGATAGCGGTTCCAGTGCGACGAGAGGGGAAAGCTTCTCGTCGTCCCGGACTTGATCCGGGACCGCTGGCCTAGCTTCGCCCAACCCTCGGATAAGCGCCTGAAGCCCTGCCAGCGGTCCCGGATCAAGTCCGGGACGACGCCCTGTCTTCCCCTTCGCGCAGTGTCTTGCCCTCGCTTTCTCCTCGTTCCCTCCGATACCCGCCTTGACAGTCCCGCGGCCGGAAGCGCAATCGATAGACGATGCGACGTCCCGCCGTTAACGCCCTGAAAGCCCTGGTCATCCGCCAGCGGCAGCGCATGCGCGAGAGTGAACTGGCCTTCATCGTGCTCGCCGTGCTGGCGGGCATAGCGGCGGGCTGGTTGACCAACCTTCAGGGCTTCCTGGCCCACGCCCTGCAACAGCTGTTCTACGCGATCGAAGGCAACCGCCTCAGCGCACTCGGCGAAATCCGCCATCCGTGGAGACTGCTGGCCCTGCCCTTTGGCGGTCTGGTGCTGATCGGCCTGGCCTATCTGCTGCGCCGCCGCCGCCGCGCCCCGATCGACGTGGTAGAGGCCAATGCCCTGCACAGCGGGCGAATACCGTTCATCGACAACCTCATCATCTCCGCCCAGACCATCATCTCCAACGGCGCGGGCGCATCCGTCGGACTGGAGGCGGCCTATGCCCAGATGGGCGGCGGCGTCGCCTCGGTGCTCGGCCAGTGGTTCAAGCTGCGCCGCGCGGATATGCGCACGCTGGTAGGGGCCGGCGCGGGCGCGGCCGTGGGCGCCGCATTCGGCGCGCCGCTGGCAGGCGCCTTCTACGCCTTCGAGATCGTGATCGGCACCTACACCCCCTCTGCCATCGCGCCCGTGATTGCCGCGGCCCTTGGCGCCGCCTTCATCACCCGCGAACTCGGCGTCGAGCCCTACCTGATCGCCGCATCCAGCGCCCGCGATCTGACGACCGGCGACTACTTCGTCTACGCCGTGCTCGGGCTCGTCTGCGCTCTCGTGGGCATCCTGATCATGCGGCTGGTGACCTCTACCGAGATCCACGTCCAGCGCTTCACCCGTTTCGCCCGTTGGAAGCCCCTGGTGGGCGGCTTGCTGCTGATGCCGCTCGCATGGATATCGCCGCAGTCCCTCTCGGCGGGCCATGGCGCCATGCATCTCAACCTCGCCATGCAGCCCGCGATCCAGTTCCTGCTCTTGGTGCTGGTGCTCAAGATCGCGGCCTCGGTGATCTCCTTGAGCTTCGGCTTTCGCGGAGGGCTGTTCTTCGCCTCGCTGTTCCTGGGATCGCTGGTCGGGCTGATCTTCGCCGCTGCCGTACAGATGCTGCCGCTCGGTATCGAACTCGATCCCACCCAGTCCGCCCTCGTGGGGATGAGCGCGCTTGCCGTTTCCATCGTCGGCGGCCCGATGACGCTCGCCATGCTCATGCTGGAGACCACGCACGACTTCGCGCTGATGGGCGTGGTGCTGACAGCCTCGCTCGTCTCCAGCGCCTTCACGCGCGAGATGTTCGGTTATTCGTTCTCGACCTGGCGGCTGCACATTCGCGGCTCGATCATCCGCTCTCCGCGCGACATCGGCTGGATGCTCAGCCTCACGGCGGGCCGGATCATGCGCAAGGACTGGATTTCGGCGCCGGCGACGCTCTCGATCGCAGATTTCCGCGCGCGGGTGCCGCTCGGTTCGGCCAGCAAGGCGATCCTGCTCGACGCGGACGATCACTACGCCGGGATCGTCACCACGTCTTCCGCCTACAATCCCGAACTGCCGCAGGACGGCGAGATCGGTTCGCTGGCGACCCTGAAACGCACGACGCTCTCTCCCACCACCGACATCCGCGCCATGATCAAGGCTTTCGACGTGGCGGTAGCGGACGAACTGGCGGTGGTGGACGGCGTCGGCAAAGTCGTGGGCGTGGTGAGCGAACGCCATGCGCGAAGGCGGTACTTCGAGGAGATCGAGTCTTCGCAGCGGGAATTGTTCGGAGAAAGCTGACGGCAGAAGACCGTCGTCCCGGACTTGATCCGGGACCGCTGGCCTCGCGTCACCCGGCTCCCGGCTGGGCGCCCCTCCGCAAGCTTGCGCCTAAAGTACCGCCAGCGGTCCCGGGTCAAGCCCGGGACGACGCCAAGGGCTTCAGTCTTGCGCCACCGGCAGCCACACGGCGCTAGCCGCTTCGCCGCCGTAAGTCACCGTCTCCGTCGCCTTCACATAGTCGCTCGCCTTGGCTTCCATGATCGAGGGCACCCACGACTGCGGGTTGCGGTCGTAAAGCGGGAACAGGCTTGACTGCACCTGCACCATGATCTTGTGGCCCGGCAGGAACACATGATCGACATTGGGCAGAGACCACCGGAAGGCATAGCCCTTGCCTGGTTCGAGCGGCTGCGGCTTGTCGAAACCGTTCACATAGCGGCCGCGAAAGATTTCGATGCCGATGCCGAGCTGATAACCCGCCAGTTGCGGATTGGCGGAGTTCTCCTGCGGATAGACGTCGATCAGCTTGACCACGAAGTCGCTGTCGCGGCCGCTGGTGGAAGCGTGGAGTTCAACCTTGGGCGCGCCCTTGATGTGGACGGGCTTGTCGAGCACCCCGGTGGTGTAGCTCAGAACGTCCGGACGGCCATCGACGAAGCGCTGGTCGTGCACGAGCCAGGTCTTCCACTCTTCACCCTGCATGTGGACCGGGCGCGGCAGCATCGGCACCGGCTTGGCGGGGTCGGAGACATAGCTATCGCTACCCGAAGCCGGCCTGTTCCACGAAAGGCCGTAGTTCGCGGCAAGGTAGAGCGGCGTATAGGTGCCGGCGGGCCAGGAAGGCGAGACTTCCCAGCGGTTCGTTCCGGTCGCATAAGTCACGACCGGCGGCGTGTCGCATTTCGGGGCCACGGTCTTGAGGTGGCAGTCGAGGAACGGCTTCATGTAGCCACGGCGGAATTGCGCGCCGGTATCCCCTTCCCACTTGAGCGGGCCCAGCTCGCGAGCCTCGTAGTTGACCTGCGAGTGTCGCCAGGGGCCGATGGCAAGGCTCACCATGTCGCTGGGCGTGCCGTTCCCCTTAAGCGCCTGGTAGACCGCCGGGGCGCCGTAGCTGTCCTCCTGGTCCCACTGGCCCACGACCAGCATGGTCGGCACGGTCAGCTTGCGGGCGGCGAGCAGCTTGTCCACCGCCTGCCCCTGCCACCAGGCGTCATAGCTGGGATGCTCCAGCACCTTGCGGACCACCGGCAGGTCGGTAAGGCCGTAAGCCCTGGCATATTCGAGGGCCGAACCGGCTTCGAGATAGGCCTGATATTCATCGCCCGTACCCTTCGGCACCGCGCCGCCGCCCTTCTTGACCGTCTGGCCGAGGTCGTAGTCGAAGCCGAACATGCGGAACGCGCCGTTGTGGAACCAGTCGTCGCCCATCCAGCCATCGACCATCGGGCTCTGCGGCACGGCCGCCTTGAGCGCCGGATGCGGATCGATCAGCGCCATCAACGACGTGAATCCGAGATAGGAAGAGCCGGTAATGCCGACCTTGCCGTTGCTCTCCTTCACGTTCTTCACCAGCCAGTCGATGGTGTCGTAGGCGTCGGTGGCGTGATCGACCTTGGTCTTGTTAAGCGGCCCGCGCAGCGGACGGTTCATCACGTAGTCGCCTTCGGACCCGTCCAGCCCGCGCACGTCCTGGTAGACGCGGATGTAGCCGTCGTTGACGAAATCCGCGTCCATCACAGGCAGGATTTCCTCGATCTTCTGACTGCGGTTGCGGCTGGTCATGCCGCCCGCGTTGTAGGGCGTGCGGCTAAGCAGGATCGGCGCGTCCTGCGTGCCTTTGCGCATGACGATGACGGTGTAGAGCTTCTTGCCATCCCGCATCGGCACCATCGCTTCACGGCGGATGTAGTCTGCCTGGGGGCGGACCCAATCGTACGAGGCCACCTGCTCGTTCATCATCGTAGGAGTCGACGCGTCTGCGGTGCCCTGCGCCGAAAGCTGCGGCGCGACAAGCGCGAGCGGTGCGGAGGCGAGGATTGCGGCGGTTCTGAAGGCTGCGGCCCGGATGGTCTTGTTCATGCTTGCGTTTGGTGGCTTGTGCCTTTCGAGCGGTCAAGCGCCGAGATGCCGGATCTTGATCCGAGGTTGAGGGAAAATCGATTGCCGCTTCAATCCTCGTAATGTCGTTCGTCCGATCGGGACAGCCGTTCGCAGATAAGGCGTCGATCCGAGCGCACCGGGCGCGAAATACCCCAGGCACGAACATGCCGGTATAAGTTCGGATCAGGAGAGGACGGTGGAGCAAGCGGAAGCCGAGGAACTGGCGCAGACCCTTGAGGCATGGGCAGCGCTGGCCGATCCCGCGAACGAGCTTGCCCTAGGCCCCCGCTCGATGCTCCAGGCGGCTTCGGTAATCCGGCGTCAGGCGCAAACCATCGCGTCGTTGCGCCATGCCTTGCAGCAAGCGAGGGTCCGGGAACGTCTGCTCGACTGACCCCGTCAACGAGGCGGCCTGTTAACGAGGAGGGCGGGAAAGCTGCTGCCTTCCCGCCCTCCAATATTCCCGAGCAATGTTACCGAGCGAGGCCGATCAGGCCGCCTGCTTCTGCCGCTCGGTCGCTTCCAGGTTGAGCAGGTCTGCCAGCTCGAAAGCGAGTTCGATCGACTGCGCGCCGTTGAGGCGCGGGTCGCAGTGGGTGTGGTAGCGGTCCTTCAGCGCCTCGTCGGTGATGGCGATGGCGCCGCCGGTGCATTCGGTGACGTCCTGGCCGGTCATCTCGATATGGATGCCGCCTGCATGCGTGCCCTCTGCCCGGTGGACCGCGAAGAAGCCGCGCACTTCGGCCAGGATACGGTCATAGGGACGGGTCTTGAAGCCGGTGTCGGTCTTGATGACGTTGCCGTGCATCGGGTCGCACGACCACACCACCGGATGACCTTCCGCCTTCACCGCGCGCACCAACTTGGGCAAGCCCGCCTCGACCTTGTCGTAGCCGTAGCGGCTGATCAGCGTCATGCGGCCCGGCTCGCGGCCCGGATTGAGCGTGTCGAGCATCCGCAACAGGGCGTCCGGCTCGAGGCTGGGCCCGCACTTCATGCCGATCGGATTGCCGACGCCGCGCAAGTACTCGACATGGGCCGAGCCTTCGAAACGGGTGCGATCGCCGATCCACAGCATGTGGGCCGAACAGTCGTACCAGTCGCCGGTCAGCGAGTCGCGGCGGGTGAGCGCTTCCTCGTAAGGCAGCAGCAGTGCTTCGTGGCTGGTGTAGAATTCGGTGCCCTGAAGCTGCGGGACCGAGCTTGGGTCCACGCCGCAGGCCGCCATGAAGTCCAGCGCCTCGCCGATGCGATCGGCCATCTGCGCGAACTTCTCGCCCCAGGGGCTGCGGTTGATGTGATCCATCGTCCACTGGTGCACCTGGCGCAGGTTCGCATAGCCGCCGTGCGCGAAGGCGCGCAGCAGGTTCAGCGTGGCCGAGGACTGCGTATAGGCGCGCAGCATCCGCTCCGGATCGTTGCGACGCGCATCGGCGTTGCCTTCGATGCCGTTGATGATGTCGCCGAAGTAGCTGGGCATCTCGACGCCGCCCACGATCTCGGTCGGGGCCGAGCGCGGCTTGGCGAACTGGCCGGCCATGCGACCCAGCTTCACTACCGGCTGTTTGCTGGCGAAGGTTAGCACGACCGCCATCTGGAGCAGCACGCGGAAGGTGTCGCGAATGTTGTCGGCGCTGAACTCCGCGAAGCTCTCCGCGCAGTCACCGCCCTGGAGCAGGAAGCCGCGACCGGCGGCGACTTCGGCCAGATCAGCCTTCAGAGCACGCGCCTCGCCCGCAAAGACCAGCGGCGGAAACTTCGCAAGCGTGGCCTCGACCTCGCCCAGCTTCTCCGCATCGCCATATACCGGAAGATGGCGGGCTTCCTGAGCCTTCCAGCTTTCCGGGGTCCAATTGCTAGCCACGTTACGTACTCCCGGCGGTTCCTTCGCCTTCTCTCCCAACGCCACATGCGCTAGGCCAAACCGGCAAGAACCGCAAAACAAGGGGCGCCTTTAGCGCCCCCGAGTAATTTTTGCAAAGCCGGTTTAGCCGATCAGCATGATCGATTGCGCCCGGCGTAGTTTTCATGGCTGCGCAACCGACCGAATGCCCTATTTCGCCGCCACCGCGCCCACGGCCTTGCTTTCCGGCATGACTTCCAGCCTCCACGAGTTGTTCTTGCCCAGATAGCGGGCGGCGAGCGCCTGCATCTGCTGCGGCGTGGTGGCCGTGTAGTCGTAAAGAATCGTACGGACGGTGCCGATCCGCGAAGGATCGTAAGTCGCGCCTTCGAGCTGGCCCATGAAGAACGAGGTGCTGGATGCCGCGCGCGTCACCTGCTGGCGCATCGGTTCGGTGACGAGCGCCAGTTCCTGCGCGGTCGGCGGGTTGTTGATGAGGTTCTGCGCGATCTCGTCGGCGGTCTGGAAGAACACCGTGGTCGATTTCGGATCGAGCTGCGCCATAGCGGTGATCGATCCGCCCGCCGCCAAGTCCACCGGCCATTGCGAATAGACGTAAGGCGCATAGGACACGCCCAGCTTCTCGCGCACCGCATCCAGCAGGCGGTTGGTGAACAGCTGCGTGAGGATTTCGAGCTGGCGCGATTCGCGGATGCCCACGGAGCCGCCGCCGGTCGGCCAGGAGATAACCGCCGCAGCCTGGTCTGGATCGCCGTGGTGCTTGAGGACGATCGGCACGTCCGAGGGCTTGGGCACGGTGACGGCGGCCGGGTCGGCTGTCGAGGGCGCCGGCGTGCGCGCCTTCAGGGCACCGAACGTCTTTTCAAGCGCGGTGATCGTCGAAGCCTTGTCGAAGTCGCCGTAGATCTGCACTTCGACCGGGCCGCTGGTGAGAGCCTTGCTCCAGACCTTCTTGAAACCGGCCGCCGTCGTCTTCTCGATCGCCTCGGGCTTGGGCGTGGCGAAGCGGGGATCCTGGCCGCGCTGATAGAACTCCAGATCGCGGTTCAGCACGCCCTGGGGCGAGGTGGCATAAGTGGCGTACTGGATCTTCGCGGCGGCCTTTGCGCGGACCAGCGGCTGCGGATCCCAGCGTGGCAGGTCAAGCTTGGCGGCGAAGAGATAGAGCTGGTCGGCCAGATCCTGCGGGCGGGTTTCCGCCTGGAACTGGAAGCTGGCATCCTGCACCTCGAAGTCGAAGCCCATCTTGCGGCCGGTGGAGATGCGGTCGAGGTCTTCCTGGCCGAGCGTCGCCAGACCCGAGCCGACGAGCGCAAATTCGCCGAGCGCGATGTAAGGCGCATCCTGCGGCGCGATCGAACGTTTGCCGCCGCCGAAACGGACCTTGACGGTAACCCGGCCCGGTTCCTCCTGAACCGGCCAGAGCAGCGCCTTCACGCCGTTTGCGAAAGTGAGCTGCTCGATGTCGAGCAGGCCCGTTGGGGTCTGCGCAGTGGCCTTGTGCGGTGCGCCGATCGCGGGGAGCTTCTCGAAAGATACCGGCTTCTCGTTGCTGGCCGCGCGGACCGAAGCGTCCGGCTTGATCGGCTGGAGCAGCGCGGAGCGCAGCGTCTCGTCAGTGGCGCCACCCTGCTTCTGCGTGGTGAACAGCGCGCGGGTCACCGTTCCGTTGAACAACTGTTGCGTGTGCTTGAGCACGTCTGCGGGCGTGAACAAGTGCTTGGACTCGCGGAAGATGCGCAGCACGTCGTTCGGCGCGGCCACCGTCTCGCGGATGTCGAGCGCATTGACCATGTCGTCGGCCAGCTTCGAACCCGGAAGAATACGCTGTTGTTCGACGGGCACCTGGAAGGCCACGTCCAGTTCGGCAACTTCGCGGTCGATCTCGGCCTGCGTGGGCGGCTTCGTCATGGCATCGGCGATCACCGCGCGCACGTCGCGCAGGGCTGCCTGCCAGTCGTCTCCGAGCGGGGTGACGGACACGAAAGTGGCATCGGCCGAGCGTGAAACGTCGTCCTGATTCACCGACGCGGAAAGGAAACTGCCCCCTGCCCGCGCCTTGGATTCCAGGCGGCGGTTGATGACGGCCTGGGCAATCGAATCGACCATCAGGCCCTGATTGTAGACGACATTGTCGGTTACCTGCCGCCAGGGCCGCAGGATCGCATACATCAGCGACGGCGGCAGGTCGGGCTCGACCAGCACCTTGGTTTCACCGATCGGGTTCCTTGCATCGGCGCCTTCCGGCGCCACCGGATCACCAAAGCTGGGCGCGGTGCTCAGCTTTCCGGTGGCCTTCCAATCGGAGAACCACTTCTTCACATAGCTTTCCAGCGTGGCCGGATCCGCATCGCCGGCAACGATCACGGCTACGTTGTCCGGGCGATACCAGCGCGAATAGAAAGCCCGCACCGAGTCCGGCGTCGCGGAAGTAAGCGTCTCGACGGTGCCGATCGGCTCGCGAACCGAGAGCGGTTGCCCGGCGTAGAGCGTCTGCTGCATCGCGTCCTGCACGCGCTTCGCCGCCCCGCCGCGCTCGCGCATTTCAGCGAGAACGATCGGCAGGTCCGACTTGAGGTTGGAAGCCGAAAGCGTCGGCGCCGTCACCATGCCGCTCATCAGCTTGAACGTCTCGTCGAGCGAGGTCGGCGTGGCGTTGGGCAGGTCCAGCTTGAACACCGTCTGCGTGGTGGAGGTGACGGCGTTGGTATCGCTGCCGAAAGTCGCGCCGAGGCGCTGGAAGGCGGCGATCGCCGTGCCCTCGGGGATGTATTTCGACTGCCGGAACAGCATGTGCTCCAGCAAGTGCGCATAGCCACGCTCCGAATCGGTTTCGTAGAGAGAACCGGCATCGGTGCGAATACGGATGGACACTTGCCCCGGCGGCACGCCGTTGCGGCGCACGGCATACTTCAGGCCGTTGGAAAGTTCGCCGAAATGCCACTCCGGATCGCGCGGGATGTCGCTGCCGCGATAAAGCCACGGGTCGCGATCGCCGGGCAGCGTTTCCGGTGCCGGAGCCGGAGCCGGAGCGTTCGGCACTTGCGCGAGAACGGACTGAACCGGGAGAGGAGCCAGCAGAAGCAGGCAGGCGAGCGAGCGGGCGGCGCGCGAAGATTTCGTCATCGGGAGGGGTATAGGTTCCGGTTCGATTAAGGGCCAGTGAATAGCGCCAATGGATGGTGAGCGGCAGTTCCAGGATGGAAAGTCGCGGCGTGAAATGAGCGAGAATGCAGCCTTGTTCCCGCCTCGCGCAAAGTCAATTGCACCTTGTGGACTTGACCCTACCTCACCAACACCTAAATCGCGTGGATCATGTTCATCGAAACCGAAGCCACGCCCAATCCCGCCACGCTTAAATTCCTGCCCGGACGGCAGGTGATGCCGGCCGGCACCCGCGAATTTACCTCGCCAGAGGACGCAGAGGTCTCGCCGCTGGCGCAGGCGCTGTTCGACCTTGGCGACGTCACGGGCGTATTCTTCGGCCAGGGCTTCGTTTCCGTCACGGCCGCGCCCGGCGTGGAATGGTCGGACCTCAAGCCCCAGGTCGTCTCGATCCTGCTGGATCACTTCGTTTCGGAAGCGCCGCTCTTTGCCGGCGGGGACGCCAGCGGCTTCTCCGTACCGATCGAAGAGGACGCGGACTATGGCGACGATCCCGCCGATGCCGACATCGTCGAACAGATCAAGGACCTGATCGAAACCCGCGTGCGTCCCGCCGTTGCCAACGACGGCGGAGACATCGTCTATCGTGGTTATCGCGATGGCGTGGTCTATCTCGCCATGCAGGGCGCCTGTTCGGGCTGCCCCTCCTCCAGCGCCACGCTGAAACACGGCATCGAGAGCCTGCTGAAGCACTACGTTCCCGAAGTCACCGAAGTCCGCGCGGCCTGACCGCCAGCATGAAAGGGACTACGGGGGAGGCTTTAGGCGGCCGGACACTGGTGATCGACAGCGCGACCGAAGCCTGCTCGGTCGCGCTTTTCGATGGCGAAACCCTGCTCGCCGGCGAGTTCCGGATGCTCGGGCGCGGTCATGCCGAAGCGCTCGTGCCAATGATTGCTGCCCTGCCCGATCGTGGCCGGGCCGAACGCATCGTCGTCGCGCTCGGTCCTGGCAGCTTTACCGGCGTTCGCGTGGGCCTTGCGGCCGGGCGCGCCCTGGCGCTGGCCTGGGGCTCGAACGTGTTGGGCTATTCCACGCTTTCCTTGGTGGCGGCCATCGCGCGCGATCAGGTGGGGCCTGTCCCCGTCGGCGTAGCCATGACCGGCGGCCATGGCGAATGGTTCGTACAAGCCTTTGCCGCCGACGAAACGCCCGGCAATTCGCTTGCCTCGCTGCGCCCCGACGCCGCAGCCGAGATGGTCGAGGACGTCATCGCCGGCAACCAGGCAGAGGCGCTAGTCGCGGCACGGGGCAGCGGTACGGCGCTGCCGATCTGGCCCGACGCCCGCGCTTTCCTCCTGCTGCCACCCGAGGCCCTGTCAGCCGACATTCGCCCGCTCTATGGCCGCGCGCCCGACGCTCGCCTGCCAGGCGGACGCCCCGGACCGCAGGTCTGACCTACGGATGATCGACGATCTCGACCGGATCATGGCAGTCATGGCCAGTTCCTTCGATCCGGCCTGGGGCGAAGCGTGGAACCGCCGGCAAGTGGAGGATGCGCTCGCCTTCGGCAACTGCCACTATTTCCTCATCTCCGCCGAAGGAAAAGCCGTTGTCGAACCGGAAGCTGCGGCGGGCTTTTCGCTATCCCGCACCGGATATGAGGAAGAAGAACTGCTGCTTCTGGCCGTAGCGCCCGAATATCGCCGGTTGGGACTTGGTCGATCCATACTGGATGCGCTTAAACTTGCCGCTACCGGACGCGGAGCTAAACGCTTGCTGCTGGAGATGAGAAAAGGAAATCCGGCACAATCGCTTTACTCCGGATTCGGCTTTTATCAGATCGGTGAACGCAAGGAATACTATCGTACACCGGCGGGAAATAGAATCGACGCACTCACCTTTGCTTGCGATATAGCCTGAAATATACGCATAGCCTCCAAGACACTCAAAATATTGCTCATCCTCTTTGTCGTTACAACTGTCGCAAATAGGGACGACTTTGAATCGATCTTGAATTTGAGGTCAAAATGGTTCAGAGCTAATGGGCAGGCCTTAAATGGCCGCCGATTCCAGAAATGGTCGCAATAAAAGAGGTCGTAGAATAATGGAAAACATCCAGGCTGATGCCAACGAGACGTTGATCACGCTCACGTCAGACATCGTCGCCGCCCACGTCAGCAACAACAGCGTCGGCGTCGAAGATCTTCCCGCACTCATCACCAATGTCTACGGCGCCCTCGCCGGACTTGGCGGTGCGCCCGTCGTTGAAGAAGAAAAGCCGGAACCCGCCGTTTCGGTTCGCGCTTCGGTCAAGCCGGACTACATCGTCTGCCTTGAAGACGGCAAGAAGCTGAAAATGCTGAAGCGCCACCTGATGACGCACTATAACATGACCCCGGAAGAGTATCGCGCGCGCTGGAACCTGCCCGCCGACTATCCGATGGTCGCTCCCAACTATGCCGAGAAGCGCCGCGAACTGGCCAAGAAGATCGGTCTGGGCCGCAAGCCGAACGCTCGCCGCGGACGCAAGCCCAAGACGGTCGCCGCATAAGGCGTCCAACGAGAAACGTCGGTCTTTCCGATCGACGTTCTGCGGTTGTGATTATGGGCACGGCAGCCTATCTAGGTTGCCGTGCCTTTTCATTGATACGGGTCAAACGTGCATCAACCTATCGACCTCGAAGCGCTCTGCGCCGAACGCGGCCTTCGGATCACCGAACAACGCCGCATCATTGCCCGAGTGCTGTCCGAGAGTACCGACCATCCCGACGTGGAGAAACTCCACGAACGCGCCACCGCGCTGGATCCGGGCATCTCGATCGCCACTGTCTACCGCACCGTGCGCCTCTTCGAGGAAGCCGGCATTCTGGACCGTCATGATTTCGGTGATGGTCGCGCCCGCTACGAAGCGGCGCCGGAAGCACATCATGACCACATGATCGACGTCGAATCCGGCCAGGTGATCGAATTCGTCGATCCCGAGCTTGAATCGCTTCAGCGCCAGATCGCGGAAAAGCTTGGCTTCCGCCTGGTCGACCACCGCATGGAACTCTTCGGAGTGCGGATCGACCGCGAGGAAGGCGAAAAGCGCAAGTGAACGCCGAGGCTGCGGCCAAGGCTTCCTTCATGAAAAGGCGGATCGCACCCTGGGCATGGCCCTTGGTAGCTGTCCGCCTTTTGTGTTTGCTTGTGCTGCTGGCGACATGCGTTCCCGCCTATTACCTTTTAGCGCCCGTCACGAAGCGCAATCCGGTGCCTCCGTTCTTCCTGAAGCTGGTAGGCGTCGTCAGCGGGCTTCGCGTCGCCGTGAAAGGTACGCGCTCCCTCTCCAACACTTTCTTCCTTGCCACTCATGTAAGCTGGCTGGATATCCCCGCGCTGTCGGGCGTTACCCGAACCGCCTTCGTCGCGCATGACGGGTTGGCCGGCTTCGCGCCCCTGCGATGGCTTTGCGCGCTCAACGACACGATCTTCATCGCCCGCCATCGCCGCAGCACCGTTTCCGCGCAAGTGGAGCAGGTCCGCCAGGCACTGCGGGAAACGGGAGCGCTGACGATCTTCCCCGAAGGCACCACCTCCGACGGCGTCACGCTGCTGCCGTTCAAGTCGTCGCTACTCTCCGCCATCGGCACGGAAGACGCGGACATCGCCGCCCAACCGGTCTGGATCGACTACGGCAGCGATGCGGCCGAAATCGCCTGGATCGGCGACGAACCGGGCCTGGACAACGCCCTGCGCATTCTTGCACGCACGAAGCCGCTCAGGGTTACCTTGCACTTCCTGAAGCCGCTGGACGAAGCGGATCGGCGCGACCGCAAGGCTTTGGCACGCGGTGCCCAAGACGCAATCGGACAAGCGCTGAAAAACCGCGGGGAATGCGGCAAACGGCAGGCATCGCGGATCGGGTAAGGCCTAGGACGCTCCCGGCCTCGATCTTTCCGAAGCCGCTGGAGCGGGCCTCTCAGCGCGTGGCGTTGTAGGCCAGCTGCGCCTCGTCGAGCTGGAAGCCGATCAGGACTTCGAAGCTCGAACGGGCAACGGCTGCCTTGACGGTGGGATCCGAAAGCGGATCGACGGCAGCATCGGCATCGCCCGCCTTGCGCTTGCGCGTGATCTTCTCGCGAATGTCGGCAGGCAGCGTCGCGGCGGCACGATCGATGAAGGCCGATCCCGTGGCATGGGCCTGCGCACGATCCTGACCATCCGCGAAAGTGAGCGTGACACGGCCGACGCGCTTGGAAACCACGGCGCTTCCGCCCTGGAGGACCGAGACGAAGAACGGCAGCGTCACCTGGCGGGCGCCCTGCTTGTCGTTCCGGCGCGCCAGCACGTCGAACTCCACTTTCGCGAAGACCTTGTCACCGCCCTGCTCGTTGCACACGGTGCGCACGTTGGTCATGGCAGCTTCCAAGTCGATATTGGCGGCGGTGCGATCATTCGGCGCGCGGAACAGCGTCATGTCGCCTGTATAGTCGGGAATCCCGACCGCCGGGCAGGCAGACCGCACGGCGGTGATGCCCACGCCCGAATCGACCACGATCTCTCCCTTCTTGGCGCAGCCGCTCAGCGCGGACACCGCGGCGGCGGAGCAGAGGACAGTGGCAGTCAGGCGGCGTGCATTCATCGTGAGGTTCCTCGAAGACGTCGGCTTGCCCTAGCGGTGCGAGCGGCAAAGCGCTAGAGCCCCAATCATGAACGCGCCCTTTCCGTCTCCGAACCCGCCCCGTTCCGGCCCGCCACGTTCCGGAACGCCTCTTCGCCTGTTGATCGCAGCACCGCGCGGTTTTTGCGCAGGGGTGGACCGCGCGATCGAGATCGTGGAGCGTGCCATCGAGATCTACGGCGCCCCGGTCTACGTTCGGCACGAGATCGTGCACAACAAGTACGTGGTGGACAATCTCAAGGCCAAGGGCGCGGTCTTCGTGGAAAGCGTAGACCAGGTGCCGGACGGCGTGCCGGTGATCTTCTCCGCCCACGGCGTGCCCAAGTCGGTACCGGCCAAGGCGACCGCCCGTGGGCTCGATTGGCTGGATGCAACCTGTCCGCTCGTCAGCAAGGTCCACCGTCAGGCGGAGCGGCAGATCGCGGACGGTCGCCACATCCTGTTCATCGGCCATTCCGGCCATCCGGAAGTGATCGGCACGTTCGGACAGGTTCCCGAAGGCAACATGACTCTGATCGAGACGATCGAGGATGTCGCTACCGTCGATGTTCCGTCGGATTGCGAACTTGCCTATCTGTCGCAGACGACGCTGTCGGTGGACGATACCGCCGGGATCATCGCCGCGATCCAGGCACGCTTTCCCCAGGTGGTTGCCCCCAAGCAGGAAGACATCTGCTACGCGACGTCCAACCGTCAGGCGGCCGTCAAGCAGATCGCCCCCGATTGCGACCTGGTGCTGGTGATCGGATCGCCCAAGAGTTCGAACTCGCTTCGCCTTGTCGAAGTGGCGGAACGTGCCGGCTCGCGCGGCCAGATGATCCAGCGCGCCGCCGACGTCGAACCGGAATGGCTGGCAGATATTGCAACGCTGGGCCTGACCGCCGGCGCCTCGGCACCGGAGGAACTGGTCAACGAAGTGATCACCCGGATCAAGGAACTGCGCGAAGTCGAATCCGAGGAACGGGTGACCGCAGAGGAAACCATCACGTTCAAGCTGCCGCGCCAGCTCGCCCGCTGAAGGAATCCAGTAAAGTCATGGCAGTCTATACCCGACTTGGCGCGGAGGAAATGTCCGCGATCATCGAGACGTTCGACGTCGGCACGCTGGTTTCAGCCAAGGGCATCGCCGAAGGCGTGTCCAACAGCAACTGGCTGATCGAGACGCAACAGGCAGAGAAAGCCCGCCGCTTCATCCTCACCGTCTACGAGAGCCGGACGGACGTTTCCGAACTGCCGTTCTTCCTCGACCTGCTGGACCATCTCGCCGCACGCGATTGCCCGGTACCGCGCACCATGCACGACCGCGACGGCGCCAGCCATCGCTTCATCGGCGAAGGCGAGAACCGCAAGGCTCTGGCGCTGATCGAGTTCCTGCCCGGCGTTTCCGTTTCCGAGCCGACTCCCGCACAGGCCCGCGCGGTGGGCGCGGCGCTGGCGCAGATCCACCTCGCCGCAGCGGACTTCGGACGATCGCGCGCAAACTCGCTGGACCTGCCGGCATGGCAGCAACTGCTGGGCGACTGCACGCGCGAAGGGCTGGAATCGATAGACCCCAACCTCGGTGCACTGGTGGAACGCGAACTGGCCCGATTGGCCGGACAGTGGCCTTCAGACCTGCCCAGCGGCGTGATCCATGCCGACCTCTTCACCGACAACGTGCTGATGCTGGGAAGCAAGGTCACCGGGCTGATCGACTTCTACTTCGCCTGCACCGATCTGCTGGCTTACGATGTCGTCGTCACCCACACGGCCTGGTGCTTCAGCAATGATGGCACGCAGTTCCTCCCCGACCTGTCGCGCGCCTTGATCGAGGGGTACGAAGCCGTGCGCCCGCTCTCCGATGCCGAGCGCGCCGCCCTGCCGCTGCTGGCGCGCGGCGCGGCAATCCGCTTCCTGGCGACCCGCGCCTACGACTGGCTGAACACGCCGGAGGACGCCCTCGTCACGCCCAAGGATCCCATGGCCTTCGCCCGCCGCCTCGAATTCTATGCCGATCCGGCCAATTCCGGTATTTTCGCGGCATGAAGCAGGTACAAATCTTCACCGACGGCGCTTGCAAGGGCAATCCCGGCCCCGGAGGCTGGGGCGTGCTGCTGCGCATGGGCGTCCACGAGAAAGAGATGTCGGGCGGCGAGCCTGACACCACCAACAACCGCATGGAGATGACGGCCGTCATCAAGGGCCTCAATGCCCTTACCGAGCCTTGCGAGATCACGCTCCAGACCGACAGCAAGTACGTGATCGACGGTATCACCAAGTGGGTGCACGGCTGGAAGAAGAAGGGCTGGATCAATGCCAGCAAGCAGCCGGTGCGCAATGCCGACCTCTGGCATGACCTGATCGAGGCGGTCGCCCGCCACAAGGTCCACTGGGAATGGGTTCGCGGCCACTCCGGCCACGCAGAGAACGAACGCGTGGACAAACTGGCCAGCGACGCGGCGGTCGCCGCCGGAAAGTAGCGGGAGCCCGCTGCTGCCTGCTCCCGAACCTCGCTTCCCCTCATCGACCGTCATCCGCGACCGTCTACGCGAGGAAGCGCGCGCCCTCGTGACGCCCGGCCCGCGCATGGCGGACGAATGGGCCTGCGTCGCCTCGGTCATGTTGGCGATCCTCTTTGCGCATTTGATCGGCGCGAAAGTGGTGGCCTGGGCGGCCTTCACCGCCTTCGTCCTGCTCAAGAGCGAGACTGCCGAAACGCTCCTGCGCGGTGCGATGCGTATCGCCGGCACCGCGATCGGATCGCTGCTGGCCCTGGCGATCGTTCCCTATGCCGCCCATTCCCTGCCGCTCGCCATGGTCAGCGCCGCGCTGGTGGGCGCGGTCGGCCTCTACGGCATGATCACCGCCCGGCGCGCCTATGCCTGGCTGCTGTTCGGCCTGACCTTCGAGATGATCCTGCTCGACAAGCTGGAGCACCCGGACCTCGACACCATCCACTTCGCGCAGACGCGTATGCTGGAAGTGATCGCCGGTACGGCCGCCTGCGTCATCGTGAGCCTTTGCGCCGCCACACTTTCGGGCAGGAGATGGCTGGCCGGGCGAAAGCCGGCACCGGACCGGATGAAGTGGCACCCTCACGCCGCGCGCCACGCCGCGCAGGCCGGGATCGCCATCGCCGTGCTACCGGTGCTTCACGCCCTGTTCCAACTGCCGCAGATGGCCCAGGCCGCCGTCACCGTGATGGCGGTGATGATCGTGCCCGTCAGCGGCATCGGCGCGAGCGGTTTCGTACCCGTTACCCGCCGTCTGTTCCAACGTACGCTGGGCTGTCTCGCGGGCGGCGCGCTGGGGCTGGCGGTGCTCCTGCTCGCCCAGGGCAGCGCGCCGGTGCTGATCGCCGGGACGTGCCTCGGCATCGTGATCGGCAGGCATATCGAGAATGGCCTGCCCAACGTGACCTACCTCGGGCTCCAGTTCACCCTCGCGGTGCTCGTCGTCCTCGTGCCCGACTCTTACGCCGACGCGGAGATCATGCCCGCAGTGCATCGGCTCGTGAGCATCTTCGTGGGCATGGCAGTGCTGGAGCCGGTTTTGCTGGCCTGGCACTTCGTTGCGCCAGGGCGGAAGGGTAGCGGGGCAAGTCAGCAGGCTGAGAATAACGAGTGAAGGAAAGGAAAAGCAGGGGAGCTTAGCCCCCCTGCACCCCCAGGACTGTCGAGGTCACGCTAGCCAACTCCGTAATGCGCCCATGGTGGCGTCGGAAGACAAAATGGCTGCGCCGCACGGAGCGCACGACGGCTAGGCGGCGCGCAAGATCGATATTCCGAGGGTCTGGGGGATCATCCCCCAGGACTTCACCTCCCTAAAAACCGTCCCGGCCCAAACGGCTCAGGATCGACCTCACCCATCACCTTCCCCAACAACAGCCCCGCCCCCAGCACCGCAGCGGCGGGGGCAGTCTGAATGCCGAAGCCGCCCTGCCCGGCGAACCAGAAGAACGCACCGTCCTGCGGATCGAAACCGTAGACCGGCAGCCGGTCCGGCGCGAAGGAGCGCAAGCCTGCCCAGCGATGCTCCACGCGCAGGACCGGCCGATCGACCACCTGCTCGAACCTGTCGATCGCGAGCGCCACGTCGATTTCCTCCGGCGCGGCGTCGCAGGGCGAACTGGGCGTCTCGTCGTGCGGGCTCAGCCAGAGGCGGCCGCTTTCGGGCTTGAAATAAAACCCGCCCGCGACATCGAGGACCAGCGGCAAGCTGTCCGGCGCGACGGGCTCGATCGCGACTTGCGCAATGGTGCGACGAAAGGGCGCTATGCCCAGCGGCTCGACCCCAGCCTTGCGCGCGACCGGATCGGCCCAGGCGCCTGCCGCGTTTACCAGCATGTCGCAACCGATCCGGCGACCATCGGCCAGCGTGAGCGCCCAGCCACCAGAAACGCGCGTGGCGGCTGCAAGGCCCGCGCGGCACCATAGCGCCACGCCCGCCTTGCGCGCGGTGGCGAGGTAATGTTGGTGAAGCGCCGCCACGTCGATGTCGCAGGTGCTGGGCTCCAGCACGCCGCAGGTCCATTCCGGCTTGAGATCGGGAATGCGTGCCGCGATCTCCGCACGATCCAGCCGCTCTACGGCGATGCCGACGCCGCCGTAGGTCTGCGCGAAAGCAGCAATGTCTCGCTCTTGTCCGGTCCGGCCGATCGTCAGCGCGCCGCGTGGCGTGAGCACGCCCAGACGGTGCAGTTCGGGGCCGGAGGCGGTGGTCAGCGGCTTGACCTGCGGGCCGCCGTAGCTCTCCGTCCAGAATGCCGCAGACCGGCCGGTCGCATGGTAGCCGGGGCTCTCCTCGGCCTCGATCACAAGCACGCGGGCCTGCT
The DNA here is from genome assembly GCF_032093395.1 of Novosphingobium sp. Lineage (GTDB taxonomy): Bacteria > Pseudomonadota > Alphaproteobacteria > Sphingomonadales > Sphingomonadaceae > Novosphingobium. Next base: position 35,289 of record NZ_DAMDBA010000036.1, read on the forward strand.
TTCCCAACCGGGCGGCCAGCGAAGCGCCTGCCATGCCGGCGCCCACTACGACGATATCGAACCTCGCATCCATAGGGGGTCAGCCCCTAACGGGCGCGGTCCGGTTCAGGAAGTCCCGAATGGTCGCAAGTGCCCGATCACGCACTGGATCGCTCTCACGCAGGATTTCGTGCCGGGCTTCGTGCCCGAAGGCCAAAAGTTCGGCCCGAGGCAGCCTGCGCGCGGCACGCCGGATTGCCGGCCAGGAAACGAGCCCGTCATAGCGGGTGGCCAGCAGCAGTACCGGCACCTTCATCGCTTCCAGCGCGCCTTTGGCTTCGAGCAGACCGATCGAGGCCAGCGCCCGTTCGATCCAGCCCCAGCTTGCCGGCCCCATGACGATGCCCGGCCGCCGTTCGCGCCACCAGTTCTCATCGGCGTAACGGGCCTTGTCATGCGTGAGCAGCTGCGACCGGGCATGTGGGAGAAGCTCCGGCTTCTCGCTGTGCTTCCAGGCCGGACGACGCGAATCGCCCAGCCCGGCAATTCCGCGCGCGACGGCATGGAGCAGCCCCGACGGCACCCACGCGGGATGAATGCCCAGCATCGGCGCGGACAGTACAAGCGAATCCGGCCGGACCTTCCCCTGAGCGGCAGCCCGCAGCGCGAGATGCCCGCCCATCGAATGGCCGACAAGCACATGCGGCCCCGGCCGATCGGCGGCCCACGCATTCCAGAAGGCGGCGAGATCCTCGACCCACAGGTCGAAGTCGGGAACGTGCCCGGTCGTCGCATCGAAACCGAGACGGCCGCTGAGCGCCTGCCCCCGCCAGTCGATCGAACTGACCGCCCAGCCTTCGAGGTGCCACTGCTCCAGCGTTTCCAGCCACTTTTCGTAGCAGTCTCCGCGCCCCGGCAGGAACAGGATCGAGCCTCGGGTTCCGGCTACCGGCCAGTCGATCCGGCGCAAGGGCTCCGGTCCGCTCGGGCCGGTCCAGAAACTCTCGACGACACCTTCGGGGATCGCCCGACGCGCCTTGGCGGCCTCGCGCGCGATGTCGCCCAAGGACGGCGAAAAGCGGCTGAAAACGGGCTTGCTCTCGGTTGCGGGAATGGTCACCTGGCTGACTTGGGCCTCGATACTTGGTTACTGTTTCGTAAGCGGTATCCGCTAGATCGCGCCCCGGACCTAGGGGAAACACGATGCCGGGCGGAGCCTTTTCGTATGCATTGCTGCTGGCATTGGCAATCGCCCTGCTGGTCGCGGCCTTCACCGATCTCAAGCGGCGCGAGATAGACAACGCCCTCAATCTCGCGATCGCCCTGGCCGCGCCGCTATGGTGGTGGTCCATGGGATTCGGTTGGAGCGCGGTTGCCTGGCAGGTCGGGCTCTGCGTGATCACTTTCGCCGTGGCCTGCGCCCTCTTCGCCCTGCGCCAGATGGGGGGCGGTGACGTCAAGCTGCTCACGGCTTTGGCGCTCTGGTTTGCGCCGGCCCATTTCGGGCAGGTCATCGTGCTCATGGCGATGATCGGTGGCGGTGCCTCCATCGCCATGGCCGCGTTCAACATGGAGCGCATGCCGGGCGAAACCCTTCGCGATGCGATCGGCTGGATCGTTGCGATCGGATGGGTGCTGCTGGCGGGCAGCATCGTCCATGCACTGGCGATGCACCGCCCGTTGATGTCGCCGCAGCGACTGGAGGCCATCCATCTCGCGGTTCCGCAGACCTGGCTGCTGGTCGTTGCAGCACTCGCGGTGGTCGCGCTGTTTCTCTTCGGGTTCCGCCATATCATGCGCCGCCAGAAATCGCGCCTGCCGATCCCCTACGGTGTCGCCATTTCGGCGGCCGCGCTCTGGGTGATCGCCGAACAAGCGTTGTTCACGCAGGTTTCTGGATGAACTCGATTTTAACCAATTTAAGCGATTCTACGTAGGTAGGCCCGATCACGATTTGCAGTGATTTCGGACCTAGGGGTTACGGCTTCGGATGCCTGGTTTTTCCGAAGACATGCAGGGGGTCGCTTAGACATGGATAGGAAGAAGCTGGTGCTGCTGGTTGCCGCGCTGCTGATAGCAGTGGTGACGGCGATGGCTGCCCGCTCGATGTTCGCCGGTTCGGCCGCGCCCCAGGCCCAGGCCGTGGCGACCGCGCAGCCCACCGGCCCCAAGGTTCTCGTCGCCCAGCGCGCCTTGCCGGTCGGCACGATCATCACCGCCGACGCCGTGTCCTACCAGGACTGGCCCAGCGAACTGGTGAAGGACGCCTATTACATCGACGGAAAGGCCGACATGCAAAAGCTGCTCGGCACCGTCGTCCGCTTTCAGATCACGGCAGGCCAGCCCGTCACGCAGGGTGCGCTGGTGGCGCCGGGCGACCGTGGCTTCCTGGCTGCTGCGCTCGGCCCCGGCATGCGCGCCGTGACCATCCCGGTTTCCGCCAGGACCGGCGTCGGCGGCTTCGTCTTTCCGGGCGACCACGTCGATCTCGTGCTCACCCAGCAGGTCGCCGGCAACGACGGTGGCCAGAGCCTGCGCGCCTCGGAAACGATCCTGCGCAACTTGCGCGTGCTCGCGACCGACCAGGCTACCGACAACGAAGTGGTGGACGGCAAGACCGTGGTCCATGCCTTCAGCACGGTCACGCTCGAAGTCACGCCGCGCATTGCCGAGAAGGTCGCCGTGGCGCAGGAAATCGGCACGCTCAGCCTTTCCCTGCGCGCCATTGCCGACAGCCAGGTCGAGTTCGAGCGCATCCTTGCCAGCGGCGATGTCAAAGTGCCCGAGGGCGCGACGCGCGAGCAGGAAGAGCAGCTCATGCGCAATGCGATGAACCGCCCCATCGAAGGCGCTTCCACCTACATGACCGGCGGGGACGTCTCCCGCTTCCAGCGGTCGAGCCGTCCCGCGACGGGCGCCGAAGTCGCCGCCCGTACCGTGGCCGTTGCCGCCGGACCGCAAGCACCTTCCGCCGCGCCGGTTCGCACCGGGCCGGTCGTGCGGGTGACGCGCGGCAAGGAGACCACCGAAGAACCGGTGGGCAAGAATTGATGTCCGAGGCCACCATTATGCCCGCAATCGTTCGCATCCCTTCGTCGAAAGTTTCCACGATGCAGACGCGCCTTCTGAAATCCATGCTGCGTGCCTGTGCCTCCTCCGCACTGGTGGCGGCCTGCGCAATCGCCATCGTGTCCGCACCCGCCGGAGCCCAGTCAGTGATCGCGCCCGCGCAGGACATGACGCTTTCGATCGGCAACGGCCAGCTGGTGAACGTGCCGGGCGCCATGGCCGACGTCTTCGTCGCCAACGACGCCGTGGCGGACGTACAGGTCAAGACTGCAAGGCAGCTCTACGTCTTCGGAAAGGCCGGCGGCACGACGACGGTCTACGCCAGCAATGCGGCGGGCGCGGTGATCTGGTCTGCGACCGTCCGGGTCGGCTCCAATCTGGACAGCGTCGATGCGATGCTGCGTCTCGCCATGCCGGAGGCCCGGATCGGCGTTTCGACGATGGGCTCCAGCACTTTCCTGCTGACCGGCACGGTGAAGACGCCCGATGACGCGGCCGAGGCGGAACGCCTCGTCCAGGCCTATGCCGGCAAGGAAGCGAACGTCATCAGCCGCCTGCGCATGGCCACGCCGCTCCAGGTCAACCTGCAGGTCCGCATTGCCGAAGTCAGCCGCTCGCTGGTCAAGTCGCTCGCGGTCAACATGTCGACGATCGACGCCACCAGCGGCTTCAAGTTCGGCATCGGCCAGGGCGCGATCAAACAGCACGTGCCGGGCCTGCCGCTCGGTGTAGGCGGCGATGTCGAAGTTACCCTGCCCGATGGCACCAAAGTTCCCGGCAGCAGTGTCGCCACCAATTCCACCGGCAGCACGCTGGCCGCGGCCGGCAAGCTGCTCGGCGTGAACATCCTGGGTTCGCTCGACGCCGGCGAAACGGTGGGGCTCGTCACCACCCTCGCCCAGCCGAACCTCACCGCGCTGTCGGGCGAGACGGCGGAGTTTCTGGCGGGCGGCGAATATCCGATCCCGATCAGCCAGGCGCTGGGCACCACCTCGATCGAATACAAGAAGTACGGCGTCAGCCTCAGCTATTCGCCGACAGTGCTTGCCAACGGCCGGATCTCGATGCGCGTGCGCCCCGAAGTCTCCGAGCTTTCGAGCCAGGGCGCGGTCAACTTCAACGGCTACGAAGTGCCCGCGCTGACCGTGCGCCGCACCGAGACCACCGTGGAACTCGGCTCGGGCCAGAGCTTCATGATTGCCGGGTTGCTCAGCAACAATTCCACTAACACCATCCAGAAGCTGCCCGGCGCCGGCGACCTGCCGATCCTGGGCTCGCTGTTCCGGTCCACCAGCTACGGCAGGGGCGAGACGGAACTGGTGATCGTGGTGACGCCCTACCTCGTCAATCCGGTGGACGCCTCGCAGATCGCCCTGCCGACGGACGGGTTCAATGCACCCAACGATCTCCAGCGCCTGCTCGGCAACATGGAGAGCGACGGCAGCAGCGGCGGCAAGCGCCCCGAGGCCAGGACGAACGCAACGGGTGACACAACCGGCCTGGGTGCGGGTGCAGCTTCAGCCCCGGCGCCCGCAAGCGGAAAAAGTGCCAGGCGCCCGGCGGATACCGCCGCCCGCCCCGGTTTCAGCCTGAAGTGAGAAAGATGATGTCGACGTCCAATCCTATCGCGCGCCGCATCCTCGGCACTTCTCTCGCATTCTCGCTTGGCCTGCTGCTGGCAGGGTGCGGCGGCATGCCCACCAATCGCTCGATGAACAGCGTGCACCAGCCGGTGGTCGAACGGGTCAACTACACGCTGGACGTACGAACCGACGGCTCCGGTCTCGGCTCCGGCGAACCCACCCGACTTGCGGGCTGGTTCGAGGCCATGGGCCTCAAGTATGGCGACCGGGTCTACCTCGACGATCCCTCGGGCAATCCGGCCGTGCGCGGCGCCGTCGATGCGATGGCGGGGCGCCATGGCCTGGTGCTCGCCGAAGGCGTTCCGGTGACGGAAGGCTACATCGATGCGGGTATCGCGCGGATCGTCGTCGTGCGATCGAAGGCCTCTGTCCCCGGCTGCCCGGACTGGTCGACCGGCAGCGACTTCAATCCCAACAACGGCCTTTCCGGCAACTACGGCTGCGCCACCAATTCCAACCTGGCCGCGATGGTCGCGAACCCGGAAGACCTGGCCCACGGCGCCCGCGATACCGGAGAGACAACGGTGATGAGTTCGTCAAAGGCGATCGAAGCCTATCGCAAGGCCGCACCGACCGGCGGCAATTCCGTTTCGGCCACCTCCAGCAAGGCGAACTGATCCATGAACGCACCCTGGAAATCGGGCGGCGGCCAAGGTCGCGGCCAGTTCGCCGCCTACATGTGCGACGACGCCTCGCTCGACGTGCTGCGCCCCATCGCGCTCGAAATGGGCTGGCCGCCGGAAATGTGCAACCGGGGCGGCCTGCGCAACGCGGTCCAGTCGCTGTCGATCTCCGCAAGCCCGAACATCCTCATGGTCGATCTGTCGGAAAGCGGCGATCCCCTCAACGACATCAATGCCCTGGCCGAAGTCTGCGAGCCCGGCACGGTCGTCATCGCCGTTGGTCAGGTCAACGACGTTCGTCTCTATCGAGACCTGCTCGCCAGCGGCATCCAGGACTACCTGCTCAAGCCGCTGACGCCCGGCATCGTCCGCGACACCCTGGCCCACGCGCAGGCAGTGTTCTCCGCCCCGCGCGGCCATGAGGCAGGCACGGCGCGGTCGCATTTCTCGACGGCGGTGATCGGCACGCGCGGCGGGGTAGGCGCCTCCACGCTGGCGACCTCGCTCGCCTGGCTGTTCAGCGCCGACGACAAGCTGCCGACCGCCCTGCTCGACCTCGACATCCATTTCGGCACCGGAGCGCTCTGCCTCGACCTGGAGCCGGGCCGCGGCCTGACCGACGCCATCGAGAACCCGAGCCGCATCGACGGTCTGTTCATCGAACGCGCGATGATCCGCGCGAACGACAACCTGGCGATCCTTTCGGCCGAGGCAGCCATCGGCACCCCGCTGATGACCGACGGTTCGGCCTTCATCCAGCTTGAGGAGGAATTCCGTCAGGCTTTCGAGATGACCGTGATCGACATGCCGCGCAACATGCTGATCAATTTCCCGCAACTGCTGGCCAATGTGAATGCCGTGGTTCTGGTGGTGGAAATGACGCTGGCATCGGCGCGGGACACGATCCGCATGCTGTCCTGGCTCAAGGCGAACGCCTCTCACGCCCGCGTCTTCGTGGTGGCGAACAAGGTCCAGCCGAGTCTGGCCGAGATTACCAAGGCCGATTTCGAAGCCTCGATCGAGACGACCCTGCAAGTGACCATTCCCTACGACCTCAAGGCGGCTTCCCTGGCCGCCAAGCTGGGACGGACCTTCGCGGACACCAATCGCGGCAATCGCGCCGGCACCGCGATCCGCGATCTTGCGCGGATGATCCTCGACGAGTCCGGCGACACGGCAACCGTAACCAGTGAAGCAGGAACCGGCGGGGCGACCGTCAAGCCTTCGCTGCTGGGCAAGCTCGATCTCAAGGCCTTCATGGGCAAGGCCGTGGCGAAGAAGGAAACGGCTCCTCGCTGAGGGGCTGCGAAGTGGGCACCGATCGGCCATGAACATGATGCAGCTCCTCCTGGTGGCAGTCGGCCTGCTGAGCGCGGCGGCACTGGTCTGGACCGCCTTTTCCGGCCCGTCCCCCGCCAAGGAATCCACGCGCCGTCTGAAATCGGTGCGTTACCGCCACTCGCAGAGCACGACCGATCGCGTGGAGGCGCAGATGCGCAAGGCCGTAGCGGCGCGACGGCCGATGACGCACAAGAAGGCCGGATCGGGCTCGCGGATCGATGCGCTGGCCCTGCGCCTGCACCGTTCCGGTGCCAGTTGGTCGATCAATCGATACCTCGCTACCTCGGCAGGACTTGGCTTGGTCGTGGCCCTGCTCGTCGCGCTGAAGACCGGCGCGCTGGCCCTGGCGCTTGCGTTCGGCCTGTTCGTCGGTGCCGGCATCCCGCACTTCGTGCTGAACAAGCTAATCGCGCGGCGGACCAACGCCTTCAACGCAAAGTTTCCCGACGCGATCGAACTGCTGGTACGCGGCCTGCGTTCGGGCCTGCCGGTTACGGAAACGCTTGGCGTCGTTGCCAAGGAAGTACCCGGGCCGGTCGGCGAGGAATTCAAGCTCATCACCGAACGCATCAAGATCGGCCGGACCATGGAGGACGCCCTTCAGGACACCTCCGACCGGCTAGACATCCCGGAATTCAGCTTTTTCTGCATCACCCTGGCCATCCAGCGGGAAACCGGCGGCAACCTGGCCGAAACCTTGGCGAACCTGTCCGACGTGCTGCGCAAGCGCTCGCAGATGAAGCTGAAGATCCGCGCGATGAGTTCGGAATCGAAGGCATCCGCCTATATCGTCGGCGCCCTTCCCTTCATCGTCTTCGGCATGATCTGGTGGATCAACCCCGGTTACATCGGCACCTTCTTCACCGACGACCGCCTGACCGTGGCGGGCCTGGGCGGCGCCGTCTGGATGGGCATCGGCGCCTTCATCATGGCCAAGATGGTCAGCTTCGAAATCTGAGCGCAGGACAGACCGCAAGATGCCACAATCCGGCCCCACCCTCCTCGGTTTCGACGTCATCTTCGTCGGTACCCTGCTCTCGATGGTCGCTGCCTTCGCCGTGATGCTGGCGATCTATGCCGCCATCACCGTGCGCGATCCCATGGCCAAGCGCGTGAAGGCGCTGAACCAGCGGCGAGAGGCGCTCAAGGCCGGTATCACCGCCGCGCCGCGCAAGCGCCAGAGCGTGGTGCGCCGCAACGAAACCACCGACCGGATGGGCGCTTTCCTGGGCAAGCTGAAGATGCTCCAGGACAGCCAGTTGCGGGACATCGAACAGAAACTGGCCCAGGCCGGCATCCGCAACAAGGAATGGGCCGTCGCCGTCGTCTTCGCGCGGCTGGTCGCCCCGATCGTGCTGGGCGGCACGGCGGCGCTGGTGATCTACGGGATAGACTATTTCCCGCAGTGGAGCAGCTTCAAGCGTTTCATCGGCTTCGCGGCAATGTTGATCGCCGGCTACAAGGGGCCGGACATCTTCATCAAGAACATGATCACCAAGCGCACCGACGCGATCCGCAAGGGCCTGCCCGATGCGCTCGACCTGCTGGTGATCTGCGCCGAGGCCGGCCTGACCGTGGACGCCGCCTTCGATCGCGTCGCCCGCGAACTCGGCCGTGCCTATCCGGAGCTGGGAGAGGAGTTCTCGCTCACTTCGATCGAGCTGTCGTTCCTTACCGAGCGGCGCCATGCCTTCGAGAACCTGGCCTATCGCGTCAATCTCGATGCCATGCGCGGGGTCGTCACCACGATGATCCAGACCGAGCGCTACGGCACGCCGCTGGCATCGGCACTGCGCGTGCTCTCGGCAGAATTCCGCAACGAACGCATGATGCGCGCCGAGGAGAAAGCCGCGCGCCTGCCCGCGATCATGACCGTACCGCTGATCCTGTTCATCCTGCCGACGCTGTTCGTGGTCATCCTCGGCCCCGCCGCCTGCTCGATCGCGGACGCCTTCTCGGGCGGGACGCCTCACGCTCCGACGAAATGACGCCCTATCGAGAGCGGGGAACGTATACGACCACGCCGTCCGGCCCGCGATAGATCCGCTTCCAGCGGCGAGAGCGGGCCAGTTCCCCGGCCAGTGGCGCGTTGTGCTCTTCCTGGATCACGAAGGCGGCAGGGTGCCATTTGGCGATGACGTCCACCAACGGCACATAGCCGTTCTCGATCCCGCCGTTGTAGCGCCATTCCTCGCGCGCATAGCGGTAGTAGCGCCCGTCATAGGCCACGTGCCAGGCCGGCCACCCCATGTCGATCACGGCCCCGCCGTAGGGAAAGTCGGCATAGATGGTGCCGCGCACATCCTGTCGCTTCAGGTGCGCGAGCGCCTCCAGCGGCAGGCTCGGGGCGAAGCGGGTGGGCGCCAGAACCGGCACGCTCACCGCTACCAGACCGAGGGCCGCAAGGGAAATCCAGCGCGGCATCTGCCGATCTTCCGGCTTACTGTGCCAGGATGCTGCCCGTGCGATCACCGGGACCATGGCGATCGCCCAGAACAGCACGAAGCGATAGGCCGTAAGGGTAAGCGCAAACAGCGCCAGCGCCAGCAGCAGTTCGAACGGCTCCACAGGTCCGCGTCCGCGCAGCAGCAGAGCGATCGCCACGGCGACCGTGACCAGCACCGGCACGGCGTTGATCCAGTTGCTCTCGATCCAGAGCGGCCGCCATTCGCTGGCGCCGATCGCCAGGCTCATCTCCGCATTGGTCGCCGAGATCGACAGGATCGAGAAACCATCCGGCGTGGCGAACATCGCCCCGATCGCCACAAGCGTCAGCACCGCCGGAGCGAACGGCAATGGCCGAGTGCGATCGCGCAGGCATGCGATGGCGCCCACCGCCGCCTGAAGCCCCAGCGCCAGAGCCGCCACGCTGACCGAAGGATGAAGGTTCTGCCACAGCACCAGCAGCGGCGCACCCAATGCGACGGTCGCCAACGGCCGGAGACGCAGCCGTTGCAGGGCGAGCAGCAGGCCGAAGCAAAGCGCCGCGTAGCTCTGCGGCCGGATGCTCGCGGTCGGCAGGGCCGCCATGAATACGAGGATCAGCGCAAGTGCCACGGCTTCGCGCGATGCCCCCCTGGCGCGGCATGCACCCGCGACCGCCCAGAACCCGCCGAGCCAGCAGAGCGCGTCGTAAAGCCTCAGCGCATCCCAGCTGCCGATGCGGCGTACGAAGGCCATGCTGGCCTGGGCCAGCCAGCCTACCGCCGGTAGCGGTTCGCCCAGGTGAAGCGCCGCGAACGGCTCGCGAGAGATCGGGCCACCGTGCGCGAGGATGATCTCCCCAAGCTTGAGCTGCCAGAAGATGTCCACGTCCCACACGCGGCGCAGCAAGAGCACCGCCAGCATCGCCGCGGGCACCAGCATGGCGGCCAGCGCCAACCAGCGCCGGCCGGGTCCGTCCTCGACGGCGGGCAGTTCCCCGGTTTCGATCGGTCCGCTCAAGATATCCCCCTGGGAAGCCCGGCACGCTGCCCGGCATCCAGCCTCCTTCGCCGCGGCGCGGGGCGCTTTTCAAGCCCCCGGCGCCGGACAGGCGGGGATAATCGCAGTCGCTCTATTCGTGTGTGGGGCCGGCGTCAGTAACCCATCAGGCTGAGCACTTCCTTGCGGCTGCGCTCATCGTCGAGGAACGTGCCCATCATGCGGCTGGTGATCATGCTCACGCCCGGCGTGCGCACGCCGCGCGCCGTCATACACGCATGGCTGGCCTCGATCACCACGGCCACACCCTGCGGCTGGAGATGGTCCCAGATGCACTGGGCCACTTCGGCGGTCAGGCGCTCCTGGATCTGGAGGCGGCGCGCGAAACCATGAAGAACGCGGGCAAGCTTGGAAATGCCCACGACATGGTCCTTCGGCAGATAGGCGATTGCCGCCTTGCCGATGATCGGCGCCATGTGGTGCTCGCAATGCGACTGGAATGGAATGTCCTTGAGCAGCACGACTTCGTCGTAGCCGCCCACTTCCTCGAACACGCGGCTGAGGTGGACGGCAGGATCTTCGCCGTAACCCTGGCAATATTCCTTCCAGGCACGTGCCACGCGCTTGGGCGTGTCCAGCAGCCCCTCGCGGGAAGGATCGTCACCGGCCCATTCGATCAGCGTGCGGATCGCCTGCTGCACATGGTCGGGGACGGCCGGCTTGCCCAGCGGGTTGTCCTCGTCGGGACCGTCAAGGCTGCTCATCCCTTCTTACTCCTTCGCAATCTGTCCATCAGGCGCAGCCGCAGGAGCTGCCCCTTGCGGCGGAAGAGACCGCGCCGCTCGATCGGCTCGAACATCTCACCGGGTCGTTCCGGATCGAGCAGAGCACTTTCACCGAGCGCTCTTTCAGCTTCGGTGAGATGTTTCAAGGGCAAGGGTTCCAGATGTTTGCCCGAAGGCACAAGGCTTTCGATGGCCGCCAGCATCGAGCCATGGCGATCGAGCGCCTCGGCGATGGCAGCCTCCGTCACCCCGCAGTGCTCGGCGAGCAAGCGATGGCGCAGTCCCGTGATCGCTGGCGTAACGTGGGCATTGGCCGGGCGCGCGGCATCGATGAAGACGTCGCACTCGGAATCGAGCCCCATCGAGCGGTTGTTCATGTTGGCCGATCCGACCCGCAGGATCTCGTCGTCCACGATCATCAACTTGGCGTGGACGTAGATCGGCGTTCCATCCGAGGTCACGGGATAATAGATCCGGAACCGGCCGGTGGGATCCGCATTGCGCAAGGTCCGCACGAGTTCCACCCGCGCCGTGTCCATCGCGATCTGCTCCAGCCAGCCATCGGCAGTCAGCGGATTGATGATGAGGAATTCCGGCGGATCGTCTTCCAGCAACCGCTCGCAAATCGCTTCGGCTATGGCCCGCGACGCGAAATACTGCGTTTCGGCATAGACAAAGCGCTTGGCCCGGCGGATCTGCTCCACGAACAGCGCCTCGATCTCGCTGACTTGCGCGCAGTCGCCATATTCGGCCCGCGTGCGAGCTATGCCGATCTCGACATTCTCAAACTCGGCACGAAGTTCCTCCGGCCAGGGTGACGTCTGCTGCGGGGTACAGGGCGGGATTTCCGCGCCGCCTGCCACCTTCCAGCGTTCGCGCCCCAGATCGCCCAACCGCGCGGCAACCTCGCCTTCCATCACCATCGTCACGTCGTGCCAGGGGCCATAAAGCCGCCCTGAAGGTCGCTTGCGTCGGGTATCGCCGGGAAGATGGTCCGGCGTATCCCAGCGGTCGGAGGTCATGTCGATTCCGCCGCAGGCCGCGAAGACATCGTCCACCACCACGATCTTCTGGTGGTGGCTGCATCCGATCGGATGGGCGCCGTCGAACTTGAAATCGATTCTCTCGCGCCGCGCCCAGCGGATGAGGTCGAAGACCATCGTGCCGCGAAAGAGCGACTTGATCAGCGAGACGTTCCACTTGAGCAGCAGGATTTCCAGCTTTGGATTGTTCCTGACCAGCCAGACGACGAAGGATCCCAGGCGCGCCGGAAATCTCTCGTGGTGACCCCGCTGCCACCAGCGCCGTCCGGACGACAGCAGGATCCGCGAATCGAAATCCCAGCCAATCATGAAGATGCGCTGCTGCGCCTCTTCCATGACGCCGCGCATAAGTTCGAAATAATCCGCCGCGTCGATCACGACGTAGGCACGTGTCGCCTTGGCATAGCGCCAGACAGAAGGTGAAGCCGAGCCTTCGCCCTGGCCTTCCCCGTTAGCCGAGTTCTGTATCATCACCTGCCTTGCTGGATCACCCGTC
>NZ_DAMDBA010000036.1:47700-48982 GCF_032093395.1 Novosphingobium sp.
TGCAGGTTGTTCCGGACCCGACTTGTCCGACAGATCGCACGGCCCGCCGCCCGAGAAATCGTCGATTGGCGGATTTCCGCCATTTCATCGCAAAAAAGCAGCACTCTGCCGGTTGATCGGGGACCATTCAGCCGCCATTCCGTTGCAAGTGTGCAACATGCACCGTCAGGCCCGATCTCTCCCGCTCGTTAGTTTCGAGCTGAAAGGGCCTTCCGATCTTCGGGTTGGAACAAATAGTCCGGGTCGTGATTTTTCCGGACCACCATTCACGCTCCTGCACACGCAATTGTGTGTCGGGAGCTTCCGAGCCGGGGTCGCCTTTTCGGGTTCCCCGCATCGAGAAGGAGTACGCCATGAAGAAATCCGTCATCGCCGCCGCGATCGCCGCCGCGAGCCTTTCCCCGGTTGCCGTCATGGCCCAGAGCGCCGCTCCGGCCGCATCCGCCGCTGCCGCAACCCCGACCGTGGGCGCCAAGGTCTACGCCCCCGACGGCTCCGAAGTGGGCACTGTCGAAGCGGTGCAGAGCGGTGTCGTCACCGTCAACACCGGCACGGCACGCGCCGGCCTTCCGGCCGCTTCCTTCGCCATGCGTGAAAAGGGCCTGACCATCGGCATGAACAAGGCCGATCTGGAAGCCGCCGTGAACGGCGCCAAGGCCGAGAGCAGCGCCGAACTGGCCACGGCCTTCGTTGCCGGCAAGCCGATCAAGAGCAGCGACGGCGTCGTGCTTGGCGCCGTCAGCAAGGTCGAGGGCGACGATGTGTTCGTGAACCTCAGCAACGGCTCGGTGGCGCAGCTCAAGAAGTCGTACTTCGGCCTGGGTGCCGACAAGTCGCTGACCCTGGGCATGACCGCGACGGCATTCAACTCGCAGCTTCAGGCCAGCGCCGGCGGCCAGCCGGGTGCGGACGCACAGGCAGCCCCCTCGGCCACTGCGGCCGCGGGCGAAGCTCCTAGCGGCCAGTAATCATCGGCTGATCCAACCAAGGGCCGGGAACGCAACCGCGTTTCCGGCCCTTTTGATTCGTGCCGATAACGCGCACACGAAAAACCCCGCCGGAGCGAGGCTCTGCGGGGTTTTTCGTGCAATAGTGGCAAGTGGTGCGCCCGGAACGATTCGAACGTCCGACCCTCAGATTCGTAGTCTGATGCTCTATCCAGCTGAGCTACGGGCGCAATGTCATTCTCCAACCAAAGACCAAACTCCCCGAAAGGAGAATGGTGCGCCCGGAACGATTCGAACGTCCGACCCTCAGATTCGTAGTCTGATGCTCTATCCAG